>NZ_JBVIRL010000004.1:0-490153 GCF_055576085.1 Kitasatospora sp. NPDC033851 | reverse complement strand
CCTCAGAGCTCGAACGGCTCCGGCGGCGAGAGTGCTCACCTGCTGGCGGCTACGGCACCGAGTCTTCTACAACCCGGTAGCTCCCATTAGGCGGGCACGGCCGCCGAGGCAATCGGTTCGAGCAGCGGGTGCGGGCCGACCAAAGCGCGGGAGACCGGGTCCTCGCGGCGACTGCCCGAGCGGGCGGGGTTGGGGCGCATGGTGATCTCGGCCGGCGGGACGGGTGAACCGCCGCAGGTCGGGCAGGCGCCGACGAGGTCGAGGTCGGTGCCGCAGGCGGCGTGCGCGAAGAGGTGGTGCGGGCCGCCCTCGGTGGCGTGCCGGCCGCCCCAGCGGCTCAACTGGTAGAGCGGGCCCCAGAGTTCGAGGCCGGTCTCGGTGAGCAGATAGCCATGGCGCAGCGGCGCCTGCTGGTACGGCTCCTTGCTCAGCACCCCGGCCGCGACCAGGGCGTTGAGGCGCGTGGTGAGGACGGCGCGCGGGATGCCGAGGTGGGTGAGGAAGTCGTTGAAGCGCTGCACCCCGTAGAACGCGTCGCGCAAGATCAGCAGGCTCCAGCGCTCGCCGACCACCTCCAGGGCGCGGGCCAGTGCGCAGTCCTGCAGTTCGTAGTCGGTTCCCAGGGCCATGGGCGCCAGCCTAGTCCACGGCCCTAGCGGGTTCAATGAACAGACCAACAGTGGTAGCGTGCCACCCGAAACGAAGGTTCATTCACCAGACCTTCGGGGCGGAACGGCCGGTCCCGGGGTCCAGTCCGGAGGGAACACCCATGCCCCCCGCAGCACCCGGCTCCTCCCCGGCACCACCCACCTCCTCCCCCGCCACCCCGCCTCCGCGCGTCCGGCCCGGCGCCACGCTCGCGACCACCTCGGCGGCGACCGCGCTGACCACCGTGGCCTACACCGCCCCCACCGCCTCGCTCGCCGCCACCGCCCAAGCCGCCCACCTGGGCGCCTCCGGCCGCACCTGGATCCTCACCGGCACCCTGGTCGGCATCTCGGCGCTGCTGCTCACCGCCGGAAGCGCCGCCGACGACCACGGGCGCAAACGGGTCTTCACCTTCGGCGTGCTGCTGTTCGCGGCTGCCGAGACGCTGTCCACCCTGGCCCCCGGCGGCGCCGTCTACCTGGCCGCCCGAGTACTCCTCGGCCTCGCCTCGGCGGCCGTCCTGGCACCGGCACTCGCCCTGATCAGCCACGCCCACCCGACCGGGCCCGAACGGATCCGGGCACTGGGCGTCTGGGGTGCGGCCGTCGGCCTCGGGATCGCGATCGGCCCGGTGTACGGCGCACTGGTCCAGCAGTGGGCCGGGTGGCGCGCGGTCAGCGGCGGCATCGCGGTGGCCTCGGCCGTCGTGGCCGCCTGCGCCGTCGCCGTCCTCACCGAGTCACGGGCCGAGCGGCCGCGCGCATTCGACCCGTACGGGGTGCTCACGCTCGCCACCGGAACGTCCTGCCTGATCGCGGGGCTGGCCGAGGGGCGCAGCGGGTGGGGGCGGCCCTCGGTGGTGGCGCTGCTGGTGGGCGGGGTGCTGCTGCTGGCGGCGTTCGCCGTGGTCGAGGCGAGGGTGCGGGAGCCGATGCTGGACCTCGCGCTGTTCCGCAGCCCCGGCTTCATCGCGGCCACCGGCGGGGCGCTGTTCACCGGGCTGTCGCTGGTCGGGTTCATGAGCTACCTGCCCACCCTGCTCCAGGGCGTACTCGGCCTGTCCGGGCCGGCGGCGGGCGGCGTGCTGGCGCTGTGGTCGGGCCTGTCGGTGGTGTCCGCGCTGCAGGCCCGACGGCTGGCGGCGCACCTGTCGGCCACCGCGCAGGTCGCCCTCGGGCTGCTGGTCTGCGGGGCGGGCGAGCTGGGCCTGTACGGGCTCACGCCCGGCTCGTCCTGGCTGCGACTGGCCCCGGGGCTCGCCGTCGCGGGCATCGGCAGCGGGGTGCTCAACGCGGCCCTCGCCCGGCTGGCGGTCGGCAGCGTCCCGGCACACCGGGCGGCGATGGGCTCCGGCGCCAACAACACCTCCCGCTACCTGGGTTCGGCCCTCGGCGTGGCGGTCACGGTCGCCGTCGCCGGCTCCGCCCGCCCGGGCGCGCCCGGCCCCGAGGCGGCGGCCCGCGCCCTCGCGGCGGGCTGCGATCGGGCCGTCCTGGTCGCCGCCGCCCTCTGCCTGCTCGGCGCCCTGCTCGCCCTCGCCGCCCGCACCGCCGAAGCCCGCACGGACGCGGAGACGGACACAGCGCAGCCAGCCCGAGAACCCGCCGCCACCCGGTGACGGTCAAGAAGTCGACCCGGCCGACGTCCCACGCAGCCGCCCACACGGATACGCAGACGGATGCCACGCAGCCGGCCCGAAAGCCCTCGGCCGTACGGTGACGCACAAGAACGCACAAGAAGTCGACCCCGCCGACTTCCCGCGCACCGCACCGCACCGCGCGGCGCGGCGCGGCGCGGCGCGGCTGGGACGGGACCGGCTCGGGGCTGTTCGTGCTGTGCCCGGAGGCGGCCGTCGGGGGGTGGACGGCCGGGGAGGCGCTGCCTGCACCCGCCGAGGAGTATGCGGCCGCGTTCCCGGTGCCCGGGCACGGTGACGCGCCGGTACTGGGCGGGGAGCCGCTGCTCGTCGGGTGGCCGGCCCAGGAGCGCCTGCTGCCACGGTGAGCGGCCGCCCGGGGCCGCGTGCGAAGATGGCAGGGCTGGTGGGAACGATCTCCGGACGCTTCTGGGACGGTTCTCTGGCCATGGTGGACCACAACACGCAGCGCGAGGAGGAGCCGCAGCAGGACGCCCTGCTGATGGTGCCGATCGCGACGGCGCTGATCGCGGCGGACGGGCGGATCCTGCACTGGAGCAGCGACGCGGAGGCACTGCTCGGTCACCGTGCGGAGGACGCGGTCGGGGCGAAGGCGGCGAAGCTGCTGACCTCCGACGTGGAGCGGCCCGAGGTGCTCCAGTTGTTCCAGCGGATCCTCGAGGGCCGGCCCTGGACCGGCGTGTTCCCGGTGCGCCACCGTGACGGGCACCTGGTGAACCTGGAGTTCCGCACCCATCCGATCCGCGGGCCCGGCGGTGAACCGCTGGTGCTGGCGGTGGCCTCCGAGGTGACGACGCTGCGCCGGATCCAGGCGGACCTGGCGGTCCTGGACGGGTTCTTCACCCAGTCCCCGGTCGGCATGGGAGTCTTCGACACCGAGCTGCGTTTCGTCCGGTTGAACGAGGCGCTGGCCCGGGCCAACGGTCTGGCCCCCGGACAGCACCTGGGCCACCGGCTCACCGAGGTACTGCCCGGGATCAACGGCGCCGAGGCCGAAGCGGTGATGCGCCAGGTGCTGGAGAGCGGCGAGCCGGTGGTGGACACCCGCTCGCACGGCCGGACCCCGGGTGACCCGCAGCACGACCACGCCTGGTCGGCCTCCTACTTCCGGCTGGAGGACCGCAGCGGTCGGGTGCTCGGGGTGAGTTCGACCGTCATCGACATCACCGAGCGGTTCCGGGCCGATGCCCGGGCGGCCCGCGCGCAGGAGCGGCTGGCCCTGCTGGTCGATGCGACCGCCTCCATCGGCACCACGCTCGACCTGCGGCAGACCGCCCGGGAGCTGGCCGACGCGATGGTGCCCCGGGTCGCGGACATCAGCGGGGTGTTCGCGCTGGAGGCACTGGTGGCCGGCCGGAACGTCGAGCCGCCCGCCCCGGACACGCCCCAGTTGGTGCGTCGCCTGGCGCTGGCGACTGCCGACCCGCTCTACCCGTCCGAGGCGCTGCCGGTGGACGCCGTGTACGAGCTGCCGCCGGACTCCCCGTACGCCCGCGCGATGAGCACCGGGCGCACGGTGGTCACCCCGTCCTGGGAGCTGCCGGTGCTGAGCGAGGGCATCAACGAGAGCCGCCGGCAGGCCTACCTCGGCGACCGGCCGCGCTCGGTGCGGATCACCCCGCTCGTGGCGCGCGGCACCACGCTCGGCATGGTGGTGTACTCGCGGCGCGGTGAGCGCGAGTCCTTCGCGGAGGCCGACATCACGCTCGGTGACGAGCTGGCCTCGCGGGCCGCCGTCGCGATCGACAACGCCCGGCTGTACCTGCGCCAGCACCAGACCGTGCTGGCCCGCCAGCAGGCGCTGCGCGAGGCCAAGGCCGCGCAGGAGCGCCTGGCGCTGGTCAACGTGGCCTCGACCCGGATCGGCACCACGCTCGATCTCGCCCAGACCGCACAGGAGTTGGCCGAGGTGGCGACGCCCAGGCTGGCCGACACGGTGGTGGTGGAGGTGCTGGAGGAGCTGGTCCGCGGCGAGCGTGAGGCCCGCGCGCCGGCGGACGGCTCGGCGCTGCTGCGGCGGATGGCCTTCCATTCGGTGCACGGCTCGACCCTGAAGCCGATCGCCCGCACCGGCAACGTGCACCGTTTCCAACCCGGTTCGCCGTACGCGTGGAGCTTGGCGCACCGCAAGCCGGTGCTGGTGCCGCGGATGGACGAACAGGGCATGGCCTGGTTCGCCGACGACCCGGTGCGCACCGCCGCCATACGGGAGCAGAACGTGCGCTCGTTCATGGTGGTCCCGCTGATCGCGCGCGGCACCCCGGTCGGCGTGGCGGGCTTCTACCGGACCCTGGTCGAGCGCCCGTACGAGGACGACGACGTGGCGCTGGCCGGGGAGTTGGCGGTGCGGGCGGCCGTCTCCATCGACAACGCGCTGCTGTTCACCCGCGAACGCGACGCGGCGGCCGCCCGGCAGCGGGCGTTGGACGAGGCCTGGGCCGCCCAGCAGCGGCTGTCGCTGTTGAACGAGGCCAGCAACCGGATCGGCACCACGCTCGATCTGCACCGCACCGCCCAGGAGTTGGTGGAGGTGGTGCTCCCGCGCTTCGCCGACTTCGTCACCGTGGACCTGCGGGAGGCGGTGCTCAGCGGCGAGGAGCCGGGGACCGTCCCGGCGGAGGGTCGGGTGCTGATGCGGGCGGTGGCGGTCGGCGAAGTGACCTCGGACGGCACCATGACGGGGGCCGCCGACCAGGTGGGCGAGACCTCGCAGTCCGCCCAGCTGTACGCGCAGAGCCTGCGCACCCGGCGCTCGATCCTGGTGTCCGAGGTGACCGAGGAGGAGCTGCGCCGGATCGTCGCCTCCCCCGACCGGGTGCAGCCGGGGCTGGACGCCGGGGTGCACTCGTACCTGATGGTGCCGCTGATGGCGCGCGGACACGTGCTGGGCGGCGCGGAGTTCGTCCGCACCCGCAACCCGGTGCCGTTCGGCCCGGCTGACCGCTCGCTGGCCGAGGAGCTGGCCGCCCGCACCGCGCTCGCGATCGACAACGGCCGGCTCTACCGCCGGGAGCGGGACACCGCGCTCATGCTGCAGCGCAGTCTGCTGCCGCAGGAGGTGCACCGCACCCTCGGCCTGGAGATCGCCTACCGCTACCTGCCCAGCAGCGTGGTCAGCGAGGTCGGCGGCGACTGGTTCGACGTGGTGCCGCTCTCCTCCGGGCGGGTCGCGCTGATCGTCGGCGACGTCATGGGCCACGGCATCCGGGCCGCCGCCACGATGGGCCAACTCCGTACGGCGGCACGAACGTTGATCACCCTTGACCTGGACCCGGCGCGGGTCCTGTACCGGCTGGACGAGGCCACCACGGCCGTCGGCGAGGGCCAGTTCGCCACCTGCGTCTGCGTGGTGTACGACCCGGTGGACCGCCGCTGCACCGCGGCCAGCGCCGGGCACCTGCCGCCCGTGGTCTGCGACGCCGAGGGACGGGCCCACCTGGTCGAGCTGCCGACCGGCACACCCCTCGGCGTCGGCGGAGTCCCGTTCGAGAGCGCCGAGTTCACCCTCCCCGAGGAGGGCATCCTGACGCTCTACACGGACGGCCTGGTCGAGCGCCGGGGCCGCGACCTGGACGAGGGCCTGCAGTTGCTCTGCCGCACCGTCGCCGACCGGCGCCGCTCGCTGGAGCAGACCTGCGACGCCGTCCTGACCCGGCTCACCGGCCGCACCAGCGAGGACGACATCGCCGTCATCATGGCGCAGGTCCGCCCGCACGGCGCGGACCGGATCGCCACCCTGCCGCTCACCGGCGACCGCGCGATGGTCGCGCACTCGCGCCGCTTCACCCGCGAGACGCTGGCGGGCTGGGGTCTCGGCGCCCTGGCCGACTGGGCCGAACTGCTCACCAGCGAACTGATCACCAACGCCCTGGTGCACGCCGGATCCCCCACCCAGCTGAGGCTGTTCTGCAACCGGGTGCTCACCGTCGAGGTCGCCGACCAGGAGGCCGAGGCGCCCCGGATCCGCCGCGCCCGCACCGAGGACGAGGGCGGCCGGGGCATCCACCTGGTCAACGAGCTCGCGCACCGCTGGGGCAGCCGCCGCACCGCCGACGGCAAGGTGGTCTGGTTCGAGCTGGAGCTGCCCCCGGGGGTCTCGTCCACCACCTGAACAACGGACGCTGTCGGGCCGCCGCCACGGCTGTCGGCCCGGGCGGCCACCTCACCGACACCCGACCGGCCCGCCCGGCCGGGACCGGGCCGCGCTCAGTCCGGCAGGAGGAGGTTGACGTCGCCGAACTCGTGCCAGAGGTAGCGGTGTTGGACGGCGGCGCGGTAGCAGGTGGCGAGGAGGGGGCGGCCGGCGACAGCGGCGAGCATCAGGAGGTGGGAGGCGCGGGGTTCGTGCCAGCCGGTGAGGAGGCCGTCGACGGCGCGGACGCCGCGTTCGGGGGTGATGACCAACTCGGTCCAGCCGTCGGCTTCCTGGAGGGTGCCGTCCGGTGTGGCCGCGGACTCCAGGGCGCGGACCACGGTGGTGCCGACGGCGATCACCCGGCCGCCGTCGGCCCGGACGTGACCGGCCAGTCGGGCGGTGGCGGCCGGGACGCGGAAGCGCTCGGCGTACGGGGCCTCGTGCGCCTCGGGCGAAGCCACCCCGGTGTGCAGGGTGACCGGCGCGACGAGCACGCCCCGGCCGGCCAGCCGGGCCACCACCTCGGCGCTGAACGGGCGGGCCGCGCTGGGCATTTCGCTGCTACCGGGGACGGTCGCGAAGACCGTCTGGTAGGCCTCGATCGGCCACTCGCGGTCCACGTAGCCGTACCGGATCGCCCGGCCGTGCACCGCCAGGTACGGCAACAGCTCGCAGGGCAGGGCGAGTTCGGCGTACCAGAGGCGGGCGGTGAAAGCCCGGGTCAGCACCGCCGTACCGCCTGCGGGCAGGGCGACCCGCAGGCCCGCGCGGGCCGGGGACTCCGCCGGCGAGTAGTACGCCGCCGCTTGCCCGGGCACGACACGACGCAACTCGACCAGGTGGGCGCCGTACCGGTCCGGCTGGGCGGAGGAGACGTGCAGCGCGACGGGCGTGCCGTCGGGCAGCCGGCCGGGCAGCGCGGCCGGGAGGGTGGCCGAGTTGTTGACCACCACGAGGTCTCCCGGGCGCAGCACCTCGGGCAGGTCGGCGAACCGGCGGTGCTCGACGGCGCCGGTGTCGCGGCGGCCGACCAGCATCCGGACGCCGTCCCGGGCCGTGCCACGCGCCTCCGCCGGTGCACGGGCGGAGAGCTCGGGCGGGACGGCGAGGTCGAGGCCGAGGTCGAGGCCGAAGCCGAGGCCAAGGCCGGTGAATGCGGTCATCGCCCGCCCCGGTCCCCGGCCGGGACGGCCAGGTCGTCGGCCGGGGCGGCGAGGTCCTCGGCACGGTAGCGGCCGGACGGGGTGCGGTCGCGGAGCAGGCCGAGCAGGACCGGCGCCACCTGCTCGGGCAGCGGCTCGCCGGAGATGTCCTCGCCGGGGCTGGCCTCCTGGAGCATTCGGGTGCGCATGCTGCCCGGGTCGACCGCCCAGACCCTCAGCTCCGGTTCCTCCCGGGCGAGGACGGCGGTGGCCAGGTCGAGCGCGGCCTTGCTGGCGCCGTAGCCGCCCCAGCCGAGGTAGGGCACCACGGCGGCGTCGGAGCTGATGTTGAGGACGGCGCCGGCGTGACCGCGCAGTTGGGGCAGGACGAGCTGGGTGAGGGCGATCGGGGCGAGCGCGTTGACCTCGAAGGTCTCCAGCAGGTCCGGCAGCGGGTAGTCGGCCAGCCGGGGCAGCGGCTCGGATCCGGGGGCGGGGGCGCCGTTGAGCGTGCCGGCGTTGTTGACCAGCAGGCTCGCGCCGCCGAGGCGCTCGGCGGCCTCGGCGAGGTGGGCGCGGTGGTCGTCGTCGACGACGCTGCCGGGCAGCGCGACGACCTTGGTGACGGCGGACAGGTCCGCCTCGGCGGCGGCGAGTCCGGCCGCGCCCCGGGCGGTGATCACCAGCTGCCAGCCGTCGGCGGCGAGGGCGTGCGCGAGGGCCAGCCCGAGGCCCCGGGAGGCGCCGGTGACCAGGGCGACGGGGGCGGTGTGCGGTGCGGCGGTGCGCTGTGCTGCGTTCATGCCGTAACGATCCGCCGCCGGGGCGGGCGGCGGATCGGCCCTCGGAACCGGGACCGGGTCGGACCTTGGGACTAGACCGGCGGACGGACCCGGGACTCCGAGCCCGCGCCCGAGCCCTCCGAGCCCGAGCCTTCCGCCCCGCCCTCCGACCAGCCCTCGGACCAGCCCTGCGGGTCGGTCCAGGCGGCCAGGGTGCGGCGGCTCTCGAAGCGGCGTTCCCGGCCGGTCAGCGGGTCGGTGAACTCGATCGCCGAGGCGAGCAGCTGCAGCGGACGGCGGAAGTCGTCCGGGGCCGGTTCGGGCAGCACCACCGGGTACACCGGGTCGCCGAGGATCGGCAGTCCGAGGCCGCTCATGTGCAGCCGCAGCTGGTGGGTGCGTCCGCTGAGCGGGCGCAGCCGGTAGCGGGCGAGGCCGTCGCGGCGCTCCAGCAGGTCGATCCGGCTCTCGCTGTTCGGCGGCGCGTCGACCTCCTGCGCGGCGATCACCCCGCGCTCCTTGACGATGTGGCTGCGCACGGTGCGCGGCAGGCTCAGCTCCGGGTCGTACGGAGCGATCGCCCGGTACTCCTTGCGCACCAGGCGGTCGCGGAACAGCGTCTGGTAGGCACCGCGCTCCTCGGGGCGCACGACGAACATGGCGAGGCCGGCGGTGAGCCGGTCCAGGCGGTGCGCGGGGCTGAGCACGGGCAGGTCGAGGGTGTGCCGCAGCCGGGAGAGCGCGGTCTCGGTGACGTGCCTGCCGCGCGGGGTGGTGGCCAGGAAGTGCGGCTTGTCGACGACCACCAGGTGCTCGTCGCGGTACAGCACGACCAGCTCGAACGGGACCCGCGCCTCCTCCGGGAGGTCCCGGTGGAACCAGACGTGCGCGCCGGGGCGGAACGGTTCGTCCGGGGCGACCGGACCGAGCGCGCCGACGATCTCGCCGTCGCGCAGCGCCGCCTCGATCCGCTCGGCCGGGACGGTGGGCAGCCGGTCGACCAGGTGGTCCCGCAGGGTGGGCCAGGGGCCTTCGAGCGGCAGCCGGAGGTGCACCGGGTCCACGCCGTGGCGTTGCGGGAGGGGGGAGGTCGGGCGGCGGCTCTTGCGTCTCATCTCCCGGCCCAGCGTAGTGCGCGCCCCGCCCGTGCCCGCGGCCGAGGTGCTGCCGCGGCCCGCGGCCGAGGTGCCGGGCCGGGGTGGGGCGGGGAGAGTGGACCGGTGGCCCTCGCTCGGCCGGCGGCCACCGACGCTCGGTCGATCAGCTACCGGACCCCTGTCGGGCCTTCCGACGGACCACTGGACGGACCCCTGGAGGACGCGTGACCGCCGACGGCCCGGACGGGGTGCCGCCGCTGCACCTGCCCCGACGGACCCGGATGCTGCTGTACGGCTCGCTCCTGCTGCTGGTCGCCGCCGTGGTGGCCGCCCTGGCCCTCGGCCCGGGGACCACCCTGGCGCCGCTGCTCGCGGTGGCCCCCGTCCTCGCCGGGGCGACCACCCGACGGGCCCGGGTGCCGCTGCTGGTCGGCGCGGCGGCGCTGCTCGCGGTCGGGCTGCTGGAGTCGGCCAACACGCAGCTGCCGCTCTCCGTCCGGATCAGCGTGCCGGTCACGGTACTGGCCTCGACGCTGGCCAGCGCCGCCAGCGTCGTCCTGGTGGCGGCCCGCGAACGGGAGCTGTTCCAGGTCCGGACGGTGGCCGAGGCGGCGCAGCGGGCCCTGCTGCGGCCGCCGGCCGAGCGGATCGGGCCGCTGCGGGTGGCGGTGCGCTATGTCGCGGCGGCGGCCGAGGCGCGGATCGGCGGGGACCTGTACGCCGTGGTGGAGACCCGGTTCGGGGTGCGGATCCTGCTGGGCGACGTCCAGGGGCACGGGCTCCCGGCGGTGGAGACGGCGGCGGACGTCCTCGGGGTGTTCCGGGAGGCGGCGCGGACCGAGCCCGACCCCGGGCGGCTCGCGGAGCGGCTGGACGCGGCGCTCACGGCCCGCCCGGACGAGGACCGGTTCGCCACCGCGCTGCTGCTCGACGTGGCGCCGGACCGGGGGCCGGTGCAGGTCGTGAACTGCGGCCACCCGGCCCCGCTGCTGCGCCGGGCGGGCCGGGTGTGCGAGCTGGAGCCCCCGTTCCCGGCGCCGCCGCTGGGGCTGCTCGGGCTGACCGGCGACGAGTACCCGGCGCGGCGGTTCGACCCGGAGCCGGGCGACCTGCTGGTCCTGCACACCGACGGCGTGTCGGAGGCCCGGGACGCCGACGGGCATTTCTACCCGCTGGCGCAGCGACTGCCCGGCCTGCACGGCGGCAGCCCGGCGGACCTGCTGGACGCGCTGCTGGCGGACGTCGGCGGCTGGGTCGGGGACTCGGGGCTGGCCGACGACGCGGCGGTGCTGGCAGTGCGCTGGGAGCCGTGACAGGCCGGCGGGGCGGGGACGGCGGGGACGGCGGGGCTCAGGGGAGCAGGCAACGATTGTCAGTGGTGGGTGCAAGGCTCGGTGCGCGGTCGGCGGGGAGCCTGCTCGGTGCCCTGCCGCCGGACCACGACCGACGATCGACGAGGGGACGCTGCCGTGGGGTTCAAGGCTGAGGGGTTCAGGGCCGAGGGATCGTTCGAGCTGACGGCGTTCGAGCCGGTGGAGACGGAGGAGCGGGAGGGCGCGTCCTTCGGGCGGATCCGGATCGCCAAGACCTTCGCGGGCGCGCTGAGCGGGACGAGCGAGGTGCGGATGCTCTCCGTCGGGGGCCCGTCCGGCGGCCCGGCGTCGTACGTCGCGGTGGAGCACGTGACGGGTGAACTGGACGGGCGCAAGGGCTCGTTCGTGCTCCAGCACACGGCCTGGGACGCCACCGGGACGACGATCCGCGTGGTGCCGGGCACGGGGGCGGGCGAGCTGGCCGGGATCACCGGGGAGTTCCACCTGGCCGTCGACGAGTCCGGCGCCCACACCTTCGTCCTGGAGTACGAGCTGGGCTGAGCATATGAGCCGGGCTGACGTCCCGGGCTGACGAGCCGTACTGACGTCCCGCACCGCCGCGCCGCCGCCGCGCGCCGCACCCGCCGAAGGCTCGGCGGCACTGTCACGATGATGCGATCAGTGCACGATCGACATCGGAGGGTGGCACATGCCCGGCACGGCGGTGGATCGTACGACGGCAGCGGTCACGACAGCGGTCACGGCAGCAGCCGCAGCAGCGGTCGTGGAGGCAGCAACGGCCACGGAGGCGGCCACGGTCGAGGAGGTGGTCGGCCGGCTGCGGGAGATCGGGGCGGGGCTGCCCCAAGCCGACGGGGTGGCGGTCTTCAACCGGCTCTACCTCGACGTCACGGAGGCGGTCCGCGAGCGGCTCGCCGACGGGTACTTCGCCGACCCTGTGGCGATGGCCGAGCTGGACGTGGTGTTCGCCGGGCGATACCTGCGGGCCGTGGCCGCCGACGCGGCCGGGCAGGAGCCGCCCGCCTGCTGGCGGGCCCTGTTCGCGCTGCGCGCCCACCCGGGCGTGCACCCGCTGCAGTTCGCGCTGGCCGGGATGAACGCCCACATCCAGCACGACCTGCCGCTGGCCGTCGTGGACACCTGCCGCCGCCGGGGCTGCGAACCGGCCGCCGTCGAGGAGGACTACCACCGGATCAACGGGGTGCTGGCCGAGGTGGAGGCGGCCGTCCGGGAGCGGCTGATGCCCGGGCCCGACCTGCTGGAGCACGCCGAGCCGCTCACCCACCGGCTCGGCGCGTGGTCGGTCGCCTCGGCCCGCGAGGGGGCGTGGACCGCCGTCGCGGCGCTCTGGGAGCTGCGGCACCTGCCGGGCGCGGCCCGGGCTTTCGCCGCCGCGCTGGACGGCTCGGTCGGGCTGCTCGGCCACGCCCTGCTGCTCCCGCTCGGGCGGGGAGACGGACACACCCCGACCGACACGGCACCGACCGACATCGCCCCGACCGACATCGCCCCGACCGACACGGCGCCGCTCGGCCGGCTCCCCGAGGCGAGGAACCGGCCGGCCGGCGCCGGGGATGCGGGCGATCAGGCCCAGCTGGAGTGCAGCGGCTTGCCCTCGGCGTAGCCGGCCGCGCTCTGGATGCCCACGATCGCCTTCTCCTGGAACTCCTCCAGGCTGTTGGCGCCCGCGTAGGTGCAGGAGCTGCGCACGCCGGCGATGATCGAGTCGATCAGGTCCTCGACTCCCGGGCGGGTCGGGTCGAGGAACATCCGGGAGTGCGAGATGCCCTCCTCGAACAGGGCCTTGCGGGCCCGGTCGTACGAGGAGTCCTGGGCGGTGCGGTTGCTCACCGCGCGGGCCGAGGCCATGCCGAAGCTCTCCTTGTACTGGCGGCCGTCGGCGGCGGTCTGCAGGTCGCCCGGGGACTCGTAGGTACCGGCGAACCAGGAGCCGATCATCACGTTGGAGGCGCCGGCGGCCAGCGCCATCGCGACGTCGCGCGGGTGCCGCACGCCGCCGTCGGCCCACACGTGCTTGCCGAGTCGGCGCGCCTCGGCGGCGCACTCCAGGACGGCGGAGAACTGCGGGCGGCCGACGCCGGTCATCATCCGGGTGGTGCACATGGCGCCCGGGCCGACACCGACCTTGAGGATGTCGGCGCCCGCCTCGACGAGGTCGCGGACACCGGCGGCGGAGACCACGTTGCCGGCCACGATCGGGATCTGCGGGTCCAGGCCGCGCACCGCGCGCAGCGCGCTGATCATGGATTCCTGGTGGCCGTGCGCGGTGTCCACCACCAGCACGTCGGCGCCGGCCTCGATGAGGGCCTTGGCCTTGCCCGCGACGTCGCCGTTGATGCCGACCGTGGCGGCGATCCGCAGCTTGCCGGCCGCGTCCACGGCCGGGGTGTAGAGGGTGGCGCGCAGCGCACCCTTGCGGGTGAGGATGCCGACCAGACGGCCCTCGCCGTCGACCACCGGGGCGAGCTTGCGGTGCCCCTCGGTGAGCTTCTCGAAGGCGGCGCGCGGCTCGATGTGCTCGTCCAGCAGCAGCAGGTCGCGGGACATGATGTCGGCGAGGCTGGTGAAGCGGTCGACGCCCTGGCAGTCGGAGTCGGCGACCACGCCGACCGGCTTGCCGTCCTCGACGACCACGAGGGCGCCGTGCGCGCGCTTGTGCAGCAGCGAGAGCGCCTCGGCGACGGTGGCGCCCGGGGCGAGGGTGATCGGGGTGTCGAACACCAGGTGGCGCTGCTTGACCCAGGAGATGACGTCGGCGATGACCTCGGTGGGGATGTCCTGCGGGATGGCGACCAGGCCGCCGCGGCGGGCGACGGTCTCGGCCATCCGGCGGCCGGCGATCGCGGTCATGTTGGCCACGACCAGCGGGATGGTGGTGCCGGTGCCGTCGTTCGAGGAGAGGTCCACACCCTGCCGGGAGCCCACGGCGGAACGGCTGGGGACCATGAAGACGTCGTCGTACGTGAGGTCGTACGAGGGCTTGAGGTCGTTCAGGAAGCGCATGAAGGGGGCTCTCTGGCTGGGAGAAATTACACCTCGGGTGCGGTTGCGGCGATGCCGTCGGGGCGCACTCGGGCGCCCTGCACCCAGCATTCGATTCTCCGTGAGGGCGGAGGCAAAAGCCAGTTCGAGGAGCATTGCTGGGGCTGTGCACAAACAGTGATCAATGCTCCGCGCGTAGACATGGACGATCATACAAAGACCCCCTCCCACGTCCGCTTTTCGCCTCGGCGTGGACCGCTCCCGTAGCATTCACGCGGTAAACGGCGAGGCGAACGGGAAACGGCAGCAGGCGTGGGCATCGGGCAGACGGACATCCGGCAGGGTCAGGACGAGGACACCGAGGAGGAGATCGACTACGGTCCCGGCCTCGACCCGGAGCGGCTGAAGCTCTGTCTGGAGGTGATCGCCGAGCTCGACGAACTGCACGTCGACCACCCGGACGCGATCACCGTCCGCCAGGCCGTCGGCGGCATATTCCGGACCCTCAAGCAGCGTCGCCGCCAGGAGACCCGGGCCCGCAAGACCGCCAACGACCGCGAGGTCACCGCCCGCACCGCCACCGGCGCGCCCACCCGGATCGACGACGAGACGGCCGGCGCCTTCGGCCTGACCACCGTCACCACCACCGAGATCGCCGGCATCCTGGAGCGCCCGCGCTCCTGCTACACGTGCAAGCAGCGCTACGTCGAGGTCGACGCGTTCTACCACAACCTCTGCCAGGACTGCGCCGTCAAGAACCGCGCCCACCGGGACGCCCGCGCCGACCTCACCGGCAAGCGCGCGCTGCTCACCGGCGGCCGGGCCAAGATCGGGATGTACATCGCGCTGATGCTGCTGCGCGACGGCGCCCACACCACCATCACCACCCGCTTCCCCAACGACGCGATCCGCCGCTTCAAGGCGATGCCGGACAGCGCCCAGTGGATCCACCGCCTCAAGGTCATCGGCATCGACCTGCGCGACCCGGCCCAGGTCATGGCACTCGCCGACGAAGTCGCCGCCGACGGCCCGCTGGACATCCTGATCAACAACGCCGCGCAGACCGTGCGCCGCCCGCCGGAGTCCTACCGCGAGCTGCTCAACGCCGAGTCCGCCCCGCTGCCCGCCGGCGAGCTGCCGCAGGCCACCACCATCGGCCGCTTCGGCAGCGGCAGCGTCGACCTGCCCGCGCTCCCCCACCAGGCGGGCGGCGACAAGCAGCGGCTGGCCGCCGAGGACGTCACCTCGCTCGCCCTGGTCACCGGCTCCGCCACCCCCGCCCGGATCGCGGCCGGCACCGCGATCGACGCCGGCGGCCTGGTGCCCGACCTCGCGGACACCAACAGCTGGGTGCAGACGGTCAGCGAGGTGGGCCCGATCGAGCTGCTGGAGGTGCAGCTCTGCAACTCCACCGCGCCGTTCATCCTGATCAGCCGGCTGCGCCCGGCGATGGCCGCCTCCCCGTCCCGCCGCAAGTACGTGGTCAACGTCTCCGCCATGGAGGGCGTGTTCCAGCGCGGCTACAAGGGCGCCGGCCACCCGCACACCAACATGGCCAAGGCCGCGCTCAACATGCTCACCCGCACCAGCGCGCAGGAGATGTTCGAGTCCGACGGCATCCTGATGACCGCCGTCGACACCGGCTGGATCACCGACGAGCGGCCGCACCCGGACAAGATGCGCCTCGCCGACGAGGGCTTCCACGCCCCGCTCGACCTGGTCGACGGCGCCGCCCGGGTGTACGACCCGATCGTGCGCGGCGAGCAGGGCGAGGACCTGTACGGCTGCTTCATGAAGGACTACGAGCGCGGCAACTGGTAACCATTCCCGGTAACTACCCCGAAGGAGACCTCGACGTGACCACCGCACCGCTGCTCGGCGCCGGGATCATCGTGCCCACCGGGGACGGCCGGGTGCTGATCGGCCGGCGCACCACCGCCGGTGAGCCGCCCACCTGGAGCCTGCCGGGCGGCAAGGTCGACCCGGGCGAGTCCTTCGAGCGGACCGCGGCCCGCGAACTCGCCGAGGAGACCGGCATCGTGCTGCCCGCCGAGGGGATGCGGGTGCTCGCCGTGCACCTCGACCACGAGCTCGGCCGGCCGCGGCTGACCGCCGCCGTCCTCGCGCCGCCCAGCCTGGCGGAGGCGGTGGTCACCGAGCCGCACGCCTGCGCCGGCTGGGAGCGCTTCGCGGTCGACGAGCTGCCGGAGCCGATGTTCTACCCGTCCGCGCTGGTCCTGGGCAGTTGGCTGCCGGGGCTGGACGACGTACGGCGGGCCGGGACGCACGGCTACCCCGTCGCCCGCTGAGGGCAGGCGACGGGGCGGCGGGCCGTCGCGGGCCGGTCGGCCGACGGAAATCAGGGCCGGTCGGCCGACGGAAATCAGGGCCGGTCGGCCGACGGAAAGCAGGGGGTGGCCCCCACGGCCACCCCCTGCCACCACTGCCTGCCTTCCCCGCAGCTCGGCCCGGCACCCCCACGGTCGACCGGGCCACGGCCGCGCCCAGGCACGGGGGGCGCCGCCGGCACCCAGCCTGCCCGGTCGGGACCTCCACTGCCGAGGGCCGAACGTCCCCGGCCCCAGGGCCGAACGTCCCGGCGACAGGGCCTCACGAGGCCGAACGACACGGGCGGGACACCCACCCGCGATGGCACTCCTACGAGCGCGCACGACTCTTGTGCCCGAGGGCCCGTCGGGTGGAAATTGGTGGCGAACCGCCGTACGCCCCCACTCCCCTGAGGAGCCATCAACGTGTCCAGCACACCCCGCCCGGCCAGGCCCGCGTCGCTCCCGCGGCGAACCGGCCGTCAGCTGCGGCGGGCTCTCGGTGCCCGGCACGAACCGCTCGCCCGCCCCCTCGACCGCTCCCGCGCCCGGGCCTGGCTGCTCGCCGCGCTCGGCACGGTGCTCGCCGTCGCCCTCTCCGCGGGCGGCGCACTGCTCCTCTACCGGGACACCGCACCCCAGGCCGCCGCCGAGCACGCACGGCTGCACCGGATCGACGCCCTGGTCCGCACCGCCCCGGAGCGCGCCGCCGTCACCGGCAGCCGCTTCGCCGGGGGCTACAGCAATCAGATCGACGTCGAGGCGACCTGGACCGCCCCCGACGGCACGCCGCGCTCCGGCACCGTCCAGGCCCCGCGCTCGACCGTCACCGGCAGCAGCATCCCGATCTGGGTCGACCGGGCCGGCCGCGCCTCCACTCCCCCGGTCGACCGCACCGCCCTCGCCCTCTCCGCCGCCTGCACCGGCAGTGGCGCCCTCCTCACCCTGCTCGCCCTCGCCGTCCTCGCGCTGCGCCTGCGCCTCCACGCCCTGGACCGCCGCGCCGAAACCGCCTGGACCGACGGCTGGGCCCGCCTCGAACCCCGCTGGAGCGGGCGTGCGGGACACCGCCACGAGGACTGAGCCGGGTGGTGGCTCAGCGGGGCTCGGTCCAGGCCGGGGCGGGGACGCGCCTGGCGGCGCGGTGCGTGCGGGCGGCGACGGCGAGGAGGAGGGCGAGGGCCAGGGCGAGGGCGGTGGGGACGTTGGCATGGAGGACGAGGACGGCTCCGAGGAGGGCGCCGGCGAACATCCAGACGGCGGAGGCGAGGCGGCGGAGGCCGGTGCGGTCGGCGGCGAGGGCAGTGATGGTCATGGTGAGCACGGTGGTCGTGAGGTCGGGCACCTTCAGCGCGCGGACCACCGCGTTCTGACCGCCCATGGCGAAGCCGAGCAGCCCGATCAGGGTGTAGCGGACCGGTTCGGTGGTGTGGCCGACGACGGCCGCCAGGACGGTGCTCGCCGCGACGAACGCCGACTGGACGCCGACGGCGGCGGTCAGCAGGTGGCCCCGGTGGCCGGGCAGGCGGCGGGCGAGGTGACCACCGGCCAGGGCGCCGAGCAGGAAGGCGGCGAGCGCGGCGAGCGAAGCGGTGGCGGAGAGGTTGGCCGCGCCGGCCAGGGCGAAGCCGAGGAACACCACGTTGCCGGTCATGTTGGCGACGAAGACGTGGCCGAGTTCGAGGTAGCTGACCGCGTCCACCACGCCGGTGACCACGGTCAGCATCAGCAGCATCGGCACCAGCGGCCCGTGCTCGGGGTCGGGGGTCGGCATCGGTCTCCCAGGCGGTTCGTGTGACGGTCCTTCCGTTCTACTCCCTCTCCCCCTCCGTTTCCTCCGTTCCTCTGCCCTGTCAGGCGAGCGCGGGGCTGTCGGGGTCCTCGGGTTCGTCGTCCAGGTGCCAGTGCAGGTCGCGGACGCCCGGTTCCAACGACAGCCGGGTGACGACCTGTTCGAGCGCCGGGGCGACCTGCCCGGTGATCGAGACGGTGGCCCGTAGGCTGGTGGCGTCGCCCTGCTCGGTGCGGCGGGCGCGCAGGCCGGTCGGGGCGAGGCCGGAGGCGGCGAGGGCCTGGAGCAGCAGGGCCCGGATGTGGCTCTCGGACTTGCGGTCGCACTCCAGGTGGACGGTGGCGCGGCTGGTGGAGTCCGGGTCGCTGCCGGACTGCGGGGCCCGGTCGAGCAGCCGGCCGGCCGGGCGCAGCACCAGGTGGACGACGAGCACGGCGAGTGTGCCGAGGACGGCGAGCTCCAGTTTGCCGGAGGCCGCGAGCACCCCGACGGCGGCCGAACACCACAGCGTGGCGGCGGTGTTGAGGCCGCGGACGCCGGCGCCGTCCCGGAGGATGACGCCACCGCCGAGGAAGCCGATGCCGGAGACGACGTAGGAGGCGACCCGGGTGGGGCTCCCGGTGTCGCCGACGGCCTCGCTGTAGAGGACGAACAGGGTGGCGCCGGCAGCGACCAGGGCGTTGGTGCGCAGGCCGGCCATCCGGGCCCGCCACTGGCGCTCGACGCCGATCAGCGCGCCGCAGGCGACACCGGTGGCGAGCCGGACCAGGAAGTCGGCGGTGGTCAGGGTGTGCACGACGGCACCTCCTTCACGGGGGTGAGGTCACGGGGGTGGTCAGTGGCCCAGCGCGGTCTGGGCGACCTTGATGATGACCATCACCATCGCCACGAGCAGGTAGGCGCGCAGGGCTCCCATGCCGAGCTTGCGGGCGGTGGACATGGCCGGCTTGTCGAGGGTCTCCAGCGGGGGCATCCGCCAGTTCGCGCGGCCGGTGCGGTCGACGGGGTCCTCCTTGGTGGCGGTGCGGCCGGAGGTGAAGGAGTACCCGGCGACGAGGACGCCCGCGACGCCGCAGCCGGCCATGATCCACAGGATCGCCTCGGAGCTGATGTCCGGCCAGACCACGGCCGCGGTCAGGATCATCGAGAGCGTCACCAGGACGCCGACCACCGCCGAGGTGAAGGCGTTGGTCCTGGGTCCGTTGACCCAGGGGCCGAGCACCGCGCGGTCGTTGCAGAGGAGCAGCAGGAAGACGGTCGCGGAGGGCAGCAGTACGCCGGCCAGCACCTGCACGAACTGCGTCATCAGGCCCTGCATGGCGTCCGTCGACAGCAGGGTGATCGCGGCGGCCAGCGTCACCAGGCCGGCGTAGACGGCGTAGAAGCCCTTGGCGCCCTTCACTCCCCGGTGCAGCGAGTGCTTGATGCCGAACACGTCGCCGATCGCGTACGCCGTGGACAGCGAGACGGCGAACGCGCCGATGATCGAGGCGTCCAGCAGCGCGATCGCGAACAGCACACCGGCGACCCGCCCGGCCTTGGCCTCGATGCCCCGGGCCACCGCTCCCGCGTCGGAGAACTGCCCGAAGCCGTCGGTGCCGGCGAAGGCCGCCGCCGTGAGGCCGATCAGCGCGGCCGCGCCGACGATGACCACGACGATCCCGATCCACAGGTCGACCTTCTCGTACGTCATGAAGCGCGGGGTGATCCGCTTGTCGATGACGTACGACTGCTGGAAGAACAGCTGCCAGGGGGCGACGGTGGTGCCGACGATCGAGATGATCACCAGCATCACGGCGGCGAGCTGCCCCGACCCGCCGGGCATGGTGGGCGTCACGAAGTCGTGCGCCATCTGCGAGGTCTTCGGGTGGACCAGGAAGTAGATCGGCACCAGCAGCAGCGAGCCGACGCACAGGGTCACCGCGACCCGCTCGAAGCGCCGGAACGACCCGGTGAACGCCGAGGCGATGATGACCGCCGCCGCCAGGACCACGGCGGCCGCCTTGGGCAGACCCAGGTAGCCGGCGGCGAGCGTCACGCCGATGAACTCCGTCACCAGCGTCAGCGCGTTCAGCAGGAACAGGTCGATCACGCTGAACGCGCCCCAGAACCTGCCGAACCGCTCCAGGATCAGCCGGGCGTGCCCGACCCCGGTGACGGCGCCGAGCCGCAGCACCATCTCCTGGTTCACGTACAGCACCGGGACCAGCATCAGCAGCGTCCACAGCAGTTGGGTGCCGTAGTTCTGCCCCGCCTGGCCGTAGGTGGAGAAGGCGCCGGCGTCGTTGTCGCCGACCATCACGATCAGGCCGGGGCCGACGATCGCGAGCAGCGTCTTCAGCCGGGCCGACAGGCCGTGGCGGGGGGTGGTGTCGTCGAGGCGGATGGTGCCGAACGCGCCCTTGATGTCGCCGACGTGGGCGTCGTCCAGAACGGCGTTGCGGGCGCTCGGAGTTGTGGGGACCTTCGGGTCCAGCATCAGGTTGGTCATGGCAGGGCCTCCCTGCCCCCTTCTTGAGGGGGCGTCAGGGGGCACGCGGCGGCGACCCCTGCGGGCGCACGGCGCCGGACCGCACAGCACCGGACCGCACGGCGGCGGGTTGCACGACGGCGGACCGCATGTCAGCGGACCACATGCGCCGGACCGCACGGCGACGCCGGGCGGCGGCGGCCGTACGGACATGACGATGCGCCAGATCGCTTGTGTCCGAGCATGGTTGAGCCAGGCGGAGCGCCGGGTGGACGCGCAGGGGAGGTTGTTACCGCGTGCCGGAGGTGATCGAGAGCATGCGGGGGCAGGGGCGACTGTGGCCCGGACTACTGCAGTCCATGTCTCTCGCCTCCTCCCGGCCGGGGCGCACCGAACGGGCGCCTTTCGCGCAGCCCAAGGCTGCGAACCGCCCTCAGCATAGACCGGCCCCGAGCGCCCGGGGACCGCTTTCCGACTCATCTTCGACACCTTTGTAGAAGTTTGACCGAACCCCGATTCGCCTTGAGCATCTTCTTCCGGCATATATAGTTCATCGACATATGCAGTTGAGAAGCCCACGAGGGGGAAGTGTGTCCCACACCGATCCGGCCCGACCCGCGCCCGTCCTGCGCCTGGCCAACGTCACCCGGGTACACGGGCGCGGCGCCGCCGAGGTGCACGCCCTGCGCGGCATCGACCTGGCCGTCCACCCGGGCGAGTTCGTCGCCGTCATGGGGCCGTCCGGCTCCGGGAAGTCCACCCTGCTGACCCTGGCCGGCGGGCTGGACCGGCCCAGCGACGGCGAGGTCCTGGTGGAAGGGGTCTCGCTCGGCGGCCTCGGCCGGGGCAAGCTCGCCGACCTGCGGCGGCGCTCCATCGGGTACGTCTTCCAGGACTACAACCTGATCCCGGCGCTCACCGCCGCCGAGAACATCGCCCTGCCGCGCGAGCTCGACGGCGTCCCCGGCCGCCGGGCCCGCCGGGAGGCCCTGGCCGCGCTGGAGGAGCTGGGCATCGGCGAACTCGCCGACCGCTTCCCCGACGACATGTCCGGCGGCCAGCAGCAGCGCGTGGCGATCGCCCGCGCGCTGATCGGCGAACGGCGGCTGGTGCTCGCCGACGAGCCGACCGGGGCGCTCGACTCCGCCACCGGCGACGCCGTGCTCGCCGTGCTGCGCGCCCGCTGCGACGCCGGGGCGGCCGCGATGATGGTCACCCACGAGGCCTCGCATGCCGGCTGGGCGGACCGGGTGGTCCACCTGCGGGACGGCGCGGTCGACGCGGAGAGCCGCGGCTACCGCTCCGCCACCCGCCCTGCGGCGCACCACCGGCCCAACGCCATGGGCGAGGTGACGCAGTGAGGCTCGGAGCCTGGCGGGTCGCCCTGCGCATCGCCCGCCGTGACGCCCTGCGCGCCAAGGGGCGCAGCGCCCTGATCGTCGCCATGGTCGCCCTGCCCGTCCTCGGCGTCACCGGCGCCGACGTGGTCCACCGCAGCGGACAACTCTCCCCGGCCGAACGGGTCGAGCGGGTGGTCGGCGGAGCCGACGCCCTGGTCACCGCGCTCAAGCCGGGCCTGACCGTCGAGCAGGCCCCGGTCGCCGAGGACGGCGCCTTCGCCGTCGACTCCCGCCCGGGCCAGCAGCCGACGGCCGAACAGCAGAAGGGCGCGAGCACCGACCCGACGACGCTGGCCGGTTCGCTGCTGCCGCCCGGCAGCGCGCTCACCCCGGCCCGGCCCGGGCCGGAGACCGGCGCGAACTCGCCCGAGGGACTGGTCCGCACCCTCACCACCGAGGCCAACCTCGGCGACCCGATCTGGCGCGGGCGCATCGACCTGGTCGAGGGCCACGCCCCGAACGCCCCGCACGAGATCGCCGCCACCCGGGCCTTCCTGGACCACGCCGGACTCAAGGTCGGCGGCACCACCACCGTCCAGGGCCTGGAGCAGACCACCTTCACCGTCACCGGCGTGGTGGAGCACCCGGACGAGCTCGGCCGAGTCGAACTCGTCGCCCGGCCAGGCGAGTTGCTCGACCCGCTGGCCGCCGCCGCGGCGCCCGGCCAGTCCGCCGCCGAGCGGGCCTCGGGCCAGCGCGCCGCCTGGCTGGTCCGCCTCCCGGCGGGCGCCGCGCTCGACTGGGCCAAGGTCCAGGAGTTCAACGCCCACGGCTTCACGCTCACCGCGCGCTCCGTCGCACTCGCCCCGCCGCCCCGCGCGGCCGTCCCGTACTACCGCGACGCGTACCGCTACCGCGACCCGGCGGCCGACAACACCACCAAGCTGGTCATCGCCACCGTCACCGGCATGGCCCTGCTGGAAGTCGCCCTGCTCGCCGGGCCCGCCTTCGCGGTCGGCGCCCGCCGCTCCCGGCGCCAGCTCGCCCTGCTCGGCGCGGCCGGCGGCAGCCGCACCCACGTCGGCGCGGTCGTGCTCGGCGGCGGCCTGGTCCTCGGCACGGCCGGGGCGCTGGCCGGCGTCGCACTCGGCACCGCCGTGGTCGCCATGCTCCGACCGCAGATCGAACAGGTCGGTGGCACGCGCTTCGGCCACTTCGCGCTGCCCCCGCTGGACCTGCTCGCGATCGCCGGCATCGGCCTGGTCACCGCCCTGCTGGCGGCGGCGCTGCCCGCCCTGCAGGCCGCCCGCCGCAGCGTCACCGCCGGGCTGACCGGCCGGGACACCGTCCGCGGGCCCAACCGCTGGGTCACCGTGACCGGCCTGCTGCTGGTCGCCTTCGGCGCCGGGGTCACGATGTACGGCGCGAGCGCGGTCCAGCACGGCCAACCGGCCGTCAGCAGCTTCGACACCCGCACCCTCACCGTGCTCGGCGGCTCGATGACCGCCGAGATCGGACTGCTCCTGTGCACCCCGATGCTGGTCGCCGCAATCGGCCGGGCCGCCCGGAGACTACCGCTCGGCCCCCGGCTCGCCCTGCGCGACTCCGCCCGGCACCGCTCGCGCACCGCCCCGGCCGTCGCCGCGGTGATGGCCGCCGTCGCCGGCGCCGTCGCCATCGGCGTGTACAGCACCAGCACCGACGCCGAGAACCGGCGCGACTACCGGCCGCAGGCCCCGTACGGCGCCGTCCGGCTCGTCAGCTACAGCGACGGGCCCCGACTCGACCAGGTGCGCGGCGAGGTGGAGAAGCAGCTGACCGGACTCGGCCAGCGCGGCGACCTCGCCGAAGCGGTGTACCGGTTCTGCCCCAACTGCTCCAGCACCGTCCAGCTCAAGGGCCAGGTGAACTGGCGCACCCTCACCGACCGCCCGCACCTGGCCGCCGCGGACGCCACCGTGCTGCACAACCTCTTCGGCATCCACGACCCGGCCGTCGACCAGGCGCTGGCCGACGGAAAGCTCCTCGTCTTCGACCCTGCCTTCGTCGGCGCCGACGGGAAGACCGTACTCCAGCTGCGCGGCGGCAGCGGCGCGCCACTGCAGCCGGGCGAGATCCCCAAGCCCGACCTGCAGGAGATCCCCGTCGACGCGGTGGTGGTCGCCAACCCGACCGCCGCCCGCTTCGCCCAGGGCATGCTGCTGCCCTCCGCACTCCAGAAGCTCGGGCTCTCCGCGCAGCCCACCGGCTCGGTCTGGCTGCCCGCCACCCCGCCCGACCGCAAGGCGCAGCAGCGCGCCGAAGCGGCCGCGGTCCGGCTCGACCGCGTCGCCCAGCTGGACGTCGAACGCGGCTACCAGCCGAAGAGCGACGCGCTCACCCTGGCCCTCACCGGCTTCGCCGGACTGGTCGTCCTCGGCGCGGCCGGGATCGCCACCGGCCTCGCGGCCGCCGACTCCCGGCAGGACCAGGCCACCCTCGCCGCCGTCGGCGCGCCGCCGCGGATCCGGCGGACCATGGCGGGCCTGCAATGCGCGCTGATCGCCCTGCTCGGAGCGCTGCTCGGAGCGGCCAACGGATTCGTGCCGGCGGTGGGGCTGTTGAAGTCCCGGGCGAGCGGATTCGGGGCCCAGCCGGCGCTGATCACCGCCCCGTGGGGCGAGCTGCTGCTGGTCGTGCTGGCCCTGCCGGTGGTCGCGGGGCTGCTCGCGGCGCTGTTCACCAAGTCCCGGATCCCGCTCGGGCGGCGGCTGTCCTGAGGGCCGGGCGGTCGGGTTCGGACGCCATCCGAGCACCGGCCAGGCACCGCCCGAGCACTGGCCGACCGCTGGTCGGACACCGACCGAACACCGACCGAGCACCGGCTGAGCACGGATTGACACCACTCGGACACCACCCGGGCACCGCTCGGCACACGCCGGGCGCCCGCCCCCCGCCACCCGGGGGCGGGCGTCCGGCGCTCGCCGTACCATGGGCCGCGTTCCGGCGGGCGAAGGGCGCCGGCGATGGGCTCGGCGAGGGAGACAAGGCGGTGCTACGGGGTTTCGGAGACCTGGAGGCCGAGATCATGGACCGGCTCTGGACCTGGAACCGGCCGGCCACGGTGCGCGAGGTCGTGGACGACCTGCAGCGGCAACGGGCGGTCGCGTACACCACCGTCACCACGGTCGCCGACATCCTGCACACCAAGGGCTGGCTGCGCCGCGACAAGATCGGCCGCGCCTGGGTGTACGAACCGACCTGCACCCGCGAGGAGTACACCGCCCGGCTGATGCACCAGGCGCTGGAGACCACCCCCGACCGCACCGGCGCGCTGCTCCGCTTCGCCGACCGGATCAGCGGGGACGAGGCCTCCGCCCTGCTCGCGGCCCTCGGACGGGTGAAGTCCTGCGGCCCGGAGTGACCCTCGCCCGCTGATCCACCCGCCGGGGTCGTGGCGTGAGCCCGAAAAACGGCGGAGGCCCGGAACTCCGAACGCCCGGAACTCCGCAAGCCCGAGCTCGGGGGTCGGGGCCCCGAAACGCCGGAGGCCCGCCACCGCCGAAGCGGGAGCGGGCCGTCGCGTACGCGGTCAGGCCGGGCGGACGGCGCCCATGTACTTCATCGCCGAGATCGGGAGCACCTCGATGTTCTTGCCGGTGCGCGGCGCGTGGATCATCTTGCCGTCGCCGATGTACAGGCCGACGTGGTGCAGGTCGTCGTAGAAGAAGACCAGGTCGCCGGGCTGGAGGTTGGCGCGGTCGACGTGCGGGCCGGAGTTCCACTGGTCCTGGGACATCCGGGGGATCGTGACGCTCGCCGCGCGGTAGGCCATGCTGGTGAGGCCGGAGCAGTCGAAGCTGTCCGGGCCGGTCCTGCTCCAGCCGTACGGCTTGCCGAGCTGGGCCTGGGCGAACGCGAGGACGGCGGCGGCCCGACCACTGGCGGCCGGCAGCGGGGCGCTCAGGTCGGGGCGGTCGGCGGAGCGGGAGGAACGGTCGGCCGCGGCGGCGCCGGCTGCGCCTGCGGCGGCGGCCTGCTTGGCCTCGGCCTTGGCCTTCTCCGCGGACTGCTGGGCGTTGATCCTGGCGCGGTCCTCGGCGCTGAGCTTGTTCAGCATCTCCTGCGCCTTGGCCAGCTTGGTCTGGATGTCGTTCTTCTGCCCCGCCAGCTGCTTGCCGACCGAGTCGAGCTGGGCGAGGGTCGCGGTGGCCTCGGCGCGGTCCTGGTCGAGCTTGCGCTGCTCGTCCTGGGCCTGCTTCAGCAGGTTCGCCTGGGAGTCGGCCACCTGGTTCTGCACCGCGGCGCGCTCCAGGTAGGCGGACGGGTCGGAGTCGAGCATCAGCTGGACCGACGCGTCGATGCCGTTGGTCCGGTACTGGTCGGCGGCGACCGCGCCGAGCCGGGTCCGCAGCTCGTTCATGGCGTCCTGGCCGCGGACGACCTTGTCCTGGATCTGGCTGGCCTCGCCCTGGAGCTTCTGCTGCTTGGCCTGGAAGCCGTTGTACTGCTCGACGGACTGCTCGGCCTCCTCGTTGAGCTTGTCCACCTGCTCCTTGACGGAGGCGAGCGTCGGCGCGGGCTCGGCGTGGGCGGTGCCCGAGGCGAGGACCGCGCTGCCGGCCGCCATGGCCGTGGTGAGGACCGCCATGCGGGCCCGGCTGGGGGGGCTGGTCTTGCGGCGCTTTCCCATGGGCGGTCGGCTCTCTTTCGGGGGAATCCGGCGACGGCACGAACAGGCCGGGGGACGGCGAAGGCGGGCAGGACGCGCAACGGGGGGATGCTGCCCCACCCACCTTCTTCGAAGTAACTTAATAGATGAGGGCCGGAGTTCCGCAATCCCCCTGATCATGACGTTTCGGTGCCATGACGGGACGTCGATCGCGGTGCGTGCCATCGCTGTTGACTACGGACGGCACCCGGGCGCGGGTTCAATCGCCGCCGCCTTCGCCGTCACG
Organism: Kitasatospora sp. NPDC033851; assembly: GCF_055576085.1. Lineage (NCBI taxonomy): Bacteria > Bacillati > Actinomycetota > Actinomycetes > Kitasatosporales > Streptomycetaceae > Kitasatospora > Kitasatospora sp. NPDC033851. The sequence goes on along the minus strand of NZ_JBVIRL010000004.1, from coordinate 463,489 downwards.
TCCCGCCTCCTTCGCCGCGGCACCCCCCGCCGGACCCGCGAGCCGCGGCCCATGGCACCACCCGCCCCACGGTGTGACAAGAACCGCCAAATCGAGGGAAAGGTCACACACGCCTCCCCTCCTGCAGCCCTGCGAACGGGCGCTAACCTGCGGACATGAAGGTCCCGCCCGAAGGGCTCCCCCTCGCCGCCGAGTTCCCGGCTGCGCACCGTGAGCAGTGGCAGCAGCTCGTGCAGGGCGTGCTGCGCAAGTCCGGTGCCCAGCCCGAGGACGGCGCCGCCGCCGAGCAGACACTCACCACCAAGCTCCAGGACGGGCTCAGCGCACGCCCGCTGTACACCTCCGACGACACCGCGGTCGACCCCGGGTACCCGGGCTTCCCGCCGTTCGTCCGCGGCGGCCGGCCGCAGGGCTCCGCCGTCGCCGGCTGGGACGTCCGGCAGCGGCACGCCGACCCGGACCGTCGGCGCGCCAACGAGGCCGTGCTGGCCGACCTGGAGAACGGCGTCGGCTCGCTCTGGCTGGAACTGGGCGGCGAGGCCCTCCCGCTGGACGCCCTGCCCGAGGCACTGAGCGGCGTGTACCTGGACCTGGCCGCCGTCGCACTCGACGCCGGACCCGAATTCACCGACGCCGCCGAGCAGTTGTTCAAGCTCTACGAGCAGCGCGAGGTCTCCCCCGGCGCCGCCTCCGGCAACCTCGGCGCCGACCCGCTGGGCCTGCAGGCCCGCACCGGCGACACCACCCGCACCGACGCGCTGCTCGCCGAGGCCACCGTGCTGGCCGCCCGCTGCGCCGCCGACTACCCGAACGTCCGGGCGCTGACCGTCGACGCCCTGCCGTACCACGAGGCCGGCGCCTCCCCAGCCCAGGAACTGGGCTGCTCGCTCGCCACCGGCGTCGCCTACCTGCGCGGCCTGACCGCGGCCGGGCTGCCGGTGGACGCCGCGCTCGGCCAGCTGGAGTTCCGCTACGCGGCGGACGCCGACCAGTTCCTGACGATCGCCAAGTTCCGTGCCGCGCGCCGCCTTTGGGCCCGCGTCGCCGAGGTGTCCGGGGCGTCCCCGGAGGCCTCGGCGCAGCGTCAGCACGCCGTCACCTCCCGAGTGATGATGACCGCCCGCGACCCGTGGGTGAACATGCTGCGCACCACCGTCGCCTGCCTGGCCGCCGGAGTCGGCGGCGCCGACGCCGTCACCGTCCTGCCCTTCGACAGCGCGCTCGGCCAGCCGGACGCCTTCGCCCGCCGGATCGCCCGCAACACCCAGTCGATCCTGCTGGAGGAGTCCCACCTGGCCCGGGTGATCGACCCGGCCGGCGGCTCCTGGTACGTCGAGCAGCTCGGCGAGGAGCTGGCCCGGGCCGCCTGGGCCTGGTTCCAGGAGATCGAGCGGGCCGGCGGCCAGCAGGCCGCACTCGGCTCCGGCCTGGTCGAGGAGCGGATCGCCGCCACCTGGGCGGAGCGGTCGGTCAAGCTCGCCAAGCGGCGCGAACCGGTCACCGGCGTCAGCGAGTTCCCGCACCTGGACGAGCAGCCGCTGGTCCGCGAGCCGGCCCCGGCCGCGCTCTCCGGCGGCCTGCCGCGGGTGCGCCGCGCCGAGGCGTACGAGGCGCTGCGCGACCGCTCGGACGCCCACGCCGCCGTACACGGTGCCCGCCCGGCCCTGTTCCTCGCCTCGATCGGCACCGCCGCCGCGCACACCGCGCGCACCACCTTCGCCGCCAACCTGTTCCAGGCGGGCGGCATCGCGACGACCTCCCTCGAGTCCGTCGACCCGGCCGCGTTCGCCGAGGCGTTCACCGCCTCCGGCGCCACCGTCGCCTGCCTCTGCTCCAGCGACGCCCTGTACGGCGAGCACGCCGCGGCCGTCGCCGGCGCGCTGAAGGCGGCCGGCGCCACGAAGGTCCTGCTCGCCGGACGGCCCGGTGAAGTACCCGACGGAGTGGACGAGTTCATCTACGCGGGCGGGGACGCGGTCGCCGTCCTGACCTCCCTGCTGGACCAGATCACCGGCGCGAGCGACGCCGACGAGAGCAAGGTGGCTCGATGATCCCCGACTTCACCGGAATCTGGCTGGACGGCGACGCCTCCGGCGTCACCGACACCCAGTGGCAGGCCGCCTGGCGCCGGTCCACCGGCAAGAACGTCGACGAGCTCGTCTGGGACACCCCCGAGGGCATCGGCGTCAAGCCGCTGTACACCGCCGAGGACCTCGCCGGGCTGGACTTCCTGGAGACCTACCCGGGCGTCGCCCCGTACCTGCGCGGGCCGTACCCGACCATGTACGTCAACCAGCCGTGGACCGTCCGCCAGTACGCGGGCTTCTCCACCGCCGAGGAGTCCAACGCCTTCTACCGCCGCAACCTCGCGGCCGGCCAGAAGGGCCTCTCGGTCGCCTTCGACCTGCCGACCCACCGCGGCTACGACAGCGACCACCCCCGCGTGACCGGCGACGTCGGCATGGCGGGCGTCGCCATCGACTCGATCTACGACATGCGCCAGCTGTTCGACGGCATCCCGCTCGACAAGATGTCGGTGTCGATGACCATGAACGGCGCCGTGCTGCCCGTCCTGGCGCTGTACATCGTCGCCGCCGAGGAGCAGGGCGTACCGCCCGAGAAGCTGGCCGGGACCATCCAGAACGACATCCTCAAGGAGTTCATGGTCCGCAACACCTACATCTACCCGCCGCAGCCGTCGATGCGGATCATCTCGGACATCTTCGCGTACACCTCGCAGAAGATGCCCCGGTACAACTCGATCTCCATCTCCGGCTACCACATCCAGGAAGCCGGCGCGACCGCCGACCTGGAACTGGCCTACACCCTCGCCGACGGCGTCGAGTACCTGCGCGCGGGCCTGGAGGTGGGACTGGACGTGGACGCCTTCGCGCCCCGCCTGTCGTTCTTCTGGGCGATCGGCATGAACTTCTTCATGGAGGTCGCCAAGCTGCGCGCGGCCCGGCTGCTCTGGGCCAAGCTGGTCAAGCAGTTCGACCCGAAGAACCCCAAGTCGCTGTCGCTGCGCACCCATTCGCAGACCTCCGGCTGGTCGCTCACCGCGCAGGACGTGTTCAACAACGTCACCCGCACCTGCGTCGAGGCGATGGCCGCCACCCAGGGCCACACCCAGTCGCTGCACACCAACGCCCTCGACGAGGCGCTCGCCCTGCCCACCGACTTCTCCGCGCGCATCGCCCGCAACACCCAGCTGCTGCTGCAGCAGGAATCCGGCACCTGCCGGGTCATCGACCCGTGGGGCGGCTCGGCGTACATCGAGAAGCTCACCAACGACCTCGCCACCCGGGCCTGGCAGCACATCCAGGAAGTCGAGGCGGCCGGCGGCATGGCCAAGGCCATCGACGCCGGCATCCCCAAGATGCGCGTCGAGGAAGCCGCCGCCCGGACCCAGGCGCGCATCGACTCCGGCCGCCAGCCGGTGATCGGCGTCAACAAGTACCGGGTGGAGAGCGACGAGCAGATCGACGTCCTCAAGGTCGACAACTCCTCGGTGCGGGCCCGGCAGATCGAGAAGCTGCGCCGGCTGCGCGAGGAGCGCGACGAGGCCGCTTGCCGCGACGCGCTGACCGCGCTCACCCGGGCCGCCGAGGCCGGACCGCAGCGCGACGGCTCGCTGGACGGCAACCTGCTGCACCTGGCCGTCAACGCGGCCCGGGCCAAGGCCACCGTCGGCGAGATCTCCGACGCCCTCGAGACGGTGTACGGCCGCCACTCCGGCCAGATCCGTACCATCTCCGGTGTGTACCGAGACGAAGCGGGCCCGTCGGCCTCCCTCCAGCGCACCCGCGACCTGGTCGAGCGGTTCGAGCAGGCCGAAGGCCGCCGCCCGCGCATCCTGGTCGCCAAGATGGGCCAGGACGGCCACGACCGCGGCCAGAAGGTCATCGCCACCGCCTTCGCCGACCTCGGCTTCACCGTCGACGTCGGCCCGCTGTTCCAGACCCCGGCCGAGGTCGCCCGCCAGGCCGTCGAAGCGGACGTCCACATCGTCGGCGTCTCCTCGCTGGCCGCAGGCCACCTCACCCTGGTGCCCGCCCTGCGCGCCGAACTCGCCGCGGCCGGCCGCGAGGACATCACCATCGTCGTCGGCGGGGTCATCCCCCCGCAGGACTTCGAGGCTCTCTACGAGGCGGGCGCGGCAGCGGTGTTCGGCCCCGGCACGGTCATCCCGGACGCGGCAAGCGACCTGCTGACGGCCCTGGCCGCCGAACTCGGCCACGAGCTGTGAGCCTTTGATCGTATGCCTCCGCGGACGATCGACCTCGACAGCTATGTGACCGGCGTCCTGGACGGCTCGCGCGCCTGGATCGCGCGAGCCGTCACCCTCGTCGAATCCTCCCGGCCCGACCACCGCGCGCTCGCGCAGCAACTGCTCCAACGGCTGCTGCCGCACGCGGGCGGCGCGGTCCGGGTCGGCATCACCGGGGTGCCCGGCGTCGGCAAGTCGACCTTCATCGACTCCTTCGGCACCATGCTGACGGCGCTCGGCCACCGGGTCGCGGTCCTCGCCGTCGACCCCACGTCCAGCCGGACCGGCGGCTCCATCCTGGGCGACAAGACCCGGATGGAGCGCCTGGCCGTCGACCCGCACGCCTTCGTCCGCCCGTCGCCGACCTCCGGGACCCTCGGCGGGGTCGCCAAGGCGACCCGCGAGTCGATGGTGGTGATGGAGGCGGCGGGGTACGACGTCGTCCTCATCGAGACGGTGGGCGTCGGCCAGTCCGAGACGGCCGTGGCCGGCATGGTCGACACCTTCCTGCTCCTCAGCCTGGCACGGACGGGAGACCAGCTGCAGGGCATCAAGAAGGGCGTCCTGGAGCTGGCGGACGTCATCGCCATCAACAAGGCCGACGGCCCACACGAACGCGACGCCGGCGCCGCGGCCCGCGAACTCGCAGGCGCCCTACGGCTGTTGCAGGCGCCGGACGCCGCGTGGACCCCACCCGTCCTGACCTGCAGCGGTCGCGAGAACGTCGGCCTCGATGTCTTGTGGGAACGCCTCCAGCAGCACCGCAAGGTCCTCGACGCCACCGGCGCCCTGGCGGCCAAGCGCCGCGACCAGCAGGTGGAATGGACCTGGGCCATGGTCCACGACCAGCTCTACGCCCGGCTGCACGAACACCCCGAAGTGCGGCGACTGGCCCCCGAGTTGGAGGCCCAGGTGCGAGCCGGCACCCTCCCCGCCGGCCTCGCCGCCCAACAGCTCCTGGACGCCTTCTTCGGCTGACAGTCACATCGCCCTGCGAACGCGGCCGGCACTACGCCACCTCGCACACCGAGCGGAGACCCTACGCCGTGCCCCACCCCCGCGTGGGGCACGGCGCTCCTGGCGGGGCGCCGGACAGTACCGGGGGCTGCTGCCGGCCCTCCGCGTGCCGGTGTTCGCCACACGGCCGCCTCTCGAGGAGACTGAACGGCGTGACTGATGTGCGAGAGATCCTGGACTACCAGACCTTCGGCCGAGCGGTACGCGAACTGGCGCAGACCATCGCCGACGACGGCTTCGAACCCGACCTCGTCCTGAGCATCGCCCGCGGCGGCGTGTTCGTGGCGGGCGGTCTGGCGTATGCGCTGGACTGCAAGAACATCCACCTGGTGAACGTCGAGTTCTACACGGGTGTGGGCACCACCCTCGACATGCCCGTCATGCTGGCGCCCGTCCCCGCGGCGATCGACTTCACCGACAAGAAGGTCCTGATCGCCGACGACGTCGCCGACACGGGCAAGACGCTGAAGCTGGTGCACGACTTCTGCCTCAGCCACGTCGCCGAGGTCCGGTCCGCCGTCATCTACGAGAAGTCGCACTCCCTGGTGAAGTGCGAGTACGTGTGGAAGCGGACCGACGACTGGATCGAGTTCCCGTGGTCGGCGCAGGATCCGGTCGTCAAACGTCCCGGCCAGGTGCTCGACGCCTGATCCGAGAAGGACAGCGCTGCCTTTCGTCGCCGCTGAGGCCGGAACGCGGCTCAGCGGCGACGGAGCGGTTCTGCGTCAGTGGGTTGCCCCCTCCGGGACGCGGAGGTCGGCGGTGCGGGTCGCAGCGGCGGTGAGGAGGGCGCGCAGGCCGTGGGCGACGGAGGCGGCCGGCAGCGAGGGCGTGGAGCCGTCGAGGACCTGTTCGGGCAGGGCGGGTATGTGGACGAACCCGCCGCGGGCGGTGGGGTGCTCGGTAGCGAGCAGGTGCATCAGGGCGTAGAAGACGTGGTTGCAGACGAACGTCCCGGCGGTGTGCGACAGGGAGGCGGGCACCCCGGCTTCCCGGACGGCGGCCACGCAGGCCTTGACGGGCAGGGTGGCGAAGTAGGCCGCGGGGCCGCCGGGGGCGACGGGCCGGTCGACCGGTCGCCGGCCCGCGTTGTCGGGGATGCGTGCGTCGTCGACGTTGATGGCGACGCGCTCGACGGTGACGTCCGGCCGGCCGGCTGCCTGGCCGAGGCAGACGACCAGGTCCGGGACGCACCGCTCCATCGCGGTGCGCAGTTCCTCGGCGGCCTGGCCGAAGACGCAGCTCAGCCGGGTGGCGGTGACCAGGAGTCCCTCGGGAGGGTTGTCGGCGACGAGACGGGCGACCTCCCAGGACGGGTTGACGTCGGCGCCGTCGAACGGTTCGAAGCCGGTGAGCAGGACCCTGGTCATGGGACGGCCTTTCTGGCGGAAGGGAAGAACGCGGGTCAGAACGCGAAGAGCGACATGATGGCGATGTTGCAGACCAGCAGCGCGCCGGCGGTGGGGAGTTGGGCCTTGATCGGCCCGTACTGGTCCTTGAGCTCGAGCAGCGCCGCCGGGACGAGGTTGAAGTTGGCCGCCATCGGCGTGACCAGCGTGCCGCAGAAGCCGGCCAGCATGCCCACGGCCAGGACCACGCCCGGGCTGCCGTGCAGTTGGGTGATCAGGATCGGCCAGCCGATCGCGGCGGTCATCACCGGGAAGGCGGCGAAGGCGTTGCCCATGATGATCGTGAACAGGGCCATGCCCACGCAGTAGAGCGCCACCGCCGCGTACTTGCTGCCGTCCGGCAGGAAGTGGATGGTGATCTTGCCGACTTGGGCGCCGACCCCGGCGCTCTGGAAGATCGAGCCCAGTACGGCGAGGAGTTGGGGCAGCAGCAGTGCCCAGCCCATGGACTCCAGCAGTCCGCGGCCGGAGTGGAGGGCGACTGCGGGGTTGCGCTCGCGGGTGAGCAGCAGCGCCAGGCCCAGAGCGACGAGTGAGCCGATGCCGAGCCCGAGGAGCGTCTCGCTGCCGGTCTGCAGCAGCAGGCCGCCGCCCAGGTGCACACCCTTGAGGAGCGTTCCGCAGGCCAGCGCGACCAGCGGGAGCGCCAACGCCGGGATGAACAGCCGGGTGCCGAGGCGCGCGGCGGAGGCGGCCCGGCGCTCGGGGGCGGCGGCAGTCGAGGTGCCGCGGCCGGTGAAGCCGAAGCCGGCCAGACAGATCATCACCAGGACGGCGACGCCCAGCGGCGCGGCGGGCGCGCTCTTGTCGGCGACCCACGTGCCGTAGACGAAGCTCGCACCGAGCAGGCCCCAGAAGGCGGCGCTGCCGTAGCGCTTGGGATTGCCGCGGTCCACGGCCATCTGCGCGGCCATCGCGAGGAAGACGGCTCCGGCCAGCCAGTACAGCCACTCGACCTTGATCACTTGCTGGTCTCCTCGATGCGGTCGGCAGTGGTCGCCTGGTCAGCTGTCGCGGGCAGGTCGCGGGCGAGGGCGCGGTCCAGGCGCAGCAGGCGCGCGCCGTGGATGAGGGTGGCGCAGACGGCGGTGGGGATGGCCCACAGGGCGAGCTGCACCGGCTCCAGGTCGGTGTGGTAGGTCGCGTCGACGAAGCCGGTGATCAGGAGGATCGAGCCGACGGCGAGGAAGCAGTCCTCGCCGAAGAACAGACCGACGTTGTCGGCGCTCGCGGCGAAGGACCGCACGCGTTCGCGGGCCTTGTCGGTCAGGGTGCCGTGGTGGCGTTCGGCGGCGGCCTCGGCCATCGGCGCGACCATCGGGCGCACCGCCTGGGCCGGTCCGCCGAGGCCGGTGAGGCCGAAGGCGGCGGTGAGCTGGCGGACCACCAGGTAGACCGCGAGTACGCGTCCGGCGCTGGCCTTGGCGAGTTTGTTCATCAGGGTGCGGGCCTGTTCCTGCAGGCCGTGGCGCTCCAGCAGGCCGATCACCGGCAGGGTGATCGCGAAGAGGGTCACCGAGCGGCTGGAGGCGAAGCCCGTGCCGAAGGCCTCCAGGACCCTCAGCGGGCTCATCCCGCCCAGAAGTCCGGTGAGGACGCCGGCGGCGCCGACGACGAGGAGCGGATTTCGCCGGGTGGCGAACCCGGCCACCACGACGAGGATGCCGACAAGAACGATCATGTTCCTGGCCGCCTTTCAGACGGGCCTCCGCCGTACGGGTGACCGTCTGGGGCGCCACGGGCGGAGGAGGTCGCGGCCTGGGTGGGCCGCGACCGTACGGGGGTTGCCGCGAGGCTAGGGGATTGTGGAACAATCCGACAAGAGTTCAGGAGGTGGAACGTGACCGGAGTTTTCGACGCGCTCGCGGCCGACCGGGGCCGGCTCGACCGCGCCAGCGCCGCCCAACGCGTGGCCGAGGTGCTGCGCGACCACATCACCGAAGGCCTGCTAGCCCCCGGCACCCGGCTGTCGGAGGAGGCGCTCGGAGAAGCGCTCACCGTCTCGCGCAACACACTCCGCGAGGCGTTCCGGCTGCTGGCCGACCAGCGGCTGGTCGTGCACGAGCTGAACCGGGGCGTGTTCGTCCGGATCCTCGAACCGGACGACGTCGCCGACATCTACACGCTGCGCCTCGCCCTGGAGACCGCCGGCGTACGTGCCCTGCACAGCGCCGCACCCGAGCGCCTGGCCGCGGTGCGCACCGCCCTGAGCTGCGCGGAGGCCGCCGAGGCGGTCGGCGACTGGGTCACCGTCGGCACCGCCGACCTGCACTTCCACCAGGCCGTCGCAGGGATCGCCGGCAGCCGGCGGATCGACGAGTGCATGGCCCGCCTGATGGCCGAACTGCGCCTGGCTTTCGCCGCCGTCCCCTCGGCGCGCGGGCTCCACGCACCGTTCCTGCGCCGCAACCAGACGCTCACCGGGCTGCTGGAGACGGGCGAGATCGACGACGCCGTGGTGGAGCTGACCAGGTACCTGGACGACGCGCGCGCGGTGATCGTCCGTGCGATGACGGACGGCCCCATGGCGGGCGGTGCCATGGCGGGCGGTGCCATGCCGGACGGCCCGGTGACGGGCAGCGCGAGATGACCCCGCCCGGGGGCGCTCCCGTTCCGGTCGTCGACCTCAACGCCGACCTCGGCGAGGGATTCGGCCGCTGGACGCTCACCGACGACGACGCCCTGCTGTCTGTGGTCACCAGCGCCAACGTCGCCTGCGGCTTCCACGCCGGGGACCCGACCACCATGCGACGGGTGTGCGAGCTGGCCGCGGAGCGGGGCGTGCGGATCGGCGCGCAGGTCTCCTACCGGGACCTCGCCGGGTTCGGGCGGCGGGCGATGGACGTCCCGCCGGACGAGCTGTCGAACGAAGTCGCCTACCAGATAGGGGCGTTGCAGGTGTTCGCGCGGGCAGCCGGAGCACACGTGGCGTACGTCAAACCGCACGGCGCGCTGTACAACCGGGCGGTGCACGACGAGGAGCAGGCGGAGGCGGTGGTCCGCGGCGTCCGCCTGGCCACGGGGGCACAGGAGCGGGCCCTGCCCGTACTCGGGCTTCCCGGTTCACGGCTGCACGAGGCGGCCGGGCGGGCCGGGCTGCCGGTGGTCGCCGAGGCCTTCGCCGACCGCGCGTACACCCCGCACGGCACGCTCGTCCCACGCCGCGAACCCGACGCCGTCGTCGACGACCCGGACGCGGTCGTCCACCGCTCGGTCGCCATCGCCCGGGACGGCGAGGTCACCGCGCGCACCGGCGACCGGATCCGGCTGCGGGCCCGTTCCCTGTGCGTGCACGGCGACACCCCTGGGGCCGCGGATCTGGCCCGACGGGTGCGAACGGCCCTGTGGACGGCCGGAGTCCGCGTCGAGGCGTTCGCGTGAGCGCCGAACGGACGGCGCAGACCGCGCAGATCGTGCGGGGCGCGCAGGCCGGGGCGAACAGGACCGACGGGATGAAGATGCGCGTCCTGCGGGTCGGTCTGGACGCGCTCCTGGTCGAGTTGGACGGCGCCGACGAGACGACCGCCTTCCACGCCGAACTCCGGCGCCGACGCGCGGCGTCCGAACTCCCGGCCGTCACCGAGGTGGTGCCCGCCGAACGGAGCGTGCTGCTCGACGGCGTGGCCGATCCCGACGCCCTGGCCGCCGAACTGGCCGGCTGGCGCGTGCCACCGCTGCGGGCGAGCGCCGACCGGACCGTGACCATCCCGGTGCGCTACGACGGTGCCGACGTCGCGGAGGTCGCCGCACTGTGGGGTGTCGCCGAGGACGAGGTCGCGCACATCCACTCCGCGACCGAGTTCCGCGTCGCCTTCAGCGGCTTCGCCCCCGGCTTCGGCTATCTGACCGGCCTGCCCGAGCGCTACCGGGTGCCCCGGCGGGCCGTCCCCCGCCCCGCCGTCCCGGCCGGGGCGATCGCCCTCGCCGGCCCGTACACCGGCGCCTACCCGCGCTCGTCCCCGGGCGGGTGGCAGCTGATCGGGCGCACCGACGCCGTGCTGTGGGACCCGTCCCGGGAACCCGCGGCCCTGTTCAGTCCTGGGACCCGGGTCCGGTTCGTGATCGAGGAAGCCTGACCACGAAAGCCCGGACGAGGAAGCCCGACCAAGGAAACCCGACCAAGGAAACCCGAACGAGGAAACCCGGACGAGGAAGCGTGATCGAGGGAGCATGACCGTCACCATCACCAGTTCCGGCCTGCTGACGACCGTCCAGGACCTCGGCCGGCCCGGGCACGCGCACCTGGGCGTGCCGCGCTCCGGCGCGCTCGACCAGCCCGCCCACCGACTCGCCAACCACCTGGTCGGCAACCCCGCGACGGCGGCCACCCTGGAGACCACCGTGCTGGGCTGCGCGGTGCGCGTGGACCGCGCCGTGACGGTGGCCGTGGCCGGCGCGCCGTGCGCCGTACGGGTCGACGGGCGGCCCGCCGCCTGGGCCGCCCCGGTGCGGCTGCCCGCCCGGGCGCTGTTGGAGGTGGGCCCCGCGACGCGGGGTGTGCGCAGCTACGTCGCCTTCGCGGGTGGGATCGCCGCCGCGCCGGTCCTCGGCAGCCGCTCGACCGATCTGCTCTCGGGGCTGGGCCCCGCTCCCGTGGCCCCCGGGGACGCGCTGCCGCTCGGCGATCCGGTCGGCCCGCCCGCCGGGGCGGACGTGGTGCCGACGCCCGCGCCGCCGGACCCACTGCTCCTGCCGGTGCTGTTCGGCCCGCGCGACGACTGGTTCACCACCCGCTCGCTCGCCGTCCTCACCGGCTCCGGCTACCGCGTCTCCCCCACCAGCAACCGGATCGGCCTGCGCCTGGACGGGCCGCCCCTGGAGCGCGCCCGCGTGGGCGAACTCCCCAGCGAGGGCATGGTCCTGGGCGCGGTCCAGGTCCCGCCCGACGGCCGCCCGGTGGTCTTCCTCGCCGACCACCCCACCACCGGCGGCTACCCCGTCATCGGCGTCGTCCCCGCCACCGCCCTCCCCGCCGTCGCCCAGGCCGCCCCGGGCACCCCGGTCCGCTTCACCCCGATGCGACGGCGCTGAGTCCGCTACTTCCGGCGGGCGAGCCTGGTCTCCGCCTTGAGGAGCAGCGGCATCAGGGCGTAGACGACGACGGGGACGACGAGGGCGGTCATGACCAGGGTGCGCAGGGGCAGGGGCAGGTTGCCGAGGTAGGGGCTGAGGAGGAGGAAGGCGGTGGTGATGGTCGGGTAGACGGCGAGCCAGGTGAGCAGGGCGCGGCGGTGGACCGACGGGGCGGCGGGGGTCGTCGCGGGTGCGGCCGGGGTGATGGTGTCGGTGGTCATGGCGCGGGTCCTCCCCTTGGTGAGCGGCTGGAGGCCAAATCTCCAACCCTTCGGTTGGAGTTTGGCACGGGCCGGCGCGGATGTCCAACCAAAGGGTTGGACATTTGGGATATCGTGGGGTCATGGCCTGGGACACCGCACGCACGCAGCAGCTCCTCCTCGACGCCGCGGTCGAGGAGTTCGCCGAGTTCGGCCCGGACGGGGCCCGGATCGCCCGGGTGGCGACCCGGGCGGGGGTGAACAAGGAGCGGATCTACCAGTACTTCGGCAACAAGGAGCAGCTGTTCTCCGCCGTGCTGACATCCGAACTCGGCAAGCTGGCGAAGGCGGTGCCGCTCGCGCCGACGGCGCGCCTGGACCTCGGCGACTACGCCGGGCGGGTCTTCGACTACCACTCGGCCAACCCGCACTTCTCCCGCCTGCTGGCCTGGGAGGGCCTGCAACGCGGCACGGAGGCCGAGGGGTTGGCGGCCGGCCCGGAACGCACCGCGCACTACGGCGAGAAGATCGCGGCCGTCGCCGCTGCCCAGCGCAGCGGCGAGGTGGCCGGTGAGGTGGATCCGGCACGGCTGATGTTCGCGGTGATCGGGCTGGTGAACTCCTGGTTCACGCTGCCGCAGATGGTCCGCCTACTGCTCTCCGGCCAGGCGGACCACGCGACGGACCGGGAGGCCGTGGTCACCTTCGTCCGTCGCCTGACGAGGCCCGCGAGCGACTGAGCAGCCGCGAACGGCCCGCCGACGCGGCCGGGTTCAGCGGCGGCGGGCGGCCTGGGCGGCCCGGCGGGTGGCAGGGTGTGCCCGGTGCACCCGGTGCAAAGGGTGTCAACGGCCGTGACGGGCAAGCACGGTGGGAACGCAGGGCGAACGGCCCCGGACCGGTCGACCGGTCCGGGGCCGTTCGCTTGACGGGCGTCAGGCGCTCTGGACGGCCGCGAAGCGGGCCGAGACGTCCTGCCAGTTGACGACGTCCCACAGGCGGGTGACGTAGTCCGGGCGGACGTTGCGGTACTGCAGGTAGTAGGCGTGCTCCCAGGCGTCGAAGGCGAGCAGCGGGGTGGTGTTCTGGCCCACGTTGCCGTGGTGGTCGTAGACCTGCTCGACGATCAGGCGCTGCCCGAGCGGCTCCCAGGAGAGGATGCCCCAGCCGGAACCCTGGACGCCGGTGGTGGCGGTGGTGAGCTGCTTCTTGAAGGCGTCGAAGCTGCCGAAGTGCTCGGTGATGGCGTCGGCCAGCTCGCCCTCGGGGCGGTCGCCGCCCTCCGGGGAGAGGTTCTGCCAGAACAGCGAGTGCAGGACGTGGCCGGACAGGTGGAACGCGAAGGTCTTCTGCAGGCCGACGAGGCCGCCGAACTGCTCCTTGTCGCGGGCCTCGGCGAGCTGGTCCAGGGTGTCGTTCGCGCCCTTGACGTAGGCGGCGTGGTGCTTGGAGTGGTGCAGCTCCAGGATCTCGGCCGACATGGCCCGCTCGAGCGCGGAGTAGTCGTACGGCAGGTCGGGAAGCGTGTAGGCGCCCATGGTGGGACACAGCCCTTTCGACGGATGGTGATGATCGTGCCGGGACAACACTATTGCGTATGAGTTGCAAGAACACAGCATGGGCTCCTGCTTATTCCTCACGCCGCCTCAGGCAGAACGGTCGCCAACGGACGTGACGGGCGACGAGGGTGAGTGACCGTGACGGTCGGCCGCCGCCCGCCGGATGGAGGCGCAGCGGGAGCCGCACGCGCCGGACGCGGCGGCCGCGTTGCAGGAGGCGATCGCGGACGTGCTGCCCCGGAAGGCGACCAGGGCCTGCATCGATCACGGGATCGGCACGCTGGTGGCGGCCGGCGGGGTCGCGGTTCTCACGCCGAGTGCGGGTTCCGTCGCCTGACAGCATGTCCGGTTGACTGCGCGTCCAGTTGACAGCGTGTCCGGTCGGGCAACGGTTCGGTCAAGCCGGTCGAAATTCCGCCCCCGGGACTTCCCTCCGCGTTGAACCATGTGCCATTTTACATGTCACACATCAGGACCGTGCGCCCCCACACCGCACAACCCTCACTGGCCCGGAGGCCCCCACCCCATGCGTCCCTTCCGGATAGCGAAGGCGAACGCGCGCAGACTCCCTGCGCTCGGCGCCGCCTTCTTCCTCGCCCTCGGACTCTTCGCGCCGCAGGCCCACGCCGCCGACAAGCCGTCGGCCCCCGCCCCCACGGGCAAGGCGGCCGCGCCCCGTGCGATCCCCGTGCCCAAGTCGCCCGACACCCCCAAGGACGCCCGCCCGCTGGCCTCCGACGCACAGGCCAAGCCGAACGCTCCGACGGGGGGCAGCACCGTCGGCACCGCGAAGGCGGCGAAGCAGTTCTCCGCCGCCGTCAACGCCTGTGACGTCTCCGCCTTCACCGGCAACTCCGGTGCCGCGCTGGTCCAGCAGGTCAAGTCGGCCGGGCTCGACTGCGTCAACTCGCTGTTCACGCTCACCGGCAACGACGCGAAGGGCGCCTTCAACGAGGCCCAGATGGCCACCGTCGCCAACGCCCTGCGCGACGTCTCCGCCGCCTACCCCGGGGACGACTCCACCGCGGCCGGCCAGCTGGTGCTCTTCCTGCGCGCCGGCTACTACGTGCAGTGGAACCACGCCGACGTCGTCGGCACCTACGGCACCAGCCTGCAGACCGCGATCCGCGGCGCGCTGGACGCCTTCTTCGCGGCCCCGCACAGCAAGGACGTCACCGAGGCCAACGGCCAGACCCTCGCCGAGGCCGTCACCCTGATCGACAGTGCCCAGGAGAACGCCCGCTACACCGGCGTCATCAAGCGCCTGCTCGACAGCTACTCCAGCGCCTGGACCGGCTCGATGGCCACCGCCGTCGCCAACACCGAGACCCTCATCTCCCGTGGCTTCGACCGGACGGACTTCGTCGCCGCGCTCCAGGCCGACCCCTCCTTCGCCACCAGCATGTCGTCCTTCGTCACCCGCAACAGCTCGCAGCTCACCGGCGGCGACACGGTGACGAGCGTCGGCATCCAGATCGGCAACCTGCTCGCCCATGACGCCACCAAGGCCCAGGGCCGGCCGATCGTCAAGGACCTGATCAACCGCTACCCGCTGGTCGGCGCCACCGGTCCGCTCACCATGAACCTGGTCTGGTTCGAGGAGAACAAGGACGCGGGCAACTGCGCCTACTACGGCACCTGCGACCTGCCCACCCGGCTCGTCCCGCTCGTGCTCACCATCGACCACACCTGCAACGCCAACCTGCGCATCCGCGCCCAGGACATGACCGCGCAGCAGCTCACCGACACCTGCACCAGCCTGATCAACCAGGACGCCTACTTCCACTCCGTGGTCAAGGACAACGGCCCGGTCGCGAACGACAACAACAACAGCCTCGAGGTCGTCGTCTTCGACGACTACTACAACTACAGCCTCTACGCCTGGCTGATGTACCACATCGCCGTGGACAACGGCGGCATGTACGAGGAGGGCGACCCGGCCAAGGCCGGCAACCAGGCCCGCTTCATCGCCCACGAGGCCTCCTGGCTGCGGCCCCAGTTCCAGATCTGGAACCTCAACCACGAGTACACCCACTACCTCGACGGCCGCTACGACTTCTACGGCAACTTCGACGCCGGCATGACCACCCCGACCGTCTGGTGGGTCGAGGGCCTGGCCGAGTACATCTCCTACAGCTACCGGGGCGTCCACTACGACGACGCGGTCACCCAGGCCGGCAAGGGCACCTACGCGCTGAGCACCCTGTTCGACAGCACCTACGACAACGCGGACTCCACCCGGATCTACAACTGGGGCTACCTGGCCGTCCGTTACATGCTCCAGTCGCACCCGCAGGACGTGACCGCGCTGCTCGCCAAGTACCGCGTGGGTGACTGGAACAGTGCCCGCACCCTGCTCAAGAGCACCATCGGCACCTCGTACGACGCCGACTTCGCCGCCTGGCTCAAGGCCTGCGCCGCCGACAACTGCGGCTCCCTGCCCACCAACCAGGCTCCGCTGTGCACCGCCGCCGACGCCCGGCAGTTCGACAAGAACTGCCGCCGCGACGGCGTGGCCGCCACCACCGGGAACTACAGCTACAGCTTCCTGAACCTGCCCGCCGGCGTGAAGCAGCTGACCATCACCACCAGCGGCGGCACCGGCAACGCCGACCTCTACTACAACGGCGGCGCCTGGGCCACCACCGGCTCCTACCAGGCCAAGTCCACCAACAGCGGCAACGGCGAGACCCTCACCATCACCAACCCGCCGGCCGGCTGGGTGTACTTCAGCCTCTACGGTCAGCAGGGCTTCGGCGGCGTCACCGTCACCACGACCTACAACTGACCACCTGGGCAGCTGAGAACGAGCACCGAGCACCGAGCACGTCCGTACGTACCGGAGGGCCCCGCGGCGACGCGGGGCCCTCCCCCGTTTCCGCTCGGGCCCCCGTTCCCACTCACCCCGCCCCGCCCACGCCGCCTCGCCTACGCCGCCGACCAGGTGACCGTCGGCGGGCGGACGGCGGCGCACAGCGGGTGGCCCTTCGCGTCCGTCAGTCCGAGGCGGGCGACCAGCAGGCCGGTCCGGGCGGCCTCCTCGGCGGTTTCCCGGTCGATCGCCTCCAGCAGCAGCTTCGCCCGGCGGAACAGCTCCCGGTCGTCCCCGGCCACCCAGTTCAGGTAGACGAACCGCCCGCCCGGGCCGCCCTGGACGTACCGGCCGGTGATGTCCACCCGGCCGTCCGGCAGCGGCTTCACCGCGCACTCCAGCGACCACCTCGCCCGCCCCGCGTCCCCGGGCTGCGGGTCCAGCAACTCGGCGGGCCTGCCCCGGCGTTGGACGGCGACGTGGATGTCCCGGTACCCCGGGAAGTCCGGGCCGGCACCGCGCTCGCGGCCGGGCAGGTCGGTGGCCTCGATCCTCAGCTCCATACCGCTATCGTCCCCCACCCGTGGCCCTTCCGAAGCAGGGTTATAACAATTTCCCCAAAGAATGGGCCGTTAACGTTGCACAGAGGTCCGATCATCATCAACCGAAGGGGTGTCAAAAACCCGCACCTTCGGTTAGGGTCCAGAGACAGATGAAGCCGTTCCGATTCCACACGGGAATTCGAATGGACTCACGGCCAGGGCGTGGCTGTTTTGCCACGCCCGCAATCACAGAATGGAGACAGCCATGAAGATGATCAAGGCGATCGCCAAGAAGTTCAAGAAGAACGAGGACCTCGCTGCCCACGCGTGGATCCTGCACGTCATCTGATGCACCACCGTCGGGGGGGGGGGGGGGGGGGGGGGGGCGCGGGCGCCCCCCCCCCCCCCCCCCCCCCCACGACGCGCATCGAACGCATTCCATCGCCATTCCGATAAAGGCGGGATTCTCGTGGAAGAAATTGCGGCGACACCGGTCCGCGACCATTCCCTCGTGTTTGCCCCTCGGATCCGGGACCTGCTGGCCCGGGAAGAAAGGGTATTCCGGATCGACGCCACCACGGTCGGTGTCTCCGACTGCCACCTGATGGCCGAAACCGTCGCGGCGCGCCCCGTGCTGTCCGCGGAGCGCTCGGTCTACAAACCCGCCGCGGGCGCCGACATCCCCCACGACAGCGCCACCCGCACGATCCGCGCACTGGGGCAGGACGTCATGGCGGGCATCCGGACGCCGCCGCCCCCGGCGCGCGGGCTGTCCGGCGCCTGGCCCTACGCGCCCACCTCCTACCTGCGCGGCTGGCTCTTCTCGTCCGACCCCCTGCCGGTCTCCCTGCTGTCGAAACGCGGCGTCACCCGCTCCGACACGCTCTCCCGGCTCGTCGACCGCGCCGTCACCATCTGGCCGGGATCCGAGGCCGAGGGCGGGTCGACCGCACTGGCCCAACTGATCCGCGCGGCTTCCGACCCGCTGGAGCGGAAGCAGGCCATCGCCATGTACCGGCGGGCGACGGCCACCCTCTGCGACGGCGTGGCCGCACTGGCCGGCAACGCCCTGTGGCTGCTGCGGCAGGAGCCGGAACGCGACCACGCGGCGGAGACCCCCGGCCTCACTGCGGTCCTGTGGGAGACGCTGCGACTGCTCCCGCCCGCGTGGATGCTGTGGCGCAACGGCGGGGACGCGTACACCCGGCTGCACCCCGAGATCCGCCCCGAGGACAACGTCGCGCTCTTCCCGCTCCTGATGCACCGCCACCCGGACTACTGGTCCGACCCGCTGGAGTTCCGCCCCGAACGGTGGACCGGGGTGGCGGACCCGGAGAAGACACCCGGTTTCATGCCGTTCGGGTTCGACGGCGCCCGCTGCTGGGCCAAGCACCTGGTCGTCCCCCTGGCCGAGCGCCTGCTGACCGTCGCCTTCGACAACGGACTCGTCATCCGCGGACCGCGGCAGGACGCCCCCGTCCCCCTGCGCTCCCTGCTCTCCGTCCGCTTCGAGGCGGCAGCGGGGACAGCGGGGGCATGACCCGGCACACGACCGGCGGCATGATCCGGCGGCTCCGGGCGGAGACCGTCAGCCCCGAGCACCGAACACCCTGACACCACAGGACACATCATGGAATCGCCCACGCTGGCCGACTGGGTCGGCGACGTCGAAAGCTTCGCCGGCCGCCGGTGGCAGCGCGAGCCCGCGGTCTTCACCCCGGGGGCCCTCGCCTCGCCCTTCGACCTCGACGCGCTGGACGCCGCCTTCGACGGAGGGCTGCTGCGCACCCCGTACCTGGAGATGGTCCGCTCCGACAAGGTCACCGTCCCGCCCGAGGCCTACACCACGTCACGCGTGGTCAACGGCGTGACGTACGACGGCTACGCCGACCGCGCGAAGGTCCTCGCGCGCCTGCACGCCGGGGCGACCCTGCTGCTGCGGTGCGTCGACCAGTGGCACCGCCCGACGGGCGAGCTGGTGGCCCGGCTGTCCGAGGAGCTCGACCGGCGCGTGGAAGCGTTCTTCTTCCTCACCCCGGCCGGCGGTCAGGGGCTCGCAGTGCACCGCGACGACGCGGACGTGTTCGTCCTCCAGGCGGCCGGACGCAAGACCTGGTACGTCCACGACGCCCCGACCGTGGCGGACTGGTCGCTGGGCGAACTCCCCGACGACGAGCACTCGCCGCGCCTCCTGCACCGCGTCCTCGAACCCGGCGACGTCCTCTACGTCCCGCGCGGCTTCGCCCACCGCGCGGTCGGCGCCGCCGGACTGTCCGCCCACCTGTCGCTGACGATCCGCGACCTCTCCCTGCCGGACCTGCGGACGGCTCTCGCCCGGCGGCTGACCGAAGGGCTGGACCTCCCGGCCCGCCCACTGGGCCAGGCCGCGATCGCCGACGCCTGCGCCACGCTCCTCGGCCACGTCCGGGCCGAGGCCGACACGATCGGACCGGAAGACCTGCTGCTGGCCGCCCGGGCGGCCACCCGGGCCGGGGAGGCGCGGCAACCGGTCGGACCGCCCCGGGCGGAGACCTTCACCGAGGCGGCCCGCACCTGGGAGACCGGAGGACCCGACGCCGGGCACGCCGGGCTTGGCCCGGTCGGCCGCACCTGGCGCAGGCTGCGCGACGCGGCCCGCACCACGACCTGACGCACGGCGCCGGGCCACCGGACCGGGGGCACAGCGCCCCCGGTCCCCTGGTCCACCGCCCCCGGCCTCCCGGTCCACCAGTCCACCAGTCCTCCGGTTCGACCGGGGCCGACGGTTCAGTCGCGCGTCAGCTCTCCTCCCCCGCCGCGCGCTGGGCCGGCACGGTCCGGTCCCGCTGGAGGTCGAGCAGTTCGCGGAACAGGCCGTCGTCGCGGGCGGCGAGTTCGGCCCAGGTGCCGGCCTGGACGATCCGGCCCTTGTCCATCACGATCACCCGGTCCGCGACCGCCGCGTTGGCGATGTTGTGGGTGACCAGGAGGGTGATCCGCCCCGGGGCGAGGGCGCGCAGGGAGTGCAGGATGCGATGCTCGGCGCGCGGGTCGAGGTCGGAGGTCGGCTCGTCCAGGATCAGCAGGCCCGGGCTGCGCACCGTACGGTAGAGCGCCCGCGCCACCGCCGCGCGTTGCCAGCCGCCGCCGGACAACTCGGCGCCGCCCCACCAGCCTTGGGCGAGCAGCGTGCGCCAGCCGGAGCGCAGCCGGCCGACGATCTCGTCGAAGCCGGTCCGCGCCGCCGCCCGTTCGACGTCGGCCATCACCCGGTCGGTGAGGTGGCCCAGGTGGACGTTCTCGGCGGCGCCCAGCGGCCAGCGGGCGAACTCCTGCGGCACCCGGGCCACCCGGGACCACATGCCGTCGGCGTCCAGCTCCTCCACCGGCACGCCGTCCCAGGTGATCCGGCCCGACTGCGGCAGGTAGAGGCCGGAGAGCAGCTTCAGCAGGGTCGACTTGCCGCTGCCGTTCTGCCCGATGACGGCCACCACTTCGCCCGCCCGCAGTGTCATGCTGACGCCGTCCAGCGCGGGCTCCTGCTGCTCGCCCGGGTAGGCGTGCCTCAGGTCGCTCACCTCAACCAGCTGCGGGGCTCCGGGGACGAGGTGGCCGCGCCGGATGCGGTGGCCGCCGGCCTCGTCCAGGAAGGTGAAGTAGTCGTCCAGGTAGAGGCCCATCCGGTACAGCCGGGCGCCGTTGCCGACCAGGCCCTGCAGCCCGGAGGAGGCCGTCCGCAGCGCGAAGGTGGCGGTGCCGGCGGCGGCCAGGTCGATCCGGCCGCTCGCCACCAGGTAGAGCAGGGTGCCCCAGATCAGCGCGCTGCCGGCCCCGGTGGGCCGAGCGCGGCCAGCAGCGACACCTTGGCCGCCTCCCGGGTCGCCCGGTCGGTGGCCGCGACGATCTTCGCCTCGGCGCGGCGGTACTTGGCCATCAGGAACGGGGTGACCTGGTCCGAACGGACCTGGTCGGCGCGGGTCTTGTCGATCAGGAACCACCGGTAGACGCGCAGCGCCCCGCGGTCCTCGTTGGTGATCACCGCCGCCAGGTAGTGGATCCGGGCAGTGCGGACGGCCGCCACCCCGGTCGGCACCGAGCCGAGCAGCAGCAGCGGCACCAGCCAGGGGTGCAGCGTCGCCAGGACGCCCGCGGCGGCGGCCAACGAGACGGTGGAGGCGATCACGTCCTGGGCGTTGGAGAGCAGGTCGGGCGTGGTCGAGGCGCCCCGGTCGGCGGCCTCCCACTGCTCGTTGTACGCGGGCTCGTCGTACGCCTCCAGCTCGGCGGCGCACCCGGCCGCGATCAGCGCCAGCTCCGCCTCCCGGGTGATCCGCGGCGACACCCGGCCGGACAGGCCCACCACGGCGATGCCCAGCACGGCGCGCAGGGCCGCCGAGACGGTCAGCAGGACCAGCGACGGCGCGGCGGCGCGCAGGTGGTCGGTCACCGGACCGGGGACCAGCAGCGCGCCCAGCGTGCCGGTGGTGGCGTACAGCGCCAGCGCCCCGAACACGCCCGCCAGCGCCTGGCAGACCAGCAGCAGGACGGTGGACGTCCGGTCCGCCGCCCAGGCCAGCGTCATCGCCCGGCGCACCAGGTGCGGCAGGCGGCGCAGCATGGCGCCCGCCGACATCGACGCGCCGGCCTGGGCGCGGCGGTCGCCGGGGAAGCGGAGCCGCAGCTCCTCGTCGTGCTCCCTGTCGTGCGCCTTGTCGGGGTGCTCGTCGTGATGCGACTCGTACTGGTCGTCGTGGTGGTCGTCGTCGGGGGTGGTTGCGGGCTGCTCGGGTTTCACGACCTGGTCGGACACAGCGCTCCCTGTTCCCTGGTACGGCGGCCTGCGGCCGCGGCGGTTCCGCACGCGGGCAGCCCTCGTCGCCTGGTGGGCGTGGAGGGTCGGCAGCGGTGCCGGTGGGCACTCTGCGAGGGGCGGCTGCCGGTGCGGACCCCGATCCTGGCAGCGGCCCGCGGGGGTGTCCGGCGTGTCCCGGCCGGTCTCACTCGATCCGGGCGATTCCGTGTCGACGACGGCGAGTTGGTGGCAATCGATCACTCGGAAGGTTCGCGATGTTCGGTTCCACAGGACGCCGAGGCAGGCTGTTCAGCATGCGATCCGACAATCAGCGGGACGTCCCGCCCCTGTCGGCTCAGAAGGGGATCCCGTTCACCGACCCGACGGGGAACGGGATCCACCGCGTCCGCCGCCGGTTCGGCCTCGACGTGCTCGGCGGCCCGACCGGCCCCGAGGAGGGCCGTCGCCCTGGTGGTCGAGCATCTCCCCCCGGGGCTCGGGCCGGTGTTCAACCGGCCCGGGGGCGGGAAGCCGTGAGCGTCAGGGGGCTACCGGCGGATGGAGGGCGAGCAGGGACGGGACGCGGGTCGGGGCGGCGAGGCGGAGGAGGCCGTGGCCGATGCCGGCGAGGCCGACCATGAGGGAGGGGCTGTGGACGCCGTGGGGGAGGCCGCAGATCCAGCCCCTGGTGTCGAGGGCGTCGAGGGTGGCACGGGCCTGGGCGTGCCAGGGGGCGCCTGCGAGGTGGAGGGGTTCGATGTTGCCGAGGTCGCCGTGGCAGAGGGAGAAGTTGAGGCCGAAGCCCTCGCGGCGCACCGTGTCGAGCGCGGTGTCCCGCTCCTTTCGAAGCAACTCCCTTCCCGCTGGCAGGAGTTCGGCGAGTTCGACCCGGGCGAGGGCGATGCCGGAGGCGCCGTGGCACCAGAGGGTGGGGAAGGACGGGGCGTCGGGGCCGCCGTCCTCGCGGACGTCGCGCCAGTTGGCGGCGGACGGATCGAACAGGGTGCGTTCGTAGTCGAGGGCGGCGAGGGCGAGTTCGGGCAGCTTCGGGTCGCCGAGGCGGTGGCCGGCGCGGGCGAGGGCCCAGGCGATGCCGGAGCCGCCGTGGGCGAAGCCGGCCGGCGGGCGGCTCGCGGCCTCGGCGAGGGAGGCGGGGAGCCAGCCGACGCCGCCTTCGGGATGCGGGGCGGCGGCCCGGGCGAGGCGTTCGGTGCACGCGGCCAGGGCGGCGGTGACGGCTCTGCCCGGCCGGACGGTCTCCCAGGCGAGCAGTCCGCCGATGGTGCCCGCATTGCCGGAGAGGAGGTCGTGGAGGGAGTCCTCGGGTGCGGTGGCGGCGACGCGGTCGATCACCAGCCCGGCCAGGGCGTCGAGTTCGGCGTCGGGGTGGTGGGCGGCGAGCTGGGCAAGGGCGTAGAGCACTCCGCCGGTCCCGGACAGTCCGCCGCCGAGCCGGTCGGCGCGCCGACGGATCTGGCGACGGAGTGTCAGTTCGGCTGCCCGGGCGTAGTCCTCGTGCGAGCGGTCGCCGGTGACGACGGCGAGCTGGTGCAGGAAGAGCGTGATGCCGGCGGTGCCGCTGTACAGGTCAGGGCCGAGTTCGGCGGGGGCCCAGCGGCCGGGCGGGGTCCAGTTGGGGCCTACGAAAGCGAGGTCGGCGCTGCCCCGGTAGGCCTCGCGGAGCAGTTGCTCGCCCGCCTCGACGGCCTTGGCGAGCGCGCGGTCGGCGAGGCCCTCCCCCGCGTCGGCCGACGCGTCGACCGGTGCGTCGGCTGATGCGTCGCCGGTCACGGCCGTGGCCGCCCCGGCCGCTGTCACCGCCGAAGCCGCCCGACGCGGCTCGCGCGCCCCGTCGGCCGTCGTCACCGACAGCCGCAGGAGCTGGAGTTGACGGGCGAGGTCGTCCTCACCCAGGCCGTCCGCCTTGGCGAGCGCGAGGTCGAGGGCGGGCCGGTCGGTGACGCCGGGGATGACGGCACCGGTGGCGGAACGGGCGTCGACACTGTCCGGGCGGATGGTGAAGACGGGCACGTCGCCGCGCCACAGGTCGGCGCGTTCGTGTTCGACGAAGGCGAGCGCGTGCTCCTCCCAGGCGGCGAGCGCCCAGAGCCGGTCGAGGTGGCGGTCCTGGTCGAGGGCGTCGCGGAGCAGGTCAGGGTGGCAGGCGGTGTTGAGGAGGCTGCGGTACTCGAAGGTGTCGCGACGCAGCATCCGCGTCTCGTCGGCCGCGAACGCGCGCAGCAGTACACGGAGTTGCTCCCTGTCGGCGGCGAGCAGCCGGTAGGCCTCGGTGAAGCCGGCTTCCAACTCGCCGAGGTGATCGGCCGGCCGCAGTGGCTGCCCGGCCGGTACGGGCCTGCTGCCGGGTGCCTCGACGGGCAACCGCCGGTATTCCAGCCGGAGTTCGTCCGTGCCCTGGCCGACCAGGACGGGGGCGGGCCGGGGCGGGAGGCTGGCCGGGTCCCAGCCGAGGGCGGAGAGGTCGGTGCCGCCGTTGCCCTCGTCCCACATCCGTTCGGGGAGCAGGCCGGAGCGGAGCACCGAGTGGCGGGCGTGGTGGCGGGCGAGGCGCTCGGACTCGGACAGGTCCTTGGCGGGCTCGTGCAGGTCGGGGTGGAGGAGTGCCTCGAGGTCGATGAGGACGGGCTGGTCGCGGACGGCGATCAGGTTCTGGGCGTGGCAGTCGACCGCGTCGAGGACGTACATCAGCGCCGCGAGGGTGCCCGCGCGGTGGTAGAAGGCGCTCAACTCGGCTTCGTTGGAGGCGGGTTCGGCGGTGATGTGGGCGACCCAGCCGTAGCCGTCGCCGGCCAGGTGGGCGAGGTCGTGCAGGGGCAGTCGGAGCCGGGGGTTGAGCCAGTGCAGGAGTTGCTGGAAGTGGGTCTCGGCGCCGAGCGGGCGCGGCTTGTAGACGATCCGGACGCCGTGTTCGAAGCGCAGCGAGCTGACCGTGGCGCCGTCCCGGTGCGGGTCGCCGAGACCGGTGGCGAGTTCGGTGAGCCGGCCGAGCGGGCGGCCGTCCGCGAACCCGGCGGAGAGGGCGGGCAGGTCGGCGGCGAGGCGGCGGAACAGGGTGAGGGTGGTTTCCGTCCACTGCCGGGCAGTGGTGGCGAGGCGGAACGCCAGGACCGGGTACTCGGCGAGGAGTCGCAGCGCCCGCTCGGGGCGGGTCAGCCGGTCGAGGAAGTCCAGGTAGCGCAGTTCGGGGGTGTCGCCGGTCAAATCGCCGGTGAGGCGGGCGACATGGAGTTCGGTGATGACGGTCCTGATGGCCGCTCCGTGAGCGGCGGCGGTGAGCGCGGGGAGCGCGAGCGCGGTCAGGTCCTCGGGGGTGCCGAGCGCGGGGGCGTCCAGGGCCTCGATCCCGGCGCGCAGGCGGTCGCGGGCGTCGGCGAGCAGCGGAGCGGCGAGCCGGGCGAAGGCGTGCTCCTCGGGGATGTCGGGCGCCGCCAGGACGGCTTCACGGCGGAACGCGTCGGTGAGGCGCTCGGCCCACGGGTGCGCCCCGAGCCCGAGGCGGTCGGCGAGCGCGTCCGGGTGCTCGGCGAGGAGGGCGCGCAGGGCCTCCGGGTCGAGGCCGTCGGCGGCGAGGCGCCGCTCGAACCAGCCGTCCCGGTCGAAGGGCGCCTGGGCCCGCCAGCGCTCCAGCTTCCGGCCGGCGCGTTCGGCCCGTTCGCCGCGCTCGGCCCGTTCGCCGCGTTCGACGCACTCAGCAGACCCTGGGTGATCCGACGCCTGGCCACGGGCGTGCAGCGGGACGGCTCGGGCGGCAGCCCGCAGGAATTCGGACGCGTCGACCACGGGGCGGTGCTGCCTCTCTCGTCTGCTCGGCTCTGTTCTCTCAACGTCCCTCAACGTCCCTCAACGTCTCTTGACGTCTCGCGACGGCGGGCGGGAGGCACTCCTCGCCGGGGCGCCTCCCGTGAAGTCGGCTCACATGCTGCACATGCGCCAGCAACTCGACGGGTACTCACAGGTGTTGAGCTGCACGGCGGCCGTGACGTACAGCTCGCTCGCCAGGTCGCCGGCCGGGTGGGGGCGCTTGGCCGGGTCGAGGGTGAGCCGGTAGTCCTCGTCCTTGAGCGCGCGGAGCTGGTCTGCGACGGGCAGCATGGGTGCCTCCTCGAAGGGGTCCGGTCCGGCGACAGTCGCGCCGGTTGTCCGGATCCTGTCAGTGCCCCTGCGGACGCACCAGGGCCGTGGGGAGCCCGGTGCCATTTTCCGGCCACGATCGAAATACGACCGGGCGGCCGGGGAGCCGGTGCGGGGCGAGCGGGCCGACGCGGCCCCGTCGGTACGACCGGGGTCCGCGCCGGCCCCTGGCGTCAGAAGCTGCAGACGTGCCCGCAGCTCGACCAGCCGCCACAGGTGCTCGCCTGCACCGCGGCGGTCACGTAGAGCTCGTCCGACAGATCGCCGGCCGGGTGGACCTGGTGGCCCTGGCCGAGGGTGAGCCGGAAGTCCTCGTCCTTGAGTGCGCGAACCTGCTCAGCCGTGGGCTGCATGGTGCCTCCTCCAAGCGTTCGGGTCTGGCACAGGTGTGCCGGGTCGGGATCCTGACAGCGCCCCACGCGTCACACCAGGGGCGCCGCCTCACCGGTCCCGAATTCGGCCAGGATCGAAATAGTGCACGCGCGGCCACCCCGCCCCGTTCCCCCAGGCCACGCGCCGCCCCCTCGCACCGCCCGGCCCCACAGGCCCCTGTACACCTGTCCAAAATCCGGGCGGTTGCGGCGGGGTGAACCCCGGCCGAGGTTTGAACGCCCCGCTCCCGTGGCAACGGCCTCGTTCCTGTGGCAACGCCCTGCACCGAGGGTCACGATGGAGGCCCGGCCACCCGCCGGGCCCGGCCCGATCGGAGTGCGATGAGCGAGCAGCACAACGTCGTCCTGCTGACCTTCCCCGACGCCGCCGGCTGGCGCCCAGCCTTCGACGAGACACAGCACCTGCCGGGCCTGCGAGTGGCCGCCGCGCTGGAACGCAGCGCCGACGGGATGCTCGAGATCAAGGACACCTTCACCCGGGGCGCGGGCCTGGCCACCGTCGGCTCGGGGCTGGTGGGCGGGCTGGTCGGGCTGCTCGGCGGGCCGATCGGCGTGCTGCTGGGCTTCGCGGCGGGCGCGGCGCTCGGCAACGCGGCGGAGGAGCGCTACGCCACCGAGGCCGGCGCCGCGCTGATCGTGCTCTCGGCTCGGGTGCCGGACGGTGGCGCGCTGCTCGCCCTGGAGGTGCGGGAGGCCTCCCCCGGCCCGGCCGACGACCTGGCCGCCCGTCACGGGGCGACGGTCGAGCGGATCGACACGCACACCTTCACCGAGCAGGTCCGGGCGGCGGAGCAGAAGGCCGAGGAGCAGAGAGCCGAGGAGCAGAAGGCCGACGAGACGCCCGACCGGCCCTGACCCTCACGACATCCGGTACAGCACCGGCATCGCGCCCGTCCGGTTGACCAGCAGGTTCTGCAGCACGTAGCTGTGGAAGCTGGGTTTGGTCACCTGCCGCAGCAGCAGCCGCAACGCGCCGGTGTCCCACCGGGCGTGGTTGACGAAGACGTAGTCCGCGGGGCCGAGCGGTTCGAGCAGGGTGGAGTTGTCGAGGCCGGTCTCCCGGGCGTACCAGCCGGCCAGGTGGTCCCAGAGTTCGAACGCGACGTCCCGGTCCTCGGCGACGAAGTGGTTGAACAGGAACAGCCCGGCCCGGCTCTTGTCCACGTCCCCGAGCGAGCGGGCGCAGCGGGCGCGCATCACGTGCAGGTCGGTGGCGGCGCCGAGGGCAGCGGTGAGGTTCCGGTACGGCTCGCTCTCGGCGACCGTGCCGAGGTCGTCCGGGGTGTCGGTCTCGATCAGGACGGCGACGTCGTAGGCGGCCCGGTGGAACCGTTGCTGCGCCGCGTACCCGCCGGGCGGCGGCAGGACCACCGCGCGGTAGACGGTGACCCGCCGGACCTCCGGCCGCGTCCTGAGCGCGGCGGCGGAGGGCTTCAGCCGGTCGAGCAGGGCGCTGCGCGCGGGATCGGCGCGCACGAACGGCGGGCCGGTGGGCGGCGCCACGGCGGCGGCCAGGTGCAGGTACCCGTACGGCGGCGGGTCGGCCAGCCGGGCGCGGGGGTACTTGGGGTTCGGTTTCAGGAGTTCGAACTGCATGATCGCTCCATGCGCGGGACCGGGTGGAACCGGGTGGACGGCCCCCCTCCGGCCGCCTACCCGGTCCCTCCCGGACCAACCCCCGCCGTCACTCCCGCCCGCAGCGTCTCTGCCGTCCGCGCCCCCGCCGGCATTCCGCCCCGCAGCCTGTCTGCCGTCCGCGCCCCCGCCGTCACTCCGCCCGCAGCGCGTCCGCGGTCCGCGCCCGCGCCGCCCGGACGGCGGGGAGCAGCGCCCCGAGCACCGCGATCAGCACGCCGCCCAGTCCGAGCAGCACGAGCGTCGGGGTACCGAAGACGTCCAGCGCCGAGGTGGGGAAGTTCAGCCCGGAGGCCCGGCCCATGGCGGGCACCGTGGCCCGGTGCAGCAGCAGTCCCAGCGGCAGTCCGGCCGCGCCGCCGACCGCGCCGGCCAGGACGACGGAGGCGAGCACCGCGCCCACGGTCTGTGCCGGGGTCATGCCGAGCGCCTTGGTGACGCCCATGTCCCGGGTGCGTTCGCGGATCTCCAGCACGACGGTGTTGAACACCCCGAGCCCGGCGACGGCGACCAGCAGCGCGGTGAGGGTCGCGGTGAGGGACCGCATCGCGAGGATCATGTCGCTGGAGCTGTGCGGCGCGCCGGCCTCGGCGGTCATGTGGGCCGGGGCGAGGGCGGCGCCGACGGCGGTGGCGTAGGCGGCGTGGTCGGCGCCGGCCTTCAGCTTGACGAACCACACGTCCGGGCGGGGGGCCGTTCCCGGCGGGTAGGTGGCGGCGTCGGTGAAGAGTTCGTTGGTCTGCATGTGCGGGTCGAAGACCTCGCCGACGATCCGGACGGTGATCGCCCGGCCGTGGGTCGTGAAGGTCACCCGGTCGCCGAGTGCGACCGAGGCTTCGGTCAGGAAGGTGGCGGGTGCGACGGCCTCGCCCGGGCCCTGGTACCAGCGTCCGGAGACCATCCGGTAGCCGGCCCAGGAGGAGTCGCCGTCGAAGGCGGTCACCAAGGTGCTGCCCGCCACCCCGGGGACCGTGACATCCTCGCTGCCGCCGCCGTAGTACGCGGCGGTGCCGGGCTGGGCGTTCAGTGCGGCGGTGACCTCGGCCGGGTCGGCCGGGACCGGCCTGGCCAGGGGCGCCGTCCCGGGCGGGCCGTCCGGCCGCGCCGGGTACACCACGACGTCTGCGGTGTCGCGTGTCTTCGCTTCCTGCACCCAGGTCATCGTCCCGCCCATGCCGACTGCGAAGACCGCCGCGGCCGTGCCGAAGAGCACGGCGGCGAGCATCCCGGAGGCCCGGGCGGGGCGGGCGAAGGGCTGGGCGAGGCCGAGGCTCAGCGGCCGGGGCAGCGGTAGCCGGGCGGCCAGCGCGGCGGCGCGGGCGGCGACGGCGTCCCGGCGGGTGGCGCCCGCCGTGCGGCCGACGGCCAGCGCGTCCACGGTGCGCAGGCGTCCGGCGCGGGCGGAGGCGGCCCAGGCGACGAGGGCGACGGCGGCGAGGGTGCCGCCCGCCACCGCGATGTCGACCCAGGGGGCGAGGCCGGAGGTGTCGGTGCCGTAGAGCCGACCGGTGGTGGCGAGCACCGGGACGGTCAGCAGGTTGCCGGTGACGACGCCGAGCAGGGTGCCGGCGCCGGCCGGGATCAGTGCCTGGGCGACGTACGCCCGCACCACCTGGGCGGGGGTGCAGCCGAGGGCCTTGAGGACGCCGATCCGCCGGGTGGCGGTGCCGACCGCGCCGGCCACCACGTTCCCGGCCACCAGCACCGACATCGCCAGGCCGAGCAGTCCGAAGGCGACCATGAAGGGCAGGAACAGCGCGGTGTCGCGGTCCGAGCCCTGTTCGGCGGTGAGCCAGGACTGGGCGCCGGTCAGCGAGTCGGCGGGTGCGGCGGCGGTCACTGCGGCCCGGTCGGCGGCCATCGCGTCGGCGGTCCCGGCCTGGGTGAAGCGGTAGAGCATCTCGTAGCCGGGGGTGGTGCCGGATGCGGTGAGGGTGGCGATGGCGTCGGGTGTCACCCAGGCGTCGGCGGTGCGGCTGACGGACCGGGCGAGGCCGACGACGGTGAGCGTCGGCGCGCCGGGCAGTCCGGGAACGCGCAGCGTCCGGCCGACCTCGCCGAGCAGGCCGGCGTAGTCGGCGGAGAGCACCACCTCGCCCGGGCGGCTCGGCCAACTCCCCTGCAGCAGAGTGACGTTGTCGACACCTTCGGCGGCACGGGCACGGCCGGCCACGGTCATCGGTTCCATGGTGACCCCGGGCGGGACGTCCGTACCGGGGCCCGGTTCGGGGTCCACGGTGACGGTGCGGAAGGGGCCGGCCGCGGCCGTCACCCCGGGGGCGTGCGCGGTGGCGGCGAGCTGGTCGGCGCTCGCCCGGGCGCCGTCGAAGCGTGCGGTGAGGTGGGCGCCGTGCTGGCCCTCGAAGGCCTGGTCGAAGGGGGCTTGGGAGGCGACCAGCAGCGAGCCGCCGAGGACGGAGCAGGTGGTGGCCACCATGGCGGCCAGCCCGATCGCGACGGACTGTGTCCGGCGCCTGCGCACCCCGGCCCGGACGACCCTGCCCAGCGCACTCATGCACCCACCTCGCTGCACTCGGCGAGCGCTTCGCGCAACGCACACCCTTCGACGATGAACTCGCTTCGCTCGCTCATGCCGCCACCGCCGAGTCCGCCTCGACCCGGCCGTCCCGCATCCGGACCGTGCGGGTGGCGCAGTCCTCGGCGAGCGTCAGGTCGTGGGTGACGATCAGGAGGGTCTGGCCGCCCGCGTGCAGGTCCCGGAACAGCGCCTTGACGTCCTCGCCCGAGGCCGAGTCCAGCGCACCGGTCGGCTCGTCCGCCAGCAGCAGCGTCGGCTGGTTCATCAACGCCCGCGCCACCGCGACGCGTTGGCGTTCACCGCCGGAGAGCCGGGCCGGGTGGGCGCGGGCGTGCCGGTCGATGCCGAGCGACTCCAGCAGCTCGCCGGCCCGGCGCCGGGCCTCCGCGCGCGGGACGCCGGCCAGTTCGCCGGCCAGGACCACGTTGTCGGCCACCGTGAGGTCGTCCAGCAGGTTGAAGAACTGGAACACCATGCCGATCGTGCCGCGCCGGTAGCGGGCGGAGCCCGCCTCGCCCAGCCGGTCCACCCGGACGCCGGCCACGGTGACCGTCCCGGCGCTCGGCCGGTCCAGCCCGGCCACCAGGTTCAGCAGGGTGGACTTCCCACTGCCGGACGGCCCGAGCACGGCCACCGACTCCCCCCGCCGTACGCTCAGCGTGACCCCGTCCAGCGCCGCCCGGGCGCCCTCGTAGTGGCGGCCCACACCGCTCAGCTCGATCACCGGATCGCCGTTCATCCCCGCTCCTCGCCTCGTCCTGCCTGGTGACGAGGACGAAGGTACGGACGGGCGGCGCGTGCCCGCGTCCGTCTCCCGCGGCAACTTCGCTACCGCGTCCGGCGGACCCGACGCGTCGTCATCCTTCCGGGGTAGTCGCCGGGTGTAGTGGCTGCCGCCGCCTGCGGGGCTGTCCCCGGCGCGGCCCGACCCCCACAATGTCCCGGTGATCAACCATCCGACGGTGCAACGGCTGCGCGCGGCGGCCACCCGGCCGGGCCGCGGCCCCGACGCCGCTCCCCCGCCCCGGCCGACCCGGCGCGGCCAGGCCTTCGACCTGGCCCTGGCCCTCTTCCTCGCCCTCACCTCCGGCCGCTACGCCACCATCACGGAGACGGCGGGTGAGTCCGTCCGGCACGGGCTGCTGCTGCTCGTCCCGCTCGTCCCGCTGCCGCTGGTGCTGCGCCGCCGCTACCCGCTGGCGGTGCTGTGGACGGTGCTGCCGGCCGCGCTGCTGGTCCGCCGGCAGTCGCCGGACATCGCGTACTCGGCGGGCGTGGCGGTGATCGTCGCCGCGTACAGCGCCGCCGCGTACGGGCGCCGCCCGAGGGCCGTGCTGCTGAGCCTGCCGGCCGCGGCCGTCGCGCTGGTGGTGCTCTTCACCGAGGCCAAGCTGCCGCACTTCCCCAACGGGGTGATCGCCGTGCTGGTCCTGGTGCCGGTGTTCGCGGTCGCCTACGAGCTGCGGATGTGGCGCCGCCGGGTGGAGGAGGGGCGTGAGCGGCTCTCCGTCCTGGAGCGCGAGCAGCTGGCCGCGCTGCAACGCGCCGTGGAGCTCGAACGGGCGCGCATCGCCCGGGAGTTGCACGACGTGGTGACGCACAACGTGAGCATGATGACGATCCAGGCCGGTGCCGCCCGCAAGATCCTGGACACCGCCCCGGACAAGGCCCGCGAGGCGATGGCCGCGGTGGAGTCCGGCGGACGCGCGGCGATGACCGAACTACGGCACGTCATGGGCCTGTTGACCATCGACGCGGAAACCGGCGACGCCCCGGCCGAGGGCGCCGACCTCAGCCCCCAGCCGGGTCTCGGCCGCCTGGACGCGCTGGTCGAGGGCGTGCGGCGGGCCGGGCTGCCCGTGGCGCTGGCCGTCCTCGGTGAGCGCCGGGCCGTCCCGCCCGGGGTCGAGCTGGCCGCCTACCGGGTCGTCCAGGAGGCGCTCACCAACAGCGTCAAGCACGCGGGCGGCGCCGACGCCACGGTGACCGTCGAGTACGCCCCCGACCACCTGCGGGTGGAGGTCACCGACACCGGCGGGCGCGCCACCGGCGCCGCCGCCACCGGCAACGGACGCGGCCTGCTGGGCCTGCGCGAACGCCTCGCCGTCTACGGCGGCACCCTGCAGACCGGCCCCCGGCCGCGCGGCGGCTACCGCGTCACGGCCCTGATACCGCTGGAGAGTTCATGAACGCGCAGTCCTTGCGGGTGGTCGTCGCCGACGACCAGGCCCTGGTCCGCACCGGCTTCCGGCTGATCCTGGAGTCGGAGGGGATCGACGTGGTCGCCGAGGCCGAGGACGGCGAGCAGGCCGTCGCCGCCGTCCGCCGGACCAGGCCCGACGTCGTCCTGATGGACATCCGGATGCCCGTTCTGGACGGCCTGGAGGCCACCCGGCGCATCCTCGCCGACCCGGCGCAGGAGCCGCCGCGGATCATCATGCTGACCACCTTCGACCTCGACCACTACGTCTACGCGGCGATGGCCGCCGGGGCGAGCGGCTTCCTGCTCAAGGACGTCACCCCGGAGCACTTGGCCGCCGCCGTCCGGCTGGTCCGCACCGGGGACGCGCTGCTCGCCCCCGCCATCACCCGGCGCCTGGTCGAGCGCTTCGCCGCCCGCCCGGACGCCCCCACCGCGGCCGCGCCGCACCGCGAGCTGGGCACGCTCACCCCGCGCGAGCTGGAGGTGATGGGGCTGCTCGCGCGCGGCCTCAGCAACGCCGAGCTCGCCGCCCGGCTGCAGCTGTCCGAGGCGACGGTGAAGACCCATGTCGCGCGGATCCTCGGCAAGCTGGGCCTGCGGGACCGGGCGCAGGTGGTGGTCGCGGCGTACGAGACGGGGCTGGTCAGTGTGGGGTCCCCCGGCGAACCCCGGTAACACGCGGCGGGAGCCCGGGGATTGGGCCCCCGGGCTCCCGCCGTGCTGCGTCAGCGGAACAGCGGAGCGGAACAGCGGATCCGTAGCTCTGCGGATCCGCTGATCCACGGATCAGACGAGGTCGAAGCGGTCCGCGTTCATGACCTTGACCCAGGCCGCGACGAAGTCCGTCACGAACTTCTCCTTGGCGTCGTCGCTCGCGTACACCTCGGCGACGGCCCGCAGTTCGGCGTTCGAGCCGAAGACCAGATCGGCCCGGGTGCCGGTCCACTTGACCCGGCCCGATGCGTCGCGGGCCTCGAAGGTGTGCGAGTCCTCCGAGGTGGCCGCCCAACGGGTGTCCAGGTCCAGCAGGTTGACGAAGAAGTCGTTCGTCAGCACGCCGGGGGTCTCGGTGAGCACGCCGTGCGCGGACTGGCCGTGGTTGGCGCCCAGCACGCGCAGGCCGCCGACCAGCACGGTCAGCTCGGGGGCGCTCAGGCCCAGCAGGTTCGCCTTGTCGAGCAGCAGGTACTCGGCCGGCAGCCGGTTGCCCTTGCCGACCCAGTTGCGGAACCCGTCGGCCTTCGGCTCCAGCGCCGCGAAGGACTCGGTGTCGGTCAGCTCCTGCGGCGCGTCCACCCGGCCGGGCGCGAACGGCACCTCGACGGCGAGGCCGGCCGCCTTGGCGGCCTGCTCGACGCCGACGCCGCCGGCCAGCACCAGCACGTCGGCCAGCGAGACCTGCGTGCCGCCGTCGGCCTGCGCGTTGAACTCCTGCCGCACGCCCTCCAGGGTGCGCAGCACCGAGGCCAGCTTGTCGGGCTCGTTGACCTCCCAGCCGCTCTGCGGCTCCAGCCGGATCCGGCCGCCGTTGGCGCCGCCGCGCTTGTCGCTGGAGCGGAAGGAGGAGGCCGCCGCCCAGGCGGTGGAGACCAGCTCGGCCACCGACAGGCCGGTGGCGTTGATCCGCCGCTTGAGGTCGGCCACGTCGGCCGCCCCGACCTGCTGGTAGTCGACCGTCGGCAGCGGGTCCTGCCAGAGCAGCTGCTCGCTCGGGACCTCCGCGCCGACGTAGCGGACGATGGGGCCCATGTCGCGGTGGGTGAGCTTGTACCAGGCACGGGCGAAGGCGTCGGCGAACGCGGCCGGGTTCTCCAGGAAGCGCCGGGAGATCGGCTCGTAGACCGGGTCGAAGCGCAGCGACAGGTCGGTGGTGAGCATGATCGGGACGTGCCGCTTGGCCGGGTCGTGGGCGTCCGGGACGGTGCCCTCGCCGGCTCCGTCCTTCGGCTTCCACTGGTGGGCGCCGGCCGGGCTCTTGGTGAGCTCCCACTCGTAGCCGAACAGCGTCTCGAAGAAGCTGTTGTCCCAGGTGACCGGGGTGGGCGTCCAGGCGCCCTCCAGACCGCTGGTGATCGCGTCCCCGCCCACACCGGTGCCGAAGGCGCTCTTCCAGCCGAGTCCCTGCTGCTCCATCGGCGCGTCCTCGGGGTCCGGGCCGACGTTGTCCGCCGGGCCGGCGCCGTGGGTCTTGCCGAAGGTGTGGCCGCCGGCGATCAGCGCGACGGTCTCCTCGTCGTTCATCGCCATCCGGTAGAAGGTCTCGCGGATGTCGCGGGCGGCGGCGATCGGGTCCGGGTTGCCGTTGGGGCCCTCCGGGTTGACGTAGATCAGGCCCATCTGGACGGCGGCCAGCGGGTTCTCCAGCTCGCGGTCGCCGGTGTAGCGCTCGTCGCCCAGCCAGGTGGTCTCCGGGCCCCAGTAGACGTCCTCGTCCGGCTCCCACTCGTCGACCCGGCCGCCGCCGAAGCCGAAGGTCCGGAAGCCCATGCCCTCCAGCGCGACGTTGCCGGCCAGGACGATCAGGTCGGCCCAGGACAGGCTGCGGCCGTACTTCTTCTTCACCGGCCACAGCAGGCGGCGGGCCTTGTCCAGGCTCGCGTTGTCGGGCCAGCTGTTCAGCGGGGCGAAGCGCTGCTGGCCGCCACCGGCGCCGCCGCGGCCGTCACTGATCCGGTAGGTGCCGGCGCTGTGCCAGGCCATGCGGATCATGAACGGGCCGTAGTTGCCGTAGTCGGCCGGCCACCAGTCCTGGGAGGTGGTGAGCACCTCCTGGATGTCCCGCTTGACGGCCGGGAGGTCGAGCGCGCCGAAGGCCGCCGCGTAGTCGAAGTCCGCTCCGAGCGGGTTGGCGACGGCGGGGTTCTTGGCGAGGATCTTCAGATTGAGCCGCTCCGGCCACCACTGGCGGTTCCCACCGCCCTGGGTGGGGTGCGGCGCGCGCCCGTGGTTCACCGGGCAGCCCTCCGCGTTCGCCTCTACGCCGGTTGCATCGTGGATGTCAGACATGGGAATCCTTCCCTCACAAGGCGGATCACGGTGTCTTCTGTGCTACCTACGGCATCTGCTGCATGTGCTGCATCTACTGCTGGTACCTAGGCTAGCGCCGGAGCCGATCCTACGATGGACGGAATCCAAGTCAAGAAAGACACCAAACCCATATCCGATCGGGATCCGGAGGGCACAGGATGTGCATTGGTAAACTCCGGTCTTCCCCTTGACCTGAATAGGTGAACCGATATGAGTGACCTGCTGGAGCGGCTGCGCGGGCGCGGCTGGCGCCTGACCTCCCAGCGGCGTGTCGTGGCCGAGGTCCTGGACGGCGAGCACGTACACCTGACCGCGGACGAGGTGCACGCCCGGGCGGCGGAGCGCCTCCCGGAGATCTCCCGGGCGACGGTCTACAACACCCTCGGCGAGCTGGTCACCCTCGGCGAGGTCATCGAGGTCTCCACCGACGGGCGCGCCAAGCGCTACGACCCCAACGCGCACCGCCCCCACCAGCACCTGATCTGCACCGGCTGCGGCGCCATCCGCGACGTCCACCCCCTCGGCAACCCGCTGGCCGACCTCCCGGCGGAACAGCGCTACGGGTTCACCGTCTCCCAGGCCGAGGTCACCTACCGGGGGCTCTGCCCGCACTGCGCGGGCTGACCGTCCCGCTCGGCGCGGGGATCGCCGTGGCACGGTGCGAGGTTCTGACGCAGCGTCAACTCCACTGGACGGGAAGGGACTTGAGCCCGTTCTGGAAGTTGGAGACCAACCGCGTCGGCGGCCCGTCCGGAGCGAGTTCCAGATCGGGAAACTCGCCGACGATCCGCCGGAGCACGGCCGACATCTGGATCCTGGCGAGTTGCGCTCCCACACAGAAGTGCGGGCCGTAGCCGAAGCTGACGTGGTCGTTCGGCGTACGGGTGATGTCCAGGCGGTCCGGATCGGGGAAGACCGACTCGTCGCGATTGGCGGAGGCGTGGTACACCACCACCTTGTCACCGCGGCGGACCGGTTTCCCGGCCAGCACGACGTCCCGGGTGGCAGTGCGCCGGAACTCCAGGACCGGGGGCCAGAATCTCAGCAGCTCATCCACGGCCGAAGCGACCAGGTCCGGCCGTCGGCACAGCAGGCGGTACTGGTCGGCGTGCGTGAGCAGGGAATACAGCCCTCCGGGCAGACCATTGCGCAGCGTCTCGTTACCGGCGACCCCGAACAGAAAGAACATCGTTTCGAATTCGGCGGCACTCAGTCCGGCTTCCCGCAGGCGGGCGACAATGCTGCCCGGTGGGGGCCGATCGGCGAGACCGTGCGCGTACCGGAACATGTCGGCGAGGGCCGCACGCGAACGCGGGTTGACCGGGTGGCCGTCCGAGGTGGTCGGGGCCGTGGGGCGGTGGGCGAGCGCGGCCCGACCCAGCTCGGTCAGGCGGGACGGGTCGGCGGTGCTGGACCGGGCGTAGTCGGGATCCTGGTAACCGATCACCCGATTCGACCAGTCGACCAGCAGCTGCTGGTCCTGCTCCGGCACCCCCAGGATCCGGGCCAGCGTCCACACGGGCAGCTCGGCGGCCACCGGCACGAAGTCGACCCGGCCCAACGGGCGCATCGCCGCCACGAGTTCGGCTGCGCGCCGCTCGATGGCGGCGGTCAGCTCGCGCAGCGCCCGCGGGGTGAACGCCGCGGCGACGGCCCGGCGCAGCCGGGAGTGGTCGGGCGGGTCCTGGTTGAGCATCATCGCCCGGGCGAACTCCAGGTCGGCCGGGGTGTCGGGGTCGCGGATCTGGGTCGCGCCCAGGTGGGAGGAGAACAGCTCGGGACTGCGCAGCACGTGCTTCACGTCCGCGTGCCGCAGCACCGCCCAGTAGCCGCTCCCGCCCGGCCAGTCCCCCACCGCCGGCTCCTCCACCCAGCAGACCGGCGCCTCCGCCCGCAACTCGCGGAACAGGTCGTACGGCACGCCGTCGGCGTAGGTCTCGGGAAGGAAGATCCGGTTCACCCGCGCCTGGTCGAAGCCCATGCCGACCGACCGTACGCCACCACCCGGCGGCCGACCAGCGTCCGGCCCGATTCGCCCGCGCCCCCGCCTTTCACGGGCGCTCGCGGAGCGGAATGTCGCGGTTGCGCCCATCGGTCGCCGGAATCCCGTAGGGTCGGCCAATGGCGAAGTACTTCGACGTGCATTCAGAGTCTCCCCAGCCGCGCACCATCAGCACCGTGGCCGCCAGTCTCCGGTCCGGGTCACTCATCGCGTACCCGACCGACTCCTGTTTCGCCCTGGGCTGCCAACTGGACAACCGCGAGGGCCTCGAACGGATCCGGTCGATCCGGCGGCTCGACGAGCGCCACCACTTCACGCTGATGTGCGTGGACTTCGCGCAGCTCGGGCAGTTCGTCCAACTCGACAACAACGTCTTCCGCGCCATCAAGGCCGCGACGCCGGGCAGCTACACCTTCATCCTCCCTGCCACCAAGGAGGTCCCCCGCCGCCTGATGCACCCGAAGAAGAAGACGGTGGGCGTCAGGATCCCCGACCACACCGTCACCAGGGCGCTGCTCGCCGAGCTCGGAGAGCCCCTGCTCTCCAGCACCCTGGTCCTCCCCGGCGACGACGAACCGATGACCCAGGGGTGGGAGATCAAGGAGCGCCTCGACCACGTGCTGGACGCCGTGGTGGATTCGGGCGACTGCGGCACGGAACCGACGACCGTCGTCGACTTTTCCGGCGGCGAACCGGAGATCACCCGGCGGGGAGCCGGTGACCCCACGCGCTTCGAGTGACGGCCCGGGCACACCGCGGAGCCCCGACCGCACCACGGATCGGTGAGAATGGAGGCCATTCGACACACCGGGCGGCGGGGGCGAGCGGGTGCAGGGCTGGCAGGTCAGGAACGGCATCGACGGCGGCACGGTCAACGGCAACGCCTTCCAGGCGGGCGAGCTGACGGTCCACCAGTACGCGGCGCCGGCCGTCGAGGTGCGGTGGCCGATGGTGATCGGCCGGATCCCGCCGAAGGCGAGTGCCTTCCAGGCTCGGGAGGAGCTGCGGCAGGCCATCGACGAGGCCCGGGGGCAGCACGGGACGGTCGTGCTCAGCCAGGTGCTGGCGGGCGGTGGCGGCGTCGGGAAGTCCCAGCTCGCCGCCGACTACGCGCGCGCGGCCGTCGACGCCCGGACGGACCTGGTGCTGTGGGCCGATGCGACCGAACCCGCCACCGTGACGGACGTCTACGCGAGGGCCGCTGCGGCGGTCCGGGTCGCGGGAACGACCGGTGAGGCCGAACAGGATGCGGAGCGCTTCCTGGAGTGGCTGGCGACCACCGATCGCCGGTGGCTGATCGTCCTCGACAACACCACCGAGGCGACCCCCGACGTCCTGTGGCCGACCACCTCCCGGGGCGGGCACGGGCGGGTCATCGCCACCACCCGGCACCGGGGCGCCGCCACCACCGGCAGCGACCGGGCCCTGGTCGACATCGGCACCTACTCCCCCGCCGAGTCCGTCGCCTACCTGCGGGAGCGGATGGACCGCGCCGGCTGCGCCCACTTCCTCGACGAGCACGCCGCCGAACTCGCCGCCGCCCTCGGCCACCTCCCGCTGGCACTCGCCCACGCCGCCGCCTACATGGTCAACAAGCAGCGCAGCAGCGGCCGTTACCTCCAGCTGTTCCGTAACCGCAGCCGCACCCTGGACCAGGTCCTGCCGTCCCGGTCCGGCGCCGACGGCTACCGGGGCCCGGTGACGGCGGCGCTGCTGCTGTCGGTGGACGCCGCCCAGCAGGAGGAGCCGGTCGGGCTCGCCCTCCCTGCCCTGCGGCTCGCCGCCCTGCTCGACCCGGCGGGCCACCCGCAGGACCTGTGGGCGACGCAGCCGGTGCTGGACCACCTCGGCGACGCGGCCGGCACGCGGATCGAAGCGGACGACGCCCGGGACGCGCTCGCCGTCCTGCACGCCTACAACCTGCTCACCCTCAGCGAGGCCCCGCACCGGGAGGTGAGCGTCCACGCGCTCACCTCCCGGGCCGCGCGCGACGCCACGCCCGAGGACGAGCGTCCGCACCGGGCGGCCGCCGACGCCCTGGTCGAGCTGTGGCCCGAGGAGGACCACACCGATCGGGAACTCGCGGCCGTGCTCCGCAGCAATGGCGCCACCCTGGCCGAGTACGCGGGGGACGAGCTGATGGAACCGGCCGACGGGGCCCACTCCCTGCTGCACGTCATCGGCCTCAGCCTGATCGCGGCGGGGCTCCACACGCCCGCCATCCGGCACTGGACCCGGCTCGTCTCCTCCTGTGAACGCGTCCTCGGCACCGAACACTCCGACACCCTCGCCGCCCGCAACAACCTCGGAGTCGGCTACCACGCCGAAGGACGCTACCTCGAGGCCCTGCACCTCCTGGAGCGGATCGTCGCCGACTCCCAGCGCGTCCTCGGTGCCGACCACCCGGCCACCCTGCAGTACCGGGCCAACCTCGCCGTCGACTACGCGCAGGTGGGACGCACCGAGGAGGCCATCACCCTGCTCGAGGGGGTGCTCGCCGACACCGAGCGCCTCTTCGGGGCCGACAGCCGCAAGGCCCTCACCACCCGCTCCAACCTCGCGGGCGCCTACCACGAGGCCGGCCGCACCGAGGAGGCCATCCGGCTGCGCGAGAGCGTCCTCGCCGGCCGCGGACGCCTACTCGGCCCCGGCCACCCCGAAACCCTCCTCACCCATGCCGACCTGGCCGTCTCCTACGCACAGGCCGGACGCCTCAGTGACGCGGTCCGCATCAAGGAGCAGGTCCTGGCCGACACCGAGCGCGCCCTCGGCAGCGACCACCCGCAGACCCTCACGGCCCGGACGATCCTCGCCGCCTCCTACCGGCCGGCGGGACGCGTCGCGGAGGCCGTCACCCTGCTGGAGCGCACTCGGGCCGACGCCGAACGCGTCCTCGGTCCCGGCCACCTCCAGACCGTCCGGATCTGCGCCGAACTCGGCGAGGCCTATCTGGAGGCGGACCGCATCCGCGAGGGCATCGGCCTCAACAAGCGCGTCCTCGCCGACCGCGAACGCCTGCTCGGCCCCGAGCACCCCGCGACCCTCGTCACCCGGTCGAACCTCGCGAACGGCTACCTGTACGCAGGACGCGTCGAGGCGGCCACGGACCTCCACGAGCGCGTGCTCGCCGACCAGGAGCGCCTCCTCGGCGGCGACCACCCGGCCACCCTCAGCACTCTCGGCAACCTCGCCAACTGCTACCGGATCGCGGGACGCGACCACGATGCCGTCGCCATCGAGGAGCGGCTCCTGGCCGACCGCGTGCGCGTGCTGGGCCCGCACCACCCGAACACCCTGATCACCCGGCTCAACCTCGCCACCGGCTACCACGGCCTCGGACGCCTCCAGGACGCGATCACGGTGCTGGAACACGTCGACAGGAAGACCGAGCGTCTCCTCGGCCGCGACCACCCGCACCTCCTCCTCGCACGGGCCGGCCTCGCCACCCTCTACTGGTACACCGGGCGGCGGGCGCAGTCGCGGTGGCTGCTGCGGGCGACACTGACCGACCACGAGCGCGTCCTCGGGCCCGACCACCCGGCCACCGCCGCCTTCCGGGGGACGGTGTCGCGCTTGCTGAACGACCCCGAACCCGTGCCACCGGCCGCCGCCCACGGCAAGCGGAAGCGCCGCTGAGCACGTGGCTTCGGCGCGAGGCGGCCGAGGAGAGCAGCAGCCGCGGGGCGTCGTCGGACGGGGTGTCCGGGTCGGCGGTGCGGGTGGCCGGCGCCCGGGTGGGGAATCGCCGCGGTCACCGTGGGGTTGGGGCAGGGCGACGAGCCAATTGCGGCACTCGCAGACGAGGGGTTTCCCATGAAGATCGGCATCATCGGTGCGGGCAACATCGGCGGCAACCTGACCCGGCGGCTGGCCGCGCTGGGGCACGAGGTCTCGGTGGCGAACTCGCGCGGCCCGGAGACGCTGAAGGCGCTGGTCGAGGAGACCGGCGCGAAGGCGGTGACGGTGGCCGAGGCGGCGCGGGGTGCGCAGGTCGTGGTCGTGACCGTGCCGCTGAAGAACGTGCCGGACCTGCCCGCCGGGCTGTTCGACGGGGCGGCCGAGGGTGTGGCGGTGATCGACACCGGCAACTACTACCCGAAGGAGCGCGACGGCCGGATCGACGCGATCGAGGACGACGGGCTCACCGAGAGCCGGTGGACGGAGCAGCACCTCGGGCACCCGGTGGTGAAGGTGTTCAACGGCACGTACGCGCAGGACCTGCTGGAGCGGCCGCTTCCGGCGGGCGACCCGGAGCGGATCGCCGTGCCGGTCGCGGGGGACGACGAGGCGGCCAAGCGGGTCGTCCGGGCGCTGGTCGACGAGCTGGGCTTCGACTCGGTGGACGCGGGCGGCATCGACGATTCCTGGCGCCAGCAGCCGGCCACGCCGGTGTACGGGCTGCGCGGCGGGGTCGAGGCCGTGACCCGGGCGCTCGCGGAGGCGCCCCGCGAGCGCCCGGCGGCCCACCGGGCGTAGCAGGCCCACCGGGCGGCCGTAGTAGGGGTCAGGCGAGCCGGCGCGCCCCCTCGGCCGGGACGGCGGTGAGGGTGCGCGGCTCGGCGTACCCGGCGGTGCGGAAGGCGGCGGTCACCCGGGCGGCGACGCGCTGGGCCTCGGCCGCGTCGACCAGGGCGATGACGGAGCCGCCGAAGCCGCCGCCGGTCATCCGGGCGCCGTGGGCGCCGGCGGCGAGGGCCGCCTCGACGGCGAGGTCGGTCTCCGGGCAGGAGACCCGGTAGTCGTCGCGCAGCGAGGCGTGGCCGGCGGTGAGGATCGGGCCGAGCGCGGCGAGGTCGCCGGCGTCCAGGTGGGCGACGGCGGCCTCCACCCGCGCGTTCTCGGTGACCACGTGGCGCACCAACCGGCGCAGTTCCGACGGGAGTTCACCCAGGGCGGCAGCGAGCCCCGAGGGCTGCAGCGAGCGCAGTGCGGGCAGCCCGAGCAGTTTCGCGGCCCGTTCGCAGCCGGCTCGCAGGGCGGCGTACGCGCCGTCCCCGAGGTCGTGCTTGACCCTGGTGTCGAGGACCAGCAGGGCGAGGCCCGCGCCCGCGAGGTCGACGGACACCTGACGCGTCGACAGGTCCCGGCTGTCCAGGAACAGCGCGGCACCCGGGCGGCAGCACATCGAGGCCATCTGGTCCATGATCCCGCACGGCACGCCGACGAACGCGTTCTCGGCGCGCTGTGCGAGCACCGCCAGTTCCGCAGCCGAAAGCCCCAGCCCGTACAGGTCGTTGTACGCGGTGGCGACGGCGCATTCCAGGGCCGCCGAGGAGGAGAGTCCGGCGCCGCCGGGGACGTCGCTGTCCAGCCGGAGGTCCACGCCGCCGATCTCGTGCCCGGCCTCACGCAGCGCCCACACCACACCGGCGGGGTAGCCGGCCCAGCCGGGCACCGCGCCGGGGGCGAGGTCGGCGAGCCGCAGCACGGTGACCGGCCCGCGGCCCTGGGCGGACCAGAGCCGCAGCCGTCCGTCGTCGCGGCGGGCCACCTGGGCGCGGACGGTCTGCGGGAGGGCGATCGGCAGCACGAACCCGAGGTTGTAGTCGGTGTGTTCGCCGATCAGGTTGACCCGGCCGGGGGCGGCCCACTCCCCTTCGGCGGGGCGGCCGTAGAGCTCGGTGAAGGTGTCGGGCTCGGTGAAGGTGTCGGGCTGGGCGAAGGTGTTCACGGGGCGACCTCCCGCAGCCGGCGGGCCGCGTCCTCGGGGGTGACGTCGTTGACGAAGGCGTCCATGCCGGATTCCACGCCGGCCAGGTACTTGAGCTTGTCGGCGGTGCGCCGGATGGTGAAGAGCTCCAGGTGCAGGGCGAGTTCGTCCCGGTGGCCGGCGGGGGCCTGGTGCCAGGCGGAGATGTACGGGGTGCGGCCGCCTCCGAAGAGGCGGTCGAAGCGTCGCAGCAGCTCCAGGTAGAGGCCGGGGAACTCGGCGCGCTGTGGCTCGTCCAGGGCGGTCAGGTCGGGCACCCGGCGGTGCGGGTAGAGGTGGACTTCGTAGGGCCAGCGGGCGGCGAAGGGGACGAAGGCCGTCCAGTGCTCGCCGGCCAGGACCACCCGGTCGCCGTGGGCGCCTTCGGGGTGGGCGCCTTCGGGGTGGGCGCCTTCGGGGTGGGCGCCTTCGGGGTGGGCGCGTTCGGCGGCGAGGAGGTCGTCGAAGAGGTTGCGGCCGGTGGCGGCGCGGTGTTCGGCGGCGCGGGCGGCGATCCGGGCGGTGCGCGGGGTGGTGAAGGGGAAGGCGTAGATCTGGCCGTGCGGGTGGGCGAGGGTGACGCCGATCTCGGCGCCGCGGTT
This sequence comes from Kitasatospora sp. NPDC033851, assembly GCF_055576085.1. Lineage (NCBI taxonomy): Bacteria > Bacillati > Actinomycetota > Actinomycetes > Kitasatosporales > Streptomycetaceae > Kitasatospora > Kitasatospora sp. NPDC033851. The sequence goes on along the minus strand of NZ_JBVIRL010000004.1, from coordinate 419,595 downwards.
CTCGAAGCAGTACACCTGCTGGACGCCCGGCAGGGCGGAGAGTTCGGCGGTGCGGTCGGTCCACGCGTCGAGGACCAGGCGGGCCCGCTCGGGGGTGAGGTCGGCGAAGGAGGCGTCGTGGTCGGCGGTGAAGCAGACCACCTCGCAGCGGCCGGCGCCGGGACCGCCGGTCCACAGGCCGTCGGCGTCCGGGGAGGGGTCGGCCGGCGGGCCGGCGAGCGAGGGGAAGCGGTTCTCGAAGACGGCCACCTGGTAGTCCTCGGCCGGGATCTCGCTGAGCCGCCCGTCCCGGGACGGGCAGAGCGGGCATTCCTCGGCCGGTGGCTGGTAGGTGCGGGCCTGACGGTGGGCGGCGATGGTGACCCAGTCGCCGGTGGCCGGGTCGAGCCGGACCTCGGACCCGGGGGCCTGGGGGTCCAGCGGGCGCCGGTCGGGGGCGGTTCGGGGGGCGGCGGTGCCGCGGTCGTAGTAGATCAGCTGCCGACCGTCCGCGAGGGTGGTCGCGGTCCTGACGGTGGGCTGAGCCAGGGTCGTCCCGGGCATGGCCTTCTTCCTCTGAGTGAAGCCGTTGGAATCAACAGAAAGCTACACTCCCAAACATTATCCACCAGGACCACTCACCGGAAGTGGTCGAAGGAGGCCTCCCGATGGCTGACAGCGCCCAACCGCTCGCCGGGCAGCGTCGCGTGCAGATCCTGGAGCAGGTCCGCGCGCGTGGCGGGGTCCGGGTGACCGAGCTGGTCCGGGACCTCGGGGTGTCCGACATGACGATCCGCCGCGACCTGGACGCACTGGCCCGCCGCGGCCTGGTGCAGAAGGTGCACGGCGGCGCGGTGCGGATCGAGGCGCCGGCCAGCGGCGAGCCCGGGTTCGAGACCAAGGCGCACTGGGAAATGCCCGCCAAGGAGGCGATCGCCCGGGCGGCCGCCGCGCTGGTGCCGCCCGGCTCGGCGGTCGGGCTGGCCGCCGGAACGACCACCTTCGCGGTCGCCCGGCACCTGCGGGCGGTCGAGGGCCTCACCGTGGTCACCAACTCGCTGCGGATCGCCGACCTCCTCGAACAGCCCGACGAGGACGGCACCCCCGCCACCACGACGGTGATCCTCACCGGCGGCGTCCGGACGCCCTCGGACGCGCTGGTCGGACCGGTGGCCGACCAGGCGATCCGCTCCCTGCACGTCAACCTCCTGATCCTGGGCTGCCACGGCCTCTCCCCCGAGACCGGGCTGACCACGCCCAACCTGGCCGAGGCGGAGACCAACCGCGCCTTCCTGCAGTCGGCCCGCCGGGTGGTCGTGGTGGCCGACCACACCAAGTGGAACGCGGTCGGCCTGGCCTCCTTCGCCACCCTGGAGCAGCTGGACGTCCTGGTCACCGACGACGCCCTGCCCGCCGAGCAGCGGGCGACGGCCGCCGGGCTGGTCGGCGAACTGATCGTCGCACCGGCCACCGAGTAGGACTCGTCCGCCTACCCGCTGCTCCCCCGCGCCACCAGCTCGGCAGGCAGCTCCAGCCCCGCCACCGGCCCCGCCTCCCCGCGCACCTGGCCGAGCAGTCGGCCCACCAGGGCGCCGGCGATCGCCCGCAGCGGCAGCCGGACGGAGGTCAGCGCGGGGTGCAGGTGGCGGCAGAGCGGGGTGTCGTGGAAGCCGGTGACGGCCACTCCGCCGGGCCCGACCACCAGCCCTTCCGCCCGGACCGCCTCGTACACGTCCAGCGCCAGCAGGTCGCTGCCCGCCGCGAAGGCGGTCGGCCGGTCGGGGCGGCGCAGCAGCGCCCGGACGGCGGCGACCGCCGACCGAGGCGCCCCCGAGCCCTCCGCCGGGCCCGAACCCGCGGCGCCTTCCGCGGCATCCACCCCTGCCGAGCCCGCCGCGCCCGCCCCGCCGACGGCCCCCGCCCCGTCCGGACCGACTGTCCCGGCCGGACCGACCGGCGTCTCCGGAGCGCCCACCGTCACCGCGGACAGCCCCAGCCGCCCTGCCTCGGCGAGGAAGCCCGCCCGCCGTGCCGCCATCCAGGGCAGGTCCTCGGCGGCGCCGAGGTAGCCGATCCGGCGGTGGCCCAGCGCCGCGAGGTGCCGCACCACCGCCGCCATCGCCGCGTCGTTGGCGATGTCCACCCAGTGCTGCGGCTCCCCCGGGCCGGTGCGGCCGAAGCTGACGAAGGGGACGCCGAGCCGGGCGACGTGCGCGATCCGGGCGTCGTCGGCCAGCACGTCGGCCAGCACCAGCCCGTCCACCTGGCGGGCCGCCACCAGTTCGTCGATCGCGGCGGCCGGGTTCCCGGCCGGCGGGGCGGCCCGGAACAGCAGCACCCGCTGGCCCTCGGCCCCGGCCGCGTCGACCAGGGCCTCCAGGAAGCCGGCCATCAGCGGGTTGGGGTCGAGCGGGTCGTCGACCGGGGCGAGGTAGCCGAGGGTGCGCCGGGCGCCGCTGCGCAGTGAGCGGGCCGACTGGTCGGGCTGGTAGCCGAGTTCGCGGATCGCGGCGGTCACCCGGTCCAGGGTCGCCGGGCGGACCCGGTGCGGGGCGTTGAGCGCGTTGGAGACGGTCTGCCGGGAGACCCCGGCCGCGCGGGCGACCTCCTCGATCGTGGTGGCGCCGCGGCGCGGTCGCTGCGGTCCCTCGGGCACGCGGTCTCCTCCAGGCATGGTCGGCGGCGGTGCACGGTCGGCGGCAGTACACGGTCAGCGGCAGTGCACGGCCGGCGGCGGCACGGGGTCAGCGGCGCAGGGTCAGCAGCCCGCCGCGCGGCACAGGAATGGTGTCCGCCCGGTCCAGCTCGACCTCGCCCTGCCGGACGATACGCCCTCGGGCGTCCCGCACCGTCATCGCGGCGGTCCCGCTGCCGCCGGTGAGCCGGACGTCCGGGTCGGCGTCGGCGTTGGCCACCAGCAGGGTGCGCCAGCCGTCGTCGGAGGCGTCCACCGGCAGCGCGGCGTAGCGGGCGACGGCGACGGTGTCGGTTCCGCGCGCGGTGACCATCGGGTAGCCGAGGTCGGGCCGGGCGGGGAGCAGTTCGCCGAGCTGCAGGGTGGCGGTGTGGTCGCGGAAGACGCCGAGCCAGAAGGCGATGGCCTCGCGCTGCGCGTCGCTCAGCGTGGTGAGGTCGACGGAGACCTGCGGGACGGAGAACAGGACGTTGATCAGGTGGCAGGCGATCTGCTCCGGCGGTTCGGCCGGGTGCCACATCAGCATGTCGGCGTGGACGGGGACGGGCCCGGCGGCGAGGCGTACGTCGATGGTCCGCTGCCGGTTCTCCTGCGGGCTGAGCGGGCAGTCGGTGGCGCGGACCATGGTGACGTACGGCCACAGACCCGGGCTGACGTACGGCTGGCGGTGCTCGATCATCGCCTCCGGGTCGGCGGCGGTGATCCGGCGCCGGATGGCGGCGAGCAGCCGCTGCACGCCCTCGTCCACGCTCGCGCAGTCCGCCTCGGGGCCGGCCTCCGGAGCGTCGGCGCTGTCGGCGGCGCGGGCGAACCAGTCGACGAAGTCGACCTTGAGGCCGTCCATGCCCCACTCCTCGACGGCGCGGGCGAGCCGGTCGGTGAGGAAGTCGCGGACCTCGGGGTAGCGCGGGTCGGCGACGATGGCGCCCATGTGGGCGACGTCGGCGAGCGCGTAGCGGCCGATCCGCTCGTACGCCGCACTGTCCTTGCCGATGAACGGCAGCGCGTACCAGAGCAGGTAGCGCACGCCGAGCTCGTGGACGCGCCGCACGTGGGCGGCGGTGTCGGGCAGCGAGACCGGCTCCCAGTCGCCGCAGTGGGCGTAGCCGCGGGTACGGTCGGCGGTCATCCAGCCGTCGTCCACGATGATCACGTCCATGCCGAGCTCCTTGCCGAGCGCGGCCTGGGTCTCGACGCCCTTGGGCGAGACGTCCTGGTGCATCGAGTACCAGGTGGAGTAGGCCGGGCGGCGGGCGGGCTCGGGGATGTCGGCCGGGAAGTCCTCGCCCCACCAGGCGGCGAGTTCGGCCAGGCTGCGGGCGTAGTGCCGGCGCGAGGTGTCGATCCGCACCGTGAGCCGGTCGGTGGCCTGCGCCCAGAACCGGAACTCGCCGGTCTCCTCGACCACTCCGGCCCCGGCCAGCACGTCGGGGCGCCCGGCGGCGAAGGCGCACAGCGTGACGTCGCCGGTGCCGACCAGGGCGGCGATCGGCGCGCCGATGGCCAGGCCGGTGCGGCGCGGGGCGCTCCAGGCGGCGGGCAGCCAGCCGGTGCCGCGCGGCTCAGGGGTCCAGAGGGAGGTGGCGTCGACGCAGGGCACCCGCCACTCGATCCGCACCTCGCCCGTGCCCTCGGCGCTCACCTCCACCACCCCGTCGCCCACCGAGCGGGCGGTCGCCGCACCGCTGACCCGCAGCTCCACGCCCTCGGCGTACAGCGGGCGCAGGCCGCCGGCGACCGTCGGGGCGTGCGGTTCCCAGATCTCGGTCATGATCAACCCTTCGTGGCGCCGGCCAGCAGGCCGGAGATGAACTGCCGCTGGAGGACCAGGAAGAGGACCATCATCGGCAGGGTGGAGAGCGCGGTGCCGGAGAGGATCGCGCCGTAGTCGGTGTTGCTCTTGTTGCCGTGCAGGGTGGCGAGGGCCACCGGCAGGGTGTGCATCTCGGGGCTGCGTAGAGCCACCAGCGGCCAGACGAACTGGTTCCAGGAGCCCAGGAACAGGAAGATCGACAGGGCCGCGAGCACCGGCCGCATGACCGGCACGACGACGCTCCACAGCACCCGGAACTCGCCCGCGCCGTCGACCCGGGCGGCGTCCAGGAGTTCGTCCGGCATGCTGGAGAGCGACTGGCGCATCAGGAAGATGGCGAACGGCACGCAGAGCCCGGGCAGGATGAGCGCCTGGTAGGTGTCGAGCAGCCCGAAGGACGTCATCATCTTGAACAGCGGTACCAGCATGACCTGTTCGGGCACCACGAGGGTGGAGAACAGCAGCGCGAAGAGCACGGTACGGCCCCGGAAGCGGAACTTGGCGAAGGCGTACCCGGCGAGCAGTGCGACGATCAGCGCGCCGATCGTCTGGATCCCGGCCACCAGCAGCGAGTTGCCGACCACCCGGAGCAGGCCGATCTTCTGCTGGAGGTGGTCGAGGTTCTCGCCCAGGTGGCCGCCGGGCAGCAGCTTGGGCGGCCAGTCGAAGATCTCCGTGTCCTGGCGGGTCGAGGAGATCACCAGCCAGTAGAACGGTCCGATGGACAGGCCCGTGACGGCGGCCAGGGCGAAGGTGAGCGGCCAGCCCCGCAGTTTCTTGAGGTTCACCGGTCACGCTCTCCCATCAGGCGCATCTGGACCGCTCCGAGCACCGACACGAGCAGGGTGAGCGCGTAGGCGATGGCGGAGGCGTAGCCGAAGTCGAAGTACCGGAAGCCGTTCTGGTACAGGTACATCGAGACGGTGAGGGTCGCGTTGTCCGGGCCGCCGCCGGTCAGCACGTAGGGCTCGTCGAAGAGTTGGAGCGTGCCGATGGTGGACAGCACGACGGTGAACAGCAGCACCGGGCGCAGCGCGGGGACGGTGATGGCGGTGAAGCGACGGATCGGTCCGGCGCCGTCGACCATCGCGGCCTCGTACAGCTCCTTGGGAATGCCCTGCAGGCCGGCCAGGTAGATGACCGCGTTGTAGCCGGTGTAGTGCCAGGTGAGCACCAGGACGACGGACATCCGGGCCCAGAACGGGTCGCCCAGCCAGTCGACGGCGGGCAGGCCGACGGCGTTCAGCAGCCAGTTGACCGCGCCGTTGTCGGTGTTGAGCAGGAAGGCGAAGATCACGCCCGTGGCGACCAGGCCGGTGACGGAGGGCATGAAGACGCCGAGCCGCCACACGGCGCGCCAGCGCACCACGACGGAGTTGATGCCGACGGCCATCAGCAGGGCCAGGCCGAGCATCAGCGGGACCTGCACGATCAGGATCTCGGCGGTGTTGCGCAGCGCCGTCCAGAACAGCGGATCGTCCAGCAGGCGCCGGTAGTTGGCGACGCCGGCGTTGCGGGTGGCGGCCCCGGAGCCGGTGGTGAAGGAGAGCAGCAGCGAGTCGATGACCGGGTAGGCCTTGAACACGCCGAAGGTGAGCAGGGCGGGGGCGAGCAGCAGGTACGGCAGGGCGGTGCGGCGCCACCGGAAGGTGCGGTGCGCCCGCGCGGCCTCCTTGGCGAGGGCGACGGACGGGGTGGCGGCGGTCATGCGATACCGCGCCCGGTCTGCTGGGCGAGCTGCTTGGCGGCGTCCTGGAGGACGGCGGCCGGGTCGCCGCCCTTGAGCAGGATCTTGGTCTGGGCGTCGCTGACGAGCTTGAGGGCGCGGGCGTAGTCGCCGGAGTAGTTGGTGGGGTCGCCGCCGTCGGTGGCGAGGTCGGCGAAGGTCTTGAGCACCGGCTGGCCGCCGTAGAAGGCGCTCGGCGCGGAGTACAGCGGGTCGGTGTAGGCCTCGGTGAGGGCGGGGAAGACGCCGCCCGCGTTGAACATGGCGTTCAGCGAGACGGGGCGGGTGAGCGCGTACTCGACGAACTTCCAGGCGGCGCGGCGGCGCGGGCTGGAGGCGGCGACGGCCAGGTGGGTGGAGTTCACCAGGGCGGTGCGCTTGCCGCCCGGGGTGACCGCCGGGGGCTTGGTGAGGCGCCAGTTGCCGCTCTGGTCGGGGAACTTCTTCTCCAGGTAGTGCGCGGCCCAGGCGGGCATCGCGGCCACCGCGAGCTTGCCGGTCTTCATCACGGGCGGCCAGCTCTGGACGCCGGGGGTGTCGCCGATCATCCCGGCCTCCTCCAGCCGCTTGATGATGGTCAGGGCGCGCACGGCCGGCTCGGACCCGACGGTGATCTTCCCCTGGAGGTCGAAGTAGAAGGCGCCCTGGAGCTGCATCAGGCCCTGGAGGAAGTCCAGGTCGGGGGTGGGGTTGGCGGCCTTGTTGAGGCCGATCATGGCGATGCCGGGGTTGGCGGCCTTGAAGCGGTCGGCGACGGCTATCAGGTCGTCCCAGGTGGCGAGGGACTCGGGGTCGATGCCGGCCCGGTCGAAGTAGTCCTTGCGGTAGTAGAACCCGAGCGGGTTGACCTCCCAGGGCAGCGCGTAGGCGTGGCCGTCCTTGCCGGTGACGACCGGCCACAGGCCCTTGGCGAACTTGTCCTTGTGGGCGTCGGCGCCGAACTCGGAGAGGTTGGCGAGGCCGCCGGGGAACTTCTCCATGTACCCCGGCAGGTAGTCGCAGCCGATGTGCAGGACGTCGCCGAGGCCCTGGCCGCCGGCCGCCAGGCCGACGGTGATCTTGTCCCAGATGGCGGGTTCGCCGATGTCCTGGACGTCGACCTTGATCCCGGGGTTGTCCTTCTCGAAGGCCGGGACGATGCCGCGCAGGGCGTCGGCGGCGGTGGCCCAGGACCAGACGGTGATGGTGCCGGTGTCGGCGTCCCCGCCCGAGGCACCGCCCGAGCCGGAGCCGCCGCCGCAGGCCGTGAGGGCGCCTCCGGCGGTGAGGGCCAGCAGGCCGGCTCCGGAGGCGCGGAACAGGTCGCGTCGGGAAAGGTGTGACATTGCATTCCTCTCGGTGGGGCGGCGCTGGAGAGCAGGGAGGGGAGTGGGTGGCGCTCGCCATGTGATGCTTTGCAACGTTTTGAACGTTCAAACACACAAAACAAACCAGAACCAAACAGGTTCCAACGAGCGGGACACAGCAAACGCCCACCCTCCCCGCGCCGTCAACCCCTGGACGCGTGAAGGGTGGGCTCCGCAACCGTTCTGTTATCCGGCCGGCACGACCGGCCGGCCAGGGCGACTACCCGGCCAGGACGACCGGAGTGCCCGCCAGGTCCACCCCCGCACGACCCAGCTCCCCGAGCGCGGCGTCCGTGGTGTCGGCGGCGACGCCCGCCGTGTAGTCCAGCAGGACACGGGTGGCGAACCCGGCCTTGACGGCGTCCAGTGCGGTGGCCTTCACACAGTGGTCGGTGGCGATGCCGACCACGTCCACCGCGTCCACGCCCTGGTCGTGCAACCAGTCGGCCATCGGCGTGCCGTCGGCGGTGAAACCCTCGAAGCCGCTCTTGGAGGCCGAGTGCGCACCCTTGAAGAACACCTCGTCCACGGCGCCGGACTCGACGGCCGGCGCGAACAGCGGATGGAACTCGCCGCCCTCGCTCCCCGCCACACAGTGCACCGGGAAGGAGTCGCGGAAGTCGGGGTTCGGGGAGAAGTGACCGCCCGGGTCGATGTGGTGGTCCCGGGTGGCGACCACCCGACTCCACCCGTTGCGGTCCGGCCCCTGAACGAGGTCGGCGATCGCCCGCGCCCGGTCGGCACCACCCCCGACCGGCACACTTCCGCCCTCGCAGAAGTCCTTCTGTACGTCCACCACGATCAGCGCACGGGTCATCGGCCGGCCTTTCCTCGGAAGTTCGGAATCGGCAGTTCGGAAACTGCGCCGCCCAGCTTGGCGTGCCCGTCGGGCGTGAACGAAGGAACCTGGCGACCGTTCACCCGAATGGCGTCGCTACGGGTCGGCGCGGGTTCGTCACTGCCATCAAGCGCGGCGGAGTTCCCAACTCCCGAACGCCCTTGCGCGAGAAGTCGGCCGGCCCGACTTCTCGCATAACGACGACCCCGCCCCGCGGTCCCGCCGACGCCGAGTACTTGTCCTGGAGGTCAAGTACTCGCTACGGTAGTGCCATGGGCAGGCCGAAGAGCTTCGAACCGGACGTGGTCATCGCACAGGCGATGGAGACGTTCTGGACCAAGGGCTACGCCGACACCTCCCCCGCCGACCTCGCCGAGGCGACCGGCATCGGCAAGGGCAGCCTGTACCACTCCTTCGGTTCCAAGCGTGAGCTGTTCGCCAGGGCTCTGGACCTCTACGACCGAACCGCGGCAGAGGTGACCGAGGAGTTCCTGGCGCGGCCCGGCACCACCAAGGAACGCATCCGCGCGTACTTCGTCCTGCTCGTGGACATGGACCTGGACGGCCCGGTCCGCCGCGGATGCCTCGCCCAGAACACCGTTTCGGAGCTCGGCCGACGGGACGAGGAGGCCACCCGCGCGGTGCGGCGCATGGAGGAGCGCATGATCGGGCTGTTCACCGCCCGCCTCCAGCAGGGGCAGCGGGACGGTGACATCGACCGGGCCCTGGACGCCAGGGCGCAGGCGCTGTTCCTCCAGACCGCCCTTGCCGGGCTCCGGGTCATGGCCAAGACGTTCGACCGGCCGGTCCTGCACCAGATCATCGACACGACCCTGGCAGGCCTCTGAGGCACACCACCTCAAGGCCTCTGAACCACGCCGCCTCAAGCAACGGCGCTTTTTTGCGCCCTGATTTTAGACCTGCAGTTCAAGAATTCGTCATCCACGAACGGGGAAGTCATGGACCTCGGTATCAACGGCAGGACCGCTCTGGTCACCGGCGCGAGTCGCGGCATCGGCCTCGCGATCGCTCGGACCCTGGCTGCGGAGGGTGTCCGGGTGGTGGGTGCCGCCCGCACCGTCACACCCGAGTTGGAGAAGGTCGCCGCCGCGGCGGTGTCCGTCGACCTGAGCACCCGCGAGGGGGCGCGGTCGATCGTCGACCAGGCGCTCACCGCGGTCGGCGGGATCGACTTCCTCGTCAACAACGTCGGCGCGGGCGACGCGAATTCGCTGTCCCTCGGCGGGTTCCTGGACACCGACGACGAACAGTGGCAGCGGATGTTCGATCTCAACCTGTTCAGCGCGGTGTGGACCACCAAGGCGGCGCTGCCGAGCATCCTGGAGCGCAAGGGCGCGGTCGTGAACATCTCCTCGATCAACGCCCGCATGCCCACCGGCTCGCCGGTCGGCTACGGGGAGGCCAAGGCAGCGCTGACCCACTTCGGGAAGCGGCTCAGCGAGGAACTGGCGCCGCGCGGTGTCCGCGTGAACACCGTCACTCCGGGCCTCACCGCCAGTCCGCTGTGGACCGACCCGGCCGGGTTCGGCGGCAAGGTGGCCGCAGCGTCCGGCGTGGACCACGACGACCTGCTCGCGGCCCTGCCCGGGCAGTTCGGCATCGCCTCGGGCCGCCTCACCGCCCCCGAGGAGGTGGCGGACCTGGTCGCCTTCCTGCTGTCGGCCCGCGCCGCCAACATCCACGGCGCCGACCACGTCATCGACGGCGGCACCCTCAAGACCGCCTGACCGCGCTCCGCCGAGGGCCCGCCGCCTGAGCTCGCGAGCGCTGCCGCCGGAAATCCAAGCCCACACGGGTGCCGTGTCGCGAGAAGTCGGCAGGGCCGACTTCTCGCGCACCCGGCCTCCTCAGCGGCCGACTTCGCGCAGGCGGAAGTCCTCGACCGTCTCCCGGCGGATCAGCAGGCGGGCCCGGCCGTCGCGCACCGCTACCACCGCCGGGCGGCCGACCAGGTTGTAGCCGGACGCCATCGACAGCTGGTACGCGCCGGCGGCGGGCATCGCCAGCAGGTCGCCCGGGCGCAGGTCGGCGGGCAACACCGCATCCCGGACCAGCACGTCACCGGCCTCGCAGTGGCGGCCGACCACGTCCACCGTCGCCTCTCCCGCCTCCGAGCGGCGGCCGACCAACCGCACCGCGTACGGCGATCCGTACAGGGCCGGGCGCGGGTTGTCGCTCATCCCGCCGTCCACCGCGACGAAGCAGCGGCCGTCCGCTCCGTGCTTGACGGACAGCACCCGGTACACCGCCACCGCCGCCGGCCCGGCGATCGCGCGACCGGGTTCGACCAGCAGCCGTGGCACCTCCAGGCCCGCCTCGGCGCAGCGCACCGCCAGCCGGTCGGTCACCCGTACGGCGAACTCGGCCAGGTCCAACTCCGTGTCCCCCGACCGGTAGCGGATGCCGTGGCCGCCGCCCAGGTCCAGCTCGGGCAGTTCCACACCACCATGCCGCTCCCGGACCTCGGCCAGCAGCCGCACCAGCGCGTCCACCGCCCGCAGGTACGGCTGCACCTCGGTGATCTGCGAGCCCAAGTGGCAGTGCAGGCCCGCGAGTTCGAGCCCCGGCTGATCGAGCACCCGGGCGATCGCGTCGGCCGCCTCACCGCCCTCGATCGGGAAGCCGAACTTCTGCCCGCCGACGCCGGTCCGCACCGCCGCGTGGTGCCCGGCCGCGATCCCCGGGACGACCCGGACCAGCACCCTCTGCGGGGTGTCGGCGGCCACCAGCGCGGCCAGCCTCGCAATCTCCGCCGGGCCGTCGATGACGATCCGCCCCACCCGCAGCCGACGCGCCAGCCGCAGCTCCTCCGGGGACTTCGCGTTGCCGTGCAGCAGGATCCGCTGCGCCGGGAATCCGGCCGCGACCGCCAGCCACAGCTCACCGGCGGAGCACACGTCCAGGCCCAGGCCCTCGTCGGCGACCCAGTCGGCCATCGCGCTGCACAGGAAGGCCTTCGCCGCGTACAGCACCTCGGCGTGCGGCAGCGCCCGCCGGTACGCCCGGGCTCGGGCCCGGACCTCGCCCTCGTCCAGCACGTACAGCGGGGTGGCGAACCGCTCGGCGGCCTCGGCCAGCCCGACCCCGCCGACCAGCAGATCGGCTCCCCGGCCGGGCCGCGCCGAGGCCGGCCAGGGGGCGCCGAGCGCATCGGCGGCGGGTGCGGCGTGCCCGGCGGCGCGGGCGTCACCGACAACGGGTGGGGCGATGAGCTGGGTCATGGCGGCGCTCCTCGGTCAGTCTTCGAACTGCATCGCGATGCGGCAGTGGGCCGGGCGGCTACGGTCGTGGGCAGGCTCGGCCCCGGGCCCGGGTTCCGGCCTCCGGGCCGGCGGTTCCGGATCGGCCGGGCGGTCGATCAGCCGCACCACGCGCCGTAGCGGCGGCTCGACGGCGAGGGTGGCGTCGGTCATGGCGGGATCCCTTCAAGCGGTGGCCGTACGGCCGGACCTCTCCAGTGGAGACCCTCCGCACACCGACCGCACCCGTCATTGACGCAGCGCCTACGCCGTCGCCGCCGACCTTGACACTCTTCTGACGCTCCTTCGAACGCACTGTCAGGGAGGTGGTGCGCAGGATGGGCATCCGCGCGGTGACGGTCACCGGCGACGGCACCAACGCCCCCCGCTCGCCCAGGCAGACGTCGGCGTCGCCCCGGCAAAAGGTCGCCAGAAGGTCGCCAGAAGGTCGTCAGGAGGTCGTCAAGATGCGTGTGACCGGCGTCATGGTCGTGTCAGCGCCGGTACGGAGGAGGCCGTTCCGGGGTTCACTGGAGTCGTCCGAAGCGAGGAGCACCAACCCGGAGAACCCCACCGGACGGCCCCACTGGAGCGAACCCCAGAGAGCGGATCCGGAGAGACGGAGGCGAACGGCCATGACCGGGACCACCCGAGTGATCGTCGGCCTGAGCGGATCACTCAGCAGTCTGGCCGCCCTCTACCACGCCGTCGGCGAGGCGGCCCGGAACGAAGCTGTGCTGGTGCCCGTCGCCGCGTGGACGGCCGGCGAGCGCGACGGGCTGCGACCGCGCTCCGAACCGGAACACGCCGCCCGCCGCCGCCTCGACGTCGCCTTCGAGCAGGCCTACGGCGGCTACCCGTCCGGCCTGGTCATCCGCCCGCTGGTGATCAACGCCGGCCCCGGGGCCGCCCTGATCGGCACCGTCACCGGCCCCGACGACCTGCTCGTCCTCGGCGCCGCCACCCGCCGCCGCTTCGACCGCCTGCGCCACGGCTCCGTCGCCCGCCACTGCCGCCACCGGGCCGGCTGCCGCGTCGTCGAGGTCTCACCCTCAGCCCTCCTCACCCGCCTCGAACTCCCGGCCCGCACCGGCGCACCCCTCCCCCTCCTGGCCCGCTGAGGCCGGTCCGCTGCCGCCGTCGCGTGACCGGTGAGTCCCATCAGTACCGGCCTCCCCTCGCGCTGTGGAGTGCCGGTCGCGAAACCGGAGGTCCACACGCGGGGCGGTCAGGCCGACGTGGGTCGACGCCTTGCCGTACGGTCGGGTTCCGCAACTTCGACAACTCTGTCGAAGTTGTCATGTCCGGGCTATTCTGGCCCGAGGCGGCCTCCGGATTTCAGCCAACCAGCCTCTTGTGCACGCTCTCTGACGGTACGTCAACATCTATCCGGCGTTCACCACCAGGCCTGTCGGGGCGTGCCCCGCGCCGCCCGCCGCCGTTGTACGGAAGGTGAATCGCCGCGCCCGCCCGAACGCCCCGGCCACCCCGCCGAGGAAGAGGTTCCGCATGACGACGTCCCGGCTCCACCCGCGCCCCGGCGAGACCGCGGCCCTGCTCGCCGTGCTCGGCCTGCTCATTCTGGAGGAGATCGCCCTCGGCATGGCCGAGGAGGACGACCGGCCCGTCATCGGCGGCATCCTCATCGGTGCCTCCGGCGCCGGCCTGCTGGTCGTCGGCGCCGTACTCTTCAGCCGCTGGCTCGATGCCCGCCGCCCGCTCCCCCTGCCCCCGGTCGGACCCAACGGGCGCGAGTACAGCGCCCGCGCCCTCGAAGGCTTCCCCATGGAGGCCATCCGCCCCCTCCTGCTCGCCGAAGACGCGCCCCAGCTCGGTCAGTTGTACTCCGCCTGGATGCTCGCCAAGGCCGGCCGCCCCGCCCCCTGGATCGCCCGCCGCCTCGGCATCCCCCTCGACACCGTCCACCTCCTCGTCGACGCCGCCCGCTCACCGAAACTCGACCGGCGTCACTGACCGGGCACGGCATTCGCCTGCGCCACCAGGTACGGCACCAGCCCGCGCTCCGCCAACGCCACCCGCCAGGCGTTGCGCGCCCGCAGCAACTCCCCCGGCCCTTCCCCCGGCCCTTCCTCCTCCCCGTCCGCCGCCTCCGCCGACCGGGCCGCCGCACCCAGCAACCCCAGCCCGCCGACCAGCAGACTCACCGCCGCCACGCCGGCCGCGACCCACCCCGCGGTCAGCAGCCCGTGGGCCGGCACCTCCAAGTCCTCGGACAGCCCCAGCGCGTACCCGAGCAGCAGGAACGCCAGGGCCGCCGCCACCCCGATGATCGGCACGATCACCCCCAGCACCCCCCACCACCCCGACGCCCGCTCCCGCGCCGGCACGTCCACCGGCAGCCGCGCCACCGCGTCCACATCCGCGCGCAGGGCCGCATAACGCTCGTACTCCGGCGCCGCCGCGGCCAGCACGAACTCCGCGTTCTCCCGCGCCACCCCCCGCAACCACTCCACCCCGCGCGCGCCACCCACGGCATCCCGCAGCGCCTCCCGCACCTGCGGCGCGGCGAGCGCCCGCCCGAGCTCCGTCTCGAAGTCGGCCCGATCCTGCTGCGGCAGCCGAAGCGGCTTGTACATGGTGCGTCCCCGTTCACCGGTCGTTTATTTCTACAGCACTGTAGAACATCACGGCGCACCACAGCAGCCCTGATCACCGGCGGGGTCACACCTACGAGGGGTCGGCCAGGGGCACCCGGGCCAGGGCGTCGCCGATCCTCCGGGCAAGCTCCCCGTCAACTCCGACAACTCGATCGGGCCACGCAGGGAACGAGCGTAGGGCAGTCCGGGCTCAGGTCGTGGTGGCGAGGGTGGTGAGGGTGGCGCGTTTGGCGTCGGCGGCGGCGGGCGGGGTGGCGCCGAGGTTGGAGACGGTGGCGGTGAGGACGGCATCGGCGCCGGGGATCCAGTTGAAGGTCTTGGACTGGACGACGATCTGCCGTTGCTGCTGCGTCCCGTCGCAGATGACGTCGGCTTCGGCGGTGCGGCTGGAGCCGAAGGCGATCGAGGAGGAGTCCTGCGGGTCCTTCTGTTCGACGGAGACGGTGAGCGAGCGGGCTTCGGTGGCGACGGAGCAGAGGTAGCCGACGTCGACCCGGACGCGGCCGGGGAGTTTCGCGTCGATCTTGGCGTCGCCGAGCGTGACGACCCCGAGGCGGCCGGGACCGGGCCGGTGACCGGGACCGGGCCGGCGGCCTGGGCGGGTGCGGCGGCCTGGGCGGGTGCGGCGAGGCAGGTAAGGCCGGTGAGGGTCGTGGTGACGACTTCGCCACCCGCTGTTTCGCGATCGGGTCGCCGATGGCACCTGACCGGCTGCCCCCGGCCGGCCCCCAACGCCCAACGGCAGTACCAGGGCCTCCTCGGCATCGGCTTCGACGCAGGCCAGGCCCTCACACCGGTGATCCTGACCGGGGCGGTACCGGCACTGGGCCACACGGGCCGGCTCCTCCTGGGCGCCCTTGATCAGCTGCGGCTCGGTGTCACTCGACCGTCAACTGGACGATCCGGGCAAGGGGTTGCGCGTAGAGGAGGACGATGAGGCCGGCGACACTGAGGCGCATCGGTGTGTGTCCGCGTCGGTCAGCAGTCGGCCGAGCGCCTCCAAGCGTTCGTCCTCGCTCAGGGCGGGTCGCCGGGAGACCCTCAGCTGATCAGCACCTCCCGCCCGCCGGGGGAACCCCAGGCACGGCAGGCGAGGGGCGGCAGGGCGTGTTCCCTGCCGCCGTCTCGTCAGGTGGGGCTATCCGGCCGACGCGGCCGGTGCCAGGGGAGCCCGGATCAGGGCAGAAAGCGGGCTGCCCTGCTGCGTGGCGTCCGTCGGCGAAGCCGCGCCCGCGGCTTTCGACGGAGGCCGCAAGGCGACCACGCAGGTGGACTTACCGGATTCGGCTTCACCGTTGACGGCGGTGACACAGAATTCGTAGTTCCAGACGCCGGGGGCCAGGTAGGCGATGCCCCGGCCGGCTTCGTTGGTGACGTATTCGTCGGCCTTGGACGGGCTGCCGTCGTTGATGTTACGGATCCAGACACGGTAGCCGGCGGCCTGGCTGGACCCGGTCCAGGTCAACTGCACGGTGGTGGCGTCGGTGGAGGTGACCTGCAAGCCGCTGGGGGCCGGTGGTGTCCCGGCGCCGACGGTGACGGAACGGGCGACGCCCGGCATTCCGCCACCGGCGGCATTCCACGTGGCCACCGCGACGAGGTAGTGGTGGCCCGGGTTCAACCCGTCGACGTGCACCGAGTTTCCCTTGACCGCGGTGCTGTTGATGAACGCTCCGGGGGTGTCCCGGTCCCAGGTGGTGATCTCGTACCGGTCGATCGTGTCGGTGTACGGGCCGGTCGGCGTGTCCCAGGACACGTCTACGCCGGTGGCGGTGGCGCGGGTGACGATCCCCGTAGGCGCCGCGGCGGTCTGCGGGTGCGCGGTAGCACTGAGCGTTTCGGACCACCCGGACTTCCCGTCATCGGCGTTGTCGGTGCGGACCTGGTATTCCCACTCCCAGCCGTCGAGGGTCCAGGTGGTGTCGAAGCGGGCCGCTTTGACCGGCGTCTCGGTCCAGGTGCCGGAGCCCTTGATCCGGTGCCGGACGGTGTAACCGCGGGCACCGTAGACCGGTTTCCACTTCAGGGTGATTCCGCTCGGTCCGGAGTCGACCCGGATCGTGCCCGGTGCGAGCGTCGGCCGGTCGGGGACATGCGCGGGGATGCTGATCAGTTGGCTGCCGAGACCGTAGCTGTCGTGCAAGGTGCGCACGAATGCCTGGGCGATCTGGTATTCGCCCAGGGCGTTGGGGTGCAGCCCGTCGTAGCCGGCAGGACAGCTGTTCCTGTCGCAGCCGTAGTTTCCCGCCCAGTCGACCAGGGCCACGCGGGACTTGCCGGTACTCCACGACGGGATCGCGTCCGCGAGCATGCTGTTGTACGTCGTGGTGTTGGCGGGCAGGTCGTCCCGGCCGCCGATGAACGTCCGCTGCGGAACGTTGGCCAGGGCGAAGTTGAGGTCCGGTTTGACGGCGCGGGCCCGGTCGACCAGCGCCCGCATGCTGTCCAGAGTGCCTTCCGGGCCACTGACGAACCAGCCCATGTCGTTGAACCCGAGCCCCACCAGCAGCAGGTCGGGCTGGTACTTCGCCACCTGTTCGGCGATCAGTTTCTGGTCCTGCGCCGCCTGCCGTCCCCAGACCGCGAAGTGGTCGGTGTCGAAGTCCGCCGCGACTCCGTCGGCGTACCCGCCCGAGGTGACGGGAGCGCTGTCAGCCGGTTGCGGGGCTTGCCCCTGCAGGGGCGGCACGGGCGGGGCCTGGGGGGACGCCTGCGGCCGGGTTCCCTCGTACGGGCCGACGAGATCGACGTCGATGTGCTCCTGCTTGAACCATTCCCACAGGCGGTAGCGCCAGGTCCAGTCGCCTTCATAGCCCTGAGTCATCGAATCGCCCACCACCATGACCTTCAACGGCACCGTGGACTGGCCGACACCGCGGGAAATCCTTTGCAGGGCCTCGTACAGATTCGGCCCCATACCGTGGAGGCTGTCGGCCATGAATCCGAGGACATTGCCCATGTTCCCCAGCTTCGTCGCGAAGCCTCGCAGGCTCTTCTGAGCATTCGTCACCAGGGAGGACGTGCCCGTGGCAGCCCATTTCAGCAGCTGGCCGCCGAGGCCGCCGCTGACGCCGCCCCACATCGCGACGGACAGCGCCTCCTTCCACACGTCGGCATCACCCAGCGAACGGTTGTCGTAATAGGCGTTCATCAGCTCACCGACGAGTGCGCCCATCGCCCCGCTCACCGCTCCGCACACCGGGGCCGCCGCCGGAGCCCCCACGTTGAACGCGAGCAGGCACACGGCTCCGGAGACGATGGTGACACCGAGGGCGACACCACCGGCGATAAATTTCTGCCACCAGTTCGCCGTGGTACCGACCTCCGCCTTGGCCACCACGAACACGAGGCTGTCCGCAACGGAGACCACCCGCCCGTCGTGTTCGGTGGTGGGGCTCCAGTCCTTCGGGGGGTAGATACCCACGCTGTTCTGCTGGAGCCGCTTGGCCACCGACTCGCCCACGCTCATGCCCGCGTCCTGGTCGGCACGTATCGAGCCGGCCCAGCTCGACTTGACCTTGTCCAACTGCTCCTGGCCCTCGGGGGGAACGTGGAAATCGAGGGCGATGATCAAGTCGTCATCGGCCTGCCCCAACTCCCGGAGCGTCCCGGCGTCACGGGCGCAGCCCATGCGGAGCGTCACGGGCGCGTCCTGTTCGACGGCGAAGGACGTGGCGTGCGCGCCGCACGCCTCGACAGGTCCCTTGCTGGGCCCCTGCGCCACGGCGGGTCCTGCGGACCCGACCATCAGCAGCGCCACCGTCAAGGTGAACGCAATGAGGCAATTGCCGCGCAGGCGCCTCTGCCGCCTGCGCCCGCCGGGACGTGTTCTCGCCATTCCTGATCCGGGCATGCTGCCCATCACTCCTCAACAGCAAAGGATCCCGGAACGCGAAGTCACGTGCCGGGGCGGTGTTTCGGGCACTCCGCACCGCCTGAGGGGCGAAGAGCACCAATCGGGTGATCATTTCGTACCCGCAGAGTGCCTACAAGGGCTGAATTGCGAGCTCATGACAGCAGGTAGCTGAGGTTGCCTCACATCGACCGCAGGGCTGCTTTTTGCTCGCCGAGTGGACACTGAGCGCGTCGAGGCCCAGGACGTTCACCACCGACGTGGTGAGAACCACACCGCTTCCCTCGCGCAACAGCGGCGCCAACGCCTGCACCGTGAAGTACGGGCCCTCGGCGTTGATGCCGAACAGCTCGTCCTACATCTCCTCCGTCGTCGAGTCGAACGGCGCGGACGCAGTGACGCCGGTGTTGACGAACAGCGCGTCCACTGGCGGAGGCGGCGACGGGGCCCGCCGACGTCTACGTCCGGGCCACCGGCACGTGACAGGGCCCGCCGCTCAGCCCCGGGGCTGAGCGGCGGGCCCTCCTGGAAGAACGGCTACCGCCGGGCGGCGGCGCGCTCGCCCCGGGCGTTCCCGTCCTCGCCCTGGTCGTCCTCGTCCCAGCCGTCCCAGCCGTCGCTGCGGTCGCGGTACAGGGTGAAGCGGTCGAACAGCACCGGCGTCGGGGCCGGGTTCGCGACGGTGGCCGGCACCGAGTGGTAGTAGGACACCGTGATGGTCGTCCGGCCGCCCGGGACCAGCCCGGGGTCGACGTCGAAGACGGCGACGCCGTACGGGAATTGGGTGTCCGGGTCGGTGACGGCCGACCAGTGGGCCTTCTCCTTGGCGTCCGGGTCGGCCTTGAAGGTGAGCCGCTGGGTGCGCACGCTCGCCTCGCGGACGCCGTTCTCGTCGGCGGGCAGGTAGACGTCGTCGTGGCCGGCGGTGCCGCCGCCGCCCAGGATGAGGTGGACGGTGCCCTGCGAGGTGTCGATCTGCCGTTGGTCGTCGTCGGCGACGGCCGGGGTGAGCAGGCCGCCCGGTTCGGTGCCGCGCACCGGGTGGGTGCGCTCGTAGTCGTGGTCGTGGCCGGCGAGGACGAGGTCGACGCAGTGGCGGTCGAGCAGCGGCAGCAGCTTCTCGCGGATGCCCATGTCGCCGCCGTGGCTGGCGGCCGACGAGGACATCGCGAACTGGTGCAGGTAGACGACGATCCAGTCCACCGAGCGCCCGCCCCGGGCGCGTGACAACAGCCGGTCCAGCCAGCGGAGTTGGGCGCCCTCGCTGTAGTCGCTGATGTAGATGGACTGCCCGGTGGCCGGGTCGATGCTGGCGTCGTCCTCGACCGCGATCTCGTTGCCGTCCAGGCTCACGAAGAGCACCGAGCCGACCTGGAAGCCGTACCAGTTGCCGCAGTGGTCGCGGGTGCCGTTGTCCGGCAGTTCGAAGCGGGTCAGGTAGGAGGCGTACCCGAGGTCGCCGCCGCCTGCCTCCACTTCGTGGTTGCCGGGCGTGGGCATCCACGGGCGGTTGGCGGCCGACGTCGCCATGTTGTTCATGAAGGCGTTCCACGCCTGCGGTTGGCGCTGCGGGTTGTTGTTGGCGTACGCGAGGTCGCCGTTGAGCAGGTGGAACAGCGGTGCGAACTGCTCGACCTGCCGGACGGCGGCCGCGCCGTGGATCGAGGACTTGCTGAACACGTTGTCGCCGGTGCCCAGGTCGCCGAAGCTGGTGAAGCGGAACGCGGCCCGGCCGCGCGCGGGCGCGGTGCGGAAGGTGCCGCGCACCGGCTGGGCGCCGTCGTGCAGCACCTCGTAGACGTACGTGGTGTCGGGCCGCAGGCCGGTCAGTCGGGCGTGGTGGGTGAAGGTCTCGACCTTGTTGAGCCCGTCGACGTAGCTGCGGGTGCGCGCGTCCACCGTACGGCCGGCGCCTTCGCGCGGGGTCCCGATCCGCACCCGGGGGCGCTGTACGGAGACGGCCGTCGCCCAGGAGACCGTCATCTCGCGGGACGGCTCGGCGCCCCACTGCAGGTGGATCTGCTCCGGACCGGGGGTGCCGGCGACCGCCGGCTGCGTCCACAGCAGCGTGGACGCGGGCAGCGCGGCGAGCGCGCCGACCGCCGTCCCCGTCCGAAGGACCGTTCTACGGGAAGGACGTGTCGAAGAGTGTGCCACCACTGCCGCCTCCAGGGCTCCGGGAATCGCCCAGGAGGCTCCCAGCCGAACCGCACGGCCGGACCACACCCGACCGTGCGGACGGCGAACGGCAGCTGAACACCGGTCGGCCGGAAAACCTCGGTACACAACCTGCCGGGCGACCTCACGGGCGAACTGGCAGGCGGACTGACCGGCGAACCGACCGACGAACGCGGCGCTCAGCCGGCGACCACGCCCGGCAGGCCGGTGGCGACCCCGTCCAGGGCGTGCGAGCAGACGCAGTCCCGCTCGGCGGGCAGTCTCTCCAGCGCCTTGAAGAGCACGGTGCGCAGCCGGTCGACGTTCCCGGAGAAGACCTTCAGCGCCTCCGCGTGGGTGACGCCCTCGCCGCTCTCCACGCCCGCGTCGAGGTCGGTGACCAGCGCGAACGAGGTGTAGCAGAGGCCGAGTTCACGGGCCGGCACGGCCTCCGGGTGTCCGGTCATGCCGACCACCGACCAGCCGTCGGCGGTGGACCAGCGGGATTCAGCGCGGGTGGAGAAGCGCGGCCCCTCGATCACCCAGCGCGTAGAGCCCCGAGCCGCCGATCACGCCCAACTCGGCCCGTACGGTGCCCTGATCGATCGTCATCGTTCGTACTCTTCTTCGAGGAACGTCCCGGTCACTCTGGGGTCGGCGGGTGAAGGGGGGTACGGCCGGTTGGCCGCGGGCCGGCGGGGTGGTCCCGGGCGGCCGTGCGGGTGACTTGCCGGACGTGTCGGCGGCGCGGCGCCCTCAGTCGTGCGTCGGTGGAAGTGCGCCGCCTCCGGACGGCGCACGTCCTGTCCCCGAACCTGAGAGCCGCCGATGCCTGCCACCGCCTGTCTCCGTCGCCTCGTCCCCACCGCGCTCTGCGCCCTCACCGTGGCCCTCGCCGCCCCTGCGGCCCACGCCGCACCACCGGGCCGCGCCACCGGGTCCGACCCCGGCCGGCCGGGCGGCGACCGGTACGACTGGGACAGGGTGGCGGCCTGCGAGAGCAGCGGCAACTGGCGCGTCAACACCGGCAACGGCTACTACGGCGGCCTCCAGTTCGACCAGCCCACCTGGCGCGAGAACGGCGGCCTCGCCTACGCCCCGCGCCCCGACCTCGCCACCCGCGACCAGCAGATCGCCGTCGCCCAGCACCTCGCCGGCCGCCGCGGCCTCTCCCCCTGGCCGGTCTGCGGCGCCCGCGCCACCCGCCGCCACGACCGCGACGGCGCCCTGCCGCCCCCGGCCACCACCCCGCCGCCCGCAGCCGCCCGGCCTTCCCATTCCGCCCCCGCTGTCTCCGCCTCCGGTTCCGGTTCCGGTTCCGGTTCCACGGACGGCACCTGGACCGTCCGCGAGAACGACAACCTCGCCGACCTCGCCGAGAGCCTCCACGTGCCCGGCGGCTGGCCCGCCCTCTACGCCCTGAACCGCCGCACCGTCGGCGAGGACCCGGACCTCATCCAGCCCGGCATGGTCCTCGACCTCCCGTCCTGACCCGTCCTGCCCCCGTCCTGACCTGACCCCGTCCTGACCCACCCCTCCTGACCCGCCGCCCACGCCCTCCCCTCCCGGGCGTGGGCGGCGTCACGCCGTCAGACGGCCGGGAGCACCACCGCGAGCACCGCGGCGACCCCGGGAACGACGGCGGCCCGCCCGCTCACCGGGAGCGGACGGGCCGTGGTGCAGGCGCCGGGGGGCCGAGGGGGTCAGGGGCTGCCGGTCAGCCGACGTGTACGCGCGGGCGGCGCGAGCGGTCCGGCTCGGCCTCGCGCAGCACCTCGCGGGTGACCGGCGCGACCTCGCCCTGTCCGAACAGGAAGAACCGCAGGAACTGGGCGAAGGGGTTGCCCTCGGTCCACTCGAAGTAGAGGTGCGGCCGCTGCCCGGTGCGGTCCCGGACGGTGAGCGCCAGCGCGGCGATCGCGTTGGAGATGCTGGAGCTCTCCAGGGTGAGCACCCGGTAGCGCCCGTGCAGGACCTCGCCCCGGACGGTCAGCGCGGACTCGAAGTCGGAGGCGTCGCGGACGGTCACCTCGACGAAGACCAGGTCGTCCTCGCCGGGGATGTCGTTGTCGGCGCGGATCTGGCGGATCTTGTCGCGGTACTCGGCGTTGTCGCGGTGGCTCGGCTCGTTGGCGATCAGCCGCAGCGGACGGTGCGCGTAGTCCCTGATGAAACGTTCCGCCACATCGTCCAGCTCCACGTTCGTGACCCGCAGCTCGAAGGCCCGGCGCAGCCGGGAGAGCAGCGAGACCAGGATGATGCCGGCGATGAAGCAGGCGCCGATCTTCAGACCGTCCGGCCGCTCCATGCAGTTCAGCACGGTGGTGTAGAGGAAGATCGCGGAGATCGCCGCGAAGGCGACGGTCCAGCCCCGCTCGCGCTTCTTGTGCGCGGCGATGGTGACGGCGATGGCCGCCGAGCTGATCAGCACCAGCACACCGGTCGCGTACGCGCCGCCCTGGGCGTCGACGTCGGCGTCGAAGATCCAGGTGACCAGGAAGCCGATCAGGGTCAGCACCATCACCATCGGCCGCACCGCGCGCGCCCAGTGCGGCGCCATGCCGTAGCGCGGGAGGTAGCGGGGCAGCAGGTTGAGCATGCCCGCCATCGCGGAGGCGCCGGCGAACCAGAGGATCGCGATGGTGGAGAGGTCGTAGACGCTGCCGAAGGCGCCGCCGAGGTACTGGTGCGCCAGGTAGGCCAGGGCGCGGCCGTTGGCGTCGCCGCCGGGCTTGAACTGGTCGGCGGGGATGAGCAGCGTGGTGATGAAGCTGGTGGCGATCAGGAAGCAGCTCATGATCACGGCAGACGTGGTGAGCAGCTTGCGGGCACCCCGGATCCGGCCGGTGGGCTTCTCCTCGGTGTCGTCGGGGTCGCCCTCGATGTGCGGCATCACCGCGACGCCGGTCTCGAAGCCGGACAGGCCGAGCGCCAGCTTCGGGAAGGTCACCAGAGCCACGCCGACCATCACGATCGGGTTGCCGTGCTGGACGGTCAGCGCGTCCGTCCAGTCGGTGACCACGTGCGGCGCCTCGATGATCTTCCAGAGGCCGACGGCCACCACGACCACGTTCAGCGCCAGGTACACCCCGACCAGGGCCACCGCCAGGCCGATCGCCTCACTGAAGCCCTTGAGGAAGACCGCGCCGAGCAGCGCCACCAGGACCAGCGTGATCAGCACCTGCTTGCCGCCGAGCATGCCGGTCAGGTGCGGGTTCTCCACCAGGTGCGCGCTCGCGTCGGCGGCGGACAGCGTGATGGTGATCAGGAAGTCCGTCGCCGCGAAGCCGAGCAGCGCGAGGACGAACAGCTTGCCCTTCCAGAACGACAGCAGCCGCTCCAGCATCGCGATCGAACCCTCACCGCGCGGGCTCTCCTGGGCCACCCGCCGGTAGACCGGCAGCGCGCCCAGCAGGGTGACGACCACCAGCACGATGGTGGCGATCGGCGACAGCACACCCGCGGCGAGGGCGGCGATGCCCGGCTGGTAGCCGAGCGTCGAGAAGTAGTCCAGGCCGGTCAGGCACATCACCCGCCACCAGCGCTGGCCGGCGTGCGCACCGTGCGCGGCGGATTCCCCCGCCGCCGCGCCCTCGTGCGACGCCTCCGGGCCGCCGGCCGCCTCGGACCGCTGCGCGGGCTTCTCCGCGCTCACGTCCTCCAGCAGCCAGCTGCGCAACCGTATTCGCGCCGACGGAGACGCCGCCACCGGCTTCTCAGTCGACCCCGTCGAACCCGACGAAACCACCTTGCACCTCTTGTTTAAAGACCCCGTAAAAGCGCCGTCGGGCGACGGCAGTGCGCCAGGCTATGCGACCACCGTTAAGGAGATGTCATCGGCCCGCGTTAAGAAAACGTCATGAAGGCGCAGGTCGGCGTGGGTGGCACGGTGCAGTGGTCCGGGTGCGGGACCCGGCGGCGCAGCGGGCGGACCCCGAGTCGCCGGGCGGCTCGGGGTCCATCGGGGCAGCTCGGGGTCCATCGGGGCAGCTCGGGGTCCGCCGGGGCGGCTCGGGGCGCGGGGGCGCCGGCGGACCCCGCGCTCAGGCCCGGTAGCCGAGGACGGTCATCATGCCCGCCTCCGCGTGGTACACGTTGTGGCAGTGCACCATCCACAGCCCCGGGTTGTCGGCGTCGAAGTCGACGGCCAGGGTCGTGCCCGGCAGCACGATCGCGGTGTCCTTGCGCGGGCCGTCGCCGGGCAGCGCGAAGCTGTGTCCGTGCAGGTGGACGGGGTGCCACATGCTCGTGCTGTTGCGGAACTCCAGCCGCACCCGCTCGCCCGCGGCCACCGGGTAGCGCTGCGCCGGGTCGTACCGGCGGCCGTTGAACGCCCAGTCGGCCTTCGCCATGCCGCCGGTGAGCTCCAACTGCACCGCGCGGTCAGGGGACTTGGCGGGCAGTCGGACACTCGGGTCGGCCTTGAGCTGCCCGGCGGTGACCAGCCGGCCGTCCAGCTCGGCCGGGCGCACCGAGGCGTCGGGCGCGGCGCCACCGCCGGTGCGCAGCACGGCCAGCGCGGTGGCGTTCTTGCCCTCGGCGAGCGCGGTCAGCGGGAAGACGCCGTCCTTGGCGGTGACCAGGACGTCGTAGCGTTCGCCCATGCCGAGCAGCAGCGCCTGGGTGGTGGCCGGTTCGACCGGGAAGCCGTCGGTGTGGGTGACGGTCAGCTCGTGGCCGCCGAGGGCGACCCGGTAGGCGGTGTCGCCGCCCGCGTTGATCAGCCGGATCCGGATCCGGTCACCGGGCTTGGCGGTGAAGGTCTCGGGCGCGGTGGCGAGGCGGCCGTTGACCAGGTGGAACGGGTAGGCGACGTCGCCGGCGTCGCCGCCGAGCAGGGGGCTCCGGGCGCCCATCAGCATCCGGGCGGGGCCGGCGGCTGCGCCCGCCGTACCGCCCGCGTCCGTCCCGGGCATCGTCGGCATTCCCGTCATCCCCGACATGTCGTGGCCGGAGTTGCCCGAGCCGCCCGAGTGGTCCATCCCGCCCATGCCCTTGGCGAGTTCGGCGAGGACCGCGTCCGGGGTGCTGCCGTCGATGCCGTCCACCCAGTCGTCCAGGACGACGACCCACTCCTTGTCGTAGCGCAACGGCTCCTTCGGGTCCTCGACGATCAGCGGCGCGTACAGTCCGCGGTCCTGCTGGACGCCGGAGTGCGGGTGGAACCAGTACGTGCCCGGCTGGGCGAGCGCGAAGCGGTAGTCGAAGGAGGCGCCGGCCTTGACGGCGGCCTGGGTCAAGCCCGGCACGCCGTCCATGTCGTTGCGCAGCGCGAGGCCGTGCCAGTGCAGCGAGGTGGGCTGCGGCAGGTGGTTGGCGAGGGTGACGGCGAGCGTGTCGCCGACGGTGGCGCGGACCTCCTGGCCCGGCAGACGGTCGCCGTACGCCCAGCTGCGGACGGTGCGGCCGCCGAGGTCGAGGGTGGTCTCGGTGGCGGTGAGCATGATCTTCCGCTCCGGGCCGGGGTTGCGCTTCGCCTCGGCGGCGGCGACCTCGGGACCGTTCGGGGCGACGAATCCGGCGGGGGCGGCGGAGGCCGGGGCGCTCGCACCGGCCGTGGCGCCGGTGGCGCCGTGGTTCATGGACGCGTGGTCCATGCCCTTCATCGAGTCGGACGAGCAGGCGGTGAGCAGGCCGGTCCCGGCGGCGGCGAGCGCGGCGCCGAGGACGGTACGACGGGTGGGTGTACGCATGACGGAGTGCACCTCGTGCGGTGGTGGTGTGGGCGTGCAGGACGTCGCGTCAGCCGTTGCCCGCGCGGGCGCGAGCGCTTCGGAGCGCCCGCGGGCACGGGACGGCGGGCGCGCGCCTACTGACGCAGCACCGAGAGCCGGGCGAGGAGTATCCGTCCGCCCCCGGGCGGGGGCAGCGCGCGGACGGCCCGCAGCAGGCGGGCCCGCACGTCGGCGGCCGCGTCGCCACGGCGGCGCAGCAGCGGGCCGGCGGCGAGCAGCACCAGGGTCCAGCCGGCGAGGACGGCGAGGCAGACCGTCATCGGGTCCATGCCGCCGGCGGAGGAGGCCGGGTCGGCGGTCGCGGACCGGACGGGCTCGGCAGGTCCGGGCCGGCCGGCCATCACGTGGTGTTCCGGCGGCTGCTGCGCCGCGACCGCACGAGGCCCCGGATCCCCGTGCCCGCCGTGATCCGCGTACCCGCCGTGTCCGCCACGACCCCCGTGTCCACCGGTCGGATGGCCGAGCGTGTGCATCGTCACGACACCGAGCAGCAGCGCGGCGAGGAGCAGCAGGCGAAGCGCCCACGGCACCGGGGGACCGAACGGCTGCCGCTGCGCCATCCTCCGCCTCCCGACCGCTTCCGCTTCCACTTCCGCCCGCATGTACCCCCGCAGGGTATCGCGAACTGGGGCGGCGGGCCGACTCGGAGTCAACTCCGTTCACCCTCTTGGCAGGTGCAATTTCACATTGCTATGTTACGGCTCACTCGAGGGCGCCCCAACCCCGCAACGCCCGCCCTCGCCTCCCCCGGCAGTCCCGGGCCGGAACCCACGGCACTGCCGCCGCGCACCGCCCTGCCACTTCCCCTCCAGGAGATTCGGTGTCAACTTCCCGCGTTGCCAGGCGAGTCCTGCTCGCCTCCGCCATGGCCGTCACCCTCACCCTGCCCACCCTGCAGACGGCCCAGGCCCTCACCCCGACACCCCCGACCACCTCCCCCTCCGCCACTGCCTCCACCACAACGGCCGCTGCCAACCCCACCCCGGCCGGCCCGGCCACCCCGGCCACGGCCGACCAGCCCACCGCGTACGACGACGCCGAACACCTCGGCACCGCCACCGCCAAGCCCGGCGCCCCCGCCCCGGCCCCCGGCGGCGGCTCGCTCGGCACCGGCCTCGTCCCCGGCCTGCTGCCCGACCACGTCGGCGCCCCCGCCCCCACCGCCGACCAGGTGGCCGCCGCACCCTCCGCCACCGCACCGCGCACCGCCGCCGGCGTGCCCTGTACCGTCGACGGCTTCACCGGCCTCGGCGCCGACCAGCTGACCGCCTTCCTCACCGACCCGGCCGTCACCGCCGACGGCTGCCTGCGCTCCGTCCTCTGGACCTGGGACGCCCGCTTCACCACCACCATGGACAACGCCCACGTCCGGGCGGTCGCCGACCGGATCACCCAGCTGTCCGCCACCGACGACGGCACCGGCGCCTCACACCTCTACGAGCTGTGGACGTATCTGCACGCCACGGCCTACCACGCCTACGGCCACCACGAGTTGAACCTCGGCGACCCGGCCACCCTCGGCTCCGTCCAGCAGGCGATCACGGCGTACGCGGGCAGCGCGCACGCCTTCGACCGCACGGACCTCGCCGCGAACATCCTGCGTGAGACCGCTATCACCGCCGGCGCCGACGGCCTGCGCCAGCACAACCTCGGCCTCGCCCGGCGCATCCTGGGCGTCCTCGCCCCCGGTACCACCGTCGCCGACAGCGGCCCCTGGGGCAACGCCGTCCTCCAGGCGCTCAACCTCAACTACCTCGGCATCTACAACCAGGACCCGGCCTTCCTCGCCGCCGTCGCCGCCGACGCCGACTACCGCGCCGCGTTCCGCGCCTACGCCTCCTGGGGTCACCTCAAGGGCACCAAGAACGCCTGGGCCGCCCGCGACGCCGTCGCCGAGTACGGCCGCTTCGGGCAGGTCCCGGCCCTGCGCGACGCCACCCTCGCCGACCTCGGCCCGGTGATCGCCGCCACCAAGACCGCCTTCGGCGAGTGGTCCGACCCGTGGGCCAAGGCCATCGGCTGGGCCAACACCTACGGCGTCTGCAAGCAGTACGGCGTCTGCATCTCCGACCTGGAGACGAAGCTCTTCCCGCACACGTACACCTACGACAACGGCGCCATCGAGGTCCGCACCGCCCTCGACAAGGCCACCGTCGACCAGATGTACTACGCGAGCAAGCAGGTCAAGAGCCAGTACTTCCGCGTCCTCGGCACCGACCAGCCGCTCGCCGGCGACGTCAACTCCACCCTGCACATCCACCTGTACGCCTCGCGCGCCGACTACGAGGTCTACCAGCCGATCCTCACCGGCTACAGCACCAGCAACGGCGGCATGTACATCGAGAGCGGCGCCACCTTCTACACCTACCAGCGGCGCGTCCCGCAGGACTCGATGCTCACCCTCGAGGAACTGTTCCGCCACGAGTACGTGCACTACCTCAACGGCCGCTGGGCGGTGCCGGGTTACTTCGGCGACCCGCGCTGGTACGCCAACGACAAGACCACCGCGATGGACGAGGGCACCGCCGAGTTCTTCGACGGCTCCACCCGCGACCAGGGCATCCTGGTGCGCAAGTCGCTGGTCCGCAAACTCGCCGCCGACGAGGCCGCCGGCATCCCCCGGATGACCATCGCCCAACTCCTGCACGCCCGTTACACCGACACCCCGGCGTTCCACTTCTACAACTACGCCGGCACCTTCTTCGAGTTCCTCTGGCAGCAGCACCCCTCGCTGCTGCGCGAGATGTACGGCTACCAGCGCGCCGACGACCCGGCCGGCTTCGACGCCTGGCGCGACCGCGTCGGCGCCGACGCCGCCCTGCAGGGCGAGTACTCCGCCTTCCTCGACGCGCAGATCAAGAACGTCGACAACCTGTACGTCCCGTCGACCTCCTTCATAGCCGACGGCGCTCTCGACCTCTCCGACGCCTCCGACGTCCAGGACGAGTTCGCCGACGCCACCGGAGCCACCCCCACCTGCAAGAACAACGGCGACTGGGCGAACAAGCCGATGCGCTTCATCTGCACCGGCAAGATCACCGCCAACCTCTCCGACGCCAAGAACCCGGACAAGGTCTTCAAGGACATGTCCGACACCGTGGACTACTTCATCCTCACCCGCACCAAGAACGTCGAGGAAGCGAACAACCTCAACGACATGAACTGCAGCTTCGGCAAGGTCGACGTCTGGACCAACGGCAAGGCCGGAACCGCCGACTACACCTGCGAGGGACCGCTCCGCCGGTAGCCGACGGTTCAGCTGATTCCCGGGCGCGGTACGGACAGTGGGATCCGTACCGCGCCCGGCCCACATCCCCTCAACGCCTCGCTCAGTCCCCCCGCGCCTGCCGGACCGCCGCTGCCAGGTGCTCGCGGAACCAACGATGGCCCGGATCCGCCGAGTTGCGCGGATGCCAGGCCATCCCCAGTTCCAGCGGGGCGAGTTCGAGCGGGATCGGGAAGGTGCGCAGACCCAGCGCGGCCATCGTCTGCGGCAGCCAGTCCGCCAGGCCGAGCGTGACCAGGTCACTGTCCCGGGCCAGCAGCATCGCACTGGTGTGACTCGGCACCACCACCGCCACCCGGCGGCGCAGCCCGCGCTCGGCCAGCGCGGCGTCGATCGGCCCGAGCTGCTTGCCCCGCCGCGAGATGCCGATGTGGTCGGCCGCGGCGAAGCGCCGGGCGGTGATCCGCCCCTCGAACAGCGGATGGCCGCTGCGGGCCACGCCCACCAGCGGCGCCCGGACCAGCGGCCGGGTGCGGATCTCCGGATCCAACTGCCCGAGCACCCCCACCTCGACGTCCACCGGCCCCTGTCGCAGCGCGGGCCCGCCCTCCAGCGCCTCCGGCAGGAACAGCACGTCGACCTTCGGCGCCTCCGCGCGGATCCGCTCGGTCACCGGCCCGGCCACCCGGACCAGCACCACATCGCTGGTCTGCACGGTGAACGTCCGCTCCAGGTGCACGGGCGCGAACCCCGCCCCGGGCCGCAGCACGTTCTCGCAGCCGCGCAGCAACGCGCCCACCTCCTCCCGGAGTTCGAGCGCCCGCGGGGTCGGCACCATCCCCTGCCCGGCCCGCACCAGCAGCGGGTCCCCGACCGCGCGGCGCAGCCGGGCCAGCGTCCGGCTCACCGCCGCCGGCGAGGTGCCGAGCAGCTCGGCGGCCCGGGTCACACTGTTCTCCTGCAGCAGGGCGTCCAGGGCCCGCAGCAGATTGAGGTCCATCCATGGCTCCTGAGCTGCACTTTTGCGTTCTGGTCAACTATTCCCTGCCAATCCTTGCATGGTGTTGCCCGACCCGGGGCGCCGAGACTGGAAGCGTCCGCACGGAAACCCGCCGCAAGGAGCACCTGTGTCAACCGTCCGTACCGACCGTTCCCACCTCGCCGGTGACGTCCTCGCCGTCGTCAGCCAGAGCGGCCCGACCGTCTCCTTCTTCGACGCAGCCACCGACCGGCTCCTCGACACCCTCGAAGTCATCGCCGAGCCCCACGAGTTGTGCTTCGACCCGACCCAGCGGCTGCTCTGGTGCGCCACCGCCTACAACTCCGGCTACTACCACGCGCACAACGGCCGCCGCACCGAACTGACCGTGATCGACGCCGACACCCGCCGCGTCGTCGAGGTGATCGACCTCGCCCCCGAACACGGCCCGCACGGGCTGGCGTTGGACACCGATCACCGCCGCCTCTACGTCAGTGTGGAGGGCGGCCCGGACCGCCCCGGCGGCGTCGTGGTCATCGACACCGAGACCCGCCGCCCGATCGGCCGGATCGACACCGGCGCCCCCGGCCCGCACTGGTTCGCCATCTCCCCGGACGGGCGCACCGGCTTCGCCACCAACAAGGAGGCCTCGTTCGTCTCGATCGTGGACCTCGACCGGGGTGTCATGACCACCAAGGTCGAGGTCCCCGGGAGCGAGGGCCTCGCCGTCTCCCCCGACGGCACCCGGGCCTACGTCGCCGGGCCCTACCTCGGCTACGCAGCGCTGCCCGACGCGACCCCCGGTATCCGCGTGATCGACGCCCGGTCGGCCTCGGTCGTCGCCACCCTCCCCACCGAGTCCGCCGCCCTCCCGGTCCACCTCACCTCCACCGGCAAGCTCCTGGCCGGCGAGGTCCGCTCCGCGCCCGACCCCGACTCCAAGCCGGCCCGCCAACTCCCGGGCCGCCTCACCGTCTTCTCCGCCGACGACCACCGCCGCCTCGGCTCCGTCCAGGTCGGCCTCTTCCCCCTGACGATCACCTCCTCCCCCGACGGCCGCCTCGGCTACGTCTCCTGCGTCGTCTCCTCCACCGTCGACGTCATCGACCTCGACACCCTCACCCCCGTCTCCCGCCTCACCGTCCCCAAGCTCGCCGAACCCGGCGCCCACGGCCTGGCGTACCTCCCCCGCCCGGCCTGACCCCACGGCACGACGGCGGTGCCCCGGCCGACGGCCGTCGGACCGGGGCACCGGCATGCGAACCGGCCGTAGCTGTCCACTGGAGGCCGGTCGGCGGCCGAGGCCGGAGCGGCCGCGAGCAGCCCGCCGCCCACGACGATGGCCAGCGCACCGGCGGCCGACCCGAGACGGCGCATGACCGGCCACCCCGGCCGTCCCCGACTACCCCCGGAGAAGTGGTGACCGTCCAGTTCGGTACCGAGCAGGGATTCCAGCCGCGCGATCCTCTTGGACAGTGGCTGCAGCTCAGGAACGCTCGGTGAACGGGAGCAGCGTCGTGCCCCGCCCGGAGGACCGTCCGAAACACTGCCACGGAGAGAAGGAGGACAATCCACAGTTCCTCGAAGTCGGCCCCGCACACGTGGCCCTCCTTGGCGGCTGCCGAGGCCGAAGGAACCCCTACCTGAGGCTGGCACCCGGACCGCCCCCTGAGGAACAACCCCTGAGGGCGTAGACACGCTCGCCAGTGGGCATGGCACGGTCGTAGTGCAACGCCATCAGCCGTGAGAAGGTGCCAAGTATGAGTGCGGTGAAATTCATTCTCAATGTCATCTGGCTGGTTTTCTGCGGAATTTGGATGGCCCTGGCCTATATTGTCGCCGGAATTATCTGTTGCCTGCTTGTCATTACCATCCCATTTGGCATTGCGTCCTTTCGGATCGCCGGCTTCATCCTGTGGCCGTTCGGGCGGACGGCGGTCGAGCGGCCGGACGCCGGGGCCGCGTCCTGCGTCGGCAACGTCATCTGGCTGGTGTTCGCCGGGTGGTGGCTGGCCCTCGCACACCTGATCACCAGCGTTCCGCTGTTCCTGTCGATCATCGGGATCCCCTTCGGCTGGGCGAACCTCAAGATGATCCCGATCTCCCTGATGCCGCTCGGCCGCGAGATCGTCCACACCGACCAGGAGTGGGGCGCCCGGTAACCCCCACGACCCACGGACGGCCGGCGAGGCGGAAAGGCCGCGCCGGCCGTCGGCGTTTTCGGACGTACGAGCAAGCGGCGGTGCCCGGGCCGTGAGCGCTGGGAGGTGTGCGTCGTCACCGCGAACGGCGACGCGTTCGCCGAGGTGCCGGGCAGCGTCTGCTGCGTCGGCCGAGCGGCCGTCAGCGGCGGGCCGCCGCCTTTCGGGCGCCGTAGGCGGCGGCGCCGAGGGTGAGGACGGCGGCGCCCCAGAGGACCGAGGCGGCCGGGAGGGCGAGGGCCAGGGTGAGGCAGCCGGCCGCGCCGACGATCGGGACGGGCCTTGCCGGGCGGCCTTCGGCGGGGGTGAGGGTCCAGGCGGAGGCGTTGGCGACGGCGTAGTAGGCGAGCACGCCGAAGGAGGAGAAGCCGATCGCGCCGCGCACGTCGCCGACGGCCGCGACGACGGCGACCACCGCGCCGACCGCGAGCTCGGCGCGGTGCGGCACGCCGAAGCGGGGATGGACGGCGGCGAGGGGGTGCGGCAGGTGGTGGTCGCGGGCCATCGCGAGCGTGGTGCGGGAGACGCCGAGGATCAGCGCGAGCAGCGAGCCGAGGGCGGCGACCGCGGCCCCGGCGCGCACCACCGGGACCAGTCCGGGCGCCCCGGCGGCCCGGACCGCGTCGGCCAGCGGCGCCGCGGCGTGGGCGAGGCGTTCGGGGCCGAGGACGGCCAGGACGGCGAGTGCGACGGCGGTGTAGACGACCAGGGTGATGCCGAGCGCGAGCGGGATCGCGCGGCGGATCGTGCGCTGCGGGTCGCGGACCTCCTCGCCGAGGGTGGCGATGCGGGCGTACCCGGCGAAGGCGAAGAAGAGGAGGCCGGCGGCCTGCAGCACGCCGTGGAAGCCAGCGTCGGCACCGACCGCCCAGCGGGCCGTGTCCGCGTCGCCGCCGGTCAGGCAGGCCACGACCACGGCGGCGAGCACGGCCAGCACGACGGCGACGATCGCCCGCGTCAGCCAGGCCGCCTTCTGTACGCCGACGTAGTTGACCGCGGTCAGCGCCACGACCGCGGCGGCCGCGACGGCGTGCGCCTGGGCCGGCCAGACGTACGAGCCGACGGTGAGCGCCATCGCCGCGCAGGAGGCGGTCTTGCCGACGACGAAGCCCCACCCTGCGAGGTAGCCCCAGAACTCGCCGAGCCGCTCGCGGCCGTAGACGTACGTGCCGCCGGACTGCGGGTAGCGGGCGGCGAGCCGGGCGGAGGAGGTCGCGTTGCAGTACGCCACCACGCCGGCCAGCGCCAGCCCGATCAGCAGCCCGGACCCGGCGGCGGCCGCTGCGGGCGCCAGCGCGGCGAACACGCCGGCGCCGACCATCGACCCCAGCCCGATCACCACGGCGTCGAACACGCCCAGGTGCCGCCGCAGCTCACCCGACCCGGCCGCCGACCCCGGCGCCGCCCCACTCATCGACCTGCACCTCTCCTCGTCGGGCCCGGACGACGGCGCACGATACCGGAGGAAGTGGAACGGCAGTGGACGGGCGGGGGCGGGGACAGGGCGAAGGTGCAGGTGCGACGTCGATGCGGCGGCCAGGAGGTGAGGCGGCCGGTTGGTGAGGAGGTCAGTTGGTGAGGCGGGCCTCGAGCGCGCGGAGGTCCTTGGTGAGGGCGGTACGGACCTGGCGGGACATCAGCGGCGCGGCGAGCCGGTGGTGGACGGAGGTGCCGCCGCGGACGCGGATGCGGGCGAAGGTGCCGGCCTGGGTGGGTTCGAAGGTGTAGGTGACGTGCATGGGCATCGGCCCGGCGACGGAGACCATGTCGAGCATCTGCGGCGGGTGGTAGCCCGCCACCCGTAGCACGTAGTCGAAGCGCCGCCCGAGGAAGTGGGCGGTCCGGGTGACCTCGGCGCCGACGCCGAAGCCGCCGGTGTCGGCCTCCCGGGTGAGGGTGGCGTTGCGGATGCCCTGGGTCCACTCGTGGTCGTGGCGCCAGTCCATGGCGTAGCCGGCGACGGTGGCGGGCGGCAGGGGGATCAGGTGTTCCACTGTGACGTCGAGGGGCATGATCACACTGTCCCGCCGGGTGTGGGGGTCCGCTCTCCGGACTGGCCCGGTCAGCGGGCGCAGGGGCCGGCCGGCGCGGGGTCGGCGGCGTCGCCGTGCCGGTCGACGGGGTGCCGGTCGACGGGGTTGCGGGCGCAGGCGGCCGTGGGTCCTGCCGGGTCGGCGAGGGCGGGCGCGGCCGGGTACGCGAGGGCCAGGGCGAGGACCACGGCGAGGGCGGCGTCCGCGAGTAGCGAGCGGACCGGGGTGTGAGCGGTCATGGCTGGACTGTGCGCACCCCGACGGTGCCGCATTCTCCATGGCCCGCTCTTCCACCCACCCGGACGAGCGCACACCACCGGCACGCGCCGCCCCGCCATGCGACGCACCACCGGCCCGACGCAACCACCGGCCCGACGCAACCACCGGCCCGACGCACCACCGCCCCGGGGCGTTACAGCCCCAGGATCCGCAGCGCCGCCTCTCGCATCTCGACCTTGCGGATCTTCCCGGTCACCGTCATCGGGAACTCCTCGACCACGTGCACGTAGCGCGGGATCTTGACGTGCGCGAGCCGGCCGGTGCAGTACGCCCGGACGGCCTCGGCGGTGAGCGGTTCGGCGCCCTCGCGCATCCGGACCCAGGCCATCAGCTCCTCGCCGTACTTCGGGTCGGGGACGCCGATGACCTGGACGTCGAGGATGTCCGGGTGGGTGTAGAGGAACTCCTCGATCTCGCGCGGATAGAGGTTCTCGCCGCCGCGGATCACCATGTCCTTGATCCGCCCGGTGATGGCGAGGTAGCCGTCTTCGTCCATCACCGCGAGGTCCCCGGTGTGCATCCAGCGGGCGGCGTCGACGGCCTCGGCGGTGCGCTCGGGCTCGTTCCAGTAGCCGAGCATGACGGAGTAGCCGCGGGTGCACAGTTCGCCCGGCTCGCCGCGCGGGACGGTGCGGCCGGTGGCCGGGTCGACGACCTTGACCTCCAGGTGCGGGCCGACCCGGCCGACGGTGGAGACCCGGCGCTCGACCGAGTCGTCGACCCGGGTCTGGGTGGAGACCGGCGAGGTCTCGGTCATGCCGTAGCAGATGGAGACCTCGGCCATGCCCATCCGCCCGATGACCTCCTTCATCACCTCGCTCGGGCAGGGTGAGCCGGCCATGATGCCGGTGCGCAGGCTGCCGAGGTCGTGGCGCTCGAAGTCGGGGTCGGCGAGTTCGGCGATGAACATGGTCGGCACGCCGTACAGCGAGGTGCAGCGCTCGGCGGCGACGGCGGCCAGGGTGGCGCCGGGTTCGAAGGAGGGGGCCGGGATGACCATGCAGGCGCCGTGCGACGTGGCGGCCAGGTTTCCCATCACCATGCCGAAGCAGTGGTAGAAGGGCACCGGGATGCAGATCCGGTCCTGCTCGGTGTAGTTGAGCAGCTCGCCGACGAAGTACCCGTTGTTGAGGATGTTGTGGTGCGACAGGGTCGCACCCTTGGGGAATCCGGTGGTCCCCGAGGTGTACTGGATGTTGATCGGGTCGTCGGGGGCCAACTCGCCCTGGCGTTCGGCGAATTCCGCGGCCAGCGCCGGGGTGGCCCGTCGGCCGGCGGCGAGCGTGTCGTCCCAGGCCGGGCTGCCGATCAGCAGAACGCGCTCCAACTCGGCGCAGCGTGGCCTGACTTCCTCGACCATCGCGGCGTAGTCGGAGGTCTTGAACCGATCGGCGGCGACCAGCAAACGGATGCCGGCCTGGTTCAGCACGTACTCCAACTCGTGCGCGCGGTAGGCGGGGTTGACCGTGACGAGGACCGCGCCGAGCTTGGCGGTGGCGTACTGGGTGAGTGTCCACTCGGGGCAGTTGGGTGCCCAGATGCCGACCCGGTCGCCCTTGGCGATGCCGAGTTCCAGCAGGCCGAGGGCCAGGGCGTCGACGTCGGCGGCGAGTTCGGCGTAGGTCCAGCGGCGGGCGGTGGGGCGGTCGACCAGGGCGTCGCGGTCGGGGAAGGCGCGTACCGCGCGGTCGAGGTTCTCCCCGATGGTGTCGCCGAGCAGCGGGACGTCCGAGGTGCCGGAGGCGTAGCTGCGCGGGGTCGGCGTGGTCGGCACGTGGTGACTCCTGGGTACGGCGGGGCGGGTCGGGGACCATGGTCCCGGTCCACGGGCCACCCCGCCACCCCCGAACGGGGGTACCCGCGCACGACACGACGTGAGCCGGGCACGACGCGAGCCGGGCACAGCGCTGGGGCCGTCCGTCGTGCTCGACGGACGGCCCCAGTGCTCGGGTCACGCGTTGACGCAGGTGTTGCCGATGGCCGGGTTGGCGATGCCGAACAGGTTGACCGAGTTCCCGCAGACGTTGATCGGGATGTGGATCGGGATCTGGATCACGTTGCCGGACAGGACACCCGGCGAGCCGACGGCGACACCATGGGCGTTGGCGTCGGCGGCGGCGGTACCGGCACCGGCGAGCACGCACACCGCGGCGAGGGCCGGGGCGGCGAGGTAGGTGCGAAGACGCATTGCGTCACTCCTTGTGAGGGTGGCGAACATCCGTGTGACGATCACACTCGCACCGATCGAACTCGACGGCAGGCCGGGAGCGTCCGAATTGGTCACTCAGAGGGCGTGTCGCCGTCCCGCCCCGCCGGCGCGGGCCCGGCGGGCCCAGCCACGCTCAGTGATTCCAGCAGCTCCCGGGCCGGATGCAGCCCCGGCTCCGCCTCCAGGGCGCCGCGCAGCCGGAACCGCGCCGTCGCCTCGTCACCGGCCGCCAGGGCCTCCAGCGCCCGGTTGTAATCGATCCGACCGGCGTAACGCAGCCGGAACAGCGCGGACAGGTCCTCCCGGCAGGACGGGCAGCACAGACTCTGCGGGTCCGCCGCGACCTTGCACAGCGGGCAGGGCACCTCGAGGTCCGCCACGGCGCTCATCGCGGCCCCGCCTCCTCCGGGCGCACCGGGCCGAGCGACTCGGCGGCCGGCTCACTTCCGAGCTCGCGCTGCGCCTGCGCGTACAGGGCCAGCAGGTTCGACATGTGCTTGTTGACCTCCTCCATGTTGGGCGCCTCCACCGCGGCGTCCAGACCCCGCAGCTCGGCCATGATCAGCTGCCCCAGGGCGGGCGAGACCATGTTCTGGGTCACGTAGACGTTGCACATGGTGAGCATCCGCATGGTGTGGCCGAGCGCGTCGCACAGCTCGTCCGCGCGCTGGGCCGCGCGCATCGCGCCCTCCCAGTCGGCGGCCTCGCGGCGCAGCCGCAGCTCGGCGGAGACCGACCGGAGCCGGTCCAGGTCGCTCGGGTCGAGGTGCTTCTCGCAGTAGTGGATGAACAGGCTCAGGTACGCCTCCGAGCCGCGCACCCAGCGCTGGGCCTTGAGCTGGCGCTGGGCCCGCTCCAGCGCCTCGTCCACCGACTGGCCGCGGGTCTGGCCGGCCGCCAGGTCGTCCAGGGCGTCCATCAGCCGCTGGGCCTCGCGCATCTCGGCCTCGGTCAGCTCGCCGCCCCAGCGGTCGGTGAAGGTCTCGATCTGCCGCTGCTGCTCCTCGACCTGGACCTTCAGCTCGGGGTCCAGGGTGACCCGCTCCAGCTTGACGGTCTTCTCCGCGCCGCCCTGGATCCGTACGGACAGGGTGATGGTGCGGTCGCGGTCGAGGCCGAAGGAGACGTCGACCGGGGTACGGCCGCCGAGGCCCTCGGGCAGGCGCAGGGTGAGGTGGCCGATCAGCTCGTTCTGCTGGGCGATCTCGTGCTCGCCCTCGTAGACCGCGATCTCCAGCCGCTGGCGGCCGCTGCCGGAGACCACGAACTCCCGGCTGACCGGCGAACTGGTCGGGTAGCTGGAGTTCTTGGGGATGATGACGGCGAGGCGGCCGTCGTTGAGCTCGATGCCGAGGTTCTTCGGGGTGATGTCGAAGGGGTTGGTGACCTGCATCAACTCCCCGCAGCCGGTGCAGATTTCGCTGCCGGGCGGGCTGACCTGGCCGCAGGAGGCGCAGCGCAGGCCGACGTCCTCGGCGGCGGTGGAGATCACCTTGGTCTGGCCGGGGGCCGCCGAGTTGAGTGCCTCGCCGCACAGTTCGCAGGCGGTGACGCCGGGCGCGGCCGGGGTGCCGCAGCGCGGGCAGTTGTCGCTGCGCACCACGGTGGCGGCCTGCGCCTGCTTCGGGATGGCCGTGCCGCCGGCGCCCGAACCGGCCATGTCCTGGCCGCACTTGGGGCAGTCGGCGGCCTCGGAGTGGACCGGGATGTGGCAGGTCGGGCAGGAGACCCGGTCGCCGCCGAGCAGGGAGGTCGCGCAGTTGGCGCAGTTGGAGGCGGAGAGGTCGCCGGGGGCCCGGCACTCGGGGCACTCCACCTCGCCGACCAGCGCGGACTGCACGGCCGCGCCGAGCGCCACGCACTGCATCGGGTTGACGCCGCGCCGGATCCGGCGGGGGCCGAACACCTCGCCGAGCCGCCGCGCGACCAGCGGGATCGCGGTCGAGCCGCCGACCAGCACCACCTCGTCGATGTCCCCGACGGTCAGGTTGGCCTGCATGATGGCCTTGTGGGTCAGCTCGATGGTGCGCTCGATCTGGGCCTCGATCAGCTCCTCGAAGCGGGCGCGCTCGAACTCCGTCTCCAGCACCAGCTGTCCGGCGCCGAGGCCGGGCAGGATGACCTCGGAGGACTCCTGGTTGGACAGCTCGATCTTGATGGTCTCGGCGGTGGAGGCGATCTTCGGGCGGTCGCGCAGGTCGGGCTGGTAGTCCGAGCCGTACTCCTCGCGGATGTCCTCCAGCAGCGCGGTGGTGATCGCGCGGTCGAAGTCGTCGCCGCCGAGCAGGTTGTCGCCCTCGATGCCGAGCACCGAGACCGAGCCGGGCACCAGGAGCAGGATGGAGATGTCGAAGGTGCCGCCGCCGAGGTCGTAGACCAGTACGGTCTTGCCCTCGTCGCCCGCCTCCGAGGTGATCCCGTAGGCGAGCGCCGCCGCGGTCGGCTCGTTGATGATCCGCAGCACGTGCAGGCCGGCCATCCGGCCCGCCTCCTGGGTGGCCGCGACCTGCCGCTCGCCGAAGTAGGCGGGGACGGTGATGACGGCCCGGGGGAAGGGCTCGCCGAAGCGCTGTTCGGCGTCCTCCTTGAGCCGGTGCAGGATGATCGCGGAGATCTCGATCGGCGTGTAGGAGCGGCCGTTGAACCAGACGTTGACGTCGCCGTCGGTGCCCGCGGTGACCTTGTAGTCGACCTCCTTCAGGGCGGCCTGGACCTGCGGGTCCTTGAACTTGCGGCCCATGAAGCGCTTGACCGAGCGGATCACGTTGGCGCCGTCGATGGCGACCCGGCCGCGCGCGGTGGAGCCCACCAGCAGCTCGCCCTTGCGGCCGCTGCCGACCACGGAGGGCGTGGCCTCCTGGTTCTGCCGGTTGAAGATGATCTCCGGCTCGCCCCGGCGCAGGTGGGCGACCACGGAGTTGGTGGTGCCCAGGTCGATGCCGAGTGTGCGGTACATGTCGTTCCCCTCTTGCCCCTCGTGGTTCTGGCTACTTCTTGCGCTTGGCCCGCTTGCCCGCGACCGTGACCTTGCGACGGGCCCGGGGCGGGGCCGCCTTGGGCTGGGCGCGGACGGCTGGTGCGGCGGCGGATTCGGGCGTACTGGCGTCGGCGCTGTCGGGCGACACCGCCTCGGGCGTGTCCGGCTCGGCGGGTGCCACGGGCACGTCCAACTCGGCGGGTGCCACGGGCACGTCCGACTCGGCGGGTGCCACGGGCACGGCGGGCTCCTGCGCCGACTCCGGTGCGGCGACCACAACCTGGGCCCGCCGCAGCACTTCGTTCTCCCAGAAGAACCCGGTGACGACCGTCCGCACCACCGTCTCCGGTGCCACCCCCGGCCGGGCCTCGACGCCGACGATCTCGGCCAGATCCGGGTCCGCCGTCATGCCCTCCAGCCGCATCGGGCGGACCTTGGCCTTGGCGAGCCGGCCGAGCAGCCGTCGCCGGGTGGCCTCGATGCCCTCGCCGCGCCCGAGCGCGACCAGTTCGCGGTCCAGGCCGAGGGCGGCGAGCGCGTCGTCCACGTCGACCAGGATGCCCAGCAGTTCGCGCTGCTCGGCCCGGGCGGTCTGCCGCTGCTCGGCCAGTTTGTTCCCCAACAGGGATGCCCGGAAGAGCAGTTGGCCGAACTTCTGCTCCAGGTCGACATCCTCGACGCCAGTGGGGAGCTCCAGCCGCTGATGGCCGTCGAGCAGGGATGCGGTCGTTGCCTCGGTCACTCGGGTACCTCGATCTGCGGCAGCACGGACAGGTCGGCCGCGTAGCGGGCGGGGACGGGCGGTTCGGGGTCGGCGCCGCCCGGGGCGGGCTCGGCGAAGTCGGCAGCCAGCTCGGCACGGTGCAGGGCCAGCAGGGCGGGGACAGGCGGCAGCGGCGGGCGCTCGATCACCAGCAGCGGTTCGGCGAGGGCGGGCGCGAGCAGTTCGGCGGCCTGGCCGACGGGCTCCGGCGGGAGAGGCTGTTGGAGGTCCGACTCCAGCCGCCGGTCCGGGTTCCGCAGCAGCGCGGCGGCCTCCTGGATCTGCTGGCGGGTGTAGCGGGCCGTGCGCATCGCCGGTCCGACGGCGAGGTTGATCTCGCGCACACCGGCCGTGAGCGGGATGCCCAGGACCTCGTACGGCGACGGTTCAGGCAGTGGCATGGCGGGCGGTCTCTCTCCTCACGGCGACGGGGTCGATCGGTACGACGGGGACGCTCGGTGCAGCAGGTCGATCGGTACGGCCGGTCGATCGGTACGGCTGGGACGACGGTCGGACGGGCCGGTGGCGCGCACGGTCTAGGACGACGGCAACTGCCCTGCGGTTGCCGCCGGTCGGGGTGGTCAGTAGAGCGAGTTGATCCGTCGCTGCATCGCTCGCAGCTCCGTGTCCTCCGGGCTGTACTCGACGGCCTTGCGGGCCAGGTCGCGGGCCTCCCGCAGCTGGCGGGCGTTGGCCCGCTGGACGGCGAACGAGCCGCAGACGATGCCCAGTTCGCGGTGCAGCTTGCCGGTGTCCTCCGGGGTGTCGGAGAGGCTGACCGCCTCCTCCAGCAGCCGGATCGCCTCGGGGTAGCGGCGGGCCTCGTAGTGGCCGATGGCCTCGCCGCGCCAGACGCTGACCATCAGGCGGCGGATGTCGGTCGAGTCGTCGTAGGACTTGGCCTTCTGCAGCATGGCGGCCTGGGCGGTGAACGGCTTGTCCTGCATGGCGTCCAGCACGTGGTTGGCGAGCATCACCGCGACCCGGCGCGGGGCCTCGCGCTCGACGTCGCCGTCCCACTCCGGGTCGGCGTCCAGCGCCTCGGCCATCCGCCGCACCGCGCGGACGCGGTCGTCGGCGAAGGCGGCGGAGCGGGCGAGTTGGCGCAGCACGAAGGCGAGGCCGAGCCTGTGGTCCGGGTCGGAGTTGAGGTCGATCAGCTTCCGCCAGGCGTCGGCGGCCTCCTCGAGCTCCGCGTCGGTCGATTCGGGGCGGCTGAGCTGGCCGGCTCGGTTGCCGAGGGCGGCTTCCAGGAAGTGCCGGGCGGTCGGGTCGCCGGGGACGAGCTCCATGCTCTTCTGCAGCAGGTCGAGGGCGCGGGTGTAGTCCTTGTCCTCGTTGTTGATCTTGCGGGCCCACTGGGCGTAGGTGGCGCCGAGGTCGCCGCGCACCTCCGGGTCGTCGGGGGCCAGCGCGAACGCCTTCTCCAGCAGCTCGGCCGCGCCGGGCTGGTCGTCGACGGTCTTCTTGAGCAGCGCGCGGGCGGCCCGCACGCCGGACTCGGCGGCGATGGCGGCGGCGTCGGCGGGCAGGACGGCGCCGGGGACGGAACGGGCGCGGGTGAGGCAGTCCAGGGCCTCGCGCCAGTCCTGGTTGCGGTGGTGCTCGCGGGCCTGGCTGACCAGGGACTCGCCGAGCAGCGCCTGCCAGCCCTCGCCGCGCTCGCTCTCTGCCACCGCGTCCAGGGCGGCGACGGCGGCCGCCTGCCGGCCCTGCAGCTGCAGGTAGCGCTGCGGGCCGAGGACGCCGAACAGGGCGAGGGCGCGGGTGGGCGCGGGGGCGTCGGGGCCGGCGGGCCGCCGCCAGGCCAGGACGGCCTGCTCGAAGGCCTCGCCCCAGGCGGCGAGTTCGGGCTCGGCGCGGAGCAGCCGGTCGAGCGTGGGGCCGGCCGTCAGGCGGCGGGCGGGGCGGCCGGGCAGCGCTATTCGGACGTCCTCGCCGGCGAAGGCGTCGGCGCTGTGGGCCTCCATGCCGAGGAGCAGCGTCCAGGCGCTCACCTCGTCGCCGCTGCGGCCGGCGGCCCGGTCGACGGCGCGCAGGTCGTCCCGGAGGCGGTCGATGAGCCCGGTACGGGCGGCGGCCAGCCGCTGCGGTTCGGCGGTGCGGCCGGTGATCCGGGCGGACTCGGCCCACAGCTCGGGCTGGTAGAGGGCGGCGACCAGGCAGCCGAGCGTCCAGGCCCAGACCTCCTCGTCCGCTGTCCCGGAGGCGGTGGTGGCGTCGTCGGCGGCGGCGGCGGAGGCGGCGGCGGACGCGGCGGCGAGGCGGTAGCCGGCCAGGCCGAGGGCGTGCAGCAGCCGTGGGTGGGCCGGGTCCTTGAGCAGCAGCTCGCGGTAGGCCTCCCAGGCCTCGCGGTGGCGGCCCTCGGTGGCGTGCTGGTGCGCCTCGTGCTCGGCGAGCAGGACCAGGGTGCCCGCCGCCTGCGGGTGAACGGGGGCGAGGGCGAGGGCCTGGCGCAGGTCCCCCGCGGCCCGTCCGGGCTGTTCGGCGGCGAGGGCGGCGCCGGCCCGGCGGACCAGGACGGCGGCGCGGACGGCGGTGGCGTCCGGCGGCAGTTCGGCCAGCGCCTCGTCGTGGCGGCCGAGTTCGGCGCGCAGCAGGGCGAGGTCGAGCCGGACCGGCGCGGCGGCGGCGCTGTCGCCGAGCGCCGCCGCCCAGGCGGCGAGGACGGGTTCGGCCTGCTCGGGCGTGCCGACGCGGCGGGCGCAGTCCAGGACGGCGCGCAGCGCGGGGCCGGCGCAGCGGACGCAGCGGGGTGAGCCGGCGCCGTCGGGGGTGTGCAGGTGGTCGGTGCAGGCCTCGCGGCCGCAGCCGCCGCAGGAGCCGGTGGCGGGCCGGTCGCAGACCGCGCAGTCGCCGGCGGCTTCCGCTGAACCCGACGGGGTGGTGCCCGGGGAAGGGGCGGTGCCTGCGGTCAGGAAGTGTCGGTACCAGTCCAGTGCGGCGGCCCAGTTGCCGGCCCGTTCGGCGAGCAGGGCGCGCAGCCGGGCGATCGCCGGGTCGCCGGTCGGGTCGGGCGGGCCGAGCAGGGCGATCGTCTGTGCCGGGCGGCCGGCCAGCAGGGCGACGGCGGCCAGGTGGTAGCGGTCGCGCAGGCCGCCGGCGGCGTCCAGCAGGGTGGTGACCGTCTCCGGAGTGCCCTCGGCGAGGGCGAGGGCGGCGCGCAGCCGGGCCTGCCGGTGGGTGAGGGCGCCGGGCAGGGTGTCGGCGAGCGCGAGCGCGGCGGTGGCGCGTTCGCGCTGCTCGGGCCGGTCGCGGCCGGTGACCAGCAGGTGGGCGGCCTCGCGCAGGGCGGCTTCGCGCAGCGCGGTGCGGTAGCCGGGGGCGGCGGGGTGTTCGGCGGTGGCCCGCTGCCAGAGTGCGCGGGCGGCGACCGGGTCGGTGGCCAGGCGGGTGCGGGCGAGCGTGTCGCGGGCCAGGGCCTGGCGCTCGCGCAGGTCCGCGTCGTCCAGGGGTTCCCAGCGGGCGAGGGCGCCGGCCGGGTCGTCGGTGCGGGCGAGGGCGAGGCCGTGGTGGAAGGCGGCGATCCGGGTCCAGCGGGAGCCGGGTTCGGTGTCGGATTCGGCGCGCAGGAGCGGCTGGGCCTCCTCGGCCTGCCCGGCGGCGAGCAGGGCGGCACCGAGCCGGACCCGGGCGGGGCGCCAGTCGGGGGTCTGACCGAGGCCGGCGCGGTAGTCGGCGGCGGCCTCGGCGGGGCGCTCGGCCCGTTCGTGGACCAGGGCGAGGCCGAACCGGGCCGGGGCGAAGGAGGGTTGGACGGTCAGGGCGGCGGTGAACTGTTCCCGGGCCTGGTCGTCGGCGCCGAGCAGCAGGGCGAGCCGGCCGAGGGCGTAGCGGGGGCGGGGGTCGGTCGGGTTCTCGACGGTGGCGGACGCGAAGTCGGTCCAGGCGGT
The DNA here is from genome assembly GCF_055576085.1 of Kitasatospora sp. NPDC033851. Classification (NCBI taxonomy): domain Bacteria; kingdom Bacillati; phylum Actinomycetota; class Actinomycetes; order Kitasatosporales; family Streptomycetaceae; genus Kitasatospora; species Kitasatospora sp. NPDC033851. Next base: position 375,015 of record NZ_JBVIRL010000004.1, on the reverse strand, counting down.
CCCGGTGGCGCCGAGCCGCTGCCGGGCCAGGCCGCGGAAGAGCAGGCTGTCGGTGCGCAGCGCCGGGCCGCGTCCCCATGGCGAGGGCTCGCCGGGGTCGTGCCGCAGCGCCTCGTCGAAGGCCGCGATGGCGGGTTCGTCCCGGTGCAGGGTGTACAGCTGGGCGCCCCAGCGGAACCAGAGTTCGCCGCTGCCGGCGGGGGCCGCGGCGGCGAGCAGGGCCTCGGCCTCGGCGGCCCGGTCGGTGTCGCGGAGCAGGGCGGCGCGGGCGAGCACCGGCCAGTCGCGGCCGGGCAGGGCGGCGAGGGCGCGGGCGGTGGCGTCGTCGCGCTGCCCGGGGGCGCCGTCGCGGCACCGGCGCTGCAGCCAGTCGAGGGTGCGGGCGGCGGCGTCGGTCTCCTCGCCGGGCTCGGCGCCGGCGGCGGTGGCCTGGAGGAAGGCGAGCAGCGGTCCCAGGTCGCCGTCCGGGGCCTGTATCCGTTCCTCGGCGAGGAGGCGCAGGCTCCACCGGGGCAGTTGGCGGGCCGGGTCGGGGAGCAGTGGGAAGGCCTCGCGGTGCAGGGCGAGGGTGGCCTGCTGGTCGCCGGTGGGGAGGGTGGCCTCGGCCTGGCCGATCAGCGCGAGGCCGCGCTGCGGGCCCAGTTCCGCGGGCCCGGCGGCCAGTTGTTTCGCCAGCCGGGCGTAGCGGCGCCGGGCCTGGGCGGCCTTGCCGGCGGCGAGCCGTTCGGCGGCCGTGGCCAGGGCTTTCGTCACCGTCGCGGCGTCCAGGGCCCGTCGGCGGCGCGCCAGTACGACGGCGGCCGCTCCGGCCAGTGCCACCACGATCAGCAGCACCGCTAGCAGCGCCATGCACCGTCCCCCTGTGTCAGGATGTCGCCCACTCCATGATCAATGAGGTTCGACCGATCATGAGTTGACGTTGTGTCGTGATGTTGCTCGGGCGCCATCAGAATAGGCCCTCGGTCGGACAGACGAACAGCGAAGAGCACTATCCTGGGCAACGCGTCAGCAGGACGTGAACAAGCGCGTCAACTGCGGTCGGAAGCGGCGGGCGGTCAAAAGCGCCGAGCAGTCGGAAGCGTCGAGCGGTCAGCGTCGAGCGGTCAGCGTCGAGCGGTCAGAAGCGTCGGGGGTCCTGTGTCCGAGTCTCGTTGGGTACCCGGGCTCCGGTTCGGGCCGGAGTTCGACCCCGAGCAGTACGAACTCCTCGAATTCCACCACCGGGGCGGCGAGGCCGAGGTGTGGCGGGCGGTGCGCACCGGCCACAACGGCCGCAAGGAGCTGGTCGCCGCGAAGATCATGCTGGAGCGCGATCCCTCCGAGGTCCGGCGCTGGCTCGGGCGCTGGGACGACGTCTCGCACAACGCGCACCGGCTGGACGTCACCGACCTGGTGGTGCCCAGCTTCCTGCTCGGCCCCTCCCCGCACCGGCCCGGCGCGGTGCCCTCCGGCGCGCTGCTGGGCTACCAGATCTCGCCCTGGGTCGAGGGCGTGCCGCTGCACACCTGGGCCCGCTCCCAGCGCGGCGGTCCGGCGGCGGTGGCCGAGGTCCTGGCCGGGCTCTGCCGGATCGTCGACGAGCTGCACCGCAAGCGCTGGGTGCACCGCGACATCTCCCCCGCCAACGTCCTGGTGGACGGCCAGGGCCACGTCAAGCTGATCGACCTGACCTTCCTCGCCCCGCTCGACCACACCCTGACCGTCGCGGTGTTCACCCCCGGGCACGTCCCGCCGGAGGCCGAACAGGTCGGCGGTTTCCCGACCACCGCCAAGGACCTGTTCGCGGTCGGCACCCTCGCCCGCACCCTGCTGCTGCCCGACCACGGCCGGCTCGACCACCGGCTCGCCGCCGAACAGGCCCGCGCCGAACTGCTCGCGGCCGGTTACCGCGAGGAGCTGGCGCGCTGGGCGTGCGAGCCGCTGGCCCGCGCCCCGGAACGCCGCCCCTCCCCGCTCGGCCCGTGGGCCGGCCGCGGCCGCGAACTGCTCCGCGCCCACCGGCCGGTGGCCCGCACCGCCGGCCTGGCCGTCCTGCCCGACCGGGCCGGGCGCCCCCTGGTGGTCACCGGTGGTGGTGACGGCACCGCGCTGGCCGGCCCCGGCCGCGCCGGGCACCGACTGCCCACCGGCCAGGGGCCGGGCGCCGTACGGGAGTTGATGGCCGGCTGGGCGGGACGCCAGGGCGAGCTGGTGGTCTGCGCCGAGGACCGCGGCAACACCCTGTGGATCGGCACGTCGGCCGGCTGGTGGGAGGCCGCGCGCGGGGTCAACGGGCTGGCCGGAGCGGTCGGTCCGGCCGGGGAGATGACGGTCTGGACGGCCGTCGGCGGCGCGCTGCGCTCCTACCGCTGGGCACCCGGCCTCACCCTCACCGGCCAGGAGCTGCCCGGCTGCCCCGCCGACCGGGTGCTCGCGGCCGTCGAGGAGCGGCCCGGCTGGTGGCTGGTCCTGGTCGAGCACCGCGGCCGGGTCCTGAGCTGGCGGCCCGGTTCCGCCGAACCGCCCGCCCCGCTCGGCCCGAGCGGCGCGCCGCGCGCCGGGGCACTGGCCCGCACCTCCGCCGGATCGCAGGCCGCCACCCTGCGACCCGACGGCTCCGTCCAGTTGCACACCCTCGGCACCGCCGGGCCGGGCACCGAGATCGGCGACGGCGAGCCCTCCCTCGGCATCGCCATGGCGGGCCACCGCGGCGGCCCGACCATCGCGCTGGCCGGTGCGGGCGGCGTACGGCTGCGGCTGCCGGCCGGCGGCGCCTCCCGCCGGCCGCGCTGGTGGCGGCCGACCCTGCGCCCGGCCACCCGCGTCGCGCTCGCGATGGGCGACGACTGGCGGCTCTGCCTGGCGGCGGTGGTGGAGGGCGAGTTGCAGGTGTGGCAGGAGGACGCGGCCTACCGCTGGCAGGCGGTCGAGCTGCCGGAGGAGCCGTAGGGCCGCCCGTCTGCTCAGCGGAGGTCGGCCGCGTCGTTCACCGCGCCGAAGGCGGCCCGGGTCGAGGCCCGATCAGGCCTCCGGCAGGACGTGGACCGGGCCGACCGCACTCACGTACGCCTCGCCGCCGACCGGCCACGGGCGGTCGGCGGAAGCGATCAGCCCGTCCGGCAGGTCGCCAGCCTCGGGTCGCAGTTCGACCCGGTGGTCGTGGCCACGGAAGTCGCTGCCGAGCACCTTGGCCGGGACGGCGCCCGCCACCGGTGTGGCGGTGAGGCGGAGTTGGGCGGGGCGGAGCAGGGCGAGGGCACTTCCGGAGGCGGGGGTGGCGAGCGGGAGGACACCGAAGGCGGTGCGGGCGTCGACTCCCCCGGCCTCGGCGGGGATGAGGTTCGCCTCGCCGAGGACGCCGGCGACGGCGGCGTCGGCCGGGCGGTGGTAGAGCTCGTCGGGGCTGCCGGACTGGGCGATCCGGCCATCCCGCAGCACGGCAATGGTGTCGGCGAAGGAGAGCGCCTCGTCCTGGTCGTGGGTGACCAGGACCGCCGTGGTGCCGGACTGCCGCAGGGTACTGGCGACTTCGCGGCGCAGTTCGGCCCGCAGCGCGGCGTCCAGGGCGGCGAACGGCTCGTCGAGCAGCAGGAGTCGGGGGCGGGGCGCCAACGCTCTTGCCAGGGCGACGCGTTGCTGCTGGCCGCCGGAGAGCTGGTGCGGGCGGCGTTCGCCGAGGCCGGGCAGGCCGACGAGCTCCAGCAGCTCCTCGACCCGGGCACGGCGCTGCGAACGCGGCAGTCCGAAGCCGATGTTGGCGGCGACGCTCAGGTGCGGGAACAGGGCTCCGTCCTGCGGGACGAGGCCGATGCCCCGGCGTTCGGCGGCGAGCCGGCTGCGGCCGTCGTCCAGGACGCGGCCGTGCAGCACGACCTGCCCGGCGGCGGCCGGATGGAAGCCGGCCAGTACGCGCAGCAGGGTGGACTTGCCGCAGCCGGAGGGGCCGAGGACGCAGGCGAGGGCGCCGTCCGGCACGGTCAGGTCGATGCCGTGCAGGACGGGGCTGCGCCCGTGGGCGGCGTGCAGGTCGACGACGGACAACCCGGTCATCGGGTGCTCCCTAGGCTTCGACGGGTCAGCAGCAGGACGGAGGGGACGGACAGTGCCACCATCAGCGCCGCGTACGGCGCGGCCGCCCCGTAGGCGAGGCCGCTGGTGTAGACCCAGAACTGGGTGGCCAGGGTCTGGGTGCCGGTCGGGCGCAGCAGCAGGGTGGCGGTGAGTTCGGTGGAGGCGGTGAGGCCGACCATGGCGACGGCGGCACCGAGGCCGGGCAGGACCAGTGGCAGGGTGACCCGGCCGAGGACGGCGAGGGGCCGGGTGCCGAGCGAGCGGGCGGCTTCCTCGACGCCGGGCGGTACCTGGGCGAGGGCGGCGCGTACCGCGGTCAGGGCGAGGGGGAAGAACAGCAGGACGTACCCGAGGATGAGCATCGGCGGCTGCTGGTACAGGGGTTGGGCCCAGCGGACGGCGAAGAACACCACCGAGAGGGCGACCGCGATGCCGGGCAGCGCCCGGGTGAGGTACGCGATCCGCTCGACGGCGCGGGCGGGCCGGGTGCCGCGCCGCCAGCCGTACAGGGCGACGGGGATGGCGCAGACCGTCGCGACCAGGGCCGCGCCGAGGGCGTACCCGAGGGTGGCGAGGGTGGCACCGAGGACGGAGGCGGAGGGCAGGGTGGTGGAGCTGCCCTTGACCAGCCAGTACGCCAGCGCGTACAGCGGCACGCCGAGCGAGACGCCGACCAGCGTGGCCAGTGCGACCAGGGCCGGGAGCGTCCAGCCGCCGAGGCGTACGGGTACGGCGGGGCGGGCGAGGGCGCCGTGCCGGGTGATCCGGGCCTGGCGGCCGGCCCAGGCCTCGAGGGCGACGAGCAGCAGGGCGAGTCCGACCAGCACCAGGGTGAGCAGGGAGGCGGAGGCCGCGTCGAAGCCGAGCTTGTACTGGGTGAACACGGCGGTGGCGAAGGTGGTGTAGCGCAGCATCGCGAAGGCGCCGTACTCGCCGAGCAGGTAGAGCGAGACGAGCAGGACGCCGCCGGCCAGGGCGGGCCGGGTGAGCGGGAGGGTGACTCGCCACAGGGTGGCGAGCCGGCCGCGGCCGAGCGAGCGGGAGACCTCCTCGGCGGCGGCGTCGCCGTGCCGCAGGGCGGCGGCGACCGGGAGGAAGACCAGGGGGTAGAGCGAGCAGGTCATCACCAGGACCGCGCCCCAGTAGCCGTGGACGGAGCGGAACAGCGAGACCCAGGAGTAGCCGCGGACGAACTCCGGTACGGCGAGCGGCAGGGCGAGCGCGACGGTCCAGGCGCGGCGGCCGGGAATGGTGGTGCGTTCGACCAGGTAGGCGGCGCCGAAGCCGAGGACGGCGGTGGCGAGGGTGACGGCGGCGGCCAGGCCGAGGGTGTGCCCGAGCAGGGTGGCGATCAGCGGGCGGCCGAGCAGCCGCCGGGTCTGACCCCAACCGGCTTGGGCGGCTTGGGCGATGACGAAGCCGAGCGGCGAGGCGACAACCGCGACGACGGCGACGGCGACGGGTGCGAGCAGGCCGGTGGCCCGCCACCGCCGGAGCGGGGACGGGCCCTTGGCGCGAAGCGGGTCGCGGGGGAATGTCACTGGAGCAGTCCGGCGTCCTGCAGCAGGGCCAGGGCCTGCTTGCCGTCGCCGAGCTGGGCCGGGTCGGCGACGGTGCCGAGGCCGTCCAGGGCGGGCAGTTCGGGCTTGCCCTGGACGCCGGGGACCAGCGGGTACTCGTAGCTGGCGGAGTCGGCGATGACGGTCTGGGCCGGGGCGGAGGCGAGGTAGCCGAGGAAGGCCTGGGCGGCGGCCTGGTGCTTGCCGTGCTTGAGGACGCCGGCGCCGGAGACGTCGACCAGCGAGCCCGGGTCGCCCTTGGGGAAGTAGTGCAGGGTCGCGTGGGTCTCGGCGGCGCCCTTCTCGTCGCGCATCCGGTAGAAGTAGTAGTGGTCGATGACGCCGCCCTCGACCTCGCCGCTGTTGATCGCGGCGGAGAGGTCCTCGTTGCTGTCGTAGACCTTGGCGTTGTCCTTGAGGCCCTTGAGCCACTGCTTGGCGGCGTCCTCACCCTTGGCCTTGAGGACCTGGGTCACGACGGGGGCGAAGTCGGTCTCGCCGGGGGCGATGCCCAGGCGGCCCTTCCACTCGGGCTTGGCCAGGTCGAGCACCGAGGCGGGCGGCGCGGTGTCGGCGCCCTTGCCGGTGCCGGCCAGGAAGGCGGAGGTGCGGGCGGAGATGCCGACCCAGTCGCCGTTGCCGGAACTGTCGGCGGCCGGAACGGACTTGAGGGTGTCGGGGGCGACCTTGGAGAGCAGGCCCTTGTCGCCGAGGACGGTGAGTGCGGGCGGGTTCTCGGCGTAGAAGACGTCGGCCGGGGAGGCGCCGCCCTCCTGGAGGATCTGGTTGGCGAGCTCGGCCTCGTCGCCGGAGCGCAGCTCGACCTTGATGCCGGTGCGCTTGGTGAAGTCCTCGGTGAGGGCCTTGACGGTCTGCTCGTGCTGGCCGCTGTAGACGGTGATGGTCTGGCCGGCCGACGCCGTGCCGGAGTCCGTGGGTGTGTTCCCGGAGCCACTGCTGCCGCAGGCGGTGAGGGAGAGCGCGCAGGCGGCGAGGAGGGACAGGGCCGCGAGGGGTCGGACGGTGCCGGGCAGGGTGGTTCCGGGCATGGTGAGGGTCCTCCGAGGGTGGCGGGGGTCGGCCGTACGGGCCCGCGGTCGACGCGGGGGACCGGGCTGGCGACACCAGAACCTAGGGCAGGGAAGGCTTGCCTAACAAGTGTCGGAGCGTCACATCTCGGTCCGGTCGCGACAGGGTAGGACTTCGGTGAGCGCTACCCCAAGTGAACGCAAAACACCCTTCAAGAACAGGCCGGAACGGGAGGAAGCGCCCACCTGGGAGGAGTCGGCCGGCCATCGCCCCCCGCTACGGTGCGTAACGGCAGCCCCGAGACCCGGCGACCCGGCGACCCGGCGACCCGGCGACCCGGCGACCCAGGACGCACCGAGGCCCCGGAACCGGTGTCGGTTCCGGGGCCTCGCCCGCAGGAGTCGGACTCAGCGGAAGCGGCGGAGCCGGAGGCTGTTGCCGACCACGAAGACCGAGGAGAAGGCCATGGCCGCCCCCGCGATCATCGGGTTGAGCAGCCCGGCGGCGGCCAGCGGCAGCGCGGCGACGTTGTAGCCGAAGGCCCAGAACAGGTTGCTCTTGATGGTGCCGAGGGTCTTGCGGGAGAGCCGGATGGCGTCCGCCGCGGCCAGCAGGTCGCCGCGGACCAGGGTGAGGTCGCCGGCTTCGATCGCGGCGTCGGTGCCGGTGCCCATCGCCAGGCCCAGGTCGGCCTGGGCGAGGGCCGCGGCGTCGTTGACGCCGTCGCCGACCATCGCGACGACCTTGCCCTCGGCCTGCAGCCGCTTGACGGAGTCGACCTTGTCCTGGGGCATGACCTCGGCGATCACGTGCTCCGGCTTGATGCCGACCTCGGCCGCCACGGCCTCGGCGACCAGCCGGTTGTCGCCGGTCAGCAGCACCGGGGTGAGGCCCAGTTCGCGCAGCTTGCGGATCGCCTCGGCGCTGGTCGGCTTGACCGCGTCGGCGACCTCCAGGACGGCCCGCGCCTCACCGTCCCAGCCGACCGCGATCGCCGTACGGCCGGCGGCCTCGGCGGTGCGCTTGGCCTCGGCCAGGCCCTCCGGCAGGTACTGCGACCACTCGTTGAGCAGCGCCTCCCGGCCGGCCACCACCGCGTGGCCGTCCACCACGCCCTGGACGCCCAGGCCCGGGACGTTCTCGAAGCCCTCGACGGCGGGCAGTTCGCCGGCCTTGGCGGCGGCGTTGGCGACGGCCCGGGCGATCGGGTGCTCGGAGGCGTGCTCCAGGGCGCCGGCCAGGCGCAGCACCTCGGCCTCGGTGGTGGTGCCGGCGGTGTGGACGGCGAGCAGGGTCATCTGGCCGGTGGTGACGGTGCCGGTCTTGTCGAGGACGATGGTGTCGACCTTGCGGGTGGACTCCAGGACCTCCGGGCCCTTGATGAGGATGCCGAGCTGGGCGCCGCGGCCGGTGCCGACCAGCAGCGCGGTCGGGGTGGCCAGGCCGAGGGCGCACGGGCAGGCGATGATCAGCACGGCCACTGCTGCCGTGAAGGCGGCGGTCCAGCCCTCGCCGGTGCCCAGCCAGTAGCCGAGGGTGGCCACCGCGAGGGTGATCACGATCGGTACGAAGACCGCGGAGATCCGGTCCGCGAGGCGCTGCGCGGCGGCCTTTCCGTTCTGCGCGTCCTCGACGAGCTTGGCCATCCGGGACAGCTGGGTGTCCGAGCCGACCCGGGTGGCCTCGACCACCAGTCGGCCGCCCGCGTTGACGGTGGCACCGGTGACGTTGTCGCCGGCCCCGACCTCGACCGGGACGGACTCGCCGGTCAGCATCGAGGCGTCCACCGCGGAGGCGCCCTCGACCACCACGCCGTCGGTGGCTATCTTCTCGCCCGGCCGGACCACGAAGCGGTCGCCCACGGCGAGTTCGGCGATCGGGATGCGGACCTCGGTCGCGCCGCGCAGCACCGTCACGTCCTTGGCGCCCAGTTCCAGCAGCGCCTTGAGCGCGGCGCCGGCGGTGCGCTTGGAGCGGGCCTCGAAGTAGCGGCCCGCCAGGATGAAGGCGGTGACGCCGGCCGCCGCCTCCAGGTAGATGTTGGACGCGCCGTCGCTGCGGGCGATGGTGAATTCGAAGCCGTGGCGCATGCCGGGCATCCCGGCGTCGCCGAAGAACAGGGCCCACAGCGACCACAGGAACGCGGCGCCGGTGCCGAGCGAGACCAGGGTGTCCATCGTCGCGGCGCCGTGCTTCAGGTTGGTCCAGGCGGCGCGGTGGAACGGCCAGGCGGCGTAGGTGACCACCGGGGCGGCCAGGGTCAGGGACAGCCACTGCCAGTTGTCGAACTGCAGGGCCGGCACCATCGCCATCGCGATCACGGGCACGGCGAGCGCCAGCGCGGTGAACAGCCGGGCGCGCAGCGGGGCCAGGTCGTCCGCCGGCTCGGCCGGCTCGCCGGAGTCGGTCCGGCCGTCGGCGGCCGGGGGCTTGGGCAGCGCCGCGGTGTAGCCGGTGGCCTCGACGGTGGCGATCAGGTCGGTGACCTCGACGCCGTCCTCGAAGGAGACCTTCGCCTTCTCGGTGGCGTAGTTGACGCTGGCGGTGACCCCGTCCATCCGGTTGAGCTTCTTCTCGATGCGGGCCGCGCAGGAGGCGCACGTCATTCCGCCGATCGAGAGTTCCACCTCCGCGGAGGCGGGTGCCTGCGTAGTCATCGTCGCTCCTCGTCACAGTCGTCGTGCGGTTCGTTCGGCGGCCGGGCCTTCATACCCAGGAGGGGTAGCAAGCGGTGCCGGGTTCATTTATACCCCCATGGGGTATCGAGGGCAAGCCCCGAGCGATACCCCTGGCAGGTATTTTTCGCGGCGCCCGACCGCTTGACTTGATACCCCCATGGGGTATTCACTCGAGGGTGTCGAGCCGGGGCCGCGCAGCCCCGCGCCTCCTGCACCCCCGCACACCCCGCCGGAATCCCGAGGAGGACCACATGGCCGGCTACCGCACCGAGAAGGACCAGCTCCTGCGCAGACTGCGCCGCGTCGAGGGCCAGATCCGCGGCCTCCAGCGCATGGTCGACACCGACACCTACTGCATCGACGTACTGACCCAGGTCTCGGCCGCCACCAAAGCCCTCCAGTCCGTCGCACTGCAACTGCTCGACTCCCACCTCGCCCACTGCGTCCACGACGCCATCGCGGGCGGCGGCGACGAAGCCGACGCGAAGGTCGCCGAGGCCTCCCAGGCCATCGCCCGGCTCATGCGCGCCTGAGCCCCTTCCGTTCCGTCCGTACGACCGCCGACACGACCGCCCGAGGAGAACCCGCCATGAACACCGCGCTGCGCATCACCGCCTTCACCGCCGGCCTCGCCGCCGCCTTCGGCCTCGCCCTCGGCGTCGGCAACGCCACCGGCAGCGGCCCCTCCCCCAAGCCCGCCACGCACGCGGGACACGACGCCGGCGGACACGCCGGACACACCGAGGACGCGGGGGGCGGAGCAGCCACCGAGCACCTGCCGGGCGGGCTGCAGATCTCCGAACGCGGCTACACGCTCAGCGTCGAGAACCCCATCGTCACCGCCGGCTCCCCCACCGACCTGCGGTTCCGCATCCTCGGCGCCGACGGCAAGCCGGTCACCGCCTACCAGCAGCAGCACGACAAGGAACTGCACCTGATCGTCGCCCCGCGCGACCTGTCCACCTTCCAGCACCTGCACCCGACCCTCGCCGCCGACGGCACCTGGAGCGCCCCGACCGCCGTACCCGCCGCAGGGGAGTACCGCGTCTTCGCCGACTTCACCCCGGCCGGCGACGCCGAAGGCCTCACCCTCGGCGCCGACCTGCACGCCGCCGGCGACCTGCGCCCGGCCCCGCAGCCGGAGACCGGACGAACCGTCACCGTCGACGGCTACACCGTCGCCCTCGGCGGCGACCTCACCCCCGGGCGAAGCGGCCGGCTCACCCTGAACGTCAGCAAGGACGGCACGCCGGTCACCGACCTCCAGCCCTACCTCGGCGCCTACGGCCACCTCGTCGCGCTCCGCGCCGGCGACCTCGCCTACCTCCACGTCCACCCGGACACCACCACCCCGGGCCCGGAGATCGGCTTCACCACCACCGCCCCGAGCACCGGGAGTTACCGCCTCTTCCTGGACTTCCAGCACCAGGGCACCGTCCACACGGCGGCCTTCACCGTGACGACGAACGGCACCCCGACCGCCCCCACCCACCCGACCGAGGCGGCCGGCGCCCACCAGCACTGAGCAACACCCGCACGAACAGGGCCGGGCGATCCACACGGGATCGCCCGGCACCGGCGTTTACCCGAACGGGTGTCGGGCGGCTTGCCGGAGCACCGAGCGGAGAAGGGCTTCCGGGTTACCCGGGGTGGCCGCCCAGAGCTGTATCTCGGCGTGGGCGGCCTGGCGGCGGGGGCTGACGGCCCGGACCGGACGGGAGAACTGGGCACTGAGGCACCACCACATCTCGATGCGGGCCCAGATGGGGCGACGGATCACTCGGGGGCCGTCGCGCACAGGCAGATCGGGTGGGCGGACTCGACGCCGATGAAGGCGATCGCACGCACCTCGCCGAACTCGACCAGCTGGTGGGCGATTCGGGCTTCGGAGGCCGGGGAGAAGTAGTCGGCGAGGTAGCCGGCCTGGTCGTCGTCCAACGGGAGCCGGGCCAGGCTGGTCCGGATGGCGTCGAGGGCGTCGGCGAGCTTGGCGAAGGTGGCGACCTTCGTAACGCCCTTGATCTCGACGGTGACGGGGAAGGGGAGTTCGACACTCACTGCGCGCCCCCACCGATCAGCGCCCACATCACCTTGCCGACGCCACCCGCACGCGGGCAGCACCCCCAGCCGGACGCCAGATGGGAGACCAGCCAGAGCCCGCGCCCCGTCTCGTCGTACTCGGCAGCGGGGTGCGGCACGGGCGGCCGGTTGGCGTCGGCGTCGTGCACCTCGATGCGGAGCGAGTCGGGGCACAGCTCGAACCAGATGAAGATGAGCCGCCCCGGCGGGGTCTTGGCGTGGAGGACTGCGTTGGTGACGAGCTCACCGAGCACCAACTCGCCGGTGTCGAGGAACCGTTCACCATCGAGCTGGTTGGTGAGGAAGGTTCGGAGCAGCCGCCGGGCGAAGCCGGCGGACTTGTGGTGCCTGGGCAGCCACCAGGAGTACGGATTGGTGGGAGCGGGCGGCTTCTCCAACGTTCCGGGCATGGCGGGGCCTCCTCCGGGAGTGGTGGGAAAGTTCGCGATCCGAAGGGCGGCGGAGGGCAAAGGGATGCCCGAGCGATGAGCCGCGAAGATCACGCTGTGTAGCTCGGTTCACTACGCCAAGTAGCATGCCCCTTGCGGATGTCATCTCGCAACCCTGAACGTCAATTCGCATATGCTCTTTCAAATCTGATGTGACGACACTCCGTCCGTCACGCCAAACTGTGATGCAACGACAGAACGCGATGAGGGGAGGCCGGAGCGTGACTGCAATGCCGACGGTGCGCCGCCGAATGCTGGGTGCGAAGCTCCGGAAGATTCGGGAGGACCTGCGCCTCACGGTTGACGAGGTGTCGGCCCGGCTCGGCTGGCACCAATCCAAGGTCAGCCGGCTGGAGAACGGCCGCTATGGCGTGCGCGCGAACGAGGTCGGGATGCTGCTCGACGTCTACCAGGTCAGCGATCCCGAGACCCGCGAAGCTCTCGCGACGTTGGCACGCGAGGGCAAACGCAGGGTGTGGTGGCAGCCCTACTCCGATGTGATCACGCAGCACTACGCTTCGTTCATCAGCTTCGAGGCGGAAGCCGTGGCGATTCGGAACTTCGAGTCGTCGCTCGTGCCGGGGCTGCTCCAGACTGCCGACTACGCGCGTGCTTTGATCCGACAGCTTGAGTCCGACGCCACACCTGACGAGATCAACGCACTGGTCGATGTGCGTTTGGCTCGCCAGAACGCGACACTTCGGCGAGAGAATCCGCTGAAGCTATGGGCGATCGTGGATGAGGCCGCGCTCCGGCGCCTGATCGGCAGCCAAGCCACCATGGCCAAGCAGTTGCAGCAGCTCATCGCCGCCTCCCGCGAGCCACACGTGACCTTGCAGGTAGTGCCGTTCTCTGCTGGGGCTCACGCTGGCGTCCATGGGTCGTTCGCGACTCTGGAGTTTCCTGTTCGGGGAGATCTCGACGTGGTGTACACCGAGGCGCTGACGAGTAGCCTCTATCTCGAACGAGATAACGACGTCGCTGCCTATGATCAGGCGTTTGATCGGCTGCGGGCAGCAGCACTCGACGTTGCGCCGTCACGGCGGCTTATCGCGCAGATCGCAAAGGAACTTGAGTGATGATCATCGACCAGAGCAGCCAGGACCTGCACCGCGCCATCTGGCGAAAGAGCAGGTTCAGCGCCAACCAGGGGAACTGCGTCGAGGTCGCGGACGGCTTCGTTGACATCGTCCCGGTCCGCGACTCCAAGGACCCCCACGGTCCGGCGCTCATCTTCCCCCCCGACGCCTGGACGGCCTTCGTCGCCGCGATCAAGACCGGCGAACTCCCCAGCACCTGAACGCCTCTGTGTGAGAAGTCGGCCACGCCGACTTCTCACACATGTCGTCCGCGCTCAGTGAACAGGCGTCGAAAGCTGCTGATCTCCGAAGTGGCAGGAAGCTATGGACACGGTTGACCTGACAGGAGCGGCGTGGTTCAAGTCCAGCCGCAGCAACGGACAATCCGCATGTGTTGAGGTCGCGTTCCTCAACAGCGGCATCGTTCCCGTCCGTGACTCAAAGGACCCCCACGGTCCGGCGCTCACCTTCCCCACCGACGCCTGGACGGCCTTCGTCACCTCCATCAAGACCGGGGATATCCCCAACGCCTGAACGCCCCTGCGCGAGAAGTCGGCCAGGCCGACTTCTCGCGCACGTGTTGTCAGTGGTGGTCGTGACCCGCGTGCTCGCCCGCATCCGGGGCGCCGCCCATCATCCGTAGCATCGCGGCGCCGCCGGTGCGGAGGAAGCGGATGAGCAGTCCCAGCGCCAGGAGCAGGAAGGCGATGTTGAGCCAGGTGGTGTAGTTCCACTCGACGCCGGACATCGGGATCTCCGCGTCCCGCTGGTCCGGCACCAGGCCGAGGGCGCCGAAGAGGAACTCGACGGCGTACCCCGCGAGGACCATCGCGACGTAGAAGGTGCCGAGCAGGAAGAGCGCCATCCGGGGGCCGTAGTACTTCCGGTAGATGTTCAGGATCGGCAGGATCAGCAGGTCCGCGAAGATGAACGCGACCACCCCGCCGAAGCTGATGCCGCCGTTCCAGAGCACCACGGCCAGCGGCACGTTGCCGATCGAGCAGACGAACGACGCGATCGCCACCAGCGGGCCGACCAGCGGGCCCCAGAGCTTGCCGGCGAGCGGGTGGTCGACGAAGAAGAAGGCCTGCCAGAAGGAATCCGGCACCCAGGCGGCGATGGCGCCGGCGATGAGCAGACCGATCACCAGGTCCCTGAGGATCGCCGCCCACTCCATCACGAAGACGTGCGAGACCGAGGTCAGCCCCCGGCCGGACAGCAGTCGGCGGGCGAAGGAGCCCTCCCCGGCCACCGACATGTCCATCGCCGCGTGGCCCTCCATCGACCCCGCCCGGCCGTGCTCCGCCTGTTCGCGGGCTTCGCGCAGCAGCCGGTCCCGCAGCAGCAGTCGGAAGAGGACGGCGAGCAGCAGGATCATCACCGGCCCGCCGACGAATTCGGCCGCGGTGAACTGCCAGCCGAGCAACAGGGCCAGGATCACGCCGAGTTCGACGACCAGGTTGGTCGAGGCGATCTCGAAGGCCATCGCGGCGGTGAAGTTCGCGCCCTTGCGGAACAGCGAGCGGGTCAGCGCAACGGCCGCGTACGAGCAGGAGGAGGAGGCCATGCCGAGACCGGCGGCGACGGCGAGGGTGCGCGGGCGGTCGTCGCCGAGCAACCGGACGACGGTGGACTTGCGGACGACGGCCTGGACGACGGCGGAGAGCAGGAAGCCGAGGATCAGGGCCCAGGTGATCTCCCAGGTCATCGACCCGGTGATGGACAGCGCGTGCAGGATCGCGTGCATGAGGGTCCGCCTTCCCGTGGTGCCGGTGCCGGTGCCGGAGCCTGCGGCTGTGCCGTGGGGCTCCGATGGGCGCTGATCACGCTATACCCGCACGGGGTATGGAGAACCCTGGCACGCCCAGCGCCCGGAGCGGCAACGACCAGCCGGGCGTCGCACGGTCTCACCCGACCGTCGCGGACTGCGCCTCAGCAGCCGAGGCGGCCGCAACTCGCCGACCAGGCATGCGGAACGCGCGCTCCGCACGCCGGTCCACGACCCGGCGAGAACGGCGCGAGCATACCCTAGGGGGGTAATGTTTATCCATAGAAGCCCAAGAGCCCAAAGGCACATTCGGGTAAGGGTATCGCCCCCGCACCCCGGCGGACGGGCGTCTATGCTCGTCGATCGTGCTCGTTCGATCACGGCGAGCAAGGGCCTTCATGGGGGGAGACCAACTGATGACCGGCACCTTGGGGTACACCGTCCAGCCCGGCGCGCTGGATGGCGTAGCGACAGCACTCGAAAACGTCGCGACCGACCTGGCGTCAGCCGACCTTGCCTACACCGGGCTGGTGACCTACGAGTCCAGCGCCTTCGGCGAGTTCGGGATGGACCAGGCGTGGTCGGCCTTCGACGCCAACTGGTCGAAGGAACTGCACGTCACCCAGCGCGCCGTGACCGAGCTGGCGCAGAAGGTGTCCAAGACCAGCGGCAACTACCGCGTCGCCGAAGCCGAGGTCGCCTCGTCGATGACCCCCGAGCACGCCTGATGAGCAAGGTCACCGAGCTCAAACAAGCCCAGCAGGCCATGAAGGCGATTCAACCGCTCAGCGGCGGTGGCGCCGCCGAGCTGATGAAGGCCATCCAGAAGGCGCTGGCCGTGCCCGGGCCGGTCGGCGCTCCGGACACGATCCGTGACCGGGCCAAGGACTACGCGAAGGCCGCCAAGGCATACGAGAAGGCATCCGCCGATCTCGGCACGGTCGCCGACGCCAGACTGCCGAGCGCCTGGACCGGCGCCGTCGCCGAGCACGCAACCGAAGCCGTGCGGGCGCTGGCGAACGAACTGGACGTCTCGAAGAAGACCCTGGAGCTGGCCGCCACCTGGCTGAACTCCTGGGCAGAAGAGCTGAGTACGGCCCGGAACTACGACGAGATCGGCGTGCACGACCTGAATCAGGCGCTGAAGTCGATCGCTTTCAGCCCCTTCGCCGCCGCCGGCCTCACGGACGCCCTGGACGGGGTGTCGTGGCGGCTCATGGGCGCCGAGCGGGCGGAGATGTGCGGCACCCGCACCGCGAGCATGCTCAACCAGTTCGCCGCCCGGGCCCGCGCCGAGCGCGCGGGGCAGGGCAAGACCGATCCGCTCGCCGCGCTGGTCCTGGCCAACGAGAAGGGCCCCGGTGGCACGGACGACGGCGATTACATCCTGACCCCCGACCAACTCTCGCGCGCGAACGGGTTCCTGGCCGGACTCAACGCCGATGACCAGGCCGCGTTCCAGGGCATGCTCTCCGGCGCCAAGTCACCGGAGGAGGCCGCCTACCTCTGGAAGGCCATGGCCGCCGGCCACACACTGGCCGAGGTCCAGCAGTTCGGAGCACTGATCCACCCCCACGGCGACGACCCGACCTGGCTGGCCCAGCACCTGGTCCCGGCCCTCCGTACGGACGACGCCGGCCAGGAGTCCACCACCGACGTCACGGGACTCATCTACCAGGGCAAGGCAGTCCCCACCTCGGGCGTAAGACTCGGCAGCGGCGGCGGCTCGTACAGCCAGGGCGGCGTCGGCGACTGCGTCGCCGCCTCCACCGTTGTCGCCGCCCTCAAGCTGGACCCGGTCACGATGCTCCGGATCACCACCGGCAACACACCCGACGTCCCGGGAGCGGATTCGTCGGCCAACTTCGAGCATCGGCTCCAGCAGCTCTACATCTCGCAGTACCAGCAGGGCCAGACGGCCAACGGCGACGAGAAGATCTACCCGCAGTCGAACGCGGGAGTCGGCCCGAAGGGAAACACGTTCCTCGCCAACCAGAACCTCGGAAAGGCGACCGGCGACACGTACGAATACGTCAATCTCAGCACCGAGGACGACCGACGTGCGGCCGTTGCCCGGATCGAGAAGGCCGTGGACGAAGGCAAGCCCGTGCCGTTCTGCGCCCTCGACCCCACCAGCAAGGACGATCCCAAGGCACACCAGATGGTGATCACCGCCCGGGACGGCGACCGGCTCCAGGTCTACAACCCCTGGGGCCAATCCGAATGGATAACGGAAGACCAGTTCATCCACAGTCATGTGAACGACGGACACCTCACGAACAACGCCGCCATCAACATGCCCTACGGTGCGGAGCTGCCGAAATGACGACCGTCCGACTGGATGCCGAGCTGATGACCGGCTACGACGTGGAAGCCGCCGTCACCCGCGGGCTGCTGATCGACGGCACCCCGCGCCGGGTGCTCTTCGACGAGGCCGCGATCGCCGCCTCCTACCAGGCCGAGGCACTGCTCATCGGCCCCCACCCGCTGGGTTTCCTGGCCCAGTACGTCCGCGCCGGCGGCTTCACCGCCGCGCTCGACCTGCCCGAGCCGGTGATCGGCCGGGCGGCGGGCGAGTTGGTCCGTGGCTGGCTGCGCGCGGCCGCCGCCACCGGGGCGGACCTCCAGCGCGAGGTCCTGTTCGCCCGTTGGCTGGCCTCCGTGGCGCTGCTCATCGCCATGCGTCGCCGAGTCCGGGAGGACGGGAACTGATGCGTCGTTTCATCGCCGGTGCGGCGGCCCTCCTGGCCGCCGTGCCGCTGCTCGCCGCCTGCTCCTCCGACGGGCCATCCCTCTGGGCGCCGGTGTCCGGTTCGCCCACCGACCGGCCGACGACGCAGAGTGTCCCATCGGCCGTCCGGCCGGATCAGGAGATCGCCCTCCCCTCCCGGGCCGAGGCCTTCCAAGCCGCCTCCCCGTACCCGCCCAGCACGGTGACGCTGGCCGTCGGGCAGCGGCTCGGCGTTCCTGGAAGTCTGGTCAGCGTCACGGCCGTGACCTGGACGCTCACCTCGCCGGGCGACGGTGCCGTCCTGCGGCGCGGCCCGGACTTCGTCTCCGACCGGTGCCCGGTGGACTCGGTCGGGTGCGACGCGGGGGGCGGCGAGACCTTCCTCGCGCTCGCCCCCGGCAGCACCACGCTGACCTGGGCACTCCACGACCGGGGCCGGTGCCCCGAATCGCGGACGCCGCCGAATCCGGCGTGCGACAGCGTCACCAAGAGCATCCAGGTTACCGTCCGCTGACCCGCTCTCCCCGCGCCGCCACCGGGGAGGCTCAGTCGCCCGCCGGGTGGGGGTGGGGGTGCCGCGTTTCCCGTGAGACCTGCACTGCCCTTCATCCAGAGGCTCGCGCCATCCTGCGATACCCTAGGGGGGTATAGTATATTCAAGCGAAGCAGCCGACCGGGCCAACTCCGGGCGGCATCGGGTACTGACGACAGGAGCACAGCCATGAGCGAGACCACCGTCACCGTCGAGTCGGCCACCACCGAGGGCTCCTCCTGCTGCGGTTCGTGCGGCACCGGCGCCACCGAGGCCCCCGCCGCGTCGGACCTGAACCTGACCTCGGCCTTCCAGGTCAAGGGCATGACCTGCGGCCACTGCGTCACCTCGGTCACCGCCGAGCTGAAGAAGATCGACGGCGTCACCGACGTCGCCGTGGACCTCGCCTCCGGCAAGGTCACCGTCGGCAGCACCCGGCCGCTCGTCGACGCCGACGTGGCCGCCGCCATCGACGAGGCCGGCTACGACCTGGTCGGCCGCCTCGACGGCTGACCTACCGCCATCGGCCCGGACGCCCCCTCGGTCCGGGCCGACTCCCCTGCTACCGCGCCCCGGTAGAGTGAGAGCGCTCCTCACCGCACAGGAACCGGAGACGGCCATGGCCAGCTACAGCCTCCACAAGGACGACTTCCTCAAGCGGCTCCGCCGCGTCGAGGGGCAGATCCGCGGCCTGCAGCGCATGGTCGAACAGGACACCTACTGCATCGACGTCCTCACCCAGGTCTCCGCCGCCAGCCGCGCACTCCAGTCCTTCGCCCTCCAACTCCTGGACGAGCACATCGAATGCTGCGTCCGCGACGCCATCGCCGAGGGCGGCCAGGAGGCGGGCACCAAGATCCGCGAGGCCAATCAGGCCATCGCCCGCCTCGTCCGCTCCTGATCCGGCGAGGACGGCATCCGGAGGACGGCACCCGTTCGACGCGTGGGCCCAGCAGCGAAGTCTGCTGGGCCCCACGCTTGTTCACCACCCGCGGGTAGGGGGTGGGGGTATGCTCAAGGCCCGCCGGACGGGCGGGACGACCGGACACCGACCGGGCAGGACAGACCGAACAAGGGGGGATCCACCGTGTCGACGATCGAATTCGTCCGCCGGCTGGACGGCCTGGTCTACCGCTTCCACGCGGACGGCACCTTCAACGGCAGGCCGTCGTTCAAGCGGACCGACCTCGACATCTGGTGCCGCCGGCTTCCCGAGCGCGGCTGGTGCACGGTCGACGCCGACGGGGTGCCCAACTCCGCGCCGCTGCCCGGCGGAACGGCTGAGGAGCCGTTCCCGCCGCTCTGCCCCTGGCGCAGTTGGAAGGCCGGCAAGTCGTACCTCTACGACCTGCGCCGCAGCGGCCGGGAGCCGTAGCGCCAGCGCGCGGCCCGAAAGTGGCTCGCGCCCCCCGGAGCCGTGGCTCCTCAGACCCGGTCGAGCGCCCGATGCGGCCCGTCCGGCAGCTCGACCGCGATCGCGTCGCCGGGCCGGATCGCGCCGCCCGTACGGACGATGCCCATGATTCCGGCGCGGCGGACGATCGTGCCGTCCTCGGCGCGGCCGACGACCTGCTTGAGCAGGCCCGTGCGGTAGTTGTCGATCTGCGCGCACGGGTTGCGCAGGCCGGTGATCTCCACCTCCGCCCCGGTGCCGATCCGCAGCACCGCGCCGACCGGCAGGCCGAGCAGGTCCACGCCCTCGGTGGTGATGTTCTCGCCGAGCGCGCCCGGCGCCACGTCGAAGCCGGACTCGGCGAGTTCGGTGAGGAGTTCGCGGTGGATCAGGTGGACCTGGCGCAGGTTGGGCCGGGTCGGGTCCTGGGCGACGCGCGAGCGGTGCTTGACCGTCACCCCGGCGTGCACGTCGCCCTCCACGCCGAGTCCGGCGAGCAGCGTGATGCCGTCCCGGTTCGGCTTGGTGAACGAGTACTCGGCGTTGCTGCTGACTGCCACCACGATGCCGCTCATAGCTCGAACCTTCCATGCGGACGTACGTTCGATCGGCCCCGAGCATAGGCCCCGCGCGCAAGCCCTGATCACGGCCCCGACCCGGTCAGCCCGTGGTGGGCGCCGTCAGCAGCGGCAGCACGACCTCGTCCAGGATCTCCGCCACCACGCGGTCGGACGGTACGACCCCGCCCACCAGGAACGCGTCCCGCAGCAGGTCGAGCGGGAGCGAGACGACGCGCGGGGTGATCCGGGCCGGGTTGATCTCGCCCCGGTCGGCGGCGCGTCGCATCATCACGCCCAGGCTGCTGACCGGCCCTTCGGCGGTCAGTCCGCCGGTGAAGCCGGCGCGCAGCTCGGGGTCGCGCAGCAGGTCGACCAGGAAGCCGTGGACGGCGTCGGTCGGCAGGTCGTCGAAGCGGTGCAGCAGGCTGCCCAGGAAGCGCGCCAGGTCCGCGCGCAACTCGCCGGTGTCCGGCGGCTCCTGGTAGTCGGGGGCGTTGCGGCCGAGGGCGGCGATGACCAGGGCGGCGCGGTTCGGCCAGCGGCGGTAGAGCACCGGTTTGCTGGTCCGCGCGCGGGCGGCGACGCCCTCCATGGTGAGCCGGTCGTAGCCGTGGTCGGCGAGTTCGGCCCAGACGGCGTCCAGAATCGCCCGCTCCAGTTCGTCGCCGCGCCGCCGCACCGGCTTGTCGCCCACCGCCGAGTCCCCCGCCGAAGCCCGCACCGTGTCTCGCACTGGTCCCGCACCCGACTCTCGTAGATACGTTGCGTTTCTTATCAAGGTCAGTCTACAGTCGAAGGCAAGAAACGCGCCGTATCTTATGGCCGGATGGCCAGGGGGAGATCCGTCATGCGCACTGCTCACACCACCCACACGACTCATGCCACCCAGACGACTCACACCACCCGTACGACCGAGGTCCTGGTGGTCGGCTCCGGCCCGGTGGGCCTCGCACTCGCCATCGGGCTGGCCCGCGCCGGAGTGGGCTGCCGCGTCATCGAGCGGGAGCCGCGGTTCCGCGACCGCGGCGTCCGCGGCAAGGGCATCAACCCGCGCACGCTGGAGGTGTTCGACGACCTCGGCGTCGCGGAAGCGATCCTCGACCGCGGCACACTCGACCTCAAGGTCCGTACGTACGAAGGGAGTCGGCTCCTCGGCGAGGCCGACCCGGCGACCGGCCACCGGCCGACCCCCGACCGCCCGTACGCCGGCATGCTGCTGCTCGGCCAGCACCACACCGAGGAGGTGCTGCGCGGACGGCTCGCCGACCACGGCGTCACCGTCGAGACGGACACCGAGCTGCTCGACTACACCCAGGACGCGGACGGCGTGCTCGCCACCGTCCGGCGCGGCGGCCGGACCGAGCGGCTGAGCGCCCGCTTCCTGGTCGGCTGCGACGGAGGCCGCAGTACCGTCCGCAAGCTGGCCGGTGTCCCCTTCCTCGGCGAGACCTGGGAGGAGGAACGGTTCCTCATGGCCTCGATGGACGTCGACGGCCTGGACACCGACGCCATGCACATCTGGAACGACCCCCGGCTCGGCGTCGGCGCACTGGCGATGATCCCGATGCGGGCGGACACCAACTGGGCCGTACACGCCGCCGTCGACCCGGACGAGCACGGCGAAATCCCCGCCCCGACTGCGGAAACCTTCCGCCGCCTGTTCGCCGAACGCGCCGGACTGCCCGGAGTCACGCTGCACGAACCCATCTGGTCCAGCGTCTGGCGGCCGACGGTCCGCATGGTCGAGCGCTACCGCGACGGCCGGGTACTACTCGCCGGGGACGCCGCGCACTGCCAGTCCGCGGCGGGTGGCCAGGGCATGAACACCGGCATCCAGGACGCGCACAACCTGAGCTGGAAGCTGGCCGCCGTCCTGCGCGGCGCGCCCGACGCGCTGCTCGACAGCTACCAGGACGAGCGGCTGCCCGTCGCCCGCGCCGTCCTCGCCGCCACCTCCGCCCAGCACAAGGCGCTGTTCAGCGCCGACGGCGCCCGCGCGCTGACCGACCAGTTCGTCAACCCGGCCGCCACGGGCACCGACTTCACCGGACTCTCCGTCGGCTACCGGGGCGGCCCGCTCGGCCGCGACCTCGACGACACCACCGGCATCCGGGCCGGCGACCGCGCCCCCGACGCGCCCTGCACCACCGCTGACGGCACACCGACCCGGCTGTTCGACCTCCTCCGCGGCCCGCACTTCACCCTGCTGACCATCGGCGAGCACCCGTCACTCACCGGCCTGCCCAGTGAGGCCGGCCTGCCAGGTAACGCCGACCTGCCCGGCAACGCCGGCCTGGCCACCGAAGCCGGCCTGTACGCCCTCCCGGGCCTGCCCGGCGCGGCCGGCCTGCGCCGGTCCGCCGTCCTCGACCCCGACGGCCACGTCGCCCGGGCGTACGGGCTGCGCGGCGACGCCGTCGTCCTGGTCCGGCCGGACGGCTACGTCGCACTCACCGGCGCCACCGCCGACCCGGGCACCATCGCCGGGCAGCTCGGGGGCTACGCCCCGGTGGTGTGAACCCCGCCCGACGCGGACGAGCACGCCCGCTCGTCCGCGTCGGCGAGCCAGAAGTAGACGGCCGGCAGCCCGAGTTCGATCACCATCAGCACCACCTGGAACCAGTGCGGCCACCCGTCCGCCGCGATGGACAGCACCCGCCCGAGGCCGCCCAGCAGGAACACCGCCGCCAGCCACCGCACCACCCGCGCGGGCACCGGCGTCTGCCGGGCCGCCCAGATCCAGGCCACGCCGTACCCGGCGAAGATCGCACCCATGAAGCGGCCGAAGCTGTCGACCGTCGGGCCCGCGTGCGCAGCCCCGGGGATCGCGACGTTCCCCAGCAGGAGATGGAAGAACCCGATCGCCACATCGGCGACCCCCATCATCCATGCGAGCACCCGCAGTGTCCTGGCCATGACCCATCCACCCGTCGTCGGTCCGGTCGGCGCGCGCCCCGATGGACATGCGACCCAGCTGACCCGCGCCTTGGTTGACGCCGCCTTAGTTGACACGCGTCTACTAAGCCAGTTGAAGCCCACAAGTAGACACGTGTCAAGTAGCCTGGCGCGCATGTCAGTCCACGAACGGCGCCGCCGGCTCGCCCCCGCCGAGCGACGCGCCCAGCTGCTCTCCGTCGGCGCCCGGCTCTTCGCCGCCCGCCCGTACGAGGAGGTGCTGATGGAGGAGGTCGCCGAGCAGGCCGGGGTCTCGCGCGCCCTGCTCTACCGTCACTTCCCGAGCAAGCACGACCTGTTCGCGGAGGTCTACCGGCAGGCCGCCGACGAGTTGCTCGCCCGGTCCCGGTTCGACCCCGCCGACAGCCTGATCGAGCAGCTGGTCGAGGGCATGGACGCCCACCTGGACTACTTCATCGCCAACCGGCACGCCGTGCTCGCCGCCAACCGCGTCCTGGCCGGCGACCAGGTGATCCAGACGATCATCACCGAGGAGCTCGACGCCCTGCGCGGCCGCCTGCTCGGCGTCCTCCCGCTCGCGGACGAGACGGCGCGGCCGGCCGTGTCGCAGATCCTGCGCAGCTGGCTGGTGTTCGTCCGGGTGCTGGTCATCGACTGGCTGACCGAGGAGAGCTGCACCCGCGACGAGCTGCGCGACGCCTGCATCGGCGCCGTCCTGGGCGCGCTCCGGCCGTTCCTGCCCGCCGGTCCGGCGCCCGACCGGGGGTGGTGACGCTTACCATCGGTCCGTAACGGGAAAAACCGCAGAAAGCATCCAACTACGGCTGAAAATATGACAGTTGGATGTGAAGGTCGCACCCACCCCGAAGGGACCCATGGACTCCGCCGCCGACACCCGGACCGCCCTCCCCCCGCTCCACCGGCTCGCCGTCTCCCCCGTCCGACCACCCCACCCGACCACCCTCCCCGACGGCACCCCCGCCTGGCTGGTCACCCGCTACCACGACGTCCGGCAGGTCCTCGGCGACCCCCGGCTCACCCGGTCCGACCTGCACGACGTCGGCACCGCGGGCGCCACCGCCGACGTGGCGGCCAACCCGGCGTCCCTGTTCAACCAGGACGGCCCCGCCCACCGGCGCCTGCGCGGCACCGTCCAGCGCGCCTTCACCCCGCGCGCCATCGCCGGCTGGCAGCCCTGGGTCGCGGCCGCCGTCCAGCAGTCCGTGGACGCGCTGGTCGCCGCCGGACCGCCCGCCGACCTGGTCGCCGCATTCACCCGGCCGGTGCCCTTCGCCGTCACCACCCGGCTGATGGGACTCGACGGCGACGGCCCGGACAGCCTGGACGAGGACCGGCTGCACCGCTGGACGCTTGCACTGCTCGCCCAGGGGGACGGCGGTGAGGCCTCCAGCGACGACGGAGCCGAGAACGGAACCAAGGCCGGGGGCGGGGCCGATACCGGAACCGAAGCCCGGACCGAGGCCGCGGCGCACGCCGAAGCCCTCGCCGAATACGGCGCGTTCACCACGGAGTTGATCGAGCGCCGCCGCCGCGATCCCGGCGACGACCTGGTCAGCCGGCTCGTCCAGGCCGCCGACCACGACGGCGGCATCCCCGAGGAGTCACTCGTCCACCTGGTCGCCGGGCTCACCGCGAGCGGCAACGAGAGCGTCGCCGGCGCCCTCGGCAACGCCCTCGTCTACCTCCTCGGCGAACGCGCCGACCACTGGCCCCGCCTCGCCGACCCGGACACCGCCGAACGCACCGCCGAACGCCTGCTCCACTTCATCCCGCTCGGCGACGACGAGGCCACCATCCGCCGCGCCACCGCCCCGATCGAGCTCGGCGGCGCCACCATCCCGGCCGACGCCGTCGTCGCCATCAGCCTCGGCAGTGCCAACCGGGACCCCGACGTCTACCCCGAGGGCCTCGACGCCGACCTCGACCTCCCCCTCGCCGCTCCCACCCTCGCCTTCAGCGCCGGCCCCCACTACTGCATCGGCGCCTGGCGCGTCCGGCTCGAAATGCGCGAGTCCCTCCACCGCCTGGCCGCCGCCCTGCCCCGCCTCCGCCTCACCACCCCGGTCGCGGACATCGCCTGGCAGCTCGGCAGCACCACCCGGAGCCCGGCCCGAATCCCCGTCGACTGGTGATCAGCGGGCCGTGTCGCTGGTGCCCAGCGGACCGTGCCGCTGATGCCCAGCGAGCCGTGCCAACTGCTGATCAGCGGGCCGCGCCGGGAGGGTTCACCCGAACAACCCCTCCCCCAGCACGCCGCCCTCCGTCACCCCCGGCAGCACGTACACCACCGCCGACGCCGTGTGCTCCAGGAACGGGTTGAGCGCGTCCCGCGCCGCCAGCCGGTTCTGCACCCGGGTGAACTGCGCCGGGTCCCGCACGAAGGCGCAGAACAGCAGGCCCCGGTCGCCCGGTCCGTCGTCGTAGCTGTAGCCGCGCCGCAGCATCCGGGCGCCGCCGTCCAGCCGGGGGCTGGAGAGCCGGACGTGGGCGGTGGCCGGGATGACGTACGAGCCGTCGGGGTTCTTCGCGTAGATGTCCGGCTCGTCGTGCTCGGCCGTGCCGGTGAGCGGGGCGCCGTCGCCTTCCCGGCGTCCCATCGCGAGGTTCCGGCGGTCCTCGGGGAGGGCGGTGAAGGCGGCGGTGTCCATCCGGATCCGCCGGTAGACCAGGGCCGTCCCGTGCTGGTGCGGGCCCGGCGGGCCCCAGACCCACTGCCGGGCGGCGTCCTCGTCGGGGTTCGCCGTGCCGTCCTTGAAGCCGAACAGGTTCCTCGGCGTGGTGCCCGCGGCCGTCCGGGGCAGGAAGCCGGACTGTGTCCACCGCACGGCGGCGCCCGCCGCCGCGGCCGCCGCGCCGACCTGTTCGGCGACGACGGACAGCGGCCACCGGTCCGCCGCGCACAGCTGGACCAGCAGGTCGCCGCCGCCCCGCGCCGGGTCGAGCCGGTCCCCCGGGAAGGCGGGCAGCTCCGCGAGGACCGGCGCCGGAACGTTCAGCCCCAGCCGGGAGGCGAGCCCCGGCCCGACCCCCAGCAGGCTGCTGAGCCGGGCCGGTTCGCCGCCGCGCAGGCGCGCGTCCGCCGACGTGCCGCCGACGGCTTCGGCGAGCACCCGGGTCAACTCTCCGAGCAGGCCCCGCAGGGCGGTCCGGCCGTCCGAGGTCGCGGCGGGCGCCAGGTCGAAGGCGAGCAGCTGGGTGGCCGGCTGCTGCGGGGCCGTCACCCCGGACTGCCGCTCGCCGTGGAAGGGGACGGACGGCTCGGGCGGCGGCGCCGCGGCCCGTCCGCCGTCGCCCCCGCGGGCCAGCGCCGTGACCCCGGCGCCGACGCCCGCACCGACCCCGGCGGCCAGCACCGCCCCGCCCGCGAGCAGGGCCCTGCGGTCCACGCCGCTTGGGACAGTTCGGACAGTTCGTGGCCGGTTCTGCGCCTTTCCGTTTTCGGCATGCATGGGCGACATTGGAGACGATAGAACACGCCTTATGCAACTTTTGACCACACGTCAATTTCGGTCCGCCACAACGTCCACCGAAACGTCCGCTACGACGCCCGCTACAACGCCCGCCACAACACCCCCACGGGGAGCCGCGCTCCGCCACCTCCTCCCCGCCCTGCTCACCGCCGCCGCGCTCGCCGTCTCCGGCTGCTCGTCCACCGGTTCGACCTCGTCCGATGCACAACACCCGGAAGGCACGGTCGTTCGCGTCCCGCAGAACTTCCCGACCATCCAGCAGGCCGTGGACGTGGCCCGCGAGGGCGACACCGTCCTGGTCGAGCCGGGCACCTACCGCGAGAGCGTCCGGATCACCAAGCCCCGGATCGTGCTGCGCGGCACCGACCGCAACACCGTGGTCCTCGACGGCGGCGTGCGGCTCGTCAACGGCGTCACCGTCACCGGCCCGGGCTCGGTGGTCGAGAACCTGACCGTCCACGGCTACCTGGCCAACGGCGTCCTGTTCACCGGCGTCACCGACGAGAAACTGCAGCAGCGCGGCGCCGGCGGCTCCGCCTACGACCCCCTGGACACCGCCCGATTCCCCGTCGTCCAGGGCTTCCGCGCGACCCGCGTCACCGCCTACAACAACGGCCTGTACGGGATCTACGCCTTCGACGCGCGCGGCGGCGTCATCGAGGACTCGTACGCCTCCGGGCAGGCCGACTCCGGCATCTACGTCGGCCAGTGCAAGCCCTGCGACACCCTGGTGCGCGGCAACACCGTCGAGCGCAACGCCGTCGGCATCGAACTCACCAACGCCTCCGACGGGTTGAGCATCCTCGGCAACCGGGTCACCGGCAACCGCGTCGGCGTCACCGTCAACTCCAACGACCTCGAAGCCCTCGCCCCGCAGCACGGCGCGGTCATCGCGGGCAACGCCGTCACCGACAACAACGCCGCCGACACCCCCGAACAGGCCGACGGCGGCTACGGCATCGGGATCGGCATCGGCGGCGGTACGGCGAACCAGGTGCAGCGCAACCTCGTCCAGGGCAACCGCGCCGTCGGCATCGTCATCACCGACCCGCCCGGCCACCCGGCGAGCGGCAACCGCGTCGAGGGCAACCGCGCCACCGGCAACGGCACCGACCTCACCATGGCCTCCGTCGACCCGGGCAACTGCTTCACCGGCAACCAGCCCGCCGTGCAGAGCCCGGAGAACCTGGAGGCCGTGGCCGGCTGCGGAGTCCAGGGTCGCGGCCCGGTACCCGCCGGCCGCACCACCCCGGTCCAGGCGCCGCCCGGCATCCCGTTCAGCCAGGTCCCGGCCCCGCCCGCCCAGCCGTCACTGCCCGACCCGGCCGCCCCCGGCCGCCCCGCGACCGACCTCCCGGGCCCCGTCGACCCCGCCGCCTACCCGCTCCCGGACACCGCCGACGCCGTCCCGAAGCACTGACCACCCCCACCCGCACCACCCCACCGGGCGGGCCCGCCGCCACCCACACACCCCGGGCCCGCCCCGACAGCCCGCCGCTCTGGCCGGCCGGGAACGCCGTCAAGGGTTCGCAAACCGGCAGGACAGTCCGGACAGCTCGGGACGACCCCGACTTCCTTGCCGACACGGGCAGTTCGGGACACCACGGGCAGTTCGGAATCCGCCCGAAAGACCCTCCGCGGACATGACATACTGCGTCGGTGACCGCAGCAGACCTGGCCGAGAAGCCACCCAAAAGCCGTCCGCAACTGGGCCGGAAGTTCACCCTGCTGTGGTCCGCCTCGGCGATCTCCTCGGTCGGCGACGGCATGCGGGACTCGGCCCTGCCGCTGCTGGCGGTGGCGGTCTCCGACTCGCCCAGCGCAGTCTCGGTGGTCTCCGTCGCCGCGTCGCTGCCCTTCCTGCTGATGTCGCTGTACGGCGGCGTACTCGCCGACCGGGCCGACCGGCGACGGCTGATGTGGACGATCGACGCCCTGCGCGCCGTCGTCGTCCTGGGCTTCGCCTGCTGGGTCTTCCTCGCCACCCCGCCGCTGGTCGCGCTCGCCGCACTGGCCTTCCTGCTCGGCTGCGGCGAGACGGTCTTCTCCAACGCCGCCACCTCGGCCGTCCCGGAGCTGGTCCGCCCCGACCAGCTGGACACCGCCAACGGCCGGATGCAGGCCAACATGCTCGTCGGCGGGAACCTGATCGGCCCGCTGCTCGGCTCGGTGCTGTTCGCCGTGGCCGCCGGCTTCCCCTTCACGGTGGACGGCGTCTCCTTCGCGCTCGCCGCCGTCCTGGTCGCCGCGACCGGCCGCTCCACCGCCGCCCGCGCCAAGGCCGGCCGCCCGGTGCTCACCGAGATCCGCGAAGGCGTCAGCTGGCTGTTCCGCCACCGCGAGGTGCGGATGCTCGCCGTGCTCTCCACCCTCGGCGCGCTGACCTGCTTCATGGGCACCACCATGATGGTGCTGATGGTCACCAAGGTCGTGAAGGCCCCCGCCGCCTCCTACGGCATCGTCCTCGCGGCCGGCGCGATCGGCGGCACCGCCGCGAGCACCCTGGCCGGCCGGCTCAGCAGCCTGCTCAGCCGGGGCACCCGGATCGCCCTCTCCTTCCTGCTGATGGGCGTCTCGCTGATCCTGATGGCGTTCAGCACCTCGGTGTTCGAGATCGCGGCGCTGTACGGCGTGATCGGCTTCGGCATCGTGACCTGGAACATCCAGGCGCTCTCGCTGCGCCAGCAGGCCATCCCGAAGGAGCTGCTCGGCCGGGTCAACAGCTGCTACATGCTGCTGAGCCGACTCGGCATCATGGGCGGCGCCGCGCTCAGCGGGTGGATCGCCTCCGTCACCAGCATCCGGACCCCGCTCGTCACGGGCGGCACCCTGCTGCTCGTCCTCCTGGTCGCCGTGCTCTTCCTGCTGCCCCGGATGACCGCGATGGAGGCCGCTCAGGCCCAGGCCCCCGAGCCGGAGGCCGCCGCCGCTCCCGCCACCACCTCCGCTCCTTCCACCACCTCCGCCCCTGCCGAAAACGAGGCCAAGGACGAGGTCAAGTAGCCCTCGCCCGGGGGAGGCGGCTCCTCCCCCGGGCGAGGTACGGCAGCCGGGCCTGGGCCTGGCCGGGCCTCAGCTTCCGTCCTCGGCAGAGGCCTTGGCCCACGCGGCCTCGCGCAGCAGCCGCAGCCCGTTGAGGCCGACGATGACGGTGGAGCCTTCGTGGCCGAGCACGCCGAGCGGCAGCGGCAGGGTGGCGACCAGGTCCCAGACCACCAGGGTCGAGATGAACACCGAGGCGATCACCAGGTTCTGCACCACCAGGCCCCGCGCCCGCCGGGAGAGCGCCACCACAGCCGGGACGGTGGCGAGTTCGTCGCGGACGACGACCGCGTCGGCGGTCTCCAGGGCCAGGTCGGAGCCGGCCCGTCCCATGGCGACGCCGGTGTG
Organism: Kitasatospora sp. NPDC033851; assembly: GCF_055576085.1. NCBI lineage: Bacteria > Bacillati > Actinomycetota > Actinomycetes > Kitasatosporales > Streptomycetaceae > Kitasatospora > Kitasatospora sp. NPDC033851. The sequence continues at coordinate 345,311 of NZ_JBVIRL010000004.1, read as the reverse complement.
CGCGGCGGCCAGCGCGGGCGCGTCGTTGACGCCGTCGCCGACCACCAGCACCTTGCGCCCGGCCGCTTCCTGTTCCCGTACGGCGGCGACCTTCTCCCTCGGCAGCAGCCCGGCCCGGACCTCGTCGATGCCGACCTCGGCGGCGACCCGGGCGGCGGCGCGCGGGTTGTCGCCGGTGAGCAGCACCGGCGTGCGGCCGGTGAGCCGGGTCAGCGCGGTGACGGTGGCGGCGGCGTCGGGGCGCAGCCGGTCGGCGAGTCCGAGCAGGCCGACCGGGATGCCGTCGACCTCGACCAGGGCGGCGGTACGGCCGGCTTCCTCCAGTTCGGCGGCGAGTTCGGCGGCTTCGGTGGAGGCGGTGTCGGTCCGGTCGTTGATCAGCCGCGCCGGCGCGCCGACCGCGACGACCCGCCCGCCGACGGTGGCGGTGACGCCGGCCCCGGGGACGGCGGCGAAGTCCTCGGCGGGCGCCGGGGTGAGTCCTCGGGCGCGGGCGGCGTCGACGACGGCGCGGCCGAGCGGGTGTTCGCTGGCGTGTTCGGCGGCGGCCGCGAGTGCGAGCAGGTCGTCGTCGGAGAGGCCGGATCCGCTCAGCGGGTGGATGTCACTGATCCGGGGTGTGCCTTCGGTCAGGGTGCCGGTCTTGTCCAGGGCGGCGGCGTCGGTCTGTCCGAGGCGTTCCATCACCACAGCGGACTTCACCAGTACGCCGTGCCGTCCGGCGTTGGCGATGGCGGAGAGCAGTGGCGGCATGGTGGCCAGGACGACGGCGCACGGCGAGGCGACGATCATGAAGGTCATCGCCCGCAGCAGTGAGCCGGTGAAGGCCGCGCCGAGGGCGAGGGGCACGGCGAAGACGGCGAGGGTGGCGATCACCATGCCGATCGAGTAGTGCTGCTCGACCTTTTCGATGAACAGCTGGGTCGGCGCCTTGGTCTCGGAGGCCTCTTCGACCATCGCGACGATCCGGGCGATCACCGAGTCCGAAGCGTCCCGGTCGACCGTGACGCGCAGCGCGCCGGTGCCGTTGAGGGTACCGGCGAACACCTCGTCGCCGATCTGCTTGGCAACGGGAAGTGGTTCGCCGGTGATGGTGGCCTGGTCGACGTCGCTCGCGCCGTCGAGCACCCGCCCGTCGGCGCCGATCCGCTCTCCCGGCCGGACCAGGACGGTGTCGCCGACGGCCAGTTCCCCGGTCGGCAGGGTCTCCTCCCGGCCGTCGGGCAGCAGCCGGGTGGCGGTGGCCGGGGCGAGGTCGAGCAGCCCGCGCACGGAGTCGGCGGTACGGGCGGTGGCGAGCGCTTCCAGGGCGCCGGAGGTGGCGAAGATGACGATCAGCAGCGCGCCGTCCATGACCTCGCCGACGGCGGCGGCGCCGAGCGCGGCGACGATCATCAGCAGGTCGACGTCGAGGGTCTTCTCGCGCAGCGCCTGCAGGCCCGCCCAGGCGGGCTCCCAGCCGCCGGTGGCGTACGCGAGCGCGGCCGGCGGGCCCCAGGCCCAGGCGGGGGCGCCGGTCAGCTGGAGCGGCAGGGCGATCAGGAAGAGCGCCGTCGCGGTGGCGGCCCAGCGGGCTTCGGGCAGCGAGAGCACCCGGGTGCGCCGCCGGGGCGCGGGGTCCGGGCGCCGGGCGGCCGGGGGTGCGGGGCGCTCGGTCAGGGTGGAGGAGGGCATGGCGGGGAGGACCTTCGGGGCAGGGCGAGCCAAGGACTCATCCACCATACATGAACATATGAACGCTCCTTCATGGATGAGTTGTAGTATTGGCCGCATGGGTCATGGAGCCGCCCCCGCCACCGCCGTCCAGCACACACGCCTGGACGCCGTCAGCGCTGCCCGGGTGGCCACCACCCTCCAGGCCCTGGCCACCCCCTCCCGCCTGCTGATCCTCTCCCGCCTCCGCGAGGGCCCCTGCGCCGCCACCGAACTCGCCACCGAGGTCGGCCTCGAACAGTCCGCCTGCTCCCACCAACTGCGGCTGCTGCGCAACCTCGGCCTCGTCGTCGGGCAGCGCCAGGGCCGCTCGGTGGTCTACGCGCTGTACGACAACCACGTCGCGGCACTCCTCGACCAGGCCGTCTACCACATCGAGCACCTGCGGCTCGGGCTCAGCGACGCACCGGACACCACGGAGTAGCGCACGAACGAGTAACACCCGAACGAGTAACGAGTAGCGCGCGAACGGTAACACCCCAAGAGACGACCGCTACGCGATGGCAGGGCCATGCTTCGGCCGCCCGGCGGGCCCGGCCGGGCGGCTGGAGTCGGGCTGTGGGTCAGGCCACCGATCGGCGCTCGCGGTCGGGGCGGTGGGGCATCCCCCGGGCGGCCACCGCGCCGAGCGCGACGACCGCGATGGCGAGGAACGCCGCGAGGCCGATCAGGAGTCGCACGGGGCCTCGGCCTTCCCGTGCTCCCGAAGGAGGGCGAGCAGGTTCAGGACAGTGCCGGCCGGGGCGTTGCCGAAGCGGACGAGCACGCGGCCGTCCACGACGCTGTCCGTGGTGACGGACGGCCAGAGCAGGCCGAACTTCCGGCCGCGCTCCTGGAGTTCGGCGATCAGGTAGGCGACCTCCGGCTCGGTGTAGGTCCGCATCAGCGGGTCGGCCGGCTCGATCGGGCGGCCATCGGCGGCGGTCACGCGGCGGCGTCCAGCTCGAACCAGCAGGACTTCCCGGACTTCCGGGGCCCGGTGCCGAAGCGGTGGGTGAGGGAGCGGACGAGGTGCAGCCCCCGGCCGGAGACGGCGTAGGGGTCCGAGTCGTCCCGCTGGATCGGGAGGACGGGGCTCGCGTCGCTGACGGAGACCCGGAGGACCCGGTCGAGCACCACGATCACGACGAGCGGCGACGGACTGCCGCCGTGCCGCCAGGCATTGACGAACAGTTCGAGCAACGCGAGCTCCGCGTCGGCGCCCAGGTCGGACTGCCACCCGGCGCGCGCCGTCGCCTCGCGCAACTCCTCGCGCGCGGCCGACCAGTCAGGGGGAAGTTCGAGGGAGAACACGAAGAGACCTCCACTCGCATATATACAAATCGAACCTGAATTCGGCGGCCCAGGCTGCCAGTTGTTGGTAGCGCTGGTGCCGTTCACACAGGCAGACTGGTCAACTGACAGCTCAGGAGGGGACAACATGGCAGTCTCGACCGTTCGGCGGCGGAGGCTCGGCGGCATGCTGCGGAAGCTTCGCGAGGAACGGAAGCTCACCGCAGAGGTGGTCGCAGAGGCCACCGGGATGAGCCAGCCCAAGCTCACTCGGATCGAGACAGCTCACACTGCGGCCAAGATCGAGGACGTCAACAAGCTCCTCGACTACTACGGATGTGACGACGAGGACTTCCGGGCCGGACTGATCGCCATCACCAAGGACGGGAGCAAGCGAGGTTGGTGGCTGAGCTACCGAGACGTCCTTCACGCGACCGCAACGGATCTGATCCTGCTGGAGTCCGACGCCTCGACGCTGAGGACATACGAGCCGGCGTTCATCCCCGGACTGTTCCAGACTCCCGAGTACGCCCGCATCGTCATCGACCGGCTTCGAACCGAGTCCAGCGGCACGGTCGAGGACATGGTTCAGGTCCGGATGGCGCGGCAGTCGATCCTCACCCGGCCGAATCCCGTCCAGGTCTGGGCCGTCATTCATGAAGCCGCACTCCGGACGAATGCCAACTGGCCCGACATCATGTCCGGCCAGCTGGACAAGCTGATCTCGTTGAGCCGCCTGTCCAATGTCAACATCCAGGTCATGCCGGCAGGAGCAGCAGTCCATCCCGGCATGGCCGGTGCGTTCGCCCTGCTCGGGTTTCCCCAACGTGCGGACCTGGACGTCGTCCTCGTCGAAGCTCTGATCAGCAGCCTTTGGGTTGAGGAACCAGCCGACGTCGAGCTCTACCGAGCGAAGTTTCAGGAGATCACGGCCGAGGCCCTGTCAGTCGACTCATCGCTCGACTTCATCACCGCACAGAGGGACGAGATCAAGTGACTCACCACCACCCCGACGCCTCTACCACCGGGTTCGCCTTCAAGAAGTCGAGCTACAGCGGGGGTAACGACAACTGCGTCGAAATCGCCATCCCGAACGAATCGACCACGTGCATCCGTGACTCGAAGGACCCGAGTGGCCCCGCCCTGTCCTTCGACCGCGCCGCCCACTCCGCCTTCGTCAACGCCGTCGCCACCGGGGAGTTCGACTTCGGGCTCCTCTGAGCAGTCCCGCTGAGCGGTGCCTCGCCCGGGTCGGGCGAGGCACCGCCTTCTCATGGCGTTCTGAGGTCGGGTCAGCAGAACTGGACCCTTGCGTCGTACGTCGCACCGATACGCTGGGCTACCCCGGTCGCGTCAGTCATTGACAGTCAGGTCAGTCACCTCAGTGACGTCAGAGGAGTTGCGATGGATGAACGGCTGCTCCACAGCTCGTCGTTCGGCGCGGCGGCGGGCGCCTACGCCGAGCACCGCCCGGACTACGCGCAGGCCGCCGTGCGCTGGGCGCTCGAACCGGCGCCCGGGCCGCGGGTGCTCGACCTCGGTGCCGGGACGGGCAAGCTGACCGGCACACTGCTCGCGATGGGCGTCGACGTCGTCGCGGTCGAGCCCGACCCGGCGATGCTGGCCGAGCTGCGCCGAGGCCTCCCGGCCGTGCGCGCGCTGCCGGGCAGCGCCGAGGCGATCCCGCTCCCGGACGGGTCCGTCGACGCCGTGGTGTCCGGCAACGCCATGCACTGGTTCGACATGGACCTCGCGGGCCCGGAGATCGCCAGGGTCCTCTCCCCCCGCGGGGTCCTGGCCGGGCTGTGGAACGTCTTCGACGACGGGGTCGACTGGGTGGCCGGGCTCGCGCGGGTCAGCGGCAGCGCGGCCGTCGGCCCGCGCGACGTGCCCGCCGGCTGGCGTGCCGAGACGGCCGGCCTGCACCGTCCCACGGCGGGTGGGGACGCCCGGTTCGACTCGCCGGAGCAGGCCGAGTTCCCGCACGGGCAGCGCCGGACCGCCGACTCCCTCGTCGCGACCCTCGGGACGAAGGCGGGCATGCTGGTCATGCCGGAACGGGAACGGGAGGCCGCGCTGGCCCGGACCCGCGCCTACCTCGCGAGCCGACCGGAAACCGGCGACGGCGAGTTCACCCTGCCCATGCTGACCGGCGTGCTGCGCGTCCGGCGGATGTGACGCCCGATCCTCGGGGCGCCTCGGGCGAATTCTCGGGAATCAGCGCCCGGCCTGCGTGAATCCGCCACCGAGGTAGCGGAACTCCGGGTCGTCTGCGGGCAGCTCACCGAGCTTCGCGATCAGCTCGGCGGCGAACACCTCGGCGTCGTCGAGCGGTTGGTAGCCGAGCGCCCGGGCCGACGCGAGGTCCCACCAGGCCCGGGTGTTGGCGGAGATGCCGTAGGCCACGGTGTGGCCGGCCACCGGCCCGGTGAGCGCGGCGTGCACCAGCCGGGCGCAGTCGCCGGGGCTGAGCCAGGTGGCGAGCATCCGGACACTGCGGGGCTCGGCGGTGAAGGAACCGATCCGCAGCGAGACCGTCTCCATCCCGTGCCGGTCGGCGTACAGCGAGGCGAGGTTCTCGCCGAAGCACTTGGAGAGCCCGTAGTAGGTGTCGGGCCGCTGCGGGGTGTCCACCGGCACGGTGGCGCCGTCGGCGGGCCGCTCGGTGAAACCCACCGCGTGGTTGCTGCCGGCGTTGACGATCCGCCGCACGCCCGCCGCCCGGGCGGCGTCGTAGAGCCGGTACGTGCCCTCGATGTTGGCGGCGAGGATGTCGGCGAACGGCGCCTCCCCCGGGATCCCGGCCAGGTGGACGACGGCATCGACGCCGTCCGTCGCCGAGGCCAGCGCCGCGGAATCCCGCAGGTCGGCGATGATCGCCTCGGGTTCACCGGGCACCGGGGCGCGGTCGAAGCAGCGCAGCCGGTAGCCGTAGGCGGGCAGGAGCTCCCGCAGGCAGGTCCCGATACGGCCGGCGGCACCGGTCAGCAGCACCTCGCGCGGCTGGTCCACCCTCTGTTGCGCGTCCATGGTTCCTCACAGACTCTTCGAACTGACGCTCGGATTTCAGCGAGGTGCGACGATACCTGATGGAACGACAGAGGTCCTTGCAGTAAACGGAGTCCGTGCCAACACGGCGGAGTCAGGTACGGCGCTGCGAAGGGCGCCTGGCGCTGGTGGAACGGCCGGGGCCGCCCTTTGCACTGCGCGTGCGGGCACGCGCTGCGTCAGTAGTGGAAGCGGAGCCGGATCACCAGGCAGTCCCCCGGCAGGGTCTCCAGGTAGTCGTCCGCGAACCGGTGGTAGTCACCGGACCGGCCGAGTTTCCGACCCCAGTCCTCGACGGTGCCGTCGATCCACTGACCGTCCAGGAGCAGCAGGCAGTTCGTCGGGATGACCCGTTCCGTCTCACGGCGGACGAACTCCGCCAGGTCGCCCCGGAAGTGGTGGAGCGGGTCGGTCAGGCGCGGGAAGAGGCCGCAGACCTCGGGCGAGTCGTTGGCCGCCCTGATCAGCGGCTGCTCGTAGTAGTCGGCGCGGGCGCGGGCGACGGGGTAGCCGACGAGGTCCTGGCGGGCGCGTTCAGCGAAGACCTCGAACGGCACGGCGGGCGGGAACCCCGCGGCGAACGTCTGCCATGCCCGCCCGCGTTCGGCGGCGCGCGCGGCCACGGGGGCCCGGGCGGCGCCGTTGCACGGCTCACCGGCGTTGTTGCCGAACACCGGGACGGTGTAGACGGACTTGGTCTCCGACTTGCCGGCGCTCCAGTTCGGCAGACGGTTGTAGGTGAACGAGCCGCTGTTCAGCGCGGTCGACCAGGTCGACGCGGAGGACAGCGGGGTCGCCTTGTAGTCGCCGCTCGGCCCGGAGCTGCCGGTCGTGGCGGCCAGCACCATCGCCCCCGGAGCCGACGCGAGCCGCATCGACCCGGCCGGGGCGCTGGTCAGGGCGTCCGCGGCCACCGTCTGGCGCTCGACGTCGTTGCCGCCCGGCAGCGAGGTCTGGACCCGGCACTCGGGCCGCTTGGGCGTGGTCAGCGCGCACTCGGGCAGGCGCACCAGCTTCAGCCGCGAGCCGAAGCCGGAGCCGGCCGCCTGGGCGAAGGACGAGTAGTCGACGGCCAGGCCGCTGTTCTCGTCGGCGCCGGAGACGGTCAGCAGCACGCCGTGGATCCCGGCCTTGGTGGCGGCGTCCTGGCCGAGCAGCTCGACCTTCGCCTTGCCCACCGAGCCGGCGGAGGAGACCGCGACCGGCAGCGTGCCGGCCTTGACCGCCTTGCCCTTCTCGCCGGGGACGTCGACGGTGGCACTGCCCGCTCCGGGCGGTTCGCCGTGCTTGCCGTCGACCTTGCTGACGGTCGTGTCGGCCTTGCGCCCCTTGACCTTGGCGTCCGAGCCCTTGACCGGCTTCTCCGGCCGAACTGCACGCCGCCGCCCGCCTCGTAGGGCTGCGGAACACCCGGAGGCCCAGGAGATGTGCGAGGTGCAGGTCTTGTCGCCGTCCGCGCAGCGCTGGTTCTCCGGCTGACCGTTGACGTACAGCACCAGCCGGTCCGCGAAGGCGTCGTAACTGACCGCCAGGTGCGTCCAGTTCTCCAGGACGGAGGAGGCCGGGGTGTGAGTGGTCAGGGTGCGCACCGCGCCGTTGGCGTCGGAGTCGCGCACCTCGGCCTGCCACTGGCCGGTCGGCTGCCCGTTGGCGTCGTTGCCCAAGGCGTGCCAGCGCAGGGTGACCGCGCTGTTGTTGGAGCCGGCCACCGACAGGACCGTCATGTCCCGGGTGGGGATGCCCGCGGTGTTCGCCCAGCCGGCCAGGGTGAAGCTCCGGCCGGTGTGCAGCGGGACGGCGCCGGTGGCGGCGTAGCCGGTGGAGCCGTCGAGCAGTAGGGTGCCCGGGTTGGGCAGCACGCCGCCGTCGGCCTTGATCGAGGCGCCGCCGCCGAGCTGGGCACCGGCCTTGGCCGGGCCCTCGTCCGGAGTGGTGGCCGGGGTGCCGGTGGCCGCGTTGAGCTTCCAGCGGCCGGCCAGCTGCGGGCGCTGCTGCACCATCGCGGTGGCCTCCGGGCTGGTGACGACCCGGTCGTAGAGCCGCACGTCGTCGATGTCGCCGCCGAAGAACTCGGCGTTGACGCCCTCGCGGTTGACCGCCCCGATCTGCAGCGGGCCGGGGTTGGCCCACGGCGCGTTCTGGGTGTAGTCGGACTCGCCGACCAGGTAGCCGTTGATGTACAGGCGCAGCTTCTTGGCGGCGGTGTCGGAGACGCCCAGCAGGTGGGTCCACTCACCGGTGGTGCCGGCGAAGCACGGCACGCCGTTCACCTGGGTGTTCGGGGTGCAGTCGGCCTGCCAGGTGCGCACCAGGGTGTCGGCGGAGGCGTCCTCCTTGTAGCGGCCGAAGATCCAGCGCTTCCAGTAGGGCGAGTAGTACAGCGAGAACTCGTTGTTGTGCTGGCCGATCTGGGTGACCGCCATCTTGGGGTTGGTGTCACCGGCGGTGGGCGCGGGCAGCTTGACCCAGGCGGAGACGGAGAAGTCCCGGCTGCCGTCCACCTGCGGGCGGGTGCCCCGCAGGTAGTCGTCCACGCCGTCCAGGTGGGTCCACTGGTTGAGCGCCACCGGGGTGTCCGAGTAGGCCGGTTCCAGCGTGTAGACGGCGTTGGTGTCCTAGCTGGAGGTCCACATGGCCCACTTGCCGCCCATCAGGCCGAGGGCGAAGCGAGCAGCGAAGTTGCCGTTCTCACTGACCGCGACCCGGTTACGGGTGGTGTCGGCGAGGTTGACCCAGGCGGACACGGCGAAGCCCCGGGTGGTGTCCAGCACGTTGCCCTGGGTCTCGGCGTAGCCGTTGGGGGTTCCGTCCAGGGCGAGGGCCTCGCCGAGGTGACCGGGTGCGCCCGGGGTGGCGCCGGAGTCGGGGGTGGCCTCGAAGCCGCCGCCGGCGCCGGAGACGCTGGTGCCGCTCGCGTCGTCCATCGCCCAACCGATGCGCTGGGTCTGCCCGGAGAGCACGCTGAAGTAGTACGTCTCGGACTGCGAGGCGTTGCCCGCGCCGTCGATCGCCTTGGCGGAGAACATGTGCACTCCGGCGGTCTGCGGCTGGACGCGCACGGTCTGCGCGGCGCCGCCGCTGGTCGCCACGTCGGTCGGCACCGAGCCGTCGAGGGCCCACTGGTACCTGACCACGTCGGTGGCGGCCGACTTCAGGGTGAACAGGCCGTTCTTGCCGACGCCGTCGGTCCACGGCAGCATCGCGGTGGCGTCCTTGGAGCCCGGGTAGGCGTCCGAGGTGATCGCCGGGCCGCCGACTTCGGGTATGTGGACGAAGTTTGGAGCGGATTTTAATGGAAATTTAAAAGGACTGTCAAAGGTAAATCAGAAGACCCTGACGGGGCTGGCCCTGATACCGCGCCATCCAGAGGTGGATCAGTCCTGTTAAAAACGGATGAACCCCCCCCTTGCGCCTTTGAGGAAAATCACGCAGCAGAAAGGTTTCGCCAGGGCCATCACCCCTGGCCATCAAGGGTTTCAATGACGCCTGCGGCGCACCCTTGCTCGGCCTCACCCACGGAAAATCACGAAATCCCGAGTTCCCGACAATTGATGTGACATCAAGAACTGACGAAACCTCATTTACCTTATCCGGCACGCAGATTCTTCTTTTCCACCGGACCGGACTGCCCGCCGACAGCCCGGCCCGGCACCCCGGGGTGCGCGCACCCCGGAGGTCTGACAGGTGCCCAGCCATCGGTCGGTGGCGGACGCGGCGGGGCCGACGGCTGTGCGGCGGTCGTCTGCCCCGTTCCGTCCGGTTCATTCCTCTTCGTGCCGCCGGGCGCCGGCGCCACCCCTGCCGCCCTCGCCGCCCACCGCCCGCGCCCCGCGCAGCGTCACCCCGAAGTGGGTGCGGAGCCGCCGGATCTCCCACCAGGCGACGGCGGTCACCGTCGCCGGGCCGCCGACGACGGCGCCCAGCTCGACGGGCAGCGGGCCGGGCGGCAGGCCTCCGAACAGCAGCCCGATCGCGGCGAGTTCCCACACCAGGACGCCCGTCAGCACCGGTGGGAAGACGGCGTGCACCCGGTCCAGGGTGAAGGCCGTGCGGACGACGGTCGGCGAGGCGAACGCCACGAACATCAGCGCCCAGATCGGCGCGGCCAGGAGCAGCAGGTCGACCAGCGCGCCGACCAGCACCACCTGGACCGAGCCGCGTGCCTGGGCGACGAGCCAGAGCAGCACCGGCACCACCGTGCAGGCGCCGACGTACTGCAGTGCCTTCAGCACGGCCGGCCGCACCTGGGCGCGCATCGCGGGCCGCAGGGCCGGGCCGGCGAGCCGGAACAGGATGCCGACCACCACCGGGGCCGTCACCAGTACCAGCCAGGGCGTGATCACCAGCCGGAGCTGGAACTGGTCGTTGGCCTCGCTCCAGTCCTCCGGCGAACCGTAGACCGCCAGCACCAGGAAACCGGCCACGAGCGCCAGCCACCCCCGTATCCGCTGCACCCGCAGCACCACCGGGTCGGTGATCCCCCGCGGGCCCGGCACGGCGAACACCCTCCGGGCCAGCCGTCGCGCCGAGCGCGCCATCGGGTAGAGGCCGAGGAAGACCAGGAACGGCCACAGGCAGAAGAGCAGCGGTAGTACCCAGCAGCCGGTCGCCTTGCGCGCGGGCGCCAGCAACTCCCGCAGCGTGGGCCACTCCTCGCCCCGGAAGCGCTGCCACAGCGGCACCCGCGGCTGTTGACCGTGGCCGTAGCCGTAGTCCTGCCCATGGCCGTAGCCCTGCCCGTACCCGTAGCCCTGCTGCTGGTACGGGTTCTGCTCTCCGTAGGTCATGCCGAGGTCCTCACGCGGTCGCCCCCGTCGACCGGAGACCCGGCCGACTACCGACCGCCGCACCCTACTGCCGCACACCCACCCTTCGTCCACCCACTTCGTCCACCCGCCCCCGTGCCGCGCTACGGCAGCTGGATCGCGGGGAAGGTGCCGGCCGGGGTGCCGTCGAGGGCGCCGTCCATGGCGTCGCGCCAGATCGGGCCGGCCAGGGTGCCGCCGAAGGCCTGGCCGACGACCTTGCCGCCGATCCGCTGGCCGTCCAGCGGCTTGGGGTTGTCGGTGTCGCTGACGACGGTGGCGCCGGCCATCTCCGGGGTGTAGCCGACGAACCAGACCTGGCGGCTCTCGTTGGTGGTGCCGGTCTTGCCCGCGCTGTCGCGGCCGGTGAGGCCGGCCGCCTTTCCGGTGCCGTCCTCCACGACGCCCTTGAGCATCGCGGTGACGGTGTCGGCGGTGTCGGCGGACATCACGGCGGAGCAGTTCGCCTGCGGCACGGCCAGCTGCTTGCCGTCGGGGCCGGTCACCGAGGTGATGGCGGTCGGCGCGCAGTAGGTGCCGTGGGCGGCGAAGGTCGCGTAGACGCCCGCCATCTCCAGCGGGGTCAGGTCGTTGCTGCCGAGCGTCATCGACGGCACCACCTGGAGCTTCTCGCCGCCCGCCTGCTCGGTGATGCCGAGCTTGTTGGTCATCTGGGCGACGTTGCAGAGCCCGGTGTCGGCCTCCAGCTTCGCGAAGTAGGTGTTGACCGACTGGGCCATCGCCGTCTTCATGGTGAACTGGCCGGTGAGGGACTGGCTGTCGTTGTGCACCTGCCCGGCCGACGGGAACTTCCCGCCGGAGCAGTCCTTCATCGCCGGCCACGGGATGCTGTAGTCGGTGGTGTAGCTCTGGCCCGGCGTGAGGCCGTTCTCCAGGGCCGCCGCCGCGACGATCGGCTTGAACGTCGAACCGGTCGGGAAGCCGAGCCCACCGCCCATGGCCTTGGTGGCGTTGTAGTTGATCTGGGTCTGGCTCTGCTTGTCATCGACACCGTACGGGCGGCTCTGGCCCATCGCGAGGATCCTGCCGGTGCCCGGCTCGACGATGCTCATCGCGGTCGCCGCCTGGTCGCCCGCGTTCACGTGGCTGGTGACCGAGGAGTTGAGGGCCGCCTGCGCCTTGGGGTCGAGCGTGGTGTGGATCTGCAGCCCGCCGCGCTTCCACACGGCCTGCCGCTCGGCCGCCGACTTCCCGAAGGCCGGGTCGGTGAGCACCACCTTGCGCACGTAGTCGCAGAAGAAGCCCTCGCCCTGCTTGGCCAGAATGCAACCCTGCTGCGGGGCCTGGACGTTGAGCCCCAGCGGGGTGGCGATGGCCTGCTGGGCCTCCTCCTTGGTGATGTGCCCGTACTCGGCCATCTTGCGCAGCACGGTGTCGCGCCGGTCCTTGGCCGCCGTCGGGTCGACCACCGGGTCGTAGCCGCTGGGCGACTGCACCAGGCCGGCCAGCATCGCGGCCTGCGGCAGGGTGAGGTCCTTGGCGTGGACGCCGAAGTAGCGCCGCGCGGCCGACTCGATGCCGTAGGCCTTCTCCCCGAAGAAGGTGATGTTCAGGTAGTTGGTGAGAATCTGGTCCTTGCCCAGGGTCTCCTCGACCTTGATCGCGTACTTCAGCTCCTGGATCTTGCGGCCGATGGTCTGCCGCTGCGCCTCCTGGACCTTCTTCGGGTCGTCGCCCGCCTCGTCGACGAACACGTTCTTCACGTACTGCTGGGTCAGGGTGGACGCACCCTGAGCGGTGGTGCCCGAGGAGGCGTTCTTGTCCACGGCGCGCAGCACCCCCTTGAGGTCGATCGCGCCGTGCTCGTAGAAGCGGTTGTCCTCGATGTCCACCAGTGCGGTCTTCACCAGCGGGGATATCTGGTCCGCCGACACCACGGTACGGTCCCGGTCGTACACGGTGGCGATCGTGCCGCCCTGGGCGTCGAGGATCGTCGAGGCCTGGGACAGCGCCGGCGTCTTGAAGTCGTCGGGCAGGTTCTGGAAGTCGTCCGCCGCCGACTGGGCCCCCAGCCCGGCCGCCGCCACCGCGGGCAGCGCGATCCCCGCCGCCACGGCACCGGCGACCACGCTGATCCCGATCAGCCGCAGCCCGTGCCCGAACTTCCGCATACCCGTCCCCACCAGCTTCTCTGCCATACGAGGACCCTACGTGCACGTCATGAGGAACTCGTAAGGGATCCGGCACCGCTCTGTCACAGCTCTGCGACAGGGCGGCAGCCGGACCCCTGGGCTGCCGGTCTACGGGCGCTCGGGCTTACGGGCGGCGGGTTTACAGGCGCTCGGCGAGGGCCTGGTGGACGCGGTGCCAGGCGTCGGCGGTCGCGGCGGCGTCGTGGTCGGCCGGGCGGTCGGCGGCGAAGCCGTGGCGGGCGCCCGGGTAGGTGATCAGTTCGTGATCGACCTTGGCGTCGGTCAGCCGCTGCTCGGCCGCCTGCCACTCCTCCTGCGGGAGGATGTGGTCCAGCTCGCCGCAGAAGCCGAGCAGGTACACGCCGTTGGCGGCGATGCGCTCGGCCGTCTCCAGCGGCGGCACCGGGCCGACCAGCGGGAAGCCGGAGTTCAGCAGCCAGCCGGGGTAGAACACCGCGGCCAGCTCGAAGCGCAGCTCGGTGGCGGCGCGCACGGCGATGTGCCCGCCCATGCTCGTTCCGACGAACGCCACGCCGCGCCCGTCGGCCAGGGTCCGGGCCTCCGCCAGGGCCGCGGCGGCGTCGGCGACCAGTTCGTCGCGGTCCAGGGCGCGCATCAGCACCAGGCCCGCCTCCCGCTCCTCCGCGCTGTACCCGAGTTCGGTGCGGCGGGCGTTGCGCCAGTAGAAGTCCGGCGCCACCGCCACGTACCCGAGGCCCGCCAGCTCGGCGCAGACGCCCCGCAGGTACGCGTTGACCCCGTACAGCTCGGAGCAGACCACCACCGCCCCGCGCACCTCGCCCTCCGGGCGGTGCACGTACGCCTCGATCCCGCCGGGCGTGCCCAGCTCCTGCCACTGACCTGTCATCAGATCCCCCGTTGAGTCGGCCGGAAAGTACCGCTGCGCATCGTAGTGCCACCCGGGGCCGGGACAGGGAGCAGGACAAGGGCTGAGACAAGGGCAAGGACAAGGACTTGGTATGACCGCGGCAAACACTTCCCCCCGCCGCCTCCGCGCATCTGGACGGGCCCACCGTCGGGTTGATGTGGTGTCGGGGCTCCGATCTCGCACGTACGGACCTCCCACACCCTCACACTCGGGAGCACACGCATGCGCAAGTCGTTCAAGGCCGCCGCCCACACCCTGGCCGCGCTGGCCCTGGCCGCCGTCGGCACCACTTCGCTGGCCACCGGAGCCGAGGCGCAACCCGCCCCGGCGCCCGCCCACTTCGGGGCCAAGCCGCTCGTCCCCGCCGCCCCCGCCGCCGCCTCGCAGCAGCGGGCCGCCTCGGCCGCCTCCGGCAACACCCTGAAGGTCGGCTCCAGCGCCGGCCAGGGTGTGGTGTCCCCCACCCCCAAGGTCTACCTGGTCTTCTGGGGCTCGCAGTGGTCCTCCGACCCCGCCGGGGTCGCGCCCGACCTGCAGAACATGTTCAAGGGCCTCTACGGCAGCCAGGACACCTGGGGCACCATCCTCGACCAGTACTGCGAGGGCGTCGCCAAGGGCACCGTCACCTGCGGTACCAAGGGCGTCCACGTCCAGCACCCCACGTCCTCGCCGCTGGCCGGCGTGTGGTTCGACAACGCAGCCGCCGCACCCACCCAGGCGACCTCCACGCAGATCGCCGCCGAGGCCGTGAAGGCCGCCGGCCACTTCGGCAACACCACCCAGGCGCCCAACCTCAACGCCCAGTACGTGGTCGTCTCCCCCACCCACACGCACCCGGACGGCTTCCCCAACACCGGCTTCTGCGCCTGGCACGACAAGACCAGCGCCTCGTACGGCACCCTGGCCTACACCAACCTCCCGTACATCCCGGACAACGGGGCGGGCGCCTGCACGACGTTCACGGACGGACGGCTGCTCTCCGGCATCGAGTCCACCGAGACGCACGAGTACGCCGAGACGGTCACCGACTTCTGGCCCAGCATCGGCTGGAACGGCGGCGGCGGGGAGATCGGCGACGCGTGCGTCGACCTCGACGCCTACGTCGCCCTGAGCACCGGCACCTTCGACCTTCAGGGCCTGTGGTCGAACAGCGCCAACAAGTGCGTGACGCGCGGCCAGTAGCGTTCACCCGGAGCCCCGTTCCCGTCCGCCGGACGGGGGCGGGGCTCCGCACCGTCGGCAGCCGGTGCGCCGGCCGGCCCCGGTCTCCCCCGGCGTCGTCGGCTCACTCGCGGTAGAGCAGGACGGTGACCCCGGCGAGGGCCGCGCTGGCCACCAGGGCCCAGGCGAGCTGCCCGTGCAGGACCAGGACCGCGCCGGGGGCGGCGCCGGCGAGCATGGTGGCGACGGAGAGGATCCGCCTGGTCCGGCGGGGGGCGGTGCCGCCGGCCAGGCGGGAGTCGGCGGCCAGGCCGGTCAGGGTGAGGGTGAGCACGGTGGTGGTGAGGTCCGGTATCCCGAGGCCGCGGACCGTGCCGTTGCGCAGGCCCATCGCTAGGGCGAGCAGCGCGATCACGCCGTACTGCGCGGGCCCGTCCGCGCTCCAGGCGAAGACCACGGCGGCGGCCGCGCCGTGCAGCGCGACCTCCAGGACCAGGGCCGTGCGCACCAGGCGCGGGCGCCGGGTGCCGGCGTGCCGCGCGGCGAGGCGCCCGGCCAGGACGGCGCCGAGGAGGAAGGCGGCGAGGGAGGTCAGCGAGCCGACGACGGAGAAGCCGGGCGCTCCGGCGAGGGCGAAGGCGATGACGACGACATTGCCGGTCATGTTCGCGGTGAAGACGTGGCCGAGGCCGAGGTAGCTCACGGCGTCGATCAGGCCGCTGACCATGGTGAGGCCGAACAGGGCCAGGGCCAGCGGGTGGCGGTCGCGGATCTGCGCCCCGGGCAGCTGCGGCGGCGACGCGGTGCGGGACTCGTGCGCGGGCACGGACTCGGGCACGGACTCGGGCGCAGGCTCGGGCGCGGACTCGGGCGCGGGCGTGGTCACGACGGCTCCTCGTGTCGAAGTAGGGGGAGGTGGGCAAGGGCACCGCCTCGGTCCGGCGGTGCCCACTGATGGAATTGACGAACCATCAGAAGAAGCACGGGTCCGTCGGCAGCGCGGGCTGCCCGGGGAGGGTGGCGAGGCCTCGGGCCGCGCGCCAGGCGTGCTGTTCGCCGGAGGCCGCCACGGCCTCCAGGACGCTCTCGGCCTGGTGGACGCCGGCCGGGCCGGGGGTGGGGGTGGGGGTGGCGTGGTAGCCGCCGAACCGCACGACCGGGCTCCAGGGCGGCGTCACCGCGGGCAGGTCGGGGGCCAGGCCCTGGTGCTCCTGCGTCCCGTGGACGATGCGTCCGCCGACGACGGTGAGGACGGACTCGATGTGCGGGATGTCGGCCTCGGGCACGGTGAAGTAGTCGGCGCTGAGCAGCGCGATATCGGCGTAACTTCCCACTGTCAGACGTCCCTTGACGTCCTCCTCGCCGGTGAGGCGGGCGCCGCCGAGGGTGTAGAGCTCCAGGGCCTGTTCGCGGCTGAGCCGGTTGTGCTCGGCGGCGAGGCGGCGCCCGCTGACCGTGCGGCCGGAGACCAGCCAGTGCAGGGCGACCCAGGGGTTGTAGGAGGAGACCCGGGTGGCGTCGGTGCCGGCGGCGACGGTGAGGCCGCGGTCCAGCATGGCGCGCAGCGGCGGCGCTTCGGCGGCCACCGGGGCGCCGTAGCGGGAGACGAAGGCCTCGCCCTGGAAGGAGAGGCGGTTCTGCACGGAGACGGCGCCGCCGAGGGCGGCGATCCGGTCGAGGCTGTCGGGGCTGACGGTCTCCGCGTGGTCGAAGAGCCAGCGGTTGCCGTGTGGGAAGAGGCCTTCGGCGGCGAGCTTCTCGAAGACGGCGAGGTCACGGCGGATGGTCTCGTCGTAGGTGGCGTGCAGCCTGAATCCCCAGCCGTGCTCCATCAGCAGGCGGACGGCCTTCTCGAACTCCGTCTCATAGGAGCCGAGTCGGGGGCGTGGTTCGGCGAAGTTCTCGAAGTCGGCGGCGGCCCAGGTGAGGTTCTCCCCCGCGCCGTTGAGGCGCAGCCACTCGTCGCCTTCGCCGGGGCGCACGGTGTCGACCCAGCGCCTGAGGTCGTCGAGTTCCTGCCCGGCGGTCTGCGGGAAGAGGTGGTAGGCGATGCGCAGGGTCAACTGGCCCTGGCGGGCGAGTTCCATGACGGTGCCGTAGTTCTCGGGGAAGCTCTGGAAGCCGCCGGCGGCGTCGATCGCGGAGGTGAGGCCGAAGCGGTTGAGCTCGCGCAGGAAGTGCCTCGTTGAGCCGACGCGGTCGGCTTCGTCCAGGGTCGGCGCCTTGGCGAGGGTGGAGTAGAGCAGTAGAGCGCCCGGCGCGGCGATCAGCAGGCCGGTCGGTTCACCGTCGTGTCCGCGGACGATCTGGCCGCCGGCGGGGTCGGGGGTGTCGCGGGTGAAGCCCGCGGCGCGCAGCGCGGCCTTGTTGAGCAGGGCCGACTGGTAGAGGTGCAGTACGAAGACGGGGGTGTCGGGCGCCGCGGCGTTGAGCTCGGCCAGGGTGGGCAGGCGCCGCTCGGCGAACTGGTCGGCGGACCAGCCGCCGACCACCCGGACCCACTGGCCGGGCGGGGTGCGCTCGGCCTGCAGCCGGAGCATGGCCAGGGCTTCGCGCAGTGTCGGGACGCCGTCCCAGCGCAGTTCCAGCACGTAGTTGAGGCCGCCGCGGATGACGTGCAGGTGCGCGTCGTTGAGTCCGGGGACGGCCCGGCGGCCGAGCGCGTCGACGACCCGGGTGTCGGGGCCGACCAGCGGGACCACGTCCGCGTCGTCACCGACCGCCTGGATCAGCCCGTCCCGGACGGCCAGCGCGCCGGCCCGGGGGCGGCGCGGGTCGTTGGTGTGCACCTTGGCGTTGCGGATGACCAGGTCGGCGGGCAGGGCGGGGGCGCCGGGACGGATCCCGGCGACGGGCATGCTGGACAACGAGGGGTCCCTTCGTGCGGTGGTCTCGGCCCGACAGGGCCACCCGGCGAAACCTAGGCAGCAGACCGGCACCCGACGCACTTCGCAGCGCATCGCGACTTGCCCCGCAGCGCACTGCGGTCGGGGCCGGACGCGGCGCCGACCTACCGTGCGTTGTCGGAACAGTCCAGGGCGCACAGCGAGCAGAACCACCGGCCGATCGCCGACTAACGTCGCTGTCGTGCCGCCCCGGATGATCCGGATCGCGGCTGACACAGCCGGAACTGATGCAGCGTCAATGAGTCGCCTTCCCAGGCGAATTCCCCGCTGACTCCCCGCTGACTCCCCGCAGACCCGCTGCAGATGCGCGGCAGATGCGCTGCCAATCCGCTGCCGATTCCCTGCATCCCTCAGAAGAGAGAAGAACCATGGTCGACTTCACCCAGGTCCACGCCGCTCCGAGCCCCGACCTGCTCACCCCGGACAACGCGATGATGCTGTTCGTCGATCACCAGCCGCAGATGTTCTTCGGCACCGGCAGCGGTGACCGCACCTCCATCATCAACTCCACCGTCGGCCTGGCGAAGGCCGCGAAGATCTTCGACGTCCCGGTGGTGCTGTCCACCGTCGCGGCCGAGTCCTTCTCCGGACCGATCCTCCCGCAGTTGCAGGCGGTCTTCCCCGAGCAGGAGGTCATCGACCGGACCAGCATGAACGCCTGGGAGGACGAGGCGCTGGTCGAGGCGGTCAAGGCGACCGGCCGCCACAAGATCATCCTGTCCGGCCTGTGGACCGAGGTCTGCCTGGTCCTGCCGGCGCTCTCGGCGCTGGAGCAGGGCTACGAGGTGTACGTCGTCGCCGACGCCTCCGGCGGCGTCAGCCCGCGGGCCCACGAGCACGCCCTGCAGCGGATGACCGCCGCCGGCGCCGTGCCCGTCACCTGGGTGCAGGTGCTGCTGGAACTCCAGCGTGACTGGGCCCGCGCCGAGACCTACGTCGCCGTGACGGACCTGGTCAAGGAGCACGGCGGCGCCTACGGCATGGGCATCGTCTACGCCCAGTCCATGATCAACCCGCACGCCGCCGGCTGACGGCCCGCCACCGACCCCGACGGAGTCCGACATGAACACGGGTCTTCTCCTGCTGCGCCTGGTCGCCGGCCTGCTGATCGCGGGCCACGGCGTCCAGAAGGTCAGCTTCCACCTCGGCGGCAGCGGACTGGACGGCGGCACGGCCGAATTCCGGGGTGACGGCTTCCGCGGCGGCAAGCTCACCGCGATAGCCGCCGGCGGCACCCAGATCGGGGCCGGGCTGATGCTGGCCCTCGGTCTGCTCACCCCGCTGGCCGCCGCCGGCGCCATGGGGGTGATGACGGTCGCCCTGACCGTCAAGTGGCCCCACGGGCTGTGGGTGCAGCACGACGGGTACGAGTACCCGTTCGTCCTGATCACCATCGGCGCGGCGCTGGCCGCCACCGGCCCCGGACAGTGGTCGGTCGACGGCGCCCTCGGCCTGGCGCACTGGCCGCTGTGGTGGTTGCCCGTGGCTGTCCTCGCCGGCGTGGGCGGCGGCCTGGCCACCCGGCTCGCCCTGCACCGGGCCTGACGGCAGCGGCACCCCCGACGAGCTCGGGCCCCTGGACACGCCCGTGTCCAGGGGCCCGAGCTCGTTGCGGTTCGAACCCTTCGGCGCCACGAACCCGGAAACCCACGCAGGGGCCCGGACCCGGCGGTGACGCAACGCATCGGGACCCGGCTGTGCGCGCACCCGCCCCTGGGGTACGCGCACAGCCGGGTCCCGGTTCCCGCACAGCCGCCGACCGGGGCCGGGCCCGCCATCGGAGGGCCCGGCCTGCCGTCACACCCCCGTCTCGGGGGTGACGACGAGGTGCTCGGCGAGGAACCAGACCTGGGTCTCGCCGGTGCGGATGATCTGGGAGACCAGGAGGTCCTGGGTGCCGTCGTCGCCGAGCCGCGCCGTGCGGGTGGCGGCGTCGCGGGCGTCGGCGAGGATGGTCTCGTGTGCGTCGAGGAGGCGCGAGAGCATCGACGGCACGCCCTCGATGCCGTCCGGCGGGCGCGGGACGCCCGTGATCTCGGCGGCGTGACGGGGGTCGCCGACGGCGACACCGCCGAGCATCTGCACCCGTTCGGCGAGCGCGTCGACCAGCTCCAGCTGTTCCTGGGCGTGCTTGTCGAAGAGCAGGTGCAGCTGGTAGGCGGTCGGCCCGCGCATGCCCCAGTGGTACTTCTTGTACAGCGCGTACAGGAACTGGGTGTCCGCGAGGACGCGGTTGAGCCGCTGGGCCGAGTACTGCCGGGCGTCGTGGGAGAGCGCGATCGGCAGCTGGGTGACGGTGCCGAACTCCTGCATCTCGGGGCCGTGTTGGTGGAGGCGTGGCTGGTTGGTCATGGTGCTCCTGTCACTGTTTCGGGGGGGTGTCAGTTGTCCACGGACCGGACGGCTTCGCGGATCACGTCGGCGACCCGCCCGGGGTGGGAGAGCATCACCAGGTGCGAGGAGTCGACCTCGACCGTGGCTGCCCCGGCGCGCCGGTAGCCGAACCGCTGGACGTCGGGGTTGATGGTCCGGTCGGCGCCGGCCACGATCCCCCAGGAGGGCTTGGTCCGCCACGCGGCGGTGGGTGCGGCCTCGCCGAACGCCGCTGCGGCGAGCGGCCGCTGGGAGACCGCGAGGACCCGGGCCCGACCGGGGTCGACGTCGGCCGCGAAGATCGCCGGAAGACGGTCGACCTCCACCGAGACGTCGGTGCCCTCGCCGTCCCCGCCCTCCAGCGGGAAGGGGGTGTACACCAGGGCGGAGGCGAGCTCGGACGCGGGGAAGCGGCCCTGCAGCTCACCCAGGCTCTCGCCCTCCTCCAACGCGTAACCCGCGAGGTACACCAGCGCCTTGACGTTCTCCTCGGCGCCCGCCACGGTGATCACGGCGCCGCCGTAGGAGTGGCCGACCAGCACGACCGGCCCGGGGATCTGCCGGACCACCGACGCGATGTAGGCGGAATCGCCGACCAGACTGCGGTTGGGCACGGCCGGCGCCACCACCTTCAGCCCCTCGGCCAGCAGCTCGGGGATGACCCGGGCGAAGCTGGAGGCATCGGCGAAGGCGCCGTGCACGAGCACGACGGTGGGTGTGTCATTCGTCGTCATGACTGAATCCTCAAGATCGCTGCTTTCTTCGGGGCATGCGCACCGCGCCGGAGGTCCGACGCCGTGCGCGAGGCGGCATCAGCGTAGGAACGCCCCGGCCCGGGGCCTGTTCCGACGGCGCACCGCCCACAGCCGGTCAGCGCACAGTGGCTGACACTGCGTCATATGCGCTGGATCATTGCAACGCCGGTCGATCCGTCTGCGGCACTCTCGGACGACACCGTGTGCTCTCACAGGCCATCGACCGCCACCGGCCGCCCCTAACGTGAGGCCCATCAGCAGCCCACACGCTGTCCGAGAGAAACGGGAAAACCCATGCCGTTCATCACCGTTGGCCAGGAGAACTCCACCTCCATCGACCTTTTCTACGAGGACCACGGCACCGGTCAGCCGGTCGTCCTGATCCACGGGTTCCCGCTGGACGGGCGCTCCTGGGAGCGGCAGAGCGCCGCGCTGCTCGACGCCGGCTACCGGGTCATCACCTACGACCGCCGCGGCTTCGGCCAGTCCTCGCAGCCCACCACCGGCTACGACTACGACACCTTCGCCGCCGACCTGAACACCGTGCTGGAGACCCTGGACCTGCGGGACGCCGTACTGGTCGGCTTCTCCATGGGCACCGGCGAGGTCGCCCGGTACGTGTCGACCTACGGCTCCGAGCGGGTCGCCAAGGTCGCCTTCCTGGCCTCCCTGGAGCCGTTCCTGCTCAAGACCGACGACAACCCCGACGGCGCCGCCCCGCAGGAGTTCTTCGACGGCATCGTCGCCGCCGTGAAGGCCGACCGGTATGCCTTCTACACCGACTTCTTCAAGGGCTTCTACAACCTGGACGAGAACCTCGGCACCCGGATCAGCGAGGAGGCCGTCCGCAACAGCTGGAACACCGCGGCCTCCGGCGGCTCCTACGCCGCCTCGGCCGCACCGAGCACCTGGTACACGGACTTCCGCGGTGACATCCCCCGCATCGACGTGCCCGCCCTGATCCTGCACGGCACCGGCGACCGCACCCTGCCCATCGAGAACACCGCCCGCGTCTTCCACCGG
This sequence comes from Kitasatospora sp. NPDC033851, assembly GCF_055576085.1. NCBI lineage: Bacteria > Bacillati > Actinomycetota > Actinomycetes > Kitasatosporales > Streptomycetaceae > Kitasatospora > Kitasatospora sp. NPDC033851. Next base: position 323,213 of record NZ_JBVIRL010000004.1, on the reverse strand, counting down.
GCCCTGCCCTCCGCCGAGTACGTGGAGATCGAGGGCGCGCCGCACGGCCTGCTGTGGACCCACGCCGAGGAAGTGAACACCGCGCTGCTGGCCTTCCTCGCCAAGTGACCCGGACGGCCGCGGCTCCCCCGACCGCGGCCGTCCGCCCGCCCGCCGGTCCGCTGACAGCACAGCCTGACCGGCCGACCGACCAGAGACCCGCGCCCGGCGTCCCCTTCCGTGGACGCCGGGCGCGGGTCTCGAACCACGACCAGGAGGTCACCCGTGAAGCTTCGTTTCACCCGCCGCATGGTCCCGCTGGTGGCGGCGATCGCCGCACTCACGGCGGTCCCCACCGCCTCGGCGGCCCAGAGCACCCCCGGCCCCGCGAAGCCGCCGGGCTCGCACCGGCAGTTCGCCGTCGGCCCGCAGTACGACTCCACCCACGTGTACGTCGCACCCGGCACCGAGCAGGCGTTCGTGGCCAGTTGGGTGTCCACCTTCGGCGGCACCACGATCGGGCCCGTCTCCACCCAGGTGACCCCGACGCCCAGCCGGACGCTGTCCGAACTGGTCGTCTCCCCGGTCGGCACCCTGTCGGTGTTCGACTACACCACGCCCGTCCCGTACCCCTTCGGCACCGAGCGCACCGGCTGGCTGGTGACCGACCTCGACCAGGCGGTCCGGGCCGCCCGCGCCGACGGCGCGGCCGTGACCGTGGCCCCCTTCGCCGACCCGATCGGGCGCGACGCCGTCGTCCAGTTCCCCGGCGGGATCAACGCCCAGCTCTACGTGCACACCACCCCGCCGTCCTACCCCGGCCTGGCGAGCGTGCCGGAGAACCGGCTCTACCTGTCGCCGGACTCCGTAGGCGCCTTCCTGGACAGCTACCTCGCCTTCACCAAGGGCCGCATCGTCTCCGACGACCGGCGCGCCGACGGCGCCGCGATCGGCCTGCCCGGGACGACGTACCGGCTCGTCCGCCTCACCTCCGGTTTCGGCGCCACCACGGTCACGGTGACGGACGGCCACCTGCCGAGCCCCTTCGGCCGGGAGCTCACCGGCTACGGCGTGCCCGACCTCGGCGCCACCCTGGAGCGGGCCGAGGCCGCCGGCGCCTCGGTGCTGTGGGGACCGGTCTCGGCGGGCGGCCGGGACAGCGCCGTCGTCCAGTTCCCGGGCGGCTACACGGCGGAGATCCACACCGACCGGTGATCAGCCCCCGGACCGTCACCGGCTACGGCATCCGGAAGCCGACCTGACGGCGTCGTGGATGAGTTCGGCGACCGTCGTCGGCTGGGAGACAGCCACGGCATGGGAGGCGTCGGGCAGTTCGAGGACGGTGGAGCCGGCGCGACTCGCCGTGAACCGCTGGACCGGCGGGGGCAGTGCCTGGTCGGCGCCGGTCACCAGGGCCCACGACGGCTTGGTGCGCCAGGCCGCCGCCGTGGGCGTATCGGTGAGCACCCGCTCGGCGACGGGGCGTTGGATCGCGGCGAGCACCTGCGCGACCTCCCGGTCGAGGTCCGCGGCGACGAGCGGCTGGAAGCACTCCCTGGGCACGGTGAGCTCCGTCGCCCGGCCGGCGTCGGTCGTGGTGAGCGCGGTGCGCCGCAGTTGCGCGAGGACCGGCGAGGGGGTGAAGCGGCCCGCGAGCGCGTCGTAGCTCTCGCCCACGTCGGGGAGGTAGGCGGCCACGTACACCAGCGCGACGACGCTGGGGTCGGTTCCGGCCTCCGTGATCACGGCGCCGCCGTAGGAGTGGCCGACCAGGACGACGGGACCGTCGATGTCGGCGAGGACGGAGGCCAGGTAGGCGGCGTCGTGGGCGAGTCCGCGCAGCGGGTTCGCGGCGGCGAGGACGGTCAGGCCGCGCCGGTGGAGTTCGGCGATGACACCGAACCAGGTGGTGGCGTCGGAGCAGCCGTCGTGGACGAGCACGACGGTGGGTTTGGTGGAGTGCATGAGTGCCTTCCGGATCAGGAGGCCGGGTGGCGGCCGTCGGTCTCTGCGGCGTAGGCCTGCCACTGCCGGGGGGAGACCCCGTAGGCCTCGCGGAACGTCCGGCTGAAGTGGGAGTGGCTGACGAAGCCCCACCGGTGCGCGACGGCGGAGACGCTGCTCTGTCGGCGGGACGGGCGCTCCAGCTCCCGGCGGCAGGCGTCGAGGCGCCGCTGCCGTACCCACTGGCCCACGGTCGTCCCGTCCTGCTGGAAGAGCTTGTGCAGGTAGCGCACCGAGATGTGCTGCGACCGGGCGATCGACTCGGGCGAGAGGTCCGGGTCGGCGAGGTTCTCCTCGATGTGGGCGCGGATCCGGGCGAGGATCTCGGCCGCGCCGGTCGGGTGCTCCGGGTTCTCCCGTTCGAGCAGGTCGGTCACCAGGATGGCGACGATGTCGGAGACGCTGCGCGCGAGGTGGTTGCCCGGCCGGGCGCGGTGGGCGCGGGCCTGGGTGGCGAGGGTCCGCAGGAACTGGGAGGCGAGCGAGCCGATGCCCTCGACTCCCCGGGCCATCAGACCGCCCGTGCGCCGGACGTCGCTGGGCCGGACGCCCAGGTAGAAGCAGGGGACACGGAACCGGACCATCCGGCATTCGGCGTCCTGCAGCAGGCCGGCCGGGTGCGGGGTGGTGCCGATCAGCAGGTCCCCGGGGGCCAGGACGGTGCTGACGCCGTGGCGGCGGACCGAGGCCGCGCCGTGGACGTGCAGGGCGACGTAGAGGCAGTCCTCGGGGTCGGCGCCCGGCGGTGGGGAGAGGATGTCGATGCAGCCGTTGCCGCCGCCGTGGGCGGCCTGGTCAGGCTGGTGGACTTGGGCTTCGGGCGCGGGGGTTTCGGGCATGGGTGAGGGACCCGACGGGATCACGGGAGGCTCCGACCGGTTCTTGTGGTGCTGTACGGGTGCTGGGAAGGGTGTTTCACCGCTCGGCGGTCGGTGGTGGTACCTCCGGCGGCGGGGCGTTCAGGAGAGGAACCTCTCGACGACGGCGTTGAACTCTTCGGGGTTCTCCAGGAACGGGAAGTGCGAGCTCGCGACGTCCGCCGGGAACACGTGGAGGCGGGCAGCGGGGATCCGCTCGGCGAGGTAGCGCTGGGAGGCGGGGTCCACGTGGCTTCCCTCGCAGCCGAGGACCAGGGTCGGTACGTCGATGCGGTCGAGGGTGTCGCGCCAGTCCTGGGCGCAGTGGTCGAAGAGCAGCGGGACGCCCGCGTACGCCGGGGTGGAGCGGATCTCCTCGGTCACGAAGGCGAGCAGCTCGGGGTCGGTGTCGCCGCTGAACATCGAGCGGACGAAGTCCTCGCGGACCTTCGCACCGTCGGGCCCGGCGAGGGCGGCGCCCAGCTCCAGGAGCCCGGCCATGTCGAAGATGGCGCCGGATTCGCGCTGTTCGGCCGCCGCCATCCAGGGCACGGCCGCCACGGCGGCCGGCTGGTCGACCACGACGAACCGGCGGATGCGGCCGGTGCCGTGCTGGTCGATGAAGCTCCACCACACCGAGGCGCCCATCGACCAGCCCAGCGCGTCGAAGGTGTCCAGGCCCAGGTGGTCGACCAGGTCGAGGACGTCGCGGGCCAGACGGGCGATGCGGTAGCCGTGGCGCGGCTTGCCGGAGCGGCCGTGGCCCCGGAAGTCCACCGTCACGAGGCGTCGGCCCGGTGCCGGCGCCTCGAACTGGTGGCGGAACATCTCCTGCGTCTGTCCCCAGCCGTGGAGCATGACCAGCGGGACCCCGTCGCCGCCGCTGTCGCGGTAGGCCAGGCGCACACCGTCGTTCGTGATCAGTTCATGCATGGTGCTCGTTCATGTCCGTTCGGGAAGTCCGGAACCCGCAGGTCTCCGGGGATGAGCGGCAGCTCGTAGGGAGGATTCTCGCGGCGCGTCCCGCTCGTTGACCACCGACCGACGTAGGGATTGCCTGACGGAGCTTCATCGCTCTGTAGCAACGAGGCGCTTCGACGCAGCCAACGGCGCGCTCCGACGATGCCGCAGGTCAGGCCGACCTCTGCGGGGGCACCTGCAGCAGGTCCCACACCCGCAGCCCCAGGTGCAGGACGAGGCGGTGCGCGCCGTTGTCCAGGTCCAGGCCCGTGATCTCCTGGATCTGCCGCAGGCGGTAGTACAGCGAGGTGCGGTGGACTTCCAGGGCCTCCGCCGTCTTGGGCACCGAGCCCGCGTTCTCCAGGAAGCAGCGCAGGGTCTCCTCCAGGCGGGAGCTGCCACCGCCGTCCAGCAGCCGCCGCAGCGGCTTCGGCACGAGGGTGCCGTCGAGCGCGCCGGCGGGCAGTTGGAGGAGGACGGCGTACTCCCCGAGCCGCTCCCAGTCGCCGACGCCCCGCAGCCGCGGCAGCCGATGGGCCGCGCGGGCGGCCACCCGGGCCTGGTCGTGGGAGATCCACGCGCCGGCCAGCTCGGTCTGGCGGCCGCCCACGCCCACCACCGTGACCGAGCCCGGGTCCAGGAAGGTCTCCAGGGAGCGGACGACGCCGCGGCACTGCACCTCCAGGTCGTCCTCCGCCGGTTCCCGTTCGAAGACCTGCACCAGGACCGCCCGGTCCTGCTCCACCGCCCACAGGCCACGGGCCGTACGGGTCCGCCGGAACGGCTCCAGCGCGGCGCGCAGCGCCACCGAGACCTGACCGGAAGGCCCCCGCTGCCCGGAGGCGGCCACGCTGGTCACCACGACGTGGGGGCCCGCCGGGAGGAGGCCGTCGTCGACCAGGCGCTGGTGCGCGGCGCAGCGCAGCGCCGAGTCCGGGCCGACCAGCTGGTTGACCAGCCGGCGGGTCTGCTCCTCGTCGACGTCCGAGGCCAGGCGCTCGGCGTACATCTCGGTTGCCACGGCGCGGGCGGCCCGGTCGATGGCCGCGGTGTCGGCCGCCGTGAGCGGTTCCCCCGTCGCCACGACCATGAGGATGCCCAGCAGGTGGCCCCGCTCGCGGATCGGGACGCAGTAGCGCGGCTGCAGCCCCAGGTCGTCGCGGCCCGGCAGGACTCCCGGGACCCTCCACTCGGCGACCCCCTGCGACAGCACGTAGCGGATGGCCTCGTCGTCCGCGATGCCCTGCAGCAGCGTCCGTACCCGCACCCGGTCCTCGTCACCGAAGTGCCGGCTGGTGCAGATCATCCGCACCAGCGGGTCGTCGAGGACGACCGAACGCCCCAGCTCCTCGGCCAGAGCGTCCACCAGCGCCTGGAGCGCCTCGCCTCCCGAACGCGCGCGCTGAATCAACCTCGTCATGATCAAAAACCTCCCGGCGCCCTTCATACAAGGAGCGAACCGAGAGGGACAAACCTTCGACAGACCGAGGACTCCCCGACCCCGCCCGGCCCGGACACCACTGCGCCCGGGCGGCACCCCCTCCCGGCAGAGCCCGGTACGCGACGCCCCAGGAACCCCGGTGCCACGCGAACAGTCCTTCACTCCAGCGGAGTTGGGCCATCGGTCAGCACGCTCACCCCGGCCGGGGCAGACCCCTGAACACGCCGGCCCCCGACCACCGGGCAGCACGGACCCGGCAGGAGGAAGCCCCCGCCCCCGCCCGCACGTCGACCGAACGGTGCACGGACCGTCACGTCGCGGTACACCGCCGGAACATCTCCGCCGACACCGCCTTCCTAGCCTGGAGAGCGACCCGCCTCCCCCTGTTCCCGGCAGCTCCCAGGGCCCGAGGCTCGAGCATCACGCCGCCGTCGGCACCGACCCAGGAGAATCCATGCCCGCGCCCCACCCGCTGCCCAGTCCCCAGCCCCGGCCGGAGGCCACCAGCACCGACATCGTCCTCGACGCCCGACTCGTCCTCGGCGAACACGAGTCCGTCGGCATCCCGGTGCGCTTCGGCTACCGCGGCGACGACCCGTTCGCCGTCGCCCTCGAATTCCTCGGCCCCGCGGCCGAGGCGGGCACCTGGCAGTTCTCCCGCGACCTCCTGTGGGAAGGCCTGCAGAAGCCCTCCGGCCTCGGCGACGTCCGCATCTGGCCGCCCTGCCCCTGCCACGGCCGCACCGCCCTGCGCATCATGCTCCAGGGCTCCGACGGAACCGTCCTCATCGACCTGCCGGCCCGCCAACTACGGCGCTGGCTCCGCCGGGAGAGCTTCCCCCTGGTCCCGCCGGGCACGGAAGGAACCCTGATCGACTGGGCCACCGAACTGCCCGGCCTGGCCGGCTGAGCGCCTCTGCCGCCATCAGCTCCTCGGTCCGTCACGCGGCGGCAGGACCACCGTGGCGATCGTCTGCGGGGGGGATGTGCAGAGCGGGGACGCCGGGTAGCAGCGCCACCGCGACGCCCGCCAGGACGAGCAGTGAGGGCGCCGGCACGCGCAGCCGCCGGGTGAATGCGGCCACGGTCGTGGCGAGAACCACCAGGACGAGAACGATCCCCACAACGTGCATCGGCGGAAGGACCCCGTCGCGACAGTCGGGGTCACCGCCGCCGATCGCCGCAGTCGTCCCCCGCGCCGACCAGGCTTCCCGACACACCTACGGCCACCTTGTCGGAGCATCAGCGGGGGATGGCCGGCCAGTGCGCCGCCGCATCGCGAACGCGGCCGCACACGTCAGGGCGCCGTCAAACAGGGTGCTTCCGGACCCCCGTCCGGCGAGTCGGGCGCCTCGTTCGGCTAGCGTGGACACCTTCCCGCCGCGTTCCCTCCCCCGCCGCGCCCGACCCCGTCCGATCTCGCCCCGACGCAAGGAGCCTGCCCACCGTGTCCGACAGCTTCGCCCACCTGCACGTCCACACCGAGTACTCGATGCTCGACGGGGCCGCGAAGAACGGGAAGCTGTTCGCCGAGGCGGAGAGACAGGGCATGCCCGCCATCGCGATGAGCGACCACGGCAACATGTTCGGCGCGTACGAGTTCTTCCACGCCGCCGCGAAGACCGGCGTGAAGCCGATCATCGGCATCGAGGCGTACGTCGCGCCCGGCTCGCGCTTCCTGAAGAAGCAGGTGTTCTGGTCCCCCGGCGGCCAGCGGCCGAGCGGCGCCGACGGCGAGGGCGGCAAGGACGTCTCCGGCGGCGGCCGGTACACCCACATGACGATGTGGGCGCAGAACGCCACCGGCCTGCGGAACCTCTTCAAGCTCTCCTCGCTCGCGTCGATGGAGGGCTACTACATGAAGCCCCGGATGGACCGCGAGCTGATCGCCGCGAACGCGCAAGGCATCATCGCGACCACCGGCTGCCCCTCGGGCGAGGTGCAGACCCGGCTGCGGCTCGGCCAGTACGAGGAGGCGGTCAAGGCCGCCGGCGCGTACCAGGACATCTTCGGGAAGGAGAACTACTTCCTGGAGCTGATGGACCACGGCCTGGACATCGAACGGCAGGTCCGCGACGACCTGCTGCGGCTCGCCAAGCAGCTGGACATCCCCCTGCTGGCCACCAACGACTCGCACTACGTGACCGCCGACCAGGCGGACGCCCACGACAGCCTGCTGTGCGTCGGCGTGGGCAAGAACAAGGACGATCCGAACCGCTTCAAGTTCCAGGGCACCGGCTACTACGTCAAGACCGCCGAGGAGATGCGGGAGCTGTTCCGCGAGCTGCCCGAGGCCTGTGACAACACCCTGGCGATCGCCGAGCGGATCGAGTCGTACGAGGAGGTGTTCACCTACGTCGACCGGATGCCGCAGTTCGACGTCCCCGAGGGCGAGACCCAGGCGTCGTTCCTGCGGCAGAAGATCGCCGCCGGCCTGCAGCACCGCTACGGCGACAGCCCGAGCCAGGAGGTGCTGGACCGGATCGAGCTGGAGATGGGCGTGATCACCCCGATGGGGTTCGACGCCTACTTCCTCGTGGTCGCCGACATCTGCCAGTACGGGCGGGACAACGGCATCCCGGTCGGCCCGGGCCGCGGTTCGGCGGCCGGCTCGATGGTCGCCTACCTGACCGGCATCACCCAGCTGGATCCGCTGGAGCACGACCTGCTGTTCGAGCGCTTCCTCAATCCCGAGCGCATCAACCCCCCGGACGTCGACATCGACTTCGACGACCGCCAGCGCGACCAGATGGTGCGCTACGTCACCGAGAAGTACGGCGCCGCCTACACGGCCCAGGTGAACACCTTCGGCACGATCAAGGCCAAGGCCGCCGTCAAGGACGCCAACCGCATCCTCGGCTACCCGTTCTCCATGGGCGACCGGATCACCAAGGCGATGCCGCCGGACGTGATGGGCAAGGGCGTCCCGCTGGCCGACCTGTTCGACGCGAACCACTCCCGCTACAACGAGGGCGCCGAGATCCGGGGGCTCTACGAGAACGAGCCGGACGTCCGCAAGATCATCGACACCGGGCGGGGCATCGAGGGCCTGATCCGCGGCACCGGCGTGCACGCCGCAGCCGTCATCCTCTCCTCCACCCCGCTGCTCGACCTGATCCCGCTGCACATGCGGGACAAGGACGGCGTGATCATCACCGGCTTCGACTACCCGTCGTGCGAAGCCATGGGCCTGATCAAGATGGACTTCCTGGGCCTGCGGAACCTGGGGATCATCGACCACTGCATCAAGATCGTCAAAGCCAACCGGGGCATCGACGTCGACATCGAGAACATCCCGCTCGACGACCCCACCACCTACCAACTCCTCGCCCGCGGCGACACCCTGGGCGTCTTCCAGCTCGACGGCGGGCCCATGCGCGCCCTGCTGCGGCTGATGAAGCCCACCGAGTTCGCCGACATCTCCGCCGTCTCCGCGCTCTACCGGCCCGGCCCGATGGGCATGAACTCCCACACCAACTACGCCCTGCGCAAGAACGGCCAGCAGGAGATCATCCCGATCCACCCCGAGCTGGAAGCCCCGCTCGCCGACGTCCTCGGCCCGACCTACGGCCTGATCGTCTACCAGGAGCAGGTCCAGCGAGCCGCGCAGGTGCTCGCCGGCTACTCGCTCGGCCAGGCCGACCTGCTCCGCAGGGCCATGGGCAAGAAGAAGAAGGAGGTCCTGGAGAAGGAGTTCATCCCCTTCCAGGCCGGCTGCCACGAACGCGGCTACTCCGACGAGGCCATCAAGGCCGTCTGGGACGTCCTGGTCCCGTTCGCCGGCTACGCGTTCAACAAGTCGCACTCCGCCGCCTACGGCCTGGTCTCCTACCAGACCGCCTACCTCAAGGCGAACTACCCGGCCGAGTACATGGCCGCACTGCTCACCTCGGTGGCCGACGACAAGGACAAGATGGCGGTCTACCTGGCCGAGTGCCGGCAGATGGGCATCCGCATCCTCTCCCCCGACGTCAACGAGTCCGTCGTCGACTTCACCGCCGTCGGCAGCGACGTCCGCTTCGGCCTCAAGGCCGTGCGCAACGTCGGCGTGCCCGTCATCGAATCCCTGGTGCGCACCCGCGAGGAGCAGGGCAAGTACACCTCGTTCGCCGACTTCCTCGACAAGGTCGAGCTGGTGGTGTGCAACAAGCGCACCGTCGACTCGCTCGTCAAGGCGGGCGCCTTCGACTCCCTCGGCCACACCCGCCTCTCCCTCAGCACCGTGCACGAGAGCGCGATCGACGCCGTGACGGGCGTCAAGAAGCAACAGGCGATCGGCCAGGACGACCTCTTCGGCTCCCTCGAGACCGGGTCCGACACCCCCGCGATCGGTCTCGACTTCCAGCTCACCGACCGCGAATGGCCGCGCCGCCAACTCCTCTCCCTGGAACGGGAGATGCTCGGCCTCTACGTCTCCAGCCACCCGCTGGACGGCGCCGAGCACATCCTCTCGCGCAACCGCGACACCTCGATCGCCGAACTCCTCGGCTCCGGCCGCTCCGAGGGAGAGATCCGCCTGGCCGGCCTGATCACCGCCGTCGACCGACGGATCAACAAGGCCGGCAACGCCTGGGCGATCATCACCCTCGCCGACCGCGACGGCTCGGTCGAGGTGCTGTTCTTCCCCGCCACCTACAACCTCATGTCCGCCCAGATGATCGAGGACAACGTCATCTCCGTCCGCGGGCGGCTCAACGAACGCGACGGCTCACTGAGCATCTTCGGCCAGGAGATCACCACCCTGGACATGTCCTCCGCCGAACTCGGCACCAAGCCGCCCGTCCAGATCAGCATCCCCGCCGCCCGGATCACCCCGGAGAAGGTGGCCGAACTCAAGCTCGCCCTCCAGGCGCACCCCGGAGACGTGCCGGTCCGCCTACTGACCACCAACTGGGACAAGGACACCCTCTACGAGCTGGGCTTCCTGGTGAACCCCGACAACGGCCTCGCCTCCGACGTGAAGACCCTGCTCGGCACCAACGCCTGGTCCGGAACGGCATAGCGGCAGCCCGCCCACCCCAGCACGTTTCCCCAGGTCAGCGCTGCCGCCCCCGGGCCGTGGGGCTGATCAGCTCCCGAACCGCGAGGCAGGGCACCCGCTGAGCAGGCCGATGGCGTGACCGTCGTGGTCCACCACCGGCCAGGTGTCCAGGCCGCGGGAGCGCATAGCGGCGGCCGCGGTGGCGGCGGGCATGCCGATGGTGGCGAACGGGGCTCGGTCGAGGGCCACGTCGCGTACCGGGGTGCGCTCGGTGTACCAGGATCGGGCCTGGAACGGCGCCAGGTGCAGGCGGGTCAGCAGCCCGGCGCAGCGGCCGTCCTCGTCGCGGACCAGGAGGTGGTCCGCGCCGGAGCTCTGCAGGATGTCCATCGCGGCGTCGACCATGACATCGTCGCTGATCTGCAGCTCGGGGTGTTGCATGAGATCGCCGACCGTCGCGGTGGTCGGCGGGCTTTGGATCGTGGTGGTCAAGGGCTGACTCCTTCGTGTTTCTCCCGCCGAGTCCGGCGGTGATGATCAGGGCACTGGTGGCGGACGGGCCGACAGGCTCCGCGGAGCGGGCCGTGGCGCTGCTGAAGGATTCCGCGTGCGGTCGTCGTGGGAATCCGGTGTCGCCGGCCCGGCGATCTGTGCGGGCCAGGTCCGTGTCGGGAGCCGGGTCCGGCGGTGCTACGCGGCGAGGGAGCGACTGGAGCGGTTCATCTGAGAACCGTGCGGCATGTCATCTACGGTCGGCGCCCACCGCGGAGGGCGGGAGCGGAGAACCTCGAACCGTGAGCTGTCACGGCAGGGCGCCGATCCGGACGCGGCGCTGTGCGTCTCGCGTGGGGATGGTCGCCGGTGGCGGAGCCAGGAGCCTGAACGGCCGGGGATGCGTGTGGCGCAATGCCGAGGGGCCCGCACCGGGCATGTGTGCGCGGTGCGGGCCCCTCGCTGCTTGGCGGGTGCCGTGGCAGAAATTACAGCGGACGAATGTTCTCCGCCTGCGGGCCCTTCTGGCCCTGCGTGACGTCGAACTCGACCTTCTGGCCCTCGAGCAGCTCACGGAAGCCGTTGGCGTTGATGTTCGAGTAGTGGGCGAAGACGTCGGGGCCGCCACCCTCCTGCTCGATGAAGCCGAAGCCCTTTTCCGCGTTGAACCACTTCACGGTGCCATTAGCCATTAAAAATTCTCCTTCAGAGGCTGTCCGAAGCACGCACAGTGCGGACTTCGAGTCGCCGCGATGAGCACCCACCCGGGGAAGAGCCGGGAAACAAAAATGCGCCTGCAAAACATCAGCAGGCGCACACAAAGTTCATGGGAACCACTACTGCAACTAAGACGACAGTAGCAGGCCGCGGCCCGCCGCGGTGGGATATTTCCGCCCCCAGTTCCGCGGCAGCGCACCCCAGAGCTGCCGTCCCAGAGCCGACGGGTCCGCCAAGTCGCTTGGACAGCAGGCTGGTTGGCCGAGTGGATCACTCCGCCCGGGCGGCCGCCCCGCGGCGCGATGACCGCAGGTGCGCAGTGTCCGTCGTCACGGTGCAGCCGCCAGGGGGACGGATCGCGCCTACCGGCGCCACCGAGGGGCCGACTCGCACGAGCGCACGCGTCATTCCGGGTCCCCCCGGGAATCGACGGCGCGAGAAGGTCCGACCTTGCGCTTTCCGGCGCATACTGGAGCTGATGACCAAATTCGCAGCAGTCCCCCGCCACCTGCCCACCAGCCCCTTCAAGGCCCGGGTGGAGGCCCCGCGCAAGCACTTCGCCGTCGGCGACCGGGTCACTCATGACCAGTACGGCCTCGGCCGGGCCATCGGCGTCGAAGGCGACAGCGACATCGCGGTACTCGTCGACTTCGGGACACGGCAGGAACGCATCACCCAGCCGTACACCGCGATGCACAAACTCTGACCCCGGGCGCCGCCGGTCCCGGCCGGCCGATCGTCCCGCGCAGCTCACCGACAGAGCGCGTCGGGCTCCCACCTCATCGCGCCCTGCGTGGCGGCCCCGCCCAGAGGGAAGGACCGCGGCACGCGGCGTAGAGGTCGCGGGCCGGCAGTCCGGTTCTCCTCAGGTGCGGTCGCGTTCTCCTCAGGTGCGGTCGCGCCGGAGTTCGGCGTTGATGCGCAGGGCCTCTTCGAGTTGGTCCTCGAGGATGATGATGCGGCAGGCGGCGTCGAGTGGGGTGCCCTGGTCGACGATTTCGCGGGCGCGGGCGGCGATACGCAGTTGGTAGCGGGAGTAGCGGCGGTGACCGCCGGCTGATCGCTGGGGGGTGATGAGTTTGGCCTCGTCGAGGCTGCGCAGGAAGCCCGGCGTGGTGCCCAGGATCTCTGCGGCCCGGCCCATGGTGTAGGCGGGGTAGTCGTCGTCGTCGAACTTGGTCTCTGCGCTCATGTGGTCCGCCGGGTCGTGGTCGGTGGCGAGGGTGGTCTGTTCCACCGGCACCTTCTTTCTCGGGAAACGGGTCGAGGGCCCCGGCGCTGTTGTGCGCCGGGGCCCAGGGATATGTGGATTCACTGCACCATCTACTGCACTACTGCTGCCGGCTGATTCGCCGGCCTGCGGTGTCCGCACTGCCCCGGGGAGGGACAGGATGCGGGGATCGCGTATGCGTGACCGAGGACCACCTCTTCCATGACGTTCCATGACGATGGCTGCTGCGGTGACCGCCCGGCTGGTACTGCGTGCCGTGGCGGGCGATCCGACGGGGTGAACCCTTCCCTTCTCCTCTGGTGTGCATCGTGCGTACTGCGGTAATGCGGTATTGCGAACTGCTGGCAACACCCGTCCTGCTGGTACTGCGTGGTGCGGACTTCAGATACTGCAGGCACTGCGAACTGCCGGGTACTGCCGGTACTGCGTCCTGCGCGTGCGCGACCGCCACCGCCTGGGGCCCCATGTACAACCGGGCCCGAGACGCCTGACAGGTCACCCGTCTTCCGTCGGGAAACCCTTCTGCCATGACCGGGCCCCGCGTACCGACGACCTGCACGCCTCCTGCATCTCTGCTGTTACCGCCAACTGCGGTACTGCCCAGGCAGTTCGTGTCTGCCTGCCCTGCGGTCCTGCTCTTCCAACACCAGGAACACTACACAGACCGTGGGGCAATGTCTACTCTCGCCACCGGAGGTTTCCGTGGTTGGACGCCGGACCTTATCGGCGTGACCTCTCCGGCCCGGCGCATGTGCCGGGATGCGGGGCCAGGGCGTCGCGCAGGGCGTAGAGGTCGGCGACGGTGGCTTGTTCGGCCAGGCGCGCCAGCAGCCGGCGCAGGACCCTCTCGTCGCCGTCGCGGACCGCCTCCACGATTCCGCTGAGCACGGAGCGGTCGGTGATCGGGGCGGGCTGCTGCATCTCCACTCTCCTTCGCGCCCCGGCGGGGGGCGGTGCGTATGCCGTGTCTGCGCCCTGGGGCGCCCTGGTCGGGGCGGGAGAATATCCGCTGGGCAGCGGCCAGGGCCTGCGGGGGCCTGCGCGGCGGTGTCGTTCAGCGGGGGGCGAGTGCGGTGAGCGCGGTGGCCAGGACGTCGTGGACGGCGGGCGCGGCCGAGCTGGAGGCGAGCAGGAAGCCGAAGACGACGGCGACGCAGGCCGTGAACCCGGTCGCCTCGCGCCGACGCACCAGCACGAGAAGGACCGCGCCGAAGAACACCACGGCCGACACGTTGAGGACCACGGTCACCCCTTCCCGATCGGGCGGGTCGCGCCCGAACCGCGCCCGATACCTTTTCCGGCCATCCCATATTTTTCCATGCAGCGATCACAGATAGTGGAATTTTCGTGATCCGTCGTGCCCGGCGGCGTCATGGGCCGGCGGCGGGTCGGGGGTGTCCGTGCGAGCAGCTTCCGGCGGGCACTATCCTCTGGTTCATGTCGAACCCTGATGGGCTGCTCGTCGACATCGCCACGATGGTGGAGTCCGAGCGCAGTAACCAGATGCCTTTGACCGTGGTCGTCCCGGGGGCGGTCATCACCGGCCGGCTGGCGCCGGAGAGCCTGTGGAACGAGCGGGTGGCCGAAGTCCTCGCCGCCTCCGACCACCTGAAGCCCTTCGCCGCGCTGTTCACGGCGCGCGTCACCGGCGACGGCGGAGCGGGCGGCGACGACGCGGCGGCGGCGCCCGTCGTGAGGCCGACGCATCTGCATCTGCATGTCGCCCGCATCCTGCAGGGCAGCTACGGTCTGCCCCACACCGGAGGCATGTACCGGATCGCCATCGCCGAGATCAGCAGCTGGACGGTGGGAGACCTCAGCTACTCCGACCAGTGAGGCCCGTCCGGGGCGGGTTCGCCGGTGCCGCGGCCCGGCGGCCATGAGGGTCGGCACCCCCACCTGGTCGCTGCCGTCCAGCAGAGGCAGGCACACCCGTACGCCGTCGGTCCGGGCGACCCCGACCGCACTGGCGCGCAGGAAGGGCGTGCCGGCGGGGGAGCCGTCGATCGGCTCGGGCTCGCCGGCGGTCAGCCGCCCGCCGGGCAGCAGCAATGGCGGGCGGCCTCGGGCGCGAAGCGCCGCCGACGGGCTCAGCCGCAGGAACGGCCCGGCCGCTGCCGGCGGCCGACGGGGCGGCCTCGCCGGTCTGGGCGGTGATCCCGCGGGGGCGGGAGGCCGAGGCGATGGGGACGGCGAGGGTCAGGACACCGCCCTGAAGGTGAGCTGCGGCGCGGCCCGGCTCGGGGGGTGTCAGCCAGCCGGATCCGGCGCTCGAACACCCCGTGGACCCGCTCGGCGAGCCGGGTGCGCACTCCCCCGCCAGCGGGGCGAAACGGCGTTCGGCCTTCACGGTGACGATCCGGCCCAGCGCTTCGACCTCGCTCGCCTCCGGCGCGATTCCGGGCAGGTCGAGCGCGATCACGAAACCCTCGTCCGCGCGCCCGGCATCCGTCGGGATCGCCGTCGGCCTCGACCGGAGCCCGGGGGGGCACCTGGCAGGTCACCGCAGTGCGCACGGACATCGCCTGACACCTCCGGTCCGGAAGGTCTTCGGGTGGTTCGCACCGGTGCGGCGCGACACCAGCCGTTGTAATATGTCATCCATCCGATGACAACGGCATGGTCAGCGAAAGAATGACGACATGGATGTGCAGGACACCGGCGCGGCCGGGGTGGGGCCGGCCTCGTTCCTGGCCGCCGCCGCCGCGCTGGGCATGATGGACGCCGCCGCCCGCACCGCCCGCCACGCCCCTCCGGACCACGCAGGCCAGAACGACCCGGGCCAGGCCCTGGCCGCGCTCTTGATGCTGCGCCACCTTCGTGAGGAACTCGTCGGCTGGGAAAGCGGCCTGATCGAGACCGCCCGCGATGCGGGAGCCACCTGGGCCGATCTCGCCGAACCGCTGGGCGTCCAGAGCCGCCAGGCGGCCGAGCGCCGCTACCTGCGCCTGCGTCCCAACGCTGAGGCCGGCACCGGGGCGGGCAGCACCGGCGAGCAGCGCGTCCAGGCCACGCGGGCTCAGCGCGCCGCCGACCGCGCGGTGACCACCTGGGCCCGTGACAACGCCGCCGACCTGCGCCGCCTCGCCGGTCAGATCGGTGCCCTGGACGACCTGAGCACCCAAGCGGCCCCCGCCATGGAACGCCTCCTCGACGCGCTCGGCCACCACGACCCCGCCCGCCTGCTCGCTCCGCTCGCCGAAACCCGGCCCCTCCTGGAGGCGGGCCATCCGAAGCTCGCCGACCGCCTCGATCAGGTCACCGCCCGGACCGACCAGCTGCGCGCCGACAGTGACCGGCACCGCCGCACGCCCCCAGCCGGACCGTGACCACCCCGGCGACGATCGCATGCCGGGCGACCCGACCGAACCCTTTCCACCGCTCGAAGGAGACACCTCTCGTGGCCAGCCCGACCCAGACGCTGGAGTTCCAGGCCGAGACCCGCCAGCTGCTGCAGCTGGTGATCCACTCGATCTACTCGAACAAGGACATCTTCTTGCGCGAGCTGATCTCCAACGCCTCCGACGCCCTCGACAAGCTCCGCCTGGAGTCCCTCACCGACACCGACCTCGACGTCGACACCTCCGACCCGCACATCACGCTGGACGTCGACAAGCAGGCCCGCACCCTGACGGTGCGGGACAACGGCATCGGCATGACCCGCGAGGACGTCGTCGACCTGATCGGCACCATCGCCAAGTCCGGCACCGCCGGCCTGCTGGCCAAGATCAAGGAAGCCAAGGACGCGGAGGCGGCGCAGAGCCTGATCGGGCAGTTCGGCGTCGGCTTCTACTCGGCGTTCATGGTCGCCGACAAGGTCACCATCCACACGCGCCGGGCCGGCACCGAGCAGGGCACCGTGTGGGAGTCCGACGGTGAGGGCACGTACACGATCGCGGAGGCCGAGGGTCTGCCGGTGGGTACGTCGGTCACGCTGCACCTCAAGCCGGAGGACGGTGAGGACGGGCTCGGCGACTACCTGGCCGCGTGGAAGATCCGGCAGATCGTCAAGCAGTACTCGGACTTCATCCGCTGGCCCATTCGCATGGCCACCGAACCCGCCGACACCAAGTCCGCCACCCAGTCCGCCACCGAGGACGGCATCGAGTCCGCCGCCGGGGACGGGGCCGCGCGCGAGTCGGAGACGCTGAACTCGATGAAGGCGCTGTGGGCCCGCCCGCGAAGCGAGGTGAGCGAGGCCGAGTACAACGAGTTCTACCAGCAGATCAGCCACGACTGGCAGGCCCCGGCCGAGACCATCCACATGCGCGCGGAGGGCACCTTCGAGTACGAGGCGCTGCTGTTCATCCCCACCCACGCCCCGTTCGACCTGTTCTCCCGCGACACCAGGCGGGGCGTGCAGCTGTACGTCAAGCGCGTCTTCATCATGGACGACTGCGACGCGCTGATGCCGAACTACCTGCGGTTCGTCAAGGGCGTCGTCGACGCCCACGACCTGTCGCTGAACGTCTCCCGGGAGATCCTGCAGCACGACCGCCAGATCACCGTCGTGCGTCGGCGCCTCGTCAAGAAGGTCCTCGCCGCCCTCAAGAACATGCAGGCCACGAACACCGAGGCCTACCTCAAGCTGTGGGAGCAGTTCGGCCGTGTCCTCAAGGAAGGCCTGGTCGAGGACCGCGACAACACCGACGCACTGCTCGAGCTGGTCAGCGCCGCCTCCACCCACGATGCGGAGAAGCAGACCACGCTGCGTGAGTACATCGCGCGGATGAAGGACGGCCAGGACACCATCTACTACCTGACCGGCGAGAACCGCGCGACGGTGGAGAACTCCCCGCACATGGAGGCCTTCACCGCCAAGGGCTACGAGGTCCTGATCCTCACCGACCCCGTCGACGAGGTCTGGATCGACCAGATCCCCGCCTTCGACGGCCACCGCTTCCAGTCCATCGCCAAGGGCCAGGTCGACCTCGACGACGACGGTGACGGTGACGGTGACGGTGACGGCAGTGACGAGGCGAAGGCCGAGAAGGCCCAGCGCGAACAGGACTTCGCCGCCCTGATCTCCTGGCTCCAGACCGTCCTGGCCGAGCACGTCAAGCAGGTCCGCCTCTCCACCCGGCTCACCACCTCCGCGGCGTGCCTGGTCGGCGATGCCCACGACCTGACTCCCACCCTGGAGAAGATGTACCGGGCGATGGGCCAGGAACTCCCGCAGGTCAAGCGCATCCTCGAACTCAACCCCGCTCACCCCCTCATCACCGCCCTGCGTCAGGCGCACGAGAAGGACGCCACGGGCCCGGTACTCGCGGACACCGCCGAACTCGTCTACGGCAGTGCCCTGCTCGCCGAGGGCGGCGACCTGCCCGACCCGGCCCGCTTCACCCGCCTCCTGACCGACCGCCTCGCCAACACCCTGTAGCCCGCGCCGGGGTGCGGCCCGCCCGGCGTCCCAGCCGGCCCGGCTGCACCCCGCACCGCTCGGCGCCACCTCCGCCCAGCCACCACGCACCGCCGGGGCCAGGTCCACGAGCCGTACCCGGCCCCGGCGGAACGCCTGGGCCGCGCCGGGCCCGGCATCCACCCCCCTCCGGTACCGCCGCGGTCACCCACTCCGGCAGTCGGAAACGGAAGCCGGCCCCGGTCGACGCCTCTCCGACCGATCAAGGAAACCGAAGCGTGTACGAGTACACCGACCGCAGGAACCGCACCCTGTCCGAGCGCGTCAACGCCGTCGCCGAGCGCCGCCCGGAGCAGGGCACCGAGCAGGACAGGGCCGCCGCGACCGCCCTGCTCGCCGACATGCTCCGCGCCGCCGCCCAGCACGGCGTCACCCTCGACACCTTCGACTGGGTGGCCGACCTGCCCGGCAACTGCTACGCCGCCGTCGTCTCTCCTCTGCACACACGCACCGCCCGGTGGGTCGCCGCCAGCTGAAGCTCGAGACCGTCGGGGCGGTGCGCGCCGCCGGTGACAGCCGTGTCAGGCGCTTGATCGGCCTGTTCACGCACGTCACCGATCCGGACGGGGCCGCCGGCGCTGCGCACGGCGCTCGCCGCGGACGTGGTCGTCAGCGCCGCGAATCCATCAGTCACCCTCCCGACGACCTGCCGCTTGTCGTCGTTACGACGACCTGCTACAACGGTGAAGAGGTCAGGCGCACTGGCAGCACGTGTCTGGAGCGACCGGAGGTGTTCCGTGATGGTGATGCGCACCGATCCCTTCCCTGAACCGGACCGCCTCGCCCAGCAGTTTCTCGGGACTGCCGGAATGTCGACATCGCCACCGGTCCGACGCTGCGCGAGCGCATCGACGCAGCCCTCGAGCGGGCCCCACGGGCGGTGGTCGACGTGTCACGTGTCGATTTCATGGACCGCGCCGGCCTCGGCGCCCTGGTCGCCGCCGCCAACCGGGCGGAGCGGGCAGGCCGCATCCTCCCACTGCACGTCTCCGGTGGGCGGGTGAAGCGGCTGCTGCGCCTGACCGGCCCGCACCGGCGCCTGCCCGTCGAACCCTGACCTGGCGAATCCCGGCCCGGCGAACCCGGGCGGAGCGAAGGGACGAAAAAGCGATGACTCTGCGCTGGGAAGCATTCCTCGAGACCGTCCAGGACCGCGGGGAGTACGGCACCCCGCAGGAGGCCGAACGGGCGGCCCGCGTCGTGCTGGCCCTGCTCGGCGCCCACCTGCTCGGCGATGTGCGGGCCCATCTCGCGGCCCGGCTGCCCGAGACTCTCGCCCTGGTCCTGCTCAACCCGCTGCAAGCCGCCGAGCCGCTCACTCCCGAGCGGTTCGTACGCGCCACCGCCGCGTGGATCGAGGGCGCCACCGAGACCACCGCCCTGTGGGACGTCGGCGCGGTCCTGTCCACCGCCGCCGACGCGGTCGGCGAGGACCTCATGGGCCGCGTCCTGCTCCAACTGCCGCCCGGCTACGACCTCCTGTTCGGCCGCCCGCAGCCCGGCCGACGCCCGTGAACCACCCGGCCACCCTGCGAGGTCACGCCCGCAGACGCCTGGGGAGGACGGCCGTAGGGCGGACGCTCGGGGGTACGGGGGGGGTACGTCCGTGCACCGGCCTTCTGGCTGCGGCCGAGCACGTCCACGGTCCAACAAGCCTGGCCCCTCATCGGTCACCGCCGGCTGCCCCTACGGCCGGCCAGGCACAGGATGACGCGCGACTCGGGGGCGTGGGCCGGGCGGCAGATCCATCAGGCGGCGGCGAGGACGGCGCGCGCACGGTCGGGGAGGGCGGCGGCGAGGTCGCAGCGTTCGTCGCCGGTGAGCTGGGAGCCGAGGACGGTGAGGACCGCGTCCAGGACGCGCTCCGCCTTCTGGTCGGTGTCGTAGCGGCCGAGGTCGCGGACCTGCTGCACGAGGTGGTGCCACGTCATGACGGATCAGGGCCTTTCCGGGTCACGGGGCCGGCTGGTGCGGCGTACGGGGTGTCCGGCGGGCAGCCGCTGGCCCGTCGCGGCGGTCTCGACCTGGGCGGGCGCGTGCTGCGGGGCTCGGCGCGGAACGGGGTGGGCTGTCCCGCGCGGCCGGGGGGAAGCCGCGCGGGACAGCCCCGCTTCCGGGGAGGGGTGAGGGGGTCAGGCCTGGATCTGCTTGCGGTCGCCGCCGTGGCTGATCGCGATCTTGCGGGGCTTGGCCTTCTCCGCGACCGGGATCTTCAGGGTCAGCACGCCGGAATCGTAGTCGGCGCTGATCCCCTCGGGATCCAGGGTGTCGGACAGCATGACCTGGCGGGAGAACACGCCGAGCGGGCGCTCGGACAGCTCCCACTTGACGTCCTCGCCCTCGCGGCGAGGACGTCGTTCGGCCTTGACGGTCAGCATGTTCCGCTCGACGTCGATGTCGATCGCCTGCGGGTCCACCCCGGGCAGATCGAAGCAGATGACGTACTCGTCGCCGGTGCGGTACGCGTCCAGCGGCATCGGGGTGGGGCGGGACCACGTACCGGTCGTGCTGAGGAATTGCTGGGCCAGGCGGTCCAGCTCGCGGAACGGGTCGGTGCGCATCAGCATCGCGAAACACCTCCAGTAGGGATCAAAGGGGGCCAGTGCGCTTCACCTGATTCCGTTCTAGCATGTCATCCATCCGATGACAAATACGCGAGTCACCAAAGGAGTGACGCCATGCGCGAGAGCCCCGCCCCACCCGCCGCACACAACCGCCGCAGCAGGCCCTGACGGCGGTTGTCGCGAACCACTGCGGCGAGGTATACGGACTACTGGGGGCCGCAGCGCTTTCCCAGGGAGCCCGGCGGCACCGCCCCCGACCGAGCCCGCCGATGAGGTGATGGCAGATGATCACGGAACTGGCCCTGGAACGCGTGGAATTCACCCGCAGGCACTGCCGGCACCTGTGGAGCGTCGACTACGACGTCCGGCAGTACCGCGACGACGACGGGACGACGAGGGAGTACTTCTCCCGGGACGACACCGCCCCCGCCTCCCCCTGCGCCCCGTCCGCCGCCACGGCCCGCCCCGGGCGCGGGCGCTGCCGGGCGGGCCGCATCGCCGCCCGCCGCCCCACCGCGATCCCGCCCGGCACCCCGGCAACGCCGCGCCGGCACGTCACCGACAGCGTGGGCCACCGGCCCGGACGCCACGGCGCCCCCCGGCTCGGCGCTCGCGCCCACCCCCAGCCGCCGCGAACCGGCGGGCCCGACCGCTCACCTGCCGAGGAGGTGTGAGGCGATGGCCGTACTGACCGTCGACGGCCAGGACCTGGTCGTCGACCTCGCATGGTGGGAGCGCCTCGCCGCCGGCACCGGCCGGATACGCATCCCGCTGGCGGCGGTGGAGAGCGTGACGGCGACCCGGCAGCCGTGGCGGCTTCTGCGCGGCACCCGGGAGCGGGGCCTGCTCATCCCCGGCCGACTGTGCGCCGGCATCTGGCGCCACTCCCGCGGACGCGACCTCGTCGCCCTTCGCCCGTTCGGCGCGAGCGCGGTCGGCATCGACCTGCGCCCTCCCGCGCCCTACGCCCGCATCGCCGCCCACGCCACCCGGGCCCCGCAGACCGCGGCCGACCTGCGGACCGCGATTCGCCGCGCCACCGCCACCGCCACCCACCAGGCGCCCGCGCCCGAGGCCCCCGCCGCTCCACCGGCCCCACCCGGCAGGGCCGGTCGCCGACGCCGGCGCCGGCCGGGCCCGGTCGCGGCACACGCCTGACCTCGAACCCCGCGCACATCCGCCGAAGGAAGGCCGGCGATGACAACCGATCGCACCCCGCAGCAGATCGCGGTGGCCGCCGCCGACGAGATCCGCCGACTCAACGCACGCACCACCCGCACCGACGCGTACCCGTATCCCACCGACGTCCACCACACCGCCGGCGCCCTGGCAGGCCTGCTCGAACAGCTGCCCCGTACCCTGCACCAGCTCGCCGCCGGGCTGAACGCCATACCCACCGAGAACCTCGCGATCTACGACGATCCGCCCACCCCCGCCCGACGACGAGACGACGTCACCCACGAACTCGGCGCCACCATCGCCGCACTCCAGAACGCCGCCACCCACCTGCGCCGCGCCCAGCACGCCGCCGCCGACCTCGTCTACACCGGCCCCGTCGGGACCGGCCAGGCCTGAAGGTGCCCGACCCTGAACGAGCCCACGCGCGGTTCGCGCCTGCACGATCTCGTCACCGGATCGCCCGATGAAGTTCCACCACATACCACCGCTCTGCCGTTTCTTCCCAGCTCAGGCGCTTGATCGACCATCCGGGGTCAGCAAAAGGTCAGCAAGACGCCCGGGAGTCGACGACCATGGCCACCATCAACCTCGTCCGCGGCATGGGCAGCTTCTTCAAGGAGTGCGAGCACCCCGAGAGCCGGTGGCCGAGGTGCCCGCACGAGTACAAGGTCCGCTACCGCAACGCGGCCGGGCGGCAGACGGAGGGGTCGGGCTTCGCCACGCAGGACAAGGCGAAGGCTCGCCTCATCGAGGTGTACCAGGCCCGCAAGAGCGCCCCGCAGAGCCAGCGCAAGGCGGAACGGATCCAGAAGTACGGCCCGATGCAGTTCGAGCCGTACGTCGAGGAGTGGAAGGCCGGCCAGCGCCACCTCGGCGCCGCCTCCCTCCGCCACCTCGACTCGCTGCTGGAACACCACCTGTACCCCGCCTTCCGCAGCCGCCGGATGGGCACCTTCGACCACAAGGTCGTCGAGACCTTCATCCAGACCATGGAGCGCAACGGTGTCGGCCTCGCCACTCAGTTCAACGCCTTCGACAAGCTGAAGTCGGTCCTCCTCGACGCCCACCGCCTCGGCCTCTACGACGAGAACCCGTTCGACGGCGTCAAGCCGCCCCAGTACGACCCGAAGCGCGCCGTCATCCCCTCCCTCTCCCAACTCCAGGGGATACGCACCGCCGGCGACGATGCCTTCCGCGTCATTGCCGACCTGATGAGCGGCTGCGGTCTGCGCAACGGCGAGGCCACCGCGGTCAACATCAACAACATCGTCGCCGACGACGTCTACCGCGTCACCGAGCAGGTCAACCAGACCACCAAGGACTACGCCCCGCTCAAGCACCGCAAGGCGGGCGACTACCGCGACGTCCCGCTGCCGGCCCGGGTCAAGCTGACCGTCGAGTGGTACGCCGACAAGTACGGCACGGTCGACGGCTACCTCCTCCGCCACCCCCGGGACCTCAGCAAGCCCTTCCCGTACCACATCCTGAACAACCGCTGGCAGCGCCTCGTCAAGCAGGCCGACGACATCGACATCCCCGAGGGCATGACCCTCTACGGCCTCCGCCACTTCTTCGCCTCGAACTGCCTCACCCACAACATCCCGATCACCGACGTCGCCGAGTGGATGGGTCACAAGACCATCGACGTCACCTTCAAGATCTACCGCCACCTGATGCCCGGCTCGATCAGCCGTGCTGCCCAGTTCCTCGACCTCGGCCTCGCCGCCTGAACGAATGAGGAGGGCCTGCCCCCGGTTGGGGCGGGCCCTCCTCGTCTTCTGGTCGACGTCACACCGCTGACAGGCGCTGTTGCTTCACCCACGCCTGCACCTCGGACACCTTGAACTGCAGCTTCGCGTTGCGTCCCCGCCCGAACCTGTAGGGGACGAGGCCAACTTGAGGAGCTTCGCGGTACACCCACGGTACGGACATGTTCAGGTACTCCGCGGTCTCTTTGACGCTCATGAACTGCTCGGCCACGACTCTCCTCTGCGACGGCCGACGGCTACTGTTGCCGCGGGCAGTCCGGAGCGTCGCACGGAACAACGGCTCGGCCGCGCCGGGTTGTTGTGGTAACTCGTATCGCAGGCTTCCAGCGCCGGATTCGTTCCGCTTCGCTCCCGTGACAAGGGCCCGGCCGGGAGGCCGGTGATCCTCGCGGTGGACGACGACCCCCAGGTGCTCCGCGCCGTCCGCCGCGCTCCGCGTACGCCGACCGCTACCGTGTGCTGAGCGCCGCTTCCGCCGCCGACGCGCTCAGCATCCTGGACGCCCTCGACGAGCGTGCCCAGGACCCGGCGCTCTTCCTGGTCGACCATCGGATGCCGGACATGACCGGCATCGACTTCCTCCTGGAGGCCGTGAGCCGATTCCCGGACGCCAAACGGGTACTGCTCACCGCGTTCGCCGAGACCGACACCACGATCACCGCCATCAACAAGGTGCGGCTCGACGACTACCTGATGAAGCCCTGGGACCCACCCACCGAGCGGCTCTTCCCCGTGCTGGACGACCTGCTCTCCGACTGGACCGCCTCGTACCGCCCCGCCTACCAGGGCATCCGCGTCGTCGGGCACCTTGTCTCCGCCGGAACGCTCTCCGCCCCGGGCACCGCCGAGCTCGTCGGCCGCCTCGGCCTGGTCACCACCGCCTCCCGGCCGCACTACGACACGGTCATCGTCGGCGCCGGCCCGGCCGGGCTCGCCGCCGGCGTGTACGCGGCCTCGGAGGGCCTGTCCACCCTGCTGCTGGACGCCGACTCGCCCGGCGGACAGGCCGGTACGTCGAGCCTGATCGAGAACTACCTGGGCTTCCCCGCCGGCCTGTCGGGCGCCGACCTCGCCCGGCGCGCGGTCAGCCAGGCCACCCGCTTCGGCGCGGAACTGCTCCATCCGGTGGATGTCGTCGGGCTACGACGGGCCGACCCCGCCCGGATCCTGACGCTCGCCGACGGCTCCGAGGTCAGTGCCGGGACCGTGCTGGTGGCCACCGGCATCTCGTACAACCGCCTGGAGGTATCGGGCGCGGAGCGGTTCGAGGACGCAGGCCTGTACTACAGGGCCGCGACCACCGAGAGCAGTTCCTGCCTCTCGCACCACGTCCACATCATCGGCGGCGCCAACTCGGCCGGACAGGCCGCGATCCACTTCGCCCGGTACGCGGCGAGGGTCACCGTGCTGGTGCGGGGCGACTCGCTGGAGGCCGGGATGTCGAGGTACCTCGTCGAGGAGATCCACCGGACCCCGAACATCGAGGTGCGCCTCGGCACCCGGGTCCTCGCCCTGGACGGATCGGAACGGCTGGAGCACATCACGCTCCAGGACGACGCCACCGGTCGACGGACCGAGGAGACGGCCGGGTTCGTCTTCACCTTCATCGGCGGGCGGCCCCGCACCGGCTGGCTGGACGGCGTCGTGGACCGCGACGACCACGGGTTCGTCCTGACCGGGTCCGACCTGAGAGGCACCGGCGAACGGCCGGCTTCCTGGCCACTGGCACGCGACCCCTACCCGCCGGAGACCAGCGTCCCAGGCGTGTTCGCGGCCGGAGACGTGCGCGCCGGCTCGATCAAGCGCGTCGCGTCGGGCGTCGGCGAAGGCGCCATGGCCGTAGCCCTCATCCACCGCTACCGAGCGGGCGGTTGACCCCCGGCCCGCGGCGGGGCCGGAAGTCCGGCACGGCCCGTCGATGCCCGACGGCTCGGGTGGATAATCCCTACCGTGACTTCAGGAACAGACCGCCGAAGGTGGCAGCGCGCGCTTCGCGCCTTCGCATTCCTCTTCGTCGGCGGCGGGATCGGCTTCCTCGTCTGCGCGCTGGTGACGCATCGCCCCGGCGGCGAAGTGCCGTGGGTCGGCATGCTGTTCGGCTCGACCGTGTGTGCGGTGCTCACCGCGTTCGTCCCGGCGCGACGCCGGCGCTGAACCTCCTCCGCGGAACGCGAGCTGGTGAATGCCCTCCTCGCTGGATCACGGTTCGGCCTTCCCCGGCGAGGCCGACTCCCCCGCAGCGCTGCTGACCTTTGCCGACTGCAACGCCCTGATCGCCCGCCTCGTACTCCGGTCCGCTCGCGCACCTCGTCCTCGCGCCCGCCCCAACCGCTGAGCCTGCCGCTCAGCGCGAGATGACTGCGCGACCTCACCGGGCCTCTGCTCGCTCTCGACTCCCCGTGCGGACCACCCGGCACCACCCGTCCGCCCGGCCCGCCGCCCGAAGGCCGCGGGCCGGGGGCCGGGCCGGTCTTCAGGGTGTGCCGAGGGCGGCTTCCTCCCGGTCGAGGTCGTGCTGGAGGCTGCGGCGGGTGGTGTCACTGATGCGGTGTTCGTCGTAGAGACGGCGCAGTTCGGTGCTCTGGACGGCGATGACCTCGCGGCGCAGCTGGCGGTAGGCGGTGTCGGCGGTGGTGCCGTCGGGGGTTTCGGGGGTGTGGTCGAGGCGGGCGGTGAGGGCGCGGCGGACCCGGTCGAGGGCGGTGTCGGGGAGGGCTTCCAGTTCGGTGAGGTGGTCGATGTGGTCGAGGGCGGCGCGGTTGAGGGTGTCGCGGGCGTCGTCTTCTTCGCGGGTGGTGTGTTCGGGTTCGAGGGCGAGGCCGGAGCGGTTGACGACGGCGGCGAGGGTGAGGCCCTGGACGACGAGGGTGAAGACGACGACGGCGGTGGTGAGTACCAGGACCAGGGGGCGTCCGGTGAGTTTGGTGCCGTCGTCGGCGAGCAGGGGGATGGAGAGGGAGGCGGCGAGTGGCATGACGCCGCGGGTGCCGGCCCAGGTGACGACCCCGGCGACGCGCCAGGAGAGCCGGCCGCGGTTGGGTTTGACGGCGCGGGTCAGCGGCAGGGTGGAGAGCACGCGCACGGCGATCAGGACGGCCGCGAGCGCGAGTGCCTGCAGGGGCCACCAGCCGGTGCCGGCGGGCAGGTCCCGTACGAGGGTGGGCAGTTCCAGGCCGACGATGGAGAAGACGACGCTCTCCAGCAGGAACACCACGACCGCGTACACGGCGTTGAGCTGCAGCCGGATGTGGGCGTCGGTGAGCCGGTGGCCGGAGCGGCCGAGGAGCACGCCGGCGACCACCACGGAGGTGACGCCCGAGGTGTGCGCGGACTCGGCCAGTACGTAGGCCGCGTACGGGGTGACCAGGGCGATCACCGTCTCCAGCACCGGGTCGGTGGTGCGGCGGCGCACCAGCCACACCAGGCCGGCGACGGCGGCACCGACCAGGCTTCCGCCCCCGCCGAGCAGCAGGAACTCCCCGCCCGCCGCCGGCAGGCTCACCGAGGCGCCGACGGCCACCGCGATGCCGGCGGCGACCTTGAACAGGACGAGCGAGGTGGCGTCGTTGAACAGGCTCTCGGCCTGCACCAGCACCTGGAGCCGCCCCGGGAGGGCCAGGCGGCGGCCGAGCGCGGTGACGGCCACCGGGTCTGTACTGGAGAGGACGGCGCCGAGTACGAAGGCCATCGCGGGCGGCAGCCCGGCGACGGCGACGGCGGTGAAGCCGACGGCGGCGGCGGAGGCGAAGACGAGGCCGAAGGAGAGGATGGTCACCGGGCGCCAGACCGTGCGGAGGTCGCGCAGCGACAGTTCCTCGGCGGAGGCGTACAGCAGCGGGGGCAGGACCACCATGCCGATCACCTGCGGCGGTACGTGCAGGGCGGGGACGCCGGGTATCAGTGCCACCCCGATGCCCGCCAGGACCAGCAGCGACGGCGCGGGAACGCGCAGCCGCCCGGCGAAGGTGGCCACGGCCGTGGCCAGGACCACCAGGACGAGAACGATCGCCACGACGTGCATCGGTGGAAAGGACCCCATCGCAAGAATCGGGGTCACCGTGGCCGATGCCGCAGTCGTCCCCCGCGCCGACCAGGCTTCCCGGCACACCTGTCGTCATCTTATCGGAGCATTAGCGGGGGCAGGCAGGCTCGGGATCACGGACATCGGAGCGCGAGCGGTGCGAACAGGGCGTGGCCGTCTCCGCCCGCGCCTGGCGGTCACTGGCCGTACTCCTCCGGCTGCGGGTAGCGGACGGAGGCGAGCCGGTTGCCGTCGGCCTCTCCCGGTCAGGCGAACTCGCGCAGGCGCGGCCGCACTCCCAGCGCGGTCAGGGCGAGTGCCGCCGCCAGGGCCGCCGCGCCGAGGCCGGCGGTGGTGGCGTCGAGGTCGTCGTCGGTGGTGGCGACCGCGGCCTCGAAGGCGCGCTGGTTGATCGCCTGGTTGTCGTCGAGGGCGGCGCTGAGCACGCCGAAGTCGGCGTTGGACTGGCCCGGAGTGAGGCCGGTGTTGTAGGTGACGGCCTCCTTGAGCTTTCCCTGGGCGTTCAGCTCGCGGATCTTCCGGTCGTCGCGCTGGTACTGCTGGAAGGCCGCCAGCACCCGCTCCGCCGCGTCCTGCTCCCCCGCGAAGGTGATGTTGCGCAGTTCGTCGCCGAGGTACCCGCCGAACCCGACCTGGCCGTGGTCGGCCCGGTGCCGGTCGGCCAGTGCGGCGAGCCGGTCGTTGTACGTGGTGAGGGTGGCGCCGTCGACCCGGGCGAAGGCCTGGGTCTTGTCGAGGAAGCTCTGCTCGTAGGCCGCCGCCCGGGCGGGGTCGGTCAGGTACCGGCTCTCGTCGGCGTTGAGGTCGTACGCGACCGCGCGCGCCCTGCTGAGGGCGATCACCGAGTCGAAGGAGTTGCTCTTCGCGACCACCAGCTGGTCGTCCGAGCGGGACGCCAGCGCCAGCGCGGTGACCAGGCCGACGACGGTGAGGAGGGTGGCGACGGCCAGTGGCACGTTCACCAGCCGCCGGAAGCGCACCGCCAGCAGCCGCTGCAGCAGCCCGAGCGCGACCAGGGCGGTCAGGCCGGTGAGCAGGATCTCCCACCAGCCGCCGGCCAGGGCGTCGCGCTGGTCCGCGTAGTTGCGCTCCACGACGGCCGCGTTGGCCTTGGTCACCTCGTCGACGGCCGGCAGCAGTTGCTGGCGCAGCAGGTCGGTGGCCTGCCGGTAGGCCACGAGGGCGTCCGTTGAGGGGCGGCCGGCCGGGGCGTGGGCCTGCTCTTCCAGCAGCTGGGCGCGGGCCACCAGGGCTTCGTAGCGGCCGAGTTCACCGATGACGGTCTGCACCGCCCGCTGCCCGGCCGGATCACCGGTCACTGCCTCGGCGACGCGCTGCAGGTCGGTGTCGGCCTGGGTGCGGCGCTGCTCGTAGGTGTCCAGGGTCTGCTTGCGCAGTGCCGTGTAGTCCGGGTCGGCACCGAACAGCAACAGGTTGGCGGCCTGGGCGTCCATGTCGTTGAGCGCGAAGTACAGGTCCGCCGAGCGCACCACCTGCGGGGCGGCCCGGTGACCGATCACGTCCGCGCCGTCCCGGGCCCCGCCCAGGACGGTCGCCGCCGCCGTTCCGGCGACGAGCAGCGCGACGAGGCAGAGGCCGGTGAGCCCGCGCACCAGGCGCGGGGTGTTCCACCAGGCCCGGCTGCGCCAGGCGCGGCCGAGCCAGTGACCGGGAGCGCGCGACCCGGGAGGCGGTGCGGCTGTCTCCTGGCGCGCCGTCTCCGACGCGACCGTTTTCCCCATGACAGCCGTACCGCCCGACGTACCCGTTGGCATCGCCGCGCGCCCCCTCACCCTGTTTCTCACTGGCCGCCGAACTTCCCCGGAGGAACCTCCGGGGCGGTGTCGGCAAACGGTTCTCCGCCAGGCCCCACGCCCGGACGGAGAACCGTTTCCTCGCAGCTCACACTAGGTGTGGCCGAACAGCTGTCCGCCCGCTCTGACGAGTCCTTGACGCCGCCGGCGGCCATCTTGACGAGGCGTTGGCGCAAGACCCGTCCGAGTGAGCGGCCGGGGTGCATCCCGGGCGGGGCTCCCCCTCAGCGGGTGATCGTCCACTGCTGCTCGGCGGACCCGTCGCAGGTCCACACGCCGAGCGTCTTCCGGTCCTCGTGATAGGTCAGGCAGTCCTGGTCGCTGATCCTGATCTGGAAGCGGTCACCCGTGACGTTGAGGACCTCCCACCTCTGCTCCGCGCCACCCTTCCAGCCGTTGACATCGGCGAAGTAGGTGCCGGTGTTCTCGGTGAGTTCCGGGCCGAGGCCGTTGGTGATCCGGTAGCGGCCGTCACCGGCGTCCTTGAAGGTCCAGCGGGAGTCGGCGCCGCCGAGCTTGCCGGCGATCACCGCCGAGCCCGCGGCGTCGCCGGTGGCGACGGCGCCCAGACCGTTGACCGTCCGCACGTACACCGGGGTGTCCAGCGGCGGGCGGCCCGAGCCGGACGGCTTGCCGGGCTGGGCGGGCGTTCCCGGCTTGCCGGGCTTGGCGGGCACGCCCGGGGTCGCGGGCACGCCCGGGGTCGCGGGCTCGCCGACGGACACTCCGGGCACCACCACGGGCACGGCCGGCACCGCCGGAGAGGCGATCTGCCCCGGATTGGCCGGGGAGCCGGACGGGATGGCGCTGGTCAGCGTCCGCCGGAAGTTCACCACCGCGTCGGTGTGGTTGTACCGCTGGCCCGGTCGGCTGGTACCCGGCGGGTAGGCCCAGTTGTGCTCACGGCTGGTCCGGTCGAACAGGCCGTAGAACGCCCAGTTCCCCCAGCCGCCGTCGAAGCCGTTGGCGAACATGCCGCCGCCGTGGAAGATCCAGATCCGGTAGGTCTGATCCTCGCGCGAGGTCTGGTCGTGGTACGTGACGTCGTAGGTGAAGTCGACGTCCTCCAAGTGCTCCTCGTAGTTGTGGACGTACCACGGATCCCCGAAGGCGTTGTTGCCCTTGATGTCGAAGATCATCACGTTGTAGTAGCCACCGGTCTTGTTCACCAGCATGTCGAGCAGCCCCTTGACGAAGTCCTCGCGGGCCCTCCGCTTGGCCTCACCGCTCTTCTGGGCCTGCTGGATGCACCACACGAAGGCGGTGGAGCCCGGCGTCACCACGTTCGCGGCGTTGCAGTTCTCCTTCGCGGGGTCGTAGCTCCCGTCGGCCGCCGCCGGCCCCGCCAGGCCCGCGACGGCCAGGGCGGCGATACCCACGGCTGCGGCCGCCGGCTTGATCCTCGACAACACGTACTCTCCTTCGAATTCGGACCCGAACGGATCCGGTCGGAAAGCACGATGGCAGGGGAGGACGTCGATTCCGCGATTCGGCCGGTGATCCTGACGGGATCCATGCGAGGCCGATCAAGAACCCGCGAATTCCGTTGAACTCCCCTTCCCGGATGAGCCGTTGACCAGTGCAGGAGCCATGGACCGAAAGGCTTGGGACATCGACCGGAACGCGAGTCCCGGCCGTCCCGGATACCTCCGGGTCAGGGCTGGAACCGGTAGCCGATCCCGGGTTCCGTGATCAGGTGGCGCGGACGGCCCGGCTCGGGTTCGAGCTTTCGCCGCATGCTGGAGAAGTAGACCCTCAGGTAATTGCCGTTGCCCTCCGCCTCCGGGCCCCACACCTCGGTCAGGATCTGCCGGCCGGGCACCAGCCGGCCGGGGTTGGCGAGCAGCAGGGCGAGGATCCGCCACTCGGTCGGGGTCAATCGGACCGGGCCGTCCGGACCGGTGACCGTGCCCGCACCGAGATCGATCTCGTGCGGCCCGATCCGTGCCGACGGCTCGGGCGCCGACGGGACGCCGCCCAGCGGCCTGCGCAGAACGGCCCGCAGCCGGGCGAGGAGTTCGTCCACGTTGAAGGGCTTGGTCAGGTAGTCGTCCGCGCCCGCGTCGAACGCGCGGAGCTTGTCCTCGATGTCGGCCCGGCCGGTCAGTACGATGATCGGCACGGTCAGCGTGGAGCGGACGCCGTGGATCACGTCCACGCCGTCGAAGTCCGGCAGGCCGAGGTCCAGGACGATGGCGTCGGGTGGCGCTTGGCCCGCCGAGTCCAGGGCTTCCTGGCCGGTGGCCGCGGTGAGCACCGAGTAGTGCCGGGCCTGGAGGTTGATCCGCAGGGTGCGCAGCAGTGCCGGTTCGTCGTCGACGACGAGGATGTGGCTCACCGGTCCGCGCTCCTCTCCAGCAGGGCGATGCCGGGTTCCCCGGTCCGAGTCTCCGGTGCTGCCGGCAGGGTGAGGAGCATGGTGGTGCCGCCGCCGGGGGTGTCCTCGACCTCCAGGCTGCCGCCCATGGCCTCGGCGAGGCCGCGGGAGAGAGCAAGCCCCAGGCCGACGCCGGTGGTGTTGTCGGTGTCGCCGAGGCGCTGGAAGGGCAGGAAGACCCGGTCGCGGTCCTCGGGGTCGATGCCGGGGCCGCGGTCGATCACCCGGATCTCGACCTGGTCGGCGTGGTGGCTGGCGGTGACCAGGACGGGTGCGCCGGGGGCGTTGTACCGCAGCGCGTTGGTGATCACGTTGGCGAGCACGCGTTCCAGCAGCGGCGGGTCGGCGAGCACCGCCGGGGCGGTGTCCAGGTCCAGCGGCTGGACGGGCGCGTACGGGTCGGTCAGCGAGTCCACGGCACGCATCAGGACGTCTTCCAGCAGGGTGGGCGCCATGTGGAGGGTGAGCGCGCCGGCCTGGAGGCGGCTCATGTCGAGCAGGTTGTCGACCAGGCGGGTGAGTTTGACGAGTGATTCGTCGGCGGTGGCGAGGAGTTCGTCCTGGTCCTCGGGCGAGAACTCGACGTCGGGGCTGCGCAGCGAGCCGACCGAGGCGAGGGCGGCGGCGAGCGGGGTGCGCAGGTCGTGGCTGACGGCGGCGAGCAGGGCGGTACGCATCCGGTCGGCGGCCTTGATCGGCTCGACCTCGGCGGCGACCACGGCCAGCCGGTCGCGTTCCAGGGCGGCGGCGACGTGGGCGGCGAAGGCGGTGAGGACGCGCTGGTCGGCGGCGGGCAGCCGGCGGCCGGTGAGCACCAGGACGGCCCGCTCTCCGACGGCCACCTCGGTGGCCTCCTCCGGGCTTCCGGTCTCGACGTCTCCGTCCGTCTCGGCATCACTGCGCGCGATGGTCTCTCCCGTGAGGCTGTCGAGCAGGGCGACGGAGTCCATCCCGAAGGCCGTCCGGGACTTCTCCAGCAGGGCGGGCACCGCGTCGGCGCCCCGCAGCACGCTGCCGGCCAGGGTGGAGAGGGTCTCGGCCTCGGCGGTGGCCCGGGCGGCCCGGCTGGTGAGCCGGCCGGCGTGGTCGACCACGGTGGAAACGGTCAGCGCGACGGTGGCGAAGACCACCAGGGCGACGATGTTGTTGGCCTCGTCGATGGTCAGGGTGTGGAGGGGCGGGATGAAGAAGTAGTTCAGCAGCACCGAGGCGATGACCGAGGCCAGCAAGGCTGACAGCGCACCCCCCAGCAACGCCACGGCTACGACACCGAGTTGGAAGATCAGCGCGTCCGTGGTCAGGTTGAGTGTGCTACGGAACGGCGACAGCGCGACGGTGAGCAGCAGGGGAACGATCAGGCCCGCCGTGTAGCCGGCGATGGTGCGGCGGCGGGAGTGGCGGCGGCCGAGCGCGGGCAGCCGGCCGCGGCCGGTGAACTCGTGGGTGACCATGTGGACGTCGATGTCCTCGGAGGCGTCCACGGTGGTCTGCCCGGTGCCGGGGCCGGTCAGGAAGCGGTTGATCCGGCCGCGGCGGCTGGTGCCGAGCACCAGCTGGGTGGCGTCGTGGGCGCGGGCGAAGGCGAGCAGCGCGGTGGGGACGTCGTCGCCGACGACCACGTGGTAGCTGCCGCCGAGGGTCTCCACCAGCTGCCGCTGCTGGGCGAGCGCGCCGGAGGAGGCGCCGGCCAGGCCGTCGCTGCGGGAGACGTGGACGGCCAGCAGCTCGCCGCCGGCGGTGCGGTCGGCGATCCGGGCGGCGCGGCGGATCAGGGTCTCGCCCTCGGGGCCGCCGGTCAGCGCCACAACGACGCGTTCGCGGGTCTCCCAGACCCGGTCGATCCTGTGGGTGGCCCGGTAGTCGCGCAGGCCCTCGTCCACCCGCCCGGCGACCCACAGCAGGGCGAGTTCGCGCAGGGCGGTGAGGTTGCCGACCCGGAAGTAGTTGGAGAGCGCGGCGTCCACCTTCTCCGCCTTGTAGACGTTGCCGTGGGCCATCCGGCGGCGCAGCGCCTGCGGGGCCATGTCGACGAGTTCGATCTGGTCGGCCCGGCGGACCACCTCGTCCGGGACGGTCTCGCGCTGCGGAATGCCGGTGATCTTCTGGACGACGTCGTTCAGCGATTCCAGATGCTGGATGTTGACGGTGGTGATGACGTCGATCCCGGCGGCGAGCAGTTCCTCGACGTCCTGCCAGCGCTTGGCGTGCCGGCCGCCGGGGATGTTGGTGTGCGCCAGCTCGTCGACCAGGACGACGGACGGGCGGCGGGCGAGCACCGCGTCGAGGTCCATCTCCTCGAACTCGGCCCCCCGGTAGGTCCGTCTGGTGCGCGGCATCACCTCAAGCCCGTCCACCAGCCCTTCGGTGAACCTCCGCCCGTGACACTCGATGAACCCGACCACCACCTCCGCGCCACGGTCCTGTCGGCGGTGGGCCTCGTCCAGCATCCGGTAGGTCTTGCCGACCCCGGGGGCCGAGCCGAGATAGACCCTCAGCCGGCCGCGGCGGTGCATGGTGCCGGGGGCGAGGTCGCGAGCCATGGGCGCTGCTCTTTCCTTGTGTGGCTGGCAGGTTGGTGGTGCGCAGACATGGGCGACCGACCCGGGCGCGGGGGCGTGCCCCCCGTACCCGGGTCGGTCTGGTCACTCGGCAGATCGATGGAGTGTCATCACTTCTGCTCGCTGAGCGCCTTGTTGAGCAGCACGACGTTCACGCCGTCCTGCCCGAGGAAGCCGGCCGAGCGGCCCTCGGTGTACTTCTCGACCAGCTGGTTCAGCTTTTCGGCCGGCAGGTTGCGGGCCTTGGCCACCCGGTTGACCTGCTCCTTGGCGTAGGCCACCGAGATGTGCGGGTCGAGGCCGGAGCCGGAGGCGGTCAGCGCGTCGGCCGGCACGCTCGCCGGGTCGACGCCGTCGAACGCGGCGACGGCGGCACGGCGGTCGTTGACGGCCTTCAGCAGGTCCTCGCTGTTCGGCCCCTGGTTGGAGGCGGCGGACGAGGAGGCGTCGTAGCCGGTCCCGGCCGCGGAGGGGCGGGGCTGGAACCACTTCGGGTCCGGCTGGGCCTCCTCCTTCTGGTCGTCCGGATTGGCCTTGGGCAAGTTGAAGTTCTGGCCGATCAGGCTGGAGCCGACCTCCTTGCCGTCGGACGTCACGATCGAGCCGTTGGCCTTGTCGCTGAACGCGACCTGGGAGATCCCGGTGACGAGCAGCGGGTAGACGACTCCGAGGATCACGGTCAGCACGAGGAGTACTCGCAGGGCCGTGAAGTGGGTCCGCACGGCGGCGGGCAGGGGCTTGGACATGGCGGTGGACTCCTCTCTCAGCTGAGGCCGGGGATGAACTGGACGAGCAGGTCGATCAGCTTGATGCCGACGAACGGGACCACCAGACCGCCGAAGCCGTAGATCCCGATGTTGCGGCGCAGTAGCGAACTGGCGTCGGACGGCCGGTACTTGACGCCGCGCAGGGCGAGCGGGATGAGGCCGATGATGACCAGGGCGTTGAAGATGATCGCCGAGGTGATCGCGGACTGCGGGCTGTGCAGGCCCATGATGTTGAGGTGGCTCAGGCCCGGGTAGACCCCGGCGAACATCGCGGGGATGATCGCGAAGTACTTGGCCACGTCGTTGGCGATGGAGAAGGTGGTCAGCGCGCCGCGGGTGATGAGCAGCTGCTTGCCGA
Source organism: Kitasatospora sp. NPDC033851 (assembly GCF_055576085.1). Lineage (NCBI taxonomy): Bacteria > Bacillati > Actinomycetota > Actinomycetes > Kitasatosporales > Streptomycetaceae > Kitasatospora > Kitasatospora sp. NPDC033851. Next base: position 287,701 of record NZ_JBVIRL010000004.1, on the reverse strand, counting down.
TCTCCACGATCTCGATCAGCTTGGTGGGGTTGGAGTCCAGGTCGACCATGTTGCCGGCCTCCTTGGCCGCCATGGTCCCGGTGTTCATCGCGACGCCGACGTCGGCCTGGGCGAGGGCGGGGGCGTCGTTGGTGCCGTCGCCGGTCATCGCGACCAGCTTGCCGCCCTCCTGCTCCTTCTTGATCAGGGCCATCTTGTCCTCGGGCGTGGCCTCGGCGAGGAAGTCGTCGACGCCGGCCTCCTCCGCGATCGCCTTGGCGGTCAGCGGGTTGTCGCCCGTGATCATGATGGTCTTGATGCCCATCCGGCGCAGCTCGTCGAACCGCTCCCGCATGCCCTCCTTGACCACGTCCTTGAGGTAGATCACTCCGAGGGCCTTCGGGGCCGCACTGCCGATCCGGGACGCGACGAGCAGCGGGGTACCACCCGCGGCGGAGATGCCGTCGACGAGCTCGGCAACGTCCTTGCCGACTGTGCCACCGTTCTCGGTCACCCAGTTGGTGACCGAACCCGCCGCACCCTTGCGCACCGAGTGGACGCCGTCCGCCTCATCGAGGTCGACGCCCGACATGCGGGTCTGGGCGGTGAACGGCACCCAGGTGGCGTGGGTCAGCTCGCCCTGGGCGCGGGCCCGCAGACCGTACTCGGTCTTGGCGAGGACCACGATCGAGCGGCCCTCCGGCGTCTCGTCCGCGAGGGAGGAGAGCTGCGCGGCACTCGCGAGCTCCTCGACGGTCACGCCCTCGGCCGGCTGGAACTCGGCGGCCTGGCGGTTGCCGAGGGTGATGGTGCCGGTCTTGTCGAGCAGCAGGGTGTTGACGTCGCCGGCGGCCTCGACGGCGCGGCCGGACATCGCCAGCACGTTGCGCTGGACCAGCCGGTCCATGCCGGCGATGCCGATCGCGGAGAGCAGCGCGCCGATCGTGGTCGGGATGAGCGCCACGATCAGGGCGACCAGGACGATCATCGACTGCGGGGCGCCCGCGTAGGTGGCCATCGGCTGGAGCGTGACGACCGCGACCAGGAAGACGATGGTCAGCGAGGCCAGCAGGATGTTGAGCGCGATCTCGTTCGGCGTCTTCTGCCGGGCGGCGCCCTCGACCAGGGCGATCATCCGGTCGATGAACGACTTGCCGGGCTCCGAGGCGATCTTCACCACGATCCGGTCGGACAGCACCTTGGTGCCGCCGGTCACGGCGGAGCGGTCGCCGCCGGACTCGCGGATCACCGGCGCGGACTCACCGGTGATCGCCGACTCGTCCACCGAGGCGACACCCTCGACGACGTCACCGTCGCCCGGGATGACCTGCCCCGCCTCGACCACCACGTGGTCGCCGAGTTGGAGGGCCGTGCCGGGCACCTCCTCCTCGTCCTGCGTGGCGGGCCAGTTGGTGAGCCGGCGGGCGACGCTCTCTGTCTTGGTCTTGCGCAGGGTGTCGGCCTGGGCTTTCCCGCGCCCCTCGGCGACGGCCTCGGCCAGGTTGGCGAAGATCGTGGTCAGCCAGAGCCACACCGTGATGGACCAGGCGAACACGGACGGGCTGGCGATCGCGGAGACCGTGGTGACCACCGAGCCGACCTCGACCACGAACATCACCGGGTTCTTGACCATCACCCGGGGATCGAGCTTCTTCACCGCGTCCGGCAGCGAGGAGAGGAGGAGTTTCGGGTCCAGCAATCCGCTGGAGACTCTGTGCGGTGCCGCGTTCTCGGTCTTGTCGACCGGTGCAGGACTAAGGGTGGGGGTGGACATCAGGAGGTGAGACCTTCCGCGATCGGCCCGAGAGCCAGGGCCGGGAAGTAGGTGAGGCCGACGACGATCAGGACGACGCCCGACAGCAGGCCCACGAACAGCGGCTTGTGGGTGGGCAGGGTGCCCGGGGTGGCCGGGACCGGCTGCTGCTGGGCGAGCGAGCCCGCCAGCGCCAGGGCGAAGACGATCGGCAGGAAGCGGCCGAAGACCATCGCCAGTCCGAGCGCGGTGTCGTACCAGTCGGTGTTGACGGTGATCCCGCCGAAGGCCGAGCCGTTGTTGTTGGCGGCCGAGGTGAACGCGTACAGCACCTCGGAGAAGCCGTGGGCGCCCGAGTTGAGCATCCCGGCCCGCTCACCCGGCAGGGCCATCGCCACACCCGTGCCGACCAGCACGATCGTCGGCGTGGTCAGGATGTACAGCGAGGCGAACTTCATCTCCCGGCCGCCGAGCTTCTTGCCCAGGTACTCGGGGGTGCGCCCGACCATCAGACCGGCCACGAACACCGCCACGATGGCGAGGACCAGCATCCCGTACAGGCCGGAGCCCACACCGCCCGGCGCGATCTCGCCCAGCATCATGTTGAAGATCGTGATGCCGCCGCCGAACGGCGTGAACGAGTCGTGGAAAGCATCCACCGCACCCGTCGACGTCAGCGTCGTCGACGCGGCGAACAGCGAGCTGGCGGCGATACCGAACCGCTGCTCCTTGCCCTCCATCGCACCGCCCGCGGCCTGCAGGGCGGAGCCCGAGTGCTGCGACTCGGCGAGGGTGATCAGCGCCACCGAGGCGACCCAGAAGATCGCCATCACGGCCGCGATCGCGTAGCCCTGGCGGTTGTCCCCGACCATGCGGCCGAAGGCCCGGGGCAGCGCGAACGGGATGAGCAGGATCAGGAAGATCTCCAGCCAGTTCGTGAACCCGGTCGGGTTCTCGAACGGGTGGGCGGAGTTGGCGTTGAAGAAGCCGCCGCCGTTGGTGCCCAGCTCCTTGATGACCTCCTGGGAGGCCACCGGGCCGCCCGGGATCTTCTGCACGTCACCCGCGAGGTTGGTCATCTCGTGGAAGCCGTGGAAGTTCTGGATCACGCCGTTGGCCACCAGGACGAGGGCGAAGACGATCGAGATCGGCAGCAGCAGTCGCAGGTTGATCCGGACCAGGTCGACCCAGAAGTTGCCCAGCCGGTCCGTCTTGTTGCGGGTGAAGCCCCGGATCAGCGCCGCCACGATGGCGATGCCGACGGCCGCGGAGACGAAGTTCTGCACCGCCAGGCCGGCCATCTGCACCAGGTGGCCCATCGCGGACTCACCGCCGTAGGACTGCCAGTTGGTATTGGTGACGAACGAGATCGCGGTGTTCCAGGCCTGGTGGCCCTCCATCTGCTGGACGCCCAGGTTCAGCAGCAGGTAGCCCTGGAGCCGGATCAGGCCGTACAGGAAGAGGACGGAGACGGCCGAGAAGGCCAGCACCGAGCGCAGGTACACCGGCCAGCGCTGGTCGGCGTCACCGTCGACGCCGATCACCTTGTAGATGCCGCGCTCGGCTCTGAGGTGCTTCGAGGTGGTCAGGATGCGGGCGATGTAGTCGCCCAGGGGGCGGTAGCACAGGACCAACGCGGCCACCAGGGCCAGGGCCTGCAGCCAGCCCGCGAGAGTGGAGCTCATGTCAGAACTTCTCCGGGTAGATCAGCGCGAGGATGAGGTAGCCGACGAGCGCGACGGCCACGATGAGACCTGTGATGTTCTCGGCACTCACAGCTTCTCCACCCCCCGCGCGATCAGGGCGATGACGGCGAACACGGCGACCGTGACACCGACGTAGATGAGATCGGACATGGGCTCCACCAGCGTGGTTCGGGAGATGCCGCGACCTGGCCGAGGGCCGCTCACGGCACCGGCGGAAGACCGGCGGGAGCAGCCAACCAGCCGTCAGGGGCGCGCAGCGCGTCCCTGATGCCGTCCATACGGGTGATCCGGAAACATTGACGCGGCCCTTATATCGGCGTCATTCACTCGAGACCGCGGATTGTCCTGAACGTTTCGATGAGCCTGTCAGCGCGGCCTCGCCGGCGGTGACCGAGACCGCGGCATTCAGGACATAGTCGATCACAAGCAAGGCGGCCGCCGTCAGCGCCGTCCGGCGGCCCAGGTGCGCCTTGGCGACCGCGTACGCGCCGCCAGTCCGCCGAGCGCGCTGAGCAGGTGCCGCTCGTCGCCCGCGCCGGTATCCGGCGGCTCGGGATCGGCCGCGACAGTCGGAATCGTGCTTTCTGGCATTCGTGGCTCCTCGATCGTGATGCTGATCGATCGTGAAGCCGCCCGGGGCACCTCCCTCCGCTTCCTACGCACTCTTGATGCCGGCGGCACCGCCCTTGACGCGTTCTTGATGACCCGTACAGCGGTTCGGCCCCTGAGGCACCGCCCGTCCGCACAGCCGGACGGCGGGCCTCAGGGGCCGAAGGTGTGCACCCGGTGCCGGTGGCACGCGGCACCGGGTGGTCTGTCGGGCTACTGCCCGGGCTTGCGGCCGTGGTTCGACTTCTTCTTCCGCCGGGCCTTCTTCTTACGGGCGCGCTTGGACATCGTGTTCTTTCTCGTGATCGTCGGGTTGCCGCATCGGGTGGTGCGGTTCAGACCGCCTGGCCGACCAGCTGGTCGGCGAGCTTGGCCAGCCGCTTCAGCGAGCGCTCCTCCTGGGCGGCCTGCGCGGTCGGCGCGATGACGCCACCGTCGAAGTAGGCGCCGTTGGCGACAACCGTCTCCGGCAGGCAGAGCCTGACCACGGCCGCCGCCCCCTCCGCCGCCGGTGCACCGGCTCGCCCGTACAGCGGCAGCAGCGCGGTGTCGCACAGGCCGGGGTTGACACTGACGGCGGTGATGCCGGAACCGGCCGGGGCCATGTCGGCGGTCGCCATGGTGAGCGCCAGCTGCGACTGCGCGTAGGCGGCGACCCGGGAGTACTTCTTCACCCGGTGCGGGTCCGACCAGTTCATCGAGGCGGTGCGGTGCAGGGACGACGACACGTTGACGATCCGGGCATCGCCGGCCGCCGACAGCGGGGCGCGCAACAGCTTGGAAAGCAGGTGCGCGGCCAGGAAGTTGACCTGAAGCGAGACCTCGTTGCTGTCGTCGGTCAGCGTGCAGCGTTCGGGCGCCACCGTGGCGGCGTTGTTGACCAGCAGGTCCAGCGCCGGGTAGTGCTTGACGACGGTGCCGGCCAGCACCGCGACCTCCGACAGGCGAGTGAAGTCGGCTGCCAGCTCGACGAGTTGGTCGCGCCGGACACCCGCGTCGACCAGCCGGGCGACAGCCGCCTCGGCCTCGCCGGTGGTGCGCGCGTGCACGAGCACGGTCGCGCCGTGCCCGGCGAGCAGCCGGGCGGTCTCCCAGCCGATCCCGGACGAGGCGCCGGTGACGAGGGCGGTGCGGGCGGACAGAACAGCGTCGGACATGACCCATCCAAGGGTGGAAAGGCACCGGCGGGGTGCGAAGGCACGGCGGCATGAAGCCGCGGCGCAGACGGGGCCACCGGTGCGAAAGGGTGTGATGCGATGAGAACGCTCGTCCGCCCCCTGCTCTCGGAGCCTGTCGGGCAGGGGACGGACAGCGGTGATCGGCACGGGCACGACGTAACGGCACCGGGCCCGTGCACGCCGCCGGTGACGAGCGGGAAGGAGCTCGGTCCTACCGGACGGCGATGGCGACCGCGACAGCGACGATCCGCGGCCGACTATGCGGCGGGCGGTCGTGGTGGCGTGTCGAGCGGTGCATGTCCCCCATCAAAGCCACCCCCGATGCCGGGGGCAAGCTCGTTCACCCTCCCTGACGAACCCCTGACGGGCTCTCGACGTCTTGTTGATGCGGTGCCCCTGGCACCGGGCCGGGCTTTCGGCACACGCCAATGCTCCGTCAGCAAGAACCCCCGTCGCTGCCAGGCTTTCGTCAACGAGCCGACATCAACCCACCCCGGTCTGCCGTACTGGACGGATGTCCGTCACCGTTCTGCCCTCCCATGACTGGTTCACCCCCGAGCAGCCGGGCGCGAGCGTCCTGCCCGCCCACGTCGCGCGGAGTGCCCACGGCGGCTGGTGGGCGGACGACCCCGACACCGTCCGGGCACTACTGGTGCACTGCGGGCCGGAACGGCTGCTGATCGGAGATCCCGAACATCTGGACCCGGACGTCCTTGCCCGCTTCGGACGAGGGCAGTTCCACGCTCCGGACCGCTTCCTCCCCCTGTTGGGACGCACGTTCAGCCACATCACGCCGTGGATCCGCGTGCTGCACGTCCACGCGGAGCGGCCTCGGCCGGTCTCCCGCAACACCGCGGCCCTGGGTACGCCCACTTCACGCCACCGATGAGGCGCACCTCGAACGGTTCGCCCGCCGTTCCTCCTCCGCGAACCGCCCTGGCCTCCCGCACTGGGCCGCCGAGACCTGGGGCGGTCATCACGCACTCGCGGCGAGCGGCTTCGCCTGGGGCGCGTTCCTCGGGCCGTACCTGGCCTCGCTCGCCTGTGGCTACCTCGCCGGACGGAACCACCTGGACATCGCAGTGGCGACGGACCCGGCGTTCCGGCGCCTCGACCTCGCACTCGCCTGCGTCCGTGCCGCCACGACCGCCGCCCACGCCCAAGGCCTCACCCCGACCTGGTCGGCGCCGCAGAGCAACCACGCCAGCCGGACCCTCGCCGAAGCCGCGGGCTTCCGACCCGTGCGACAGGAGGTGGTGTACTGGGCCGGCCCGGCACGCACTCTCTGACGAACAGGTGTCCGACAAGACGTCAGGGTGCCGTCAGGGAAACCGTCCTGGGCGCCAAGCCGTCATCAAGACCCGCATGGCGCGTGAAGATCCGGTGCTTCGCTCTCCGGCGTTACCGTCACTCCCCCGAACCGCCGCCCCACCCGACCGGGCGGCCCGGAAGGTCCCCGAGACGATGCGCCGTTCGGCTCTCACCACCCCGGACACCACCTCCGATCAGCAGAACTGGTTCCGCCGCCCGGAGCGGAGCCCGGCGCCGGCACCCGAGCCGCCGCCGAGCCACCGGCCCACGTCACCGGGAGGCCGACGCCGGCTCATCACCCGGCGGCAGCTGGCCGAGGCGCTGCCCGCCGCCGTCCGCAAGCTCCACCCGCGCGTCATGATGCGCAACCCGGTGATGCTGGTGGTCGAGACCGGCTCCGCGCTCACCACCATCAGCGCGGTGCTCCACCCCGGCGTCTTCGCCTGGGTCATCTCCTTCTGGCTCTGGCTGACCGTGCTCTTCGCCAACCTCGCCGAGGCCGTCGCCGAGAGCCGCGGCAAGGCGCAGGCCGACTCGCTGCGCCGCGCCCAGGCGGGCACCACCGCGCGGCGGCTGCTGCACTGGCGGGTCGGCACCCGCGACCACCGCCACGAGGTCATCCCCGCCGAGCAGTTACTGCTGCACGACATCGTGCTGGTGGCGGCCGGCGAGGTGATCCCGCAGGACGGCGAGGTGGTCGAGGGGGTCGCCACCGTCGACGAATCGGCGATCACCGGGGAGTCCGCACCCGTCATCCGGGAGTCCGGCGGCGACCGCACCGGCGTCACCGGCGGCACCAAGGTGCTCTCGGACCACCTCGTCGTCCGGGTCACCTCCCGGCCCGGGCAGAGCTTCGTCGACCGGATGATCTCCCTGGTCGAGGGCGCGAACCGGCAGAAGACCCCGAACGAGATCGCGCTCAACATCCTGCTCGCCTCGCTCACCATCGTCTTCCTGCTCTCGGTGGTCTCGCTCCAGCCGATGGCCCTCTACGCGAACGCGCCCCAGACCACCATCGTGCTGGTCGCGCTGATGGTCGCGCTGATCCCGACCACGATCGGCGCTCTGCTCTCGGCGATCGGCATCGCCGGGATGGACCGCCTGGTGCAGCGCAACGTGGTCGCCCTCTCCGGCCGCGCGGTGGAGGCCGCCGGGGACGTCGACGTGCTGCTGCTCGACAAGACCGGCACCATCACCCACGGCAACCGCCGGGCCGTCGCCCTGCACCCGCTGCCCGGCGCGACCACCGAACAGCTCGCCGAAGCGGCCCAGTTGGCCTCCGTCGCGGACGAGACCCCGGAGGGCCGGTCGCTCGTCGAGCTGACGAACCGCCAGTACTGGGTGCCGCCCCGCTCCCCCGGTGAACTCGGCGAGCAGCAGCCCGTCCCGTTCACCGCACACAGCCGGATGAGCGGCGTCGACCTCACCTGGCCCGACGGCACCGTCTGCCTGATCCGCAAGGGCGCCGCGAGCGCCGTCGCCCGCTGGGTCGTCGACTCCGGCGGACGGCTCCCGATCGAGGCCAAGCCGCTCGTCGACCGCATCGCCGAGGCCGGCGGCACCCCGCTGCTGGTCGCCGTCCATGACCGGCACGGCGCCCGCGCGCTCGGCGTCGTCGAACTCAAGGACGTGGTGAAGGAGGGCATCGCCGAACGCTTCGCCGAACTGCGCCGGATGGGCATCCGCACGGTCATGGTCACCGGCGACAACCCGCTCACCGCCAAGGCCATCGCCGCGGAGGCCGGGGTGGACGACTTCCTCGCCGAGGCCACCCCCGAGGACAAGCTCGCCCACCTGCGGCGCGAACAGGCCGCCGGGAACATGGTCGCCATGACCGGCGACGGCACCAACGACGCCCCCGCCCTCGCCCAGGCCGACGTCGGCGTCGCGATGAACTCCGGCACCCCGGCCGCCAAGGAGGCCGGCAACATGGTCGACCTCGACTCCAACCCGGCCAAACTGATCGACATCATCCGGGTCGGCAAGCAACTCCTCATCACCCGCGGAGCGTTGACCACCTTCTCGATCACCAACGACGTCGCCAAGTTCTTCGCGATCATCCCCGCGATGTTCGCGAACGCCTACCCCGGACTGCACCACCTCAACATCATGGAACTGCACAGCCCCACCTCGGCCATCGCCTCCGCGATCATCTTCAACGCGCTGATCATCGTCGCCCTGATCCCCCTCGCCCTGCGCGGCGTCCGCTACCAGCCCGCCTCCGCCACCGACCTGCTCCGCCGCAACCTGCGCGTCTACGGGCTCGGCGGGCTGGTGCTGCCCTTCCTCGGCATCAAGGCGATCGACCTGCTGATCCAGTTCGTGCCCGGGCTCGGATAGCAGACCGGCCCGCCGCCTCCGGAACGACGCCGAGGCGGCGGGCATCAACCGGTGTGACGCTCGGCCCCTTCGCCGACCGGAAGGCGCTCGACGCGGATCGCCCGACGCGGAATCGCAGCAGGCAGGGAGAGCACCAAGGCAGCGGCAGTGAAGAGAACGAAGTGCTCGCTCTCGATCCCCACGCCGGACCAGCCGAGTTCGGCATGGTGGTGCTCGACGAAGGCGTTGCAACACAACCACGCCGCCAGGCCGACCAGTGGCGCGGCCAGGGGCCGGGAGAAGGCTCCTGCCAGCGCGGCCAGGCTGACGTACGCGATGTACGGCAACCAGCCGGCGTGGAGCTCGCCCAGCCAACCGAGGCCGAGTGCGAGCGCGCCCCCTGCGACCAGGGCCACGGTGCCCGACACCGGGACCGGCAGGCGGTCGAGGACGGGATGGTAGCGACGGCCACCGGGGCGGGCGGAGTACATGCGCATCGTCCTGTCCCAGCTTCGCCGCGAGTTCGTTCGAGGCCAGCAAACCCACGGGCCCACGGCCCCTCGCCCCGCGTTGACGAGATCCTTACGCCGACGCCCGGATTCACAACGCGATCTTGACGCCCCGCGTCGCCAACCGATCCGCGCCATGGGATCAGGCCACCGCACGGACCAGGCTGATCACGTACGCGGTGCCGCCGCCGGGTGCCTCCTCGACGGCCAGCTCGACGTTCATCGCCTCCACGAAGCCCCGCACCACCGCCGGCCCGGTCTCCTCCCGACCGACAGCCTCGCCTCCGTGCACGGTGACCCGGACGTCCACTCGCCCGGCCACCTGGCCGGCGTCGACCACCACCGGCCCTGCTCCCGCCGCCCCGAGTGCCAGGAGGTCCGCGAACGCCCGCTCCAGGAGCCCGGGATCGGCGAGCACCCGCGGCAGCTCCGACTCCAACTCGATGCGCACGCCGGTCAGTCCCTCGGCAGCGGCCCGCACCACCTCGGCCACCGCCGTCGGCCGCAGCACCACCGGCATCACCCCGGCCCGCAGCCGACTCAGATCCAGCAGGTTGGCGATCAGCCGCTCCATCCGTTCGACCTCGGCGCCGATCCGCCGCCCGTCCGGGTCCGGCATCCGTTCCGCTTCCCGGCGCACCGCTGCCAGCGGCGTGCGCAGGTCCTCTCCGACGGCTTCCAGCAACGCCGTGTGCAGCGCGTCGGCGTGCGCGAGGACCTCGGCCGCCGATGCTTGCGCGACCAGCCGCTCACGCTCCCGGGCCAGCTTCAACTGGGTGACGTACGGCCCGAGCAACCGGGTGTCCTCCTCGGTGAATGGCGTACCCCGCAGGACGAGGACCGCCTCGTCCCCCAGGTCGACGGAGAACGACGCCTCGTCGGGCAGCAGCGGCACCTCCGCCCCGGCCGAAGCCGCCGGTTGCCAGAGCGCGCCCGTACGAACGAGTACGGCGGCCGCGTCCAGCCCGAAGACCTGCCGAAGCTCGGCCACCAGATCGGACGACACCCGTGCCCCGGATTCCACCGTCTCCCCCGCCAGCCTGGTGAGGACGGCCGCCTCCGCGCGCGCCCGGTCCGCCTGCTGCGAGCGGCGCGTCAGGCCGTCGATCAGGTGGGAGATCACCCCGGCCACCGCGAGGAACACCAGCAGCGCCGCGACGTCAGCGCCCTGCTCCACCGTCAGGCTGTGCCAGGGCGTGGTGAAGAAGTAGTCCGCCGCGAGTGCGCCCGCTGCCGTGCTGCCCGCCGCGGGTAGCAGCCCACCCAGCCGAGCCGTCCCCGCCACCACCAGCAGCAGGCACAGCAGCACGCCGGGCAGGCCGAGCGAGTCGCGCAGCGGCGACAGCGCCCAGACCAGCGCGATCGCTCCGGCTGGTCCGAGCAGCCACGCCAGTCGGCGCCGCCGGACCGGCACGAGTGCCGGGCGGCGTCTGCGCGGCGCGGGCGGCACCGTCAGTAGTCCCGGCTCCGGCGGCGGCAGCACGCGCACATCGATCGGGCCGGCCAGCCGGATCACCCGGTTGATCACCGAGCCGGATACCAGCTCACGCAGCCTGCTGCGGCTGGTCGGCCCCAGCAGGAGTTGCGTGGCGCTCTCCGTCCGGGCGAAGTCCACCAGAGCCCGCGCGACGCCGCTGCCGCTCACCTCCACGTAGGTGCCGCGCAGCTCCCGGAGCAGTTCCCGTTGCGGCGCCAGGCCCGGCGGCTCGCGCTCGACCGTGCCGTCGTCCAGGCGGACGTGCACGCCGAGGAGGTCCCCGTGGACCCGGGCCGCGGTGCGGGCTCCCCGGCGGATCAGGTGCTCGCCCTGCGGTGCGCCGTTGAGGGCGACCATGATCCGTTCCTTGGTCTCCCAGGGCGCCCGGATGCCGTGCCGGGCCCGGTAGTCCGCCAGCTCCTCCTCCACCCGGTCCGCGAGCCACAGCAACGCCAGTTCCCGCAGGGCGCCCAGGTTGCCGGCCCGAAAGTAGTGGTCCAGCGCCACGTCGATCCGGTCCGGCGGGTAGACCTCCCCCTGCGCCATCCGGGTGCGCAGCGCCTGCGGGCTGAGGTCGACCAACTCGATCCGGTCGGCGGCCCGGACCACGTCGTCCGGGATCGTCTCGCGCTGGGCGACGCCGGTGATCTGCTCGACGACGTCGTTCAGGCTTTCCAGGTGCTGGATGTTGAGCGTCGTCGCCACGTCGATCCCGGCGTCCAGCAGCTCCCGCACGTCCTGCCAGCGCTTCTCGTTCCGCCCGCCGGGCACGTTGGTGTGGGCGAGCTCGTCCACCAGCGCGAGCGCCGGGCGGCGCGCCAGCAGTGCGTCCAGATCGAGCTCCGTCAGCTCCACGCCCCGGTACGACACGGGCCGCCGGGGCAGCACGGGCAGGTCCCTCAGCTGGTTCTCCGTCCCGTGCCGGCCGTACGTCTCGACCAGGCCGACCACCACGTCCAGCCCCTCGCCGCGCAGCCGCCGCCCCTCCCGGAGCATGGCGTACGTCTTCCCCACCCCCGGCGCCGCTCCCAGGAACACCCGCAGCTTCCCGGCCACCGCCGTCCCGCCGTCTCTCTCCGTCTCCGGTTCCATGTTCCGCCCTAGCCGACGTGGACGCGCGGGCGCCGGGAACGGTCCGGCTCCGCCTCGCGCAGCACCTCGCGGGTGACCGGGGCCACCTCGCCCTGGCCGAACAGGAAGAAGCGCAGGAAGTGGCCGACCGGGCCGCCTTCGGTCCACTCGAAGTAGATGTGCGGGATCTGCCCCGTACGGTCCCGGATCGTCATCAACAGGGCCGCCAACGCGTTCGGGACGCTGGAGCTCTCCAGCGACAGCACCCGGTAGCGGTCGTGCAGGACCTCGCCGCGCACGTCCAGCACCGCCTCGAACTCGGACGGGTCCCGAACCGTCACCTCGACGAAGACCAGGTCGACGTCGGCCGGGATGTCGTGGTGCTCCCGGAGCTCCCGCTTCTTCTCCTGGTACTCCGCCAGGTCACGGCTGTTCGGCTCGTTGGCGATCAGCCGCATCGGCCGGTAGGTGTAGTCGCGAACGAACCGCTCGGCCGCCTCGTCCAGCACCACGTCGGTGACCCTCAACTCGAACGCCCGCCTGAGCCTGGAGAGGAAGGAGACCAGGATGATCCCGCCGATGAAGCAGGCGCCGATCTTCACCCCGTCCGGACGTTCGGCGATGTTCGTGCCCGTCGTGTACAGGAACACCGCCGCGATCACGGCGAAGCCGATGGTCCAGTTGCGCTGCCGAGCCTTGTGCGCGGCGATGGTGACGGCAATGGCGGCCGAGGAGATCAGCACCAGCACGCCGGTCGCGTACGCGCCGCTCTGGGCGTCCACGTTCGCGTCGAAGATCCAGGTGACCAGGAACCCGATCAGCGTCAGCACGATCACCATCGGCCGCACCGCCCGTGCCCAGTGGGGCGCCATGCCGTAGCGCGGCAGGTACCGGGGCAGCAGGTTGAGCATGCCGGCCATCGCGGAGGCGCCGGCGAACCAGAGGATCGCGATGGTCGACAGGTCGTAGACGCTGCCGAAGCCGCTGCCCAGGTTCTGGTGGGCCAGGTAAGCCAAGGCGCGGCCGTTGGCCTGCCCGCCCGCCTCGAACGCGGCCTTGGGGATCAGGACCGTGGTGATGAAACTCGTCGTGATCAGGAACGCACTCATGATCAGCGCGGCGGTGGTGAGCAGCTTGCGCGCGCCGCGGATCCGACCGACGGGCTTCTCTTCGGTGTCCTCGGGATCGCCCTCGATGTGCGGCATCACCGCGACGCCGGTCTCGAAGCCGGACAGACCCAGCGCCAGCTTCGGGAAGACGATCAGCGCGACGCCGATCATCGCGATCACGTTGCCGTGCTCGGCGGTCAGCGCGTCCGCCCAGTCCGTGACCACGTCCGGGTTCTCCAGCACGTGCCAGAGCCCGTTCACCACGACGACGACGTTGAGCGCCAGGTAGACCACGACCAGGACGACCGCCAGGCCGATCGCCTCGCTGAACCCCTTGAGGAAGACCGCGCCAAGCAGGGCGACAAGGATCAGCGTGATCAACATCTGCTTGCCGGACAGCGCGCTGTGCAGACTCGGGTTCTCCACCAGGTGCGCGGTCGCGTCCGCCGCCGACAGGGTAATGGTGATCATGAAGTCCGTCGCCGCGAACCCCAGCAGCGCCAGCACGAACAGCTTCCCCTGCCAGAACGACAGCAGCCGCTCCAGCATCGCGATCGAGCCCTCACCGTGCGGGCTCTCCTTCGCGACCCGCCGGTAGACCGGCAGCGCGCCGAACAGCGTCACGATCACCAGCACGACCGTCGCCACCGGCGACAGCAGCCCGGCCGCGAGAGCCGCGATGCCGGGCTGATAACCGAGCGTCGAGAAGTAGTCCAGGCCGGTCAGGCACATCACCCGCCACCACCGCTGGCCCTTGTGCTCGACCGGCGCCTCCGCGTGCGGCCCCGGATACTGCTTGGCCATGTCGGCCAGGCCCTCCAGCAGCCACGCCCGGAACCTCGTCCGCCGCGTCGACGCAGCCGCACCCGACGAACTCACCCTGCGCCCCTGTCCACGTCCCCGAACCGGCGCCACCGAGGCGGCGGCAGGGCGCAAGGCTACGCGACAGCCGCTCCGCTTCCTGGAACCGTCCACGCGGGTTCGCCCCGTTGGCGCAGCGGCCGACAGACGCCCACTCAGCGCGTACCGTCTCCGGAATCAACACCTCGTCAAGATGCGGGGAGAGACGCATCAAGGTCGCGGCGTCAGGCCTTCGACGCGTCGCGTCCTCCGCACCGACCCGCTAGCGTGGGCCGCTTCCCGGCCGAGATCCGATCGAGGAGCACAGCGCCGTGTCCGACGACTTCGCTCACCGGCACGTTCCCACCGAGTACTCGGAGCAGGTCGCCGAGGCGGTCGCGCGGCAACGGTTGGGCGACCATCGGGCGACCTACCTTCCGACCCTGCCCTCGCCGACTGTTCAGCGGTCGGACCTCGTCACCGTGTCCGTGCTCCTCGCCCTGCTGGTGTCCGCCGGCATCGCCCTGGCTCGTACGTCTCCCGCCTTACTCCTCGTCTTCCTGCCGCCCGTCGCGGTCCTCCTGCTCTTCAGGGTCCTGCGCGAGAGGCACAACAGGAGTACCAGGAAGAACGCCGGCCTTCACCTCCACGAGCACGGCCTGGTCGTCGTCGTAGGGGGCAAGCTCAGGGCACTGCGGTGGGACACGATGACGGTGCACCAGAACATCGGCCGTTACCACACCTTCGGCCGGAGCAACCGCGTCAAACACGCCTACACGTTACGTGACGGCGAAGGCCAGGAAATCACCCTCCGCGAAGGGTTCCCGAACCCCGAAGACTGGGGTCCACGAATCCAGCAGGCCGTGACCGAGGCGCAGCTGGCGGACGCGCTCATCGCACTCCGGGCAGGCAAAACCATGCCGTTCGGCGGCTTCCTGGTGAGCCGGAGCGGCGTGGCGGCGGGGCGGAAACAGGTCTCCTGGTCGCAGGTGCAAGGCGTCCACACGAGGCGGGGACTCGTCCGCATCGAGGCCGCCGGGAAGCCGACCAACCTGACCGGCGACCCGGTATGGATGTTCCCGAACCTGCAGCTCTTCGCCGCACTGGTCGAGCAGCTACGCCGGTAGCCGGTTCCCGTCCGGTCCGACGGCAGGCCACCCTCGCCGCTCTCACCCCGCGCGGCAGGATGTCCGCCTTCGGCGCCGTCACCGGGGTCGACGGGCTCGTGCCCATCACCAGCCTGCTCGCCGGGTCGAAGGCCGTCAGCGGCTTCTGGCTCCCGAACCTCTACCCCTCGCGCACGCACCTCAAGGACTCGATGTCCGCGCTGTTCGCGGCGGTCTCCGACGGCTGGCTCAAGCCGCTCAACGGCCCGGTCTACAAGCTCGGCCAGGCCCGCCAGGCCCACCACGACCTCACCGCCCGCCGCACCACCGGCAAGGTCGTCCTTGACGTCGATTGTTGACCGAGCGCCCACCCTCACTTCGCGCTTGCCCGCACCCGACGGGGTAATCGCAGGACGCCGCCCTCGCGCCGCCGAACGGCGCGATGAGGTGTGCGTTCAGGACCCGGACGGCAGCGTGCCGGTCCTGGCCCTCGATCACCGATCACCTCCCGATGCGGAGACCGCGGCTTGGCCGTCCCCGGTCTCCTGCTCCGCCCAGACCAGCGGGTGGGCGCCGGCGTGCCGGGCGAAGGCGTCCTTGCCCTGGTGCAGCACCAGGAGCAGGCGGCAGATCGGCGCCCATGTACTGGTGCCGAACGAGGGAGGCATGCGAAGGCTCCTGTCATGTCGGTGAATCCGTCATGAACAAGGTCGAGCCGTTGCAAGTCCAGAACTAACACAACTCTGTATCAGTCCGCCGTCACATCCCGATCCAGGAGGCGAAGTTCGACATTGGCTCCGGGAGTCGCCGCTGTGCTCGCAGCAGCCCGGCCATCGTCTCGCGCACGGTGGGGCTGTGCCGAGACAGCTGCGGAGCGAGGCGGCGCCCTCCACCACCGGCCTGAAGGTCACCTGCGGCCCGGTCGCCGAGCCCGCCACCGAAGAGGTCTGCGCCCACCTCGACGGCCGCCGCATCGCCACCGGCCAGACCAAGTTCGGCGCGGTGATCGGTGACGGCGTGATCGTCCCCGCCGGCACCGTGCTCCAGCCCGCCACCCTCATCGGCGCCCACACCACCCTCTACCCCCGAACCCAGATCGGCGGGTTCTTCCCCGCCGGAAGCCAGGGAAGGTGACCATGACCGCCACCACGACCACCGACCGGCTCACCCTGCGGATCACCGGCGGCCACCCGCTGCTACGCCGCCGCCATCCTCGCCGACCGGCCGCTCACCCTCGCCGGTGCCCCCGCGATCCTCGACACCGGCGTCTGCGCCGAGATCCTCCACCGCACCGGCACCCGAGCCACCATCAGCGACGGCGAGTTCGAGACCCGGCCTGCCGACTCCTACTTCCCGGTCATCCCGGACGACCTCGGGCGTCGCATCCGCACCACCGCGGTCATGGCAGCCGCCCTGCTGGCCCGCACCGGCAAGGTCACCTTCCCGCTGCCCGGAGGCGACGCCTTCTGCGCCCGCTACATCGACCTGCACCTGGCCGCCATGGAAGCCGCCGGCGCCGAGGTCGAGGTCAACCGGGGACGCGTTCGTGCCCGTTTCCTTGACTCGAAGCGCCTGCCGTTCATCACCACCGTCAGCACCAAGAAGTGGGGCCCGAGCCTGGGAGCAACGGTCACCGCGATGCTGCTGGCCGCCCGCACCCCCGGCACCTCGTCGATCCTCGGACCGAGCATCGAACCCGAGGTCACGGTCACCGCCGAGTTGCTCGCCCGCTCCGGCGTCGGCATCACCTGGCAGGGCAACGAGGCCCTGCACGTCACCGGTACCGACCACATCGCCGGCGGCGTCTTCCGGGTGCCGCCCGACCGGCTGGAGGCCGCCACCCTGGCGCTCGCGGCTGCGATCACCGGAGGAAGCGTCCACCTCGACGCCTTCCCGCCCGACGGATTCCCGGCGGGCCTGGTGTCGGTCTTCGCCGACGCCGGGATCCTCCTCACCGCCGAGCATGGCGGAACGACGGTGACCGTGCCGGAAGGGCTGCGAGCGGTGGAGATGGCCACCGGCCCCCACCCGGGTTACCCGACCGACGTCCAGCCCCAGCTGACCGCCGTCCTCACCCAGGCCGCCGGACCGTCGCGGATCGACGAGCGGATCTACAGCCGGCGCGACAGCCACCTCGCCGCGCTGCGGGCGTTCGGCGCGGCCGTCAACGCGGAGGGACCGGCGATCACCGTCGAGGGGCCGTCTCGCCTCCTTGCCGCTGACGTGGCGGGCGAGGACATCCGGGCCGTGACGGCTCTCATGCTCGCCGCCTTGGCCGCCGAGGGCACCTCTACGATCCGTGGCATGTACCACCTCCGGCGCGGCTACGGCGACCTGCCGCCCAAACTGGCCGCGCTCGGTGCCGATCTGACGATCAACCAGGAGCTTCCGTGACGACCACCCGACTGTGGAACCCGGACACTATCGCCGAACTGCGCCAGTGCCTCGACCTGTTGGTCGACGACGGCGCCCTGCCCGGCGGCGTCATCGCCCATGGCACCCGAAATGACCTGCCCGCCTTCACCGCCTCCGGCCTCGTCGCGCCCGAGTGCGGGGACGCCCGCCCCGGCCCGGACACGCTCTACGACGCCGCGTCGCTCACCAAGGTGCTGTCCACCTGGCCGCTGATCGGCCTCGCCGACGGCATCTCCGTGGACACGCCGGTCCGAGACCTGCTTCCCGGCGTGCCGGGGCAGGCGCCCGGCGCGAACGTGACGGTCGGACAGATCCTCGCTCACACCTCCGGCCTGCGGGCCGAGACCCGCCTCGACCAGTACCGAGGCCGTACCGAACACCTGGCCGAGCTGATCTGCGACGAACCGCTGACCGCCGAACCCGGTGCCGGCCACCAGTACATCAACCGCGGGTTCATCCTCCTCGGCCTCGCGCTCGCCCACGTCCACGGCCGCCGCCTGGACGAGCTCGCCGCCGACCTCTGGCAGTCCCTCGGCATGACCCGCACCACCTACGGACCCGTCAGCCGGTCCGCCGACGTCGCCCCGACCGAGCAGCGCCTCCCCGGTGGCCCGCGCCTGTGGGGCATCCCGCACGACGACAACGCCACCCTGCTCGGCGGCGTCGCCGGCCACGCCGGGGTCTTCACCACCCCGGCCGACCTGGCGAAGTTCGCGGACCGCCTCCTCACCGCATACGACGACGGGCACGGCCTGGGGGCCTGGCTGCGCACCAGCATGGAGCCGAAGACCGAGATCGAGCCCGGCCTCCACCGGGGCCTGGCCTGGATCCTCGCCGACGACGGCCGGGTCGCCTACCACCACGGCTTCACCGGCACCAGCCTCTACCTCGCCCCGGCCACCGGCCGTTACCTGGCCATCTGCACCAACGCCGTCTACCACCACCAGGACAACCGCACCCGCCTCGCCCCGCTCCGCAACCTCGCACTCAAAGCCGTCACCGCCGACTGAGAGGACCCCTGCCGTGCCCCAGGTCACGCTCGCATCGCTGACCACCCTCCGGCTCGGCGGGCCCGCCGGGACCGTCCTGAACCTCTCCGACCCCGCGGACTGGCCCGACACCGCCCGTGCGATCAGCGCCCAGGAGCGCATGGTCGTGGAGTCCACCGAGGCGGCCCGAGCAATCCATCAGCGCGGGCGGGGCTGGCGTGGCCGTCGCGGCAGCGGGACGGTGGAGGCGCGTGCGAGTCTGCGGAATGGGGCGTGCAGCCCGCGACCCGCCGGCCAGCCGCGCGCTCTTCGCCGACCACGACTACGAGTTCTACTGTTCCCTCGGCGCACTCGGCCTGGTCGACGCCTACCGCCGAACCCACGGAGGGCATCGACCTCACCTGGTACGGACCCCAGGGAGGCCAGCGCCTCGACCACGTCTGACCGGACCCGCCCGCGCCCGCTGAGCACTCGGCCTCGACCGACGAGCCGGCTGTCGTCAAGGAGTCGCCAAGACCCGATCCCCGGGCGTCATGGTTCTGTCAGCGGTTGTCCGCCCGCAGCGGCTGCGGACTTCACTGGACGTGCGGGCCGACAGCAGCCCGCACGATGAAGGAGTTGAACGGCCATGACCGGCGCCACGCGTGTGATCGTCGGACTCGACGGGTCCTTGGGCAGTCTCGCCGCCCTGCACCGCGCGGTGACGGAGGCGACCGCGCGCGGAGCGGTCCTCGTGCCGGTGACCGCCTGGCAGCCGTCCGACACGGACGGACTGCGCCCGCTCTCCGAGCTGGAACACGCAGCCCGCCGACGCCTCGACACCGCCTTCGAGCAGGCCTTCGGCGGCTACCCCGCCCACCTGGTCGTCCACCCCGTGGTGGTCCGCGGCGAGGCCGGCCCCGCCTTGGTCTCCGCCGTGACCTCCCCGACTGACCTGGTCGTGGTCGGCGCCGCCGGCCACGCACGGTTGCGGCACGCCCTGCACGGATCCGTCGCCCACTACTGCCGTACGCACGCCGGGTGCCCGGTGGTCACCGTCCGACCGTCGGACCTGCTGCGCAGCCTGGAGTCCGCCGCCCGAAGCGGCGCGCCGATCCCCCTCGCCACTGGGGTGCGGCGGGCCGCCTAACCGGGGCTTGCCGCCACGGCCCGGCGGAGGCCGAAGACGAAGGTCGTGCCGCCGCCGGGGGTGCTCTCGACGGTCAGCTCGCCGCCCACCGCCTCGGTGAAGCCCTTGGCGACGGTCAGGCCGAGCCCGACGCCCGCGACCCGGCCGCCGGGCCCGTAGCGGCTGCGGTGGAAGGGCTCGAAGAGGTGCTCGCGCTCCTGGTCGCCGATGCCGGGGCCGTGGTCGACGACCCGCACGTCCACCCGGTCCGCCACGGCGCCCGCGTCCACCCGGACCGGGGCGCCGGGCGGTGACCAGGTCAGCGCGTTGGCCAGGACGTTCGCCAGCGCCCGCTCCAGCAGCCCGGCGTCGGCCTCCACCCGCGGGAGCCCCTCGGGGAGGTCGAGGACCACGGGCGGGCCACCGGACGGGAGGCTGCCGACGGCCGCGACCAGGACGTCCGCCAGGTCGGTCGGCCAGAGGGTCGCCGGCACCCGCCCGGCCTGGAGGCGGCTCAGGTCGAGCAGGTTGGCGACCATGCGGTTCAGCCGGTCCGCCTCGGCGTCGATGATCACCGAGAGGTGGCGGACGTCCTCCGGCGGCCAGTCGACCTCCTCGGAACAGAGACTCGAAGCCGACGCCTTGATCCCTGCCAGCGGCTCGCGCAAGTCGTGGGCCACGGCCTCCAGCAGGGTGGCGTGCAGGGCCAGCTCCATGATCCCCCGGTGCGGGGCGCAGAGCACGACCGCGTCGGCAGACGGGCGAGCAGCAGGTCCGCCGCCGACCTGGCCGACACCATCCACCCGCCTTGCCCGACGCTACGTCAGAAGAGTCAGCAAGAGGTCAGCATCCATCCGAGCAGACCCTGTCAAACGCTCTCGAACATGAGAACCGAGAAGGCCTCATCTCAGCTGCTCGCGCACCACCGGCGACCCCCTGAACCACCCCTCGACCCGTCGGCCGGGCAACACCCCTACATGCCGGTCAGCAGAGACCGTACGCATGCCCGCTGCCGACGTTCGCCCAGGTCAGCGGCTCCGCCCGCGCAGCTTGAGCGGGAGGTCGGGCAGCTCGGGCGCACGCAGTCGGCCGCCGTCGTAGCCCTGGACTTCGCCGAACCGGGAGCCCTTCTCCCAGTCGGTTCGTGCCTGTACGATCTCGTCACCGGATCGGCCGATGAAGTTCCACCACATGACGATCTTCTCGTCGAAGGGTTCCCCGCCGAGGAGGAGGACGGCGGCGTCGGTGTGGGCGTGGAGTGGGAGGTGGGGGCGGCCGCAGCCGAGGTAGAGCATGGAGCCGGGTTCGACGGGGACGCCGTCGACGTCGACGCGGCCGGACATGGCGAGGACGGCGTACTCGAAGTCGGGGACGAGGGGGAGCCGGAGGTCCGCGCCCTCGGTGAGGGCGAGGTCGGCGCCGACGAGGGGGGTGTGGGTGGTGCCGGGCGAGATGGCGGTGTCGAGGGTGCCGAGGATGACGGTGGCGCGCAGGCCCGGGGCGGTGACGACGGGCAGGTCGGGGTGGTGCTCGAAGGTGGGGGCGGTGTGCCGGTGGGCGTCCGGGAGGGCGACCCAGAGCTGGGCGCCGTGCAGGTGGCGGGCGTGCGGCCGCGGGGACTCCTCGGAGTGGGAGATCGCCCGGCCGGAGGTCATCAGGCCCAGTTCGTACGGCCGGACGGTCTGCAGGCTGCCGAGGCTGTCGCGGTGCAGCACCTCGCCCTCGTGGAGCCAGCTGACCGTCTGCAGGCCCATGTGCGGGTGCGGCGGGACCTGCATGCCGGGCTCGTCGGCGATGTCATCCGGGCCGTAGTGGTCGACGAAGCACCAGGCGCCGACCATCCGCCGGCCGAGGTTGGGGAGCAGGCGGCGGACCACCGTGCTTCCACCGAGCGGGAATTGACGTGGTGCCAACAGTTCCTTCACCGGGCCGCTGCTGGCCTCGCGGCCGCAGGCGGTCGGGGTGGGCTTGAGGTCGAGGTTGCTCATCGCGGTTTCCACCACCGTACGAGGAAGGCCGGGCGGAGAGGGGTTCGTCGTCACCGATCATCCGTCACGGTCCGACGTTCCTCCACCCGCGCCCGGCCATCCGGCGGTCGGCGACTCGGCGACTCGGCGACCGCCGTGAGCTGCGGCGGCTCAGTGCCGGCAGGCCCACCAGGCGTCCGCCGAGGCCTTGCCGGCGAGGTCCCGCAGGTTGCGGACCGCCTTCGCGGGGTCCTCCGCCCCGTACACCGCCGAGCCGGCCACGAACACGTCCGCGCCCGCCTCGGCGCAGCGCTCGATGGTGCCGGCGGCGACGCCGCCGTCCACCTGCAGCCACAGCTCCAGGTCGTGCTTGGCGATCAGCTCCCGGGTGCGGCGGATCTTCGGCAGCATGATGTCCAGGAACGCCTGGCCGCCGAAGCCGGGCTCGACGGTCATGATCAGCACCATGTCGAGCTCGGGGAGCAGGTCCTCGTACGGCTCGATCGGCGTGCCCGGCTTGAGCGCCATCGACGCCCGGGCGCCCTTGGCGCGGATCTCGCGGGCGAGCCGGACGGGCGCGGCGGCGGCCTCGACGTGGAAGGTGACGGAGCCGGCGCCCGCCTCGACGTACTGGGGGGCCCAGCGGTCCGGGTCCTCGATCATCAGGTGGCAGTCGAGCGGGATGTCGGTGGCGCGGGCGAGCGACTCGACGATCGGGACGCCCAGGGTCAGGTTGGGCACGAAGTGGTTGTCCATGACGTCCACGTGCAGCCAGTCGGAACCCCGGACGGCCTCGGCCTCGTCGGCGAGCCGGGCGAAGTCCGCGGACAGGATGCTGGGGTTGATCTGGGCCATGACCGACTACCTTCACATGAGGGCTGGGGCGCCCCGGCAGCGGGCGCCTTGGCTCATCATCTCGCGCCGCACGGCCGCCGACCGCCTACCGCCGCCTGCGCGTGACCGTCATCACACCCCGCCGGGGATTACCGGGGGCGCCGCTGTGGTCATCAGCCATGGAAGCGGTCCACGCACCCGCCGCAGCGGTCCAGGCACGGGCCGCCGCGGCGTCCGCCGGGCCGTCCCAACCAGCCGAGCTCCCGCTTCCACCCGGAGCTCCGTCCGAGGAAGGTCTTCCGATGGCCGATCTCGTCCACCCCGCCCGCGCACTGTGGTGGCTCTTCGAGCCGGTGCACGCCGTCACCTACTTCCTGCCCGAGGGGCGCGCCGCCTTCGAGGAGGCCGGTCTGCACGGCCGCCTGCACAGCTACTTCGCGAGCCGCTCGGCCCCGCTCGGCGCGGTGGACGCGACGCCCGTGGTCGCCGCGTTCTTCAACTTCTCCCCGGCGATGGTCGAGCGCGCGCTGCCGGAGGTGTGGACGCACGCGAGCCCGGAGGAGGCGCTGGTCGCCCGGCTGAAGGGCTCGGCGGCGACGCTGGCCCGGCTGCTGGAGCACGTGAACCCGGAGCAGGTCGAGCTGGTCGCGGAGACCCTCGAGCAGGTCGCGTCCCGGCTGGACTGCGCGGGCCGGGTACTGGCCGCCGCCAACACCGCGCTCCCCCGGCCGACCGGCCTGTACGAGCGGCTCTGGCAGGCCGCCACCGTGATGCGCGAGCACCGCGGGGACGGCCACGTGGCCGCGCTGGTGGCGGCCGGGCTGGACGGCTGCGAGGCGCTGGTGGTCCGCTGCGCGATGGACATGCGGCGCGAGATGATCCAGCCGCTGCGCGGATGGACGGACGCCGAGTGGGAGGCGGCCGCGGAGCGCCTGGTCGAGCGCGGCTGGCTGACCGCCGCGGGCACGGTCACCGAACTCGGCCGGATCCGCCACCAGGCCGTCGAGGCCGCCACCGACCTGGCCGCCACCCGGGTGTGGGAGGACTACCCGCGCGCCGAACTCGACCGACTGGCGGCGGCGTTGAAACCGATATCGGCACTGTGTCGCAGCGAACTTCCGGTCAACCCGGCGGGGCTGCCCGACAACCCGTAGGCCGCCCGCTACTCCGCTTGCTCCGCTACTCGCCTGCTCCCCTAGTCCCTGCTCTGCCGCTCCCCAGCTCCGCTACTCCCCCGGCGGGCCGAGCACGATCCCCCGCCCGGCGTAGAACGCCCCGAACGACCGCCACGGCACGCGCGCGAAGGCCTGCGACTCCCCCGGGAAACCGGACGGGTTGTGGATCAGCAGCGCCGTGTCCGTGGCGCCCACCGCCAGCACCAGGTGGCCGCCGCGCCGTACCGGCTCCGGACCGCCCGGCTCCCGGATCGACGGGTGCACCGACACCATCACCAGCCGTCCGCGGGCCACCTCGGCCGACACCTCCTCGGGCGTCAACTCCCGGGCGTGCGCCGCGAGTCCCCACCGCCGCCGGACGTAGTCGGCGAACGGCAGGTGGATCAGCCCGCGCAGGCTCTCACCGTCCCGCACGTAGGCGCCCGCCGCCACGCACTCGCCCGCGAGCGCCATCGCCGTCGGTGTCACGCCCCACCAGTGCTCCAGCGCCATCCGCAGGCAGGCCACCCCGCACAGCCGCCACGACCACCACGCGTACTCCGTCGGGCCGGCCGCCCCGGACTGCCCCCAGCGCGGGTCCGCAGACGCGTCCAACCGCCCGTCGACGATCTCCCGCACCAGCTCCGGGGACTCCCACTGCGCCCGGTACGGCACCTCGTGCACCACCCGCGCCGGCCGCGCGGCGCTGCCCTGATCCACCATCCCCCGACGCTCTCACGCCGGGCGGCCGGACAACTCACGACACTCCCTGAGTATCCGTACTCAGGCGGCCGACCTGCGGCTTTCCGTACCGTGATCACGCGGTGGACAAGGACGGTCGAGGACGTGGGAGCAACGGTGAAGCAGGTCTTCCTGGGGGTACTGGCCCTACTGGCGACGGGCGCGACGATTCTCCTGGCGCCATGGGTCTACCTGGCGGTCGCCATGGGGCCGGACTCGCCCGATTCACCCGTCTCGCCGGCCACCGCCACCTACGCGCCCGTCGCGCCGTCCCCGACGGCTGTGTCCCCGAGCCGCTTCCCGGCGCCGGCGGAGTCTCCCGCCCCGCCGGTCTCGCTCGACCGGTAGGCCAGCCGCTGCGTCGCGTGCCGTCCGCGCTCCTCCACCGGGAGCGCACCGGTGGCGCCGGCCAGACCGAACGGCGGCATGTCGAAGTAGATCGACTCGTACCCGCCCTCCGGCACGATGTACGTCTCGTGCCAGAGCCCGACGTGCCCGCGGGCCTTGCCCTCCCGCAGCTTGCGGTTGGCGATGCCCCACACGGTGTGGTGGAAGCCGTCCGGCGCGCTCGCGTAGCCGTACAGCCTCTCCTTCGACTCCCAGTACTGGACGACGTAGTAGGTGCGCGGCGAGGCGGTGAGCAGGATGCGGCCGAGAAGACCGCGCTCGGCGCCACGCTCGGAGCCGCGGCGCAGCTCGTACAGCATCCGGAACATCGCGAACATCACCGGGCCCCAGTGGTGCACGGCCCAGAACCGGTTGATCCGCATGCCGATGAGCAGCACCACGGTGTCGCCGGTGGCGGCGGCGGTGGTGTAGCCCCGCAGCGGCTTGGCGAACACCGAGCGGACGAACGGCGAACCCGTCCCTCCCGCACGTGATCCCGGACCTGTGGACATCCCGGCCTCCCCGCGCCGAACCCGCACCCCATGTAAGCGGTGATTACATCAGCGCACGATGACCCGGTCAAGGCTCGCAACCGCCACAATTCAGCTACTGCGCAGGTTGGTTGGCGATCCCCTGACCGAAGGTGTCCAGTACCTGCGCGGCCAGCTCCTCCGCCTTCTCGGTCGGCAGGTAGCCGTCCACGATCATCTGCGCCAGCCCGTACACCAGCGCCTGCCCGGCCAGCCCGACCAGCGCCGGATCCCCGGGACGCAACCGGCCCGCCTCCTGGTCCGCGGCGACCACATCCATCAACGCCCGGTCGATCCCGTCCAGTTGCTCCCGCAGCTCCGGCTCCCGCGAGGCCGCGAACACCCGCGAGCGCACCAGCTCGAACCGCCGCGGATGACGCACCGCGTACCGGACGAAGCCCAGGCCGACCGCCCGCATCACCGACCCCCCGTCCGGCCCCCCATCCGGCCCGGCGGCCGCCACCTGCGCCTCCTGCCAGCGCACGAAGTCCGCCAGCACCCGGTCCGCCAACGCGGTCAACAGCGCCTGCCGGTCGGCGAAGTGCCGGAACGGCGCCCCCGCCGACACCCCCGCCCGCCGCGCCACCTCCCGCACACTCACCTTCTCCTGCCCCTGCTCGTCCAACACCTCGAACGCCGCCGCCACCAACGCCTCCGGCAACGCCCCGTGGTGGTACGCCCCCCGCTCCCCGCCCCGTTCCCTCGTCTCCCTCATACCAGCCTTGCTACCACAGCCGGCCGGGCCCGGGAGTCGACGTCCCGCGCCCAGCCGGCGGCGGCACCGAACCACCCGGGCAGGTGGCCGAGCAGGTCCCGCGGATCCCCGCCGGCCGGACGATCCCCGCAATGCCCGGCCCCGGCCGGGGGCGGGTGGCCTACCAGGCGTAGTCCTCCGGGGCGGGCTGGTGGCCCGGGAAGAGTTCGTCGAGGCGGTCGAGGGTCTTCCGGTCGAGTTCGAGGTCGAGGGCGGCGAGGGCGGCGTCGAGGTGGGCGGGGGTGCGGGGGCCGATGATGGGGGCGGTGACGGCGGGGCGGGAGAGGAGCCAGGCGAGGGCGAGGTCGGCGGGGTCGGTGCCGAGTTCGTCGGCGAAGTCCTCGTAGGCCTGGATGCGGTCGCGGTGCTTGGCGAGGAGTTCGTTCGCGTAGCCCGTGCCGCTGCGGTCGCGGGTGCCCTCGCGTTCCTTGCGCAGGACGCCGCCGAGCAGGCCGCTGCGCAGCGGCGACCACGGGATGAGCCCGAGGCCGTAGTGCTGGAGGGCGGGGATGACCTCGAGCTCGATCGCGCGGTCGAGCAGGTTGTAGAGGGACTGCTCGCTGACCAGGCCGAGGAAGTGGCGGGAGCGGGCGGCCTCCTGGGCCTGGGCGATGTGCCAGCCGGCGAAGTTGCTGGAGCCGACGTAGATGATCTTGCCTTGGGCGACCAGGATCTCCATCGCCTGCCAGATCTCTTCCCAGGGCGTGGCCCGGTCGATGTGGTGCATCTGGTAGAGGTCGATGTGGTCGGTCTGCAGGCGGCGCAGGCTGGCCTCGACGGCCTTGCGGATGGCGAGCGCGGAGAGCTTGCCGCCGTTGGGCCAGTCGCTCATGTCGGCGTAGGCCTTGGTGGCGAGGACGGTGCGCTCGCGGCGGCCACCGCCCTGGGCGAACCAGCGGCCGATGATCTCCTCGGTGCGACCCTTGAGGTTGCCCTCGCTGTCGCGGCCGTAGCTGTTGGCGGTGTCGAAGAAGTTGATGCCGCGGTCGTGGGCGGTGTCCATGAGACGGTGGGCGTCGGCCTCTTCGGTGTGCGGGCCGAAGTTCATGGTGCCGAGGCAGAGGCGGGAGACGGTCAGGCCGGTGCGGCCGAGGTGGGTGTACTCCATGGCGCCCCACCCAAGACCACACCGACCCCGCTGTCCAGCACATTTCGCGGGCGCGCCGGAACCCCTGGTCACCGCCCGTGCGTGGCGAACTTCCGTACGGCGAGCGGCATGCAGAGCGCGAGCAGCACGGCGCTCCAGAGCAGCGCGGCGAGCGTGGCGTGCTGCGCCGGCCAGGCGGATCCGGGTGCCGAGGGGTTGCCGAAGAGCTCCCGGCAGGCCTGGACGACGGAGCTGATCGGGTTCCAGTCGGCGACGAAGCGCAGCCAGCCGGGCATGCCGACGGTCGGCACGTAGGCGTTGGTGATCATCGCCACCGGGAAGACCACGACGGAGAGTTGGCCGGCCGCCTCCTCCTTGCCGACGGTCAGGCCGAGCAGGGTGCCGACCCACGTCATCACGAACCGGAAGAGCAGCAGCAGTGCGAACGCCCCCGCGGTGTCGGCGAGTCCGTGCCGGGCCCGCCAGCCGGTGGCGAGCCCGACCAGTGCCAGCAGCGCCAGGACGACCGCGCTGACCAGCAGGTCGGCGAGGGTCTGTCCGAGCAGCAGACCGGTACGGGAGACCGGCATGGAGCGCAGCCGGTCGGTGACGCCGCGCCCGACGTCGCGGGCGGCGCCGACCATCGTGGGCATGATGCCGTTGGTGGCGACCATGGCGAACAGCCCGGGCATCAGGAACTCCCGGTAGTCGCCGCCGCCCGGCACCCGCATCGCGCTGCCGAAGACGTACCCGAAGACCACCACCATGATCACCGGGACGCCCAGCGAGGCGGCCAACAGGCCCGGTGAGTGGCGGTAGTTGAGCAGGATGCGGAGCATCGACGTCCAGGTGTCGGAGAGCAGCCGGCCGACGGTGGACGATCGCGGGGCCGCGTACACGACGGTGGCCATCAGGCGGCCCTCCCGGCCTCGGCGGGCCCTCCGACCTCAGCGGGCTCGGCGGGCGCCCCGGCCTCGGCGGACTCGGCGGGCTCGGCGGGGGCCCCGCCCGACCGGCCGGTCAGCGCCAGGAAGACGTCGTCCAGCGACGGAGTCCGCACCGCGACGTCCTGCGCGACGACCCCCGCCCCGTCCAACTCCCGCACCAGCGAGGGCAACAGGACGGACACGCCGGGGGCCGTCAGCACCGTGACGGTCCGCTCGGCGACGTCCACCTGCGCGTCGCCGCCCGTCATCGCGGACAACACCACGGCGGTGGAGGCGAGCTGACCGGGCGTGGCCAGGGTGACGGAGACCTGACTGCCGATCGCCGCCTTGAGCCGGTCCGGTGGGCCGGTGGCGATGGCGGCGCCGTGGTCGACGACGACGATGTCGTCGGCGAGCCGGTCGGCCTCCTCCAGGTACTGGGTGGTGAGCAGGACGGTGGTGCCGCCGTCCGCCAACTCCTTGACGGTGTCCCAGATTTCCTGGCGGCTGCGCGGGTCGAGCCCGGTGGTCGGCTCGTCCAGGAAGAGTACGGGCGGGCTGGTGACCAGGCTGGCGATGAGGTCGAGGCGCCGGCGCATGCCGCCGGAGTAGGTGCGCACCAGCCGGTCGGCGGCCTCGGCGAGGCCGAAGCGGGTCAGCAGTTCGTCGGCGCGCGCCCGGGCCCGGCGGGCGCCCAGGCGGTGCAGCCGGCCGAGCAGGTGGAGGTTGTCGCGGCCGGTGATGCCCTCGTCGACGGCGGCGTGCTGCCCGGCGAGGCCGATGGAGCGTCGGACGTCCTCGGCGGCGCGGACGACGTCGTGTCCGGCGACCCTGGCGGTGCCGCGGTCGGGGGCGACCAGGGTGGCGAGGACGCGGACGGCGGTGGTCTTGCCGGCGCCGTTGGGGCCGAGGAGGCCACAGACGGTGCCGGCGGGGACGGTGAGGTCGAGGCCGCGCAGGGCCTGGGTGGCGCCGAAGCGTTTCGCCACGCCCGCCATCTCGATGGCGGGCCGGGTGGTGTCGGACATGGCTCTGCCCTTCTCTAAGTACAGCGTACGTAGAAGCGAATGCGGACGCAATCGTACTACGTACGACGTACGTATCTAAGGGGTCGATCCGGAAGCGTCTCTAAGATGGGAGAGCGAGGTGATCTTCCAGTGCCGTCCAGCAAGACCCCCACCGGCTCCGAGAGCCGAAAGAGCCCCGACGCTGCGCAGCAGCCGGGCAGGCCCACACCCCCCGAGGCCCCAGAACTGATCTGGCTGCGCCCTGAGCGCACCGGCCGCGGCCCGCGCCCGGCCCACAGTCGCGACTCGATCGCCGCCGCGGCCATCGGGATCGCCGACGCCGAGGGCCTGGACGCGGTCTCCATGCGCCGGGTCGCGGCGGCGCTCGGCGCGGGCACGATGTCGCTCTACAACTACGTTCCGAAGAAGGAGCACCTGCTCGACCTGATGCTCGACGCGGTCACCGGCGAGTACCGGCTGCCGCCCGCGCCGAGCGGCGACGTCCGGGCCGACCTCGCCGACCTCGCCCACCAGCAGCTCGACATCTCCCGCCGCCACCCCTGGCTGCCCGCGCTGCTGCTGGCCCGTCCCAGCCTCGGCCCCAACGCCCTGCGCTACACCGACCACTTCCTGGCCGTCACCGCCCCCACCGGCCTCGGCGGCGGAGCCCGGATGGAGGCGATGGCACTGTTCAACGGGTTCGTCACCCAGTTCGCGCAGTACGAGCAGACGGCGGCTGCGGGCGCCAAGTGGCAGGCGGAGCTGGTCGGTTACCTCAGCCAGGCGGCGATGAGCGGCGAATTCCCGCACCTGGCGCAGGCATTCGCCACCGCCGGCCCGCCCGCCGACCCGGACAGGGCCTTCGACCGCACGCTGGACCGGGTGATCTCCGCCATCCTGACACCCACCGGCGCCATCTGACGGATCGTCAGTTCGCGAAGGCCTCCCGCGGCAGCACCCCGGCCACCCGCCCGTCCACCAGCACCAGGACGGCCGGGTGGCCACCCCCGCCGGCCTGCCCGGCCTGCCCGGCCTGCCCGGCCTGCCCCACCTGCCCGGTCGGCCCCGCCAGGGCCGCCCGCGCCTCGGCCGGCGACTGCCCGACGCCCACCGTCGGCAGCGCCGACCCGAGCAGCGCGCCCAGCGGATCGCCCGGCTTGGCACCGCCGTCCGCGAGCACCGCCGCCAGCACCTCCCGCGACACCGAGCCCACCACCTCCGTCGCGCTCACCCCGAACGGGCGCGCCGCCCGCGCCAGCACCGCCGGTGCCACGCCACCCGGCACGGCCCGCAGCGCCTCCACCGCCTCGCCTACGGTCGCGTCGGCGGGGACCGTCACCGGCGGGCCCGCCGCCTCCAGCGCCTCCCGCACCGCCGTCTCCCCCGGCTCCTCCAGGAAGCCCCATTCCCGCATCCACACGTCGCTGTGCACCTTGGACAGGTACGAGCGTCCCGAGTCCGGCAGCAGCACGACCACCAGGTCGTCCGGGCCCAGCCGCCGCGCCACCCGCAGCGCCGCCGCCACCGCCGTGCCCGAGGACGGGCCGGCCAGGATGCCCTCCTCCCGTGCGAGCCGGCGTGCCGTCAGCAGCGATTCGCGGTCCGGGATCCGTTCGAAGGAGTCGACCACCTCCGAGCGGTAGGCCTGCGGCCAGCGGTCCTCGATCGTCTCGGGGTGGAGGAAGTGCCCGATGCTCTCGACGAACCACGGGCTGCCGTCCCCGCCTCCGTACGAGGAGGACTCCGGGTCCGCGCCGACCACGGTCACCGCGCCGCCGGACACCTGCTGCAGGTACCCGCCGGTGCCGGTGACGGTTCCGCCGGTGCCGACGCCCGCGACGAAGTGGGTCACCCGGCCGCCGGTCTGCTCCCAGATCTCGGGACCGGTGGTCCGGACATGGGCATCGGGATTGGCCAGGTTGTCGTACTGGTTGGCGAGCCAGGCCCCGGGAATCTCCGCGGCGAGCCGCTGGAC
Organism: Kitasatospora sp. NPDC033851; assembly: GCF_055576085.1. Taxonomy (NCBI): domain Bacteria; kingdom Bacillati; phylum Actinomycetota; class Actinomycetes; order Kitasatosporales; family Streptomycetaceae; genus Kitasatospora; species Kitasatospora sp. NPDC033851. Next base: position 256,860 of record NZ_JBVIRL010000004.1, on the reverse strand, counting down.
CACGTTGAACAGGTGCCGCGGATCCTCCCGCGGCACGGTGGTCGTGGCGCGCACCACCTCCGCGCCGTACGCCCGCAGGATGTCCGACTTCTCGGGCGCCGACTTCTCCGACACCCCGGCGATCACCCGGTACCCGCGCCGCCGCCCGACGATGGCCAGGCCGATGCCGGTGTTGCCGGAGGTCGCCTCGATGATCGTCCCGCCGGGCTTGAGCAGACCGTCCCGCTCGGCGGCCAGGACCATGGACAGCGCGGCGCGGTCCTTGACGCTGCCGCCGATGTTGAGGAACTCGGCCTTGGCGTAGATCGGCGCCGCGATGCCGGCACCGAGCCGGGCGAGCCGGATCAGCGGCGTCCCGCCGATCGCGTCGAGGACGGATTCGTGCACTGCGGTCATCCTGGGCTCTCCTTGATCCGGTGCGGCGCGTGGGGACGTCCCGACCGAGCCTTCCCACACCCGCGCCCCGCCAGCCATCCCACAGCCACACCGGCACCCGCACCCACACCCAGACCCAGACCCCGCCGGTCGGCCGGCCGGCCGACCGCGAGTCGACCTCGGTCAGTACCCCTGCGGGTGCTTCGACAGCCACTCGCTGTGCCGCTCCTTCAGCCGGTCGCGCTCCTGCGTCGTGGTCAGGAAGACGTCCGCGCCGCCGTCGTACGGGTGGTAGACCCGCAGGAGTTCGGTGTCCGTGATGATCACACCGGCCACCTCGTCGTCGGCGACCCGTCGCAGCAGCCCGTCGAGGCAGCCGCGCCGCCACGGGCGCTGCTCGACGAAGGCGTGGCGGTGGATCCAGAATTCCGGGTCGGGGTCGTCCGTCTGCTGCCAGCTCCGCCAGTGGGTCGTTCCCGGGCGCGCGGCGGGGGCGGGCGGCTCCGACGTCCACTCCGGCGTGATCACGTACACCTCCGTGCCGGCGAACAGCTCGTCCAGCACGGTGTTGTAGCGCTCCAGCACGATCGCGTACTCGCGCTCGTCGTCGGGGTAGCGCTTGGACTCCGGCAGGCTGTGGAAGCGCACCCAGACGTCCCGCCCCTCCGCGTAGAGCCCGTTCCCTACGGGCTCGCAGCCCGGCCACCGCCGCTGCCAGAGCGCGGTCAACGCCTCCCGGTCCACCGGACCCCCTCCGTCGCTTCTCCTCCGGTTCTGCTCCGGATCGCCCGCGAGTCTGTCACACCCACCTCTCCAGCCCCGGCGTGTGAAATCCCCTCGTCACGGCCGCCCGGCTCCCGTACCGTGGTCCGGTCGCTGATCTTGAGGGCAGAACGGGGCTCCACACCATGCAGCAGTACCAGGGCTGGGCCGACGAACGCTTCGGCGCCGTCGCGGATGCCTTCGCGCGCAACTTCGCCGAGTTCCCCGAGCTGGGCGCCGCCGTCACGGTGTTCGCCGGCGGCCACAAGGTGGTCGAACTGTGGGGCGGCACGGCCGACGAGCGCACCGGCCGGGCCTGGACGCAGGACACCGTGGTGCCGGTCTTCTCGTGCGCCAAGGGCCCGGTGAGCATCTGCGCGCACCTGCTCGCCCAGCAGGGCCGGCTCGACCTGGACGCGCCGATCGCCCGCTACTGGCCCGAGTTCGCGCGGAACGGCAAGCAGTCGATCACCACCCGGATGATCCTCGGCCACCGCGCCGGCCTCCCGGCGCTGGACGCGGTGCTCTCCTTCGAGGAGATCGCCGCCTGGGAGCCGGTGATCCGGGCGATCGAGGCGCAGGAGCCGCTCTGGGAGCCGGGCACGGCCTACGAGTACCACGGCCATGTGTTCGGCTTCGCGGTCGGCGAGCTGATCCGCCGGATCACCGGTCTGACCCCCGGCGCGTTCCTGCGCAAGGAACTCGCCGAGCCGCTCGGCCTGCCGGTCTGGCTCGGCCTGCCGGAGGGCGAACTCCCCCGCCTGGCCCGACTGGTGGAGGCCGAGGGCCGCCGTCCGATGCCCGGCCCGGAGCACCTGCTCACCCGGATCGTGACGATGAACGGCGCACTGGCCTTCCCCGGCCTGGACGTGCCGCACGGCTGGAACGACCCGGCCCTGCACGCGATCGAGCTACCCGGCGCGGGCGCCGTCGCCTCTGCCACCGGCCTCGCCGGCCTGTACGCCGCGGCCGTCACCGGCCTGGACGGCGGCGAGCGGCTGCTCTCGCCCGACACGGTCACCGACGCGGTGCGCGAAGTCTCCTCCGGCACGGGCTTCCTGGGCTTCGACATGGGCGCCCGCTGGGGCTCCGGCGTACTGCTCGACTCCCCCGCCTTCCGCAGGCTGCTCGGCGGGCGCAGCTTCGGCAACGACGGCGCCGGCGGCCAGTTCGCCTTCGGCGACGACGAGTTCGGCATCGGCTTCGGCTACGTCGCCAACCGGATGATCGGCCACGGCGACGCCCGGGCGACCCGACTGATCGACGCGGTGCGCGGGTGCCTGGGATGACGGACTTCATGGCTGTCCTCACCGGCCTGGCCACCACCGGCAGCCTCGGCGAGCTGCGCTACGGCGCCTCGCTGCCCGAACTCGCCGCCCACTACGGCGATCCGTGGGACCAGGGCCGGATCCACCGCGAAAGCCGCTGGCCGCGCGCCTACCACTGGGGCGACGTGATGACGGTGTTCTGCCGCTGCCGCCGGCTCCACTCACTGTCCCTGTCGGCCTGGAATGACCAGCTCGAATTCCCCCGGCCGGGTGGCGAGTTGGTGACGCTCGACACCATCGTCACCGAGACCGAGCTGATGGCCGCGCTGACCGCCACCGGCCACACATGGCAGACGGTGACGTACGAGAACCTCACGGACCAGCGGAACCTGATCTTCGAGCCGGTCGAAGACGTCCACGTGGAGCTGGTCCTCAGCAACCGGCCCGACTACGACGAGCCGCCGCTGGAGGAGTTCAGGCTGTACAAGGTGATCCTGTGGGGCTACGAGCACGACGACTGCGCCGAGCCGGACCCCACCCAGCCCGCCGACGGCTGGGGTACGGGCGACCACTGAGCACCGCACGGCCGCACCGGTGGCGGGCCGTCCGGGAGACCCCGACCGGCGACGGGCCGTTCCCACCCCCGTGTGGAACGGCCCGCCGCCGGTCTTCCCCGAGTCCCCCGAGCTCGCGAGCCCCCTGACTTCCCCGAACTCCCCGGTCTCCCCTGCTACTTCAGCAGGAAGTCGTACACCGCCTGCCGCCCGGCCGGGTTCGCCGCCCGGGTCTGCACCGAGTGCGACGCCCCGGGGACGATCACGATCTGCGGGTCGTGCGTCGACGCGGCCTGTTGGTAGAGCCATTCGTACGGCGTGGACAGGTCACGGTCGCCGCCGAGCAGCAGCACCGGCACGTTGGGCAGCTTGCGGTGGGCCGGCGGCGTCGGCGGCACCTGCTCGCGCGGCCAGTCGAGGCAGACCAGCAGGCTGCCGAGCCCGGTCGCGGTCGCCGCGTCGTACGGCCAGGTCTGCTGGGTGGTCAGCTGCTGCCGGGTGCGCTCCAGCGCCGCCGCCCGGCCCTCGACCGGAGTGTCCGAGGTGCCCCACGGGTACCGCCCGTCCGCGCACAGGGTGGCGGCGTGCAGGCCCTGGCTGAGCCATTCGGCGGGGGCGGCATCGCCCTGGTGGACGGCGTCGATGAAGGCCTGGAGTTTCGCCGGCTGCCCGGCGGCGGCCTCGTGCAGGGACTCCGGCACGCCGCCGTAGTTCGGGTCGACGAACTCGTAGCTGGTGAGGGCGTCCAGGATCTGCGCCCCGTTGCCGTACCGTCGGACGGTCTCGGCGAGGTCGGCGGCCGGGTCGGTGGTGCAGCCGGTGGCCTGGCAGGCGGCCCGCAGCACCCGGGCGGTGGCCGGCAGCGCGATCAGGTCGAGCGGGTCGTAGCCCTGTTGCGGGACCACCGAGTCGAGCACCAGCCGGGCCACGTGCGCCGGCTGGGCGAGGGCGTACCGCTCGGCGACGAAGGTGCCGTAGGAGACGCCGTCGATGGTGAGGCGGTGGTCGCCGAGGTCCCGGCGCAGCAGGTCCATGTCGGCGACGGTGTCCGCGGTGCTGTAGAAGCGCGCGTTCGGGCCGAGCGTGGCCGCGCAGTCGGTGACGGACTGCTTGCGGGGCGGGGCGAGGTCGGAGGAGCCCATGTCCTCCTGCAGCCCGGGGCACTGCAGGGCCCGCTCACCGGTGCCGCGCTGGTCGAACATGACCAGGCGGTAGTCCTTGAGGACGGGCTCGATCTTGCTCGCGATCCGTTGGATCAGCGGCACGCCGGGCTGGCCGGGGCCGCCGGTGAGGAACAGCAGGTCGCCCTTGGGGGCGTCGGTGTTCCCGGTCATCGCCACGTCGAGCTGGAGGGTGCCGGGGACGGCGCCGCTGTGGTCGAGCGGCACGGTGATGGTCCCGCAGGTGAATTCGGGCGCGCCCTGGCAGGGCGCCTGCCCGGTGATCCCTCCGCCGTGCCGGGCCGGTGCGTCCGGCGCCGCGACGGCAGGAGTGGCCACGGTGGTGCCGGCGACCACCGCGACGGCGCCCAGCAGGGCGGCGATGCGGCCGCGCGTGCTCGTCATGTTCGTCCTTCCGGTCGCGCCGCGTCCGTGCTGACGCGGTCACGGAGTCAGCTTGGGCCCGGGCGACTTCGAACGCGAGCATTCATGCCAGGATTCGACCAGTGTCGAATCGTCGCCTGCCGGAAGCCCGGCAAATCCGGCCGTGTCCGACGGCTCGACAGCCCGACGGCTCGACAGTTTCGACAGTCCGGCGACTCGACAGTTCGGCGACTCGACAGTTCGACAGTTCGACAGGGGGAAGGACACTGATCCGGCTCACGATCGACTCGACCGGGCTCGCCCGCACCCGTTTCGTGGTCTCGCCACTGCACGAGGCGGTCAACACCCTGATGGCCTCCTCGCTCAACTCCCGTACCGGGCCGTACGCCTGGGTGGGCCGCACCCGCCGGGTGCTGCGCCGGGAGAAGCTGGAGCTGCTGTCGGGGCTGGCCCTGGAACAGGACGGCGGCTACATCCCCGACTTCCTCTCCCCGCACCCCTCCGGGCCGGACCCGACGGTGGCGGAGCAGCTGGAGGCCGTCCGCCGCACCGACCCGAAACGGGTACGGGCGGAGCTGGAGACCGTCCGACACGGGCTGCCGGCCGCCAATCTGGCTGGCCGTCAGCTCCCTGATGTGGTGCTGCGCTCACTGGAGCGCGGCCCGCGCTACTTCGCCGAGCGGGTCGCCGACGAGCTGGGCCGGTACTGGGAGTCGGCCCTCGCGCCGTACTGGCCGGACGCCCGGGGCGTCCTGGACGCCGAGGTCGACCAACGTGGCCGCCACCTGGCCCGGTACGGCACCGGCTCCCTGTTCAACTCCCTCTCGCCGCAGCTCTCCTGGGCCGACGGGCTGATCCTGCTGGAGAGCCGTTTCGACGTGGCCCTGCCGGCCCGGATGGTCCTGCTGATGCCGACCCTGGTGAGCCGGAGGATCCACGTCATGCTGGACCCGGTGGACGGCTGCCACCGGGTGCCGACGCTGATGTACCCGGTCGGCAAGCCGCCGACCGTCCCGCAGACCCCCACCCCGGCGCTGGCGCAGCTGCTCGGACCGACCCGGGCGGACCTGCTGGCCGCGCTGGTCGACCCGATCACCACCGCCGACCTTGCCGCCCGGCACTTCCTGAGCGCGGGCACCGTCTCGTACCACCTGGGCGTGCTGCACCGCTCCGGCCTGGTCAGCCGGGTGCGCAGCGGGCGGGAGGTGCTGTACCGGCGGACGCCGCGCGGGGAGGAGATGCTGGCAACCCGGTAGCCCGCCGCGTTTCAGCCCCCGCCGGACTCAGCCACTGCCGGACTCAGCCCCCGCCGGTTTCAGGCCAGCGCGCGCGGGAGGACCACCCGCACCCACTCCTCCGGCTGCGACAGGTGCGGGGCGTGGCCGGCACCGGTGTACAGGTGGCGCTCCGCCTTCGGCAGGGCGAGGTCGATCAGGTCCAGCACCTCGCCGAACATCGGCGCGCTGTCGTCGCTCTGCGTGAGCAGCGCCGGTTCGGGGTACCGGGCCAGCCCGGTGAGGTCGAGGTCGAGCGCGTCCGGGTCGCGCAGCTCGTCCAGGTAGGTGGGCGCGTTGCGGATGTACGTGTGCCGGATCGGGGCGGGCAGTTGCTCCCACGCGCCCGGCCCGAAGGCGAGGCTGTCCACGTAGAGTTCGGCGGCCGCGGCCGATTCAGCCTGTTCCAGCAGCTCCCGAACGGCGGCGATCCGGTCGGCGAAGGCGGTGCCGATCGGGCGCAGGTCCGGGTCGGCGAGCAGGATGCCGGTGCCGGGCGGCTCGTGCACGGCGATCCCCCGGAGCAGGTCGGGACGGGCGGCGGCGAGCCGGAGGGTGACCAGCGCGCCGTAGGAGTCGCCGTAGACGAAGGCCGGAGCGAGGCCGAGCCCCTGGATCAGCCCGGCCAGGTCGGCCGCGTCCTCGTACACCGAACCCTGGGTGAGCGGGTCCTCGCTGCGGCTGTGCCCCCGGCGGTCGTAGGAGACGACGGTGGCGGACTCCGCCAGGCCGGGCACCACCCGCGCCCAGGAGTCCCCGTCGCTCCACGAGCCGTGCACCAGGACGACGCCGGGGCCCTCACCGTGGGCCTCGTAGTGCAGCGCCACTCCGTTCACCCTGGTCTCGGCCATCACGAGCCTCCCGATCTCGGCGGTGCTCCCCCACCAGCCTGACACAACCGCCTGGAAGGCTCAGATCCGCCGGTCGCGGCGGATCTCCCCCGCGCCGGGGAGGTCCCCGGACGAAGATCATCCTCACGCGTGATCCCGGCCGCCCCACCACCGTGCCAGGCTCGGCGCATGCACTACGTCGTACGCCGGATCACCGCCGAGGACTGGCGGGAACTCCGCGAGATCACCCTGGAGGCGCTGCGGGACTCCCCCGACGCCTTCAACCTGTCCTACGCCGACACCGCCGCCCACCCCGACGGCTACTGGCAGCACCAGGCCGCCGCCGAGGCCACCACCGGGGAACGCGCCACCTTCACGGTCCGTGACGAAGACGGGAACTGGGTGGGCATCGCCGGGGTCGAACCCGTCCCCGACGTCCCCGACACCATGTGCGTCCGCTCCGTCTACGTCGCCCCGGCCCACCGCGGCGCCGCCGGCCCCGCCGCCGACCTCGTGAACGCGACCGTCCGCCACGCCCGGGACCACACCGACGCACGGTGGCTGACCCTCGGCGTCAACGAGAGCAACGGCCGCGCGCTGGCCTTCTACCGGCGACTCGGCTTCGAGGACACCGGCAAGGTGATCCCCTACGTCCGGAACCCGGCGGAGAAGGTCTTCATCCTGGGCTACCCGCAGTTCCGGGACGACTCCGGTAACCGGCGCGACTCCCGGTAACCAGAACCGCACCCGGTAACCGGAACCACGCCTGGCAACCCGGAACGGCACCCGGTAGCCGGAGCCACGCCCGGCAACCCGGAACCGCACCCGGTAGCCGGAACCACGCCTGTCGGCCGGTCCCGCGTCCCGTCCTCAGTTCATCCCGCGTACCGGCGGCTCGTCCCGCGTCCCGTCCTCCGCCACCACCGTGAACCGCTCGGGCCCCGACACCGACAGGTCGACCGGGTACAGCGACGCCGTGCCGTTCACGTCCAGTTCGGCGCTCTGCCGTCCCGTCGCGGTGTCCACCCGGGCGACCCGGTCGCGCGTCATCGCCCAGACCGACGTCCCGTCCACCGCCAGGCCGGTGACCTGGTCGTCCAGCCCCGCCGTCCAACGCTGCACCCCGTCGGCGAGCGAGTAGGCCACCAGCCGGCCCGTCGCGCTGCGGCTCGGGTGCTTGCCGCCGCTGATGCTGACGTCGCCGGGCTTCTCGCCCGGCACGATGAACAGGTCCCCGACGACCACCCCGCCGAACAGGGGCCGGGCGTCGAACTCGTCGAAGGCGTGCAGCCCGCCGAGCATCACGTCCAGGTCGTACTCGTCCCCCGAGACCGGGATCGACGCCCGCTGCCGCCCGGCCCGGTCGTAGCTGAGCACCGCGTGCGTCCCGCGCTCGCCCTGGGCGTCGACCCACACCGCGAGCGGCTCGACCGACACCACCGCGAGGTTCTTCAGCCCGCCCGACGCCGGCAGCGCGATCCGCGACTGCTCCCGCCCGTCCGGGGCCGCCAGCGACCGCAGGACGGGCGCCGCCGCGCCGCACTGCGCCACGGTCACCACGTCCGCCGTCCCACCCGCGACCTGCAGCGGAGTGCAACCGGCGTCGGCCGTGGCGCGCCACACCGCCCCGCCGTCGGTCAGCCGCACCGTCCGCCAGCCGCCCTTCTCCTGCAGGACGGCCTGCTGCCCGGAGACGGCGACCACGTCCGGTGTCGCCGAGTCCCCGTCCCGGGCGGGCGCGTCCACGGCGGTGGTCCAGCCCTCCTTGCCGTCGGCCAGGTCGAGCGCGGTCACCGCCGCGCACGGCTTGTCGTGCGGCGAGTGGCCGATCAGCCCGACGCCGCCCGGGCCGACGGCGCTCTGCCCGGCACCGCCCTGCCCGGCACCGCTCTGCCCGATACCGCCCCGGCCGATCCCGCGGCTCATCGCGCACACCGAGTCCTCCCCCGGCGGCGTCCAGCGCCACACGACGGCACCGGTGGCGCTGCGGTACGCGACCACCTGGTCGGGCCGGACCCGCACCACCAGGTCCCCGGTCGTCCAGCTGCCCACCGCGCGGGTGGTGGACGGCCGGTCGAGCGGCGCCGCCCAGGAGTCGTTGAGGCCGTCCCCGGCGAAGCAGACGAAGATCCCGAGGCCCAGCAGCGCCCCGAGGGCGGCGGACGGCAGCCCGTACCGGGGGTGGATCAGCGCCCAGACGAAGCCCGCGCCGCACGGCATCAGCCCGAGGATGCTGATGATGCCCATGTAGGCGAGGCTGTCGCCGCCGAACCCGTTCCCCGGCCCGAACAGCACCGCCAGCCCCATGCTCGCGAACATGGCCCCCAGCACCCCGCCGGAGACCACCATCCAGGTATCCCTGCCCCAGGCGAACCTGGCACCCCACCCCGCCCGGACCACGCTGTCCTCGGGCCCAACGGCCATGCCGGTCTCTCCCCTGCGACGCCCCTGAGACGCGCCGCCCACCACGACAGGGCGACGATCATCGGATCGTCGCAGAGCCCGTCATGATCCGGAAACAAAGAGCAGGGAAAACCCCGGCCAGGGCGGGCCAATCTTGGCCCACCATCCTCGACCCGACGTCACCTCACACCCCGCCCCGACGTCACCTCACGCTTCCTCCGGCGCACCCGGTTCCCCGCCCTGTACCCAGTTCCCGTGCAGCCCCAGCGGCACCCGCACCGGCAGGTGGACCCGGGCGACGGGCTCGCCGGTGAAGTCCTGGGCGGCGAGGATCACCAGGTCCGTCGCACCCCGCGCCGGGTCGAAGACGTACGCCATCACATACCCGTCGTCCTCCCCGGTCGGCGACTCGGCGGCGACGAACACCCCCTCCCCCACCGCGCCATCGCGCCCGAACTCGTGGGCCTCGACCGTTCCCCGGCGCAGATCGTGCTTGAGCAGGGCGTTGCTGAAGCCCTCATCCGGACGGTCGTCCGCGGGCCCGGCCGGCGGCGCGTAGAGCTCGACGGCGGCCGCGTAGCCGTAGCGGTAAGGACGCCCGGTGTAGCGGGAGTTGAGGCGCGGGAACTCCTGGACCCGGTCGTCCAGCCGCTCCTCCTTCACCGTCCCCGCCGCCAGGTCGACCGTCCAGCGGTCGAGCGTGGGCCGACTCGCGCCGAGGTTCCGCAGGTCGATGCCCGGCGGATGCCGGACGACGTCGACCACCAGCGAATCCGCCGTCCGCTCGTACGCGTTGAGCGTGTGCCCCACCAGGTGCGGCGCGAGTTCGAACCACCGCACCTCGCCGCCCTCGCGCGGCAGCACGCCGACCCGGGCCGCGCGCCGCTCGTCCCAGGTGAACGGGACGCCGGTCGCCAGGTGCGCCGCGCTGAACACCACCGGAGTGTCGTACAGCACCACGAACCGCTCGGTGAGCGCGAAATCGTGCATGTACGGGTTCCCGGGCACCGGGATCGTGGTGGCGCGCCGGACGGCACCGGCCGCGTCCATCACGATGTGCTGCACCTGGTCCGAGCCGTAGCGGAAGGCGAGCGAGTGCAGTTCGCCGGTGTGCGGGTCGAACACCGAGTGCGCGTTGGCGCTGTACCCCTCCGGTGTCGCACCCAGGCCGCAGGGGCCCACCGTGTCCAGCTCGTAGGTGAGTTCGTACGGGGGGATGCCGCCCTCGGTGAGCGCGAAGGTACGTCCGGCGAGGCCCGCGACCTGCACGTTCGGGGAGATGTCCAGCCGCTCGTCGACGGGTGTGCCGCGCCGCGGTTCGCCGAGCAGGTCGGCGACGGATCCCGAGCGGACCCAGCGGTTGCGGTACCACTCGGCGCGCCCGTCCCGGATCCGGACGCCGTGCACCATACCCGCGCCCAGGGTCCACTGGTGCGCGGCGGGGTCCTCGATGCCCAGCGGGTTGGGGCCGTTGCGCAGGTATCGGCCGTCGAGGTGATCCGGGATCCGCCCGGTCACGGGCAGGTCGTAGGCGGTGACCTCCTCGGTCACGGGGGCAAAGTTCCCTGACAGGTAACGGTTCATGGGCTTGCGGCTCATCGTGTCGTCCTCTCGTCGGTCAGCGGATCACCGGTCAGCGCATCGCCGCCAGCGCATCGCCGGTCAGCGGATCGCCGGATCGCCGGTCAGTGGATCGCCGGATCATCGGCCGGCGGATCGCCGGCACCGAACGCCCGCCCCAGCGCAGCCATCAGCGCCTCGTAGCGCGGCCCGGCCTCGGCCGGGGCGAAGTGGCCGGCGAGCTCCAGGCTCACCGCGCCGTGCGTAGCCGCCCAGAAGATCTTGGAGACCTCGTGGGCGCCCCCGGGCCGGAAGACCCCGGCCGCCATGCACGCGTCCACGGCGACCACGGAGGCGCCGAACGCGCCCTCGGCCATGGCCAAGGCCTCGTCACTGGGCCGGAATTCGGGCACCGGCTGCTCGAACATCACCCGGTAGTAGGCGGGTTCGGCGATCGCACGCTCCCGGTAGGCCCGACCGAGTGCGGCCAGGTACGCCAACGGGTCGTCCCCGCGCGGGACTTGCTCCTGCGCGCGGCGCAGCCGTGCGAAGCCCTCGCGATACAGCGCGTCGAGCAGCCCCTCCTTCCCGCCGAACATCGTGTACAGCACCTTGGTCGAGGAGCCGATCTCGGCGGCGATCCGGCGCACGGTCAGCGCGGCGGGGCCTTCGGCGACGAGGAGGGCGATGGCGCGGTCGAGGATCACGGCGCGTACGGCGTCCTGGCCGGCCCGCTGCGCGTCCTGGTAGGGCGTGCTCATGAGCAACAACGTAACCCATCGGAAACAGTGTTACCACCCTTTCACGCCAACCGACTTGCCACTCCTTCCTCGCCCCTCGGCTGCACTGTCACGCTCCACCGCCGAGGGGAGTCACCGATGAGCAACTCCACCTGCCACGCCACCGACCAGACCCGACCCGACCCGACCCGACCGCATCGAAGCCCGCCACCCCCGGCCGACGCACACCGGCGGACCCGGAGCCGAGCGGCGCCGGAGCGCCCCCCAGCGTCGGCCCGACGATCCACCCGCCGCGTCAACCGCCGCCATCCACACGCAAGTTGCTGCCGGAGAAGGGTCGGCACCGCAGCACCCCCCCCCGCTCTTCACGTCTTCGCCACCACCCGCGCACAACGCCGCGCCGAGGCTCCCGTGGCCGTGATCGGGCGAGCAACAGCGGCGGTGATCTCCCTCGCGATCCTGCTCGTCCCGGCGGCGGTCACACCCGGCGGCGAACGGCCGCCCGAGGTCGGGGCGGGCTGGTGGGAGGTCTCGGCGAACGCCGCCAATGTCCGGATCGACCACGTCGGCGGCGACACCGTCATCGGACTCGCCCGCTCCGGCGACGTCGTGGAGATCGTGGACACCTGGACCTCACCGCTCGGTGCCCACTGGGCCAAGGTCATGGTCGTGCGCACCCGGATCACCGGCTGGGTCCTGTGGCCCCTGCTCACGCACCGCGACCCGCCACCGGAACCGTAGAATCCACCTGTACACATCAGGAAGGATCTCGCGTGTTCCGAGCGCACCACCCGCGCACCCCAGAACTGACCCCGCGACAGGGGAACGGGCCGGTCAACGGCGTCGCCCTGCTGCTGCCCGGCGGATTCATCCGAAGCCGACTCGGGCCACTGAAGGTCGCCGAGCTGGGTCTACGGGAACTCGCCACCGAACTCACCGACCGCGGCCGCCCGCACGGCCTCGCCGTCCACCTGCTGCGCTACCGCTACAGCGGCTGGAACGGCGACGCCGCCGACACCGCCGTCGACACCCGCTGGGCGCTCGACGAACTCGCCCGACGGTACGAGGGCGCGCCGGTTGTCCTGATCGGCAACTCGCTCGGCGGCCGCGCCGCCTTCCGGTGCGCCGGACACCCCTCCGTCGTCGGCGTCGCCGGGATCGCCCCCTGGCTGCCCAGCGGCGACCCGGTCGACCAACTCGCCGGCCGGCGGGTACTGATCGTCCACGGCACCGGCGACCACAGCGCGGCCAACGCCACCCAGTCCCTGGAGTACGCGCTGCGCGCCCGGCAGGTCGTCCCGGACCTCGCCCGCTACGAGATCCCCGGCGGCAACCACTACCTCCTCCGCGAGACCCGCGACATCAGCGCACTCACCACCGCCTTCACCCTCGCCACCCTGAACGCCGAACCCGCGGCGCTCGCCACCGGCGCCGTCCGCACCCGACTCCCGGCACGGATGTAGCACGCCCGAACTCCCCGGTCAGCGCGGCACCTTGTCCCCACCGACTGGTCCCCACCGACCGGACGTCGACGGCTGACGCCCCCGTCCGCGGCGAGGGCCACCTCAGCTACGACCTCTCCGCGCGGGCCGCCCTCACCTTCCGCTTCCTCGACGCGAGCGAGGCCGAGGAGGACATCCTGGCGGCCACCGAGCGGGCCGAGCAGACGGCGCAGAGCCGGCTGGCCGAGCGCGGCTACGGCTTCAAGAACCTCCGTTCCCAGTCCGAGGACCTCGGCCGCCTGTCCACCCTGCTCACCCGCCTCGGCGGCACCGCCCCCGGCCGACTCGGCTGAGCACCACCCCCGCCCCGACGCCCGGCACCTCCGACGCCCGGCACCCACGGTCCCCCGGCACCCATGCCCCGCCGGACCCAGCGCCCGACCCGCGCCCTAGGCTGAACCCGCACCACCGCACGACCACCCCGCGAAGGGCAGCGCCATGACCCAGACCCCCGTCACCACCCCCGACCTCACCATCGACGGCACCGGTCTGCTCTGCGTCCAGCTCCTGCTCCGCCTGCGCGCCCGGATCGCGCACCTCCCGGCCGGCGCGGTGGTCCACATCCACACCACCGACCCCGCCGCCCCGCTCGACCTGCCCGCCTGGTGCCACCTGACCGGCCACGACTACCTCGGCCCGGTCCCGTACGAGGCCACCGACCGCGAGGTGTACGGGCTGCGCCTCACCTCCGCCCCGGTCCGAACCCGCCCCGACCGCCCCTGGCACCCGGCCCCCACCACCGACTGATTTACCGACCCGGCGCCCGCCCCTCCGCCGGAAGACCCCGCGCGCCCACCCCCACCTGGCAACGGGGCCGAGAACGGCTCACACCCGACTTCCCTCCGCCACCCGGTGTGCCACGATGAGGAATGCCGAACAGCCGAGAACCACAGGGAGGTTGACCATCATGGACCTGACCCTCCACTGCCACTGGCGCGACCAGGACGGCCAGTGGGCACTGACCGTCAGCCACAACGGCCGCGAGTGGGAGCTGTTCGCCGCCGGCCCCTTCGGGTCCGAGTCGCTCCCGTTCGCGAACCCGGACGAGGTCCGCCGGCTCGCCCAGGCCCTGCTGGACCTGCCCGCCGAACCGGAGCCCTACGAGTTCGAGTGGGAGCTCTCCCGGACCGAGGTCGCGCGGACGGGGCGGGAACACACCTGCTTCGCGACCTTCGCCGTCGGGCTCGACCCCAGCGACGACCACCGCCCGTACCTCGCCTTCCAGTCCTACTTCCACTGGGACCAGACGACCGCGCTCGGCATGGAAGTGATCTGCGAGGACCCGCCGGTCGATGACCTCCGCGCCCAGGCCCACGCCTTCCTCACCGGGTTCCCCGGCCCCGCGCACCGCCAGCCGTAGCCACCGCGCCCGCGCCACCCCTACCGCTTCAGGCCACGGCGCGCCGCACCCAGTCCACCTCAAACGCCCAACTCTCCGGCGCTGCCCACCCGTTGACCACCGTTACGGGAGATGCAAGCGGCCACTCGCGACGAGGCACGAGCGGCCGCCACGATCAGCCCGTCCGCCCGAGCTCCCGCCCGAGCCGTCCGTCCGATCCGCCTGTCCGAGCCCTCGCTCAGGCCGTCCGGCGCAGCAGCGCCAGGTACATCGCGTCCGTCCCGTGCAGGTGCGGCCAGAGCTGCACGTCCGGCCCGTCCCCGAGCGCCGGGACGCCGGGCAGCAGCGGGCGCGCGTCGATCCACTCGACCCGGCCGCCTTCGGTCCGCAGCACGTCGTCGACGACCGCCCGGGTCTCCGCCAGGTGCGGCGAGCAGGTCGCGTAGCCGACCACGCCACCGATCCGGGTGGCATCGATCGCCGAGCGCAGCAGGTCCCGCTGGAGCGGCCTGAACGCGGCCACATCGGCGGGCCGGCGCCGCCAGCGTGCCTCCGGGCGGCGCCGCAGCGCACCGAGGCCTGAGCACGGCACGTCGACCAGCACCCGGTCGAAGCTGTCCGCCTGCCAGGCCGGACGGGTCCCGTCCGCCGCGATCACCGTGTACGGACCGGGGTTGCCCTGCAGTGCCCGCGCCACCAGCCGGGCCCGGTGCGGCTGCTTCTCGCTCGCGACCAGCGCCGCCCCGCGTTCGGCGGCCAGTGCGCCGAGCAGCGCGGCCTTGCCGCCGGGGCCCGCGCAGCCGTCCAGCCAGATCCGGTCGGGGCCGTCGAGCGGGGCGGCGGCGAGGGCGAGCGCGACCAGCTGGCTGCCCTCGTCCTGGACGCCCGCCCGGTTGTCCTGCACCGCCTCGACCGAGCCGGGGTCGCCGCCCTCGGCGAGCCGCAGCGCGAAGGGCGACCAGCGCCCCGGCTCGGCTTCGGGCAGGGCCTCGGCCAGCTCGCCGACGGTGGCCCGGCCGGGGCGGGCGACCAGGGTGACCTCGGGCCGCTCGTTGTCGGCCCGCAGGAGCTCTTCGATCGCGCCGCGCCCGGAGGCGTCCGGCTGCCAGCGGCCGAGCGAGTCCCAGAGCGCGGAGACCACCCAGCGCGGGTGCGAGTGGACGACCGCCAGGTGGTCCTCGGCGTCCTTGTCGTACGGCGGGGCGACCTTCTCGATCCAGGTGTCCAGGTCGTGGGCACTGATCCGGCGCAGCACGGCGTTGACGAACTTCGCCTTGCCGTCGCCGAGCACCACCCGGGCGAGCTCGACGGTCGCCGAGACGGCCGCGTGGCTGGGGATCCGGGTGGTGAGCAGCTGGTGGGCGCCGAGCGAGAGCACGTCCAGCACCGGCGGGTCGACCTTGCTGAGCGGCCGGTCGATGCAGGCGGCGATGACCGCGTCGTAGGTGCCCTGCAGGCGCAGGGTGCCGTAGACGAGTTCGGTGGCCAGGGCGGCGTCGCGCCGGTCCATGCCCTTCTGCTCGGCTTCGCGGAGCAGGGAGGGCAGGATCAGGTTGGCGTACGCGTCGCGCTCGTCGACGGCGCGCAGCGCGCGGAACGCGACGATCCGGGCCGGGTCCTTCTTCGGGCGACGGTGCGGGCGGGGGGCGCGCTTGGCGCTGGGGGTGGTCACAAGTGCCTCAAAGTGCTGCGGTGGTTATCACGCCAACGATATCCCTCCTGGGAGGGCCCGATCGAACGCCAGGTGCGAACGCCAGGGCCCGGTGCCCGGAACCAGACCGGCTCCGGGCGCCGGGCCCCTTCCCGGACGGCTCGTCACGCGCTCTCGCAGAGCGCGAACGCCGTCGCCCCGCCGGCTCCGGTCGCCTCGGCCAGCCAGGTGTCGGCATCGCTGGTCGAGGGGGCGTTGAGCGTCACGAGCACCGGTAGGGGCGTGTTCGTGGCGGGGTCGATCGGGACGCTCCCCAGGTCGAAGCCGCCACCGATCAGATGGGTGCCCTGAGGGCAGGTCGCGTGGGACTGCGAGCCGGCGGCGGCCTGGTCGCCTTGGACCACCGTGGTGGTCACGGCGCCGACCGGAGGAGCGGTCGCGAGTCCGTAGGTCGCGGTCACCAGCAGTGCACCGGCCACGGCGGTCCAGGTGCGCGGGCTCGTCCAGGTGAGTCGGGCCATGGGATCAGCCTTCCTGGTGAGGGATCCCCCACTCGGACCAAGGTAGGCCCACCCGCAGCGGCTCGCGCGGCGAGCCGACCCGCTCCCGGGCCGCCCCGAACGCTCGGCCCGCCGAGCCCGTCGGCCCCCGGAGCCCGTCAGCTCTCGGAGCCCGTCGGCCCCCGGAGCCCGTCAGCTCTCCGAGCCGCCGGACGGGAGGCCGAACCGCTCCCCCGCCTCCAGCCGGGCGCCGCGGGCCCAGTCCGCCGCCCGCATCTCCTTCTTGCCCTGCGGACGGACCTCTCCCAGCTCGACGTCGTGACTGCCGGTCCCGACCCGCACGCTGTTCTTGCCGACCATCGCCACCTGACCGGGCGCCAGTTCGGCCGACTCCGGCAGCAGCTTCACCGGTCCGGTGACCTTCAGCCGCTCGCCGCGGAACTCGGTCCACGCTCCCGGCGCCGGCGCGCAGCCGCGCACCACGCGGTCGACGCGCAGCGCGGGGTGGTTCCAGTCGATCCGCGCGTCCTCGACGCTGATCTTCGGCGCGAGCGTGATGCCTTCGCCCGGCTGTGGCACGGCGTGCAGGGAGCCGTCCTCGATGCCGTCCATGGTGGCCGCGAGCAGTCGCGCGCCGGAGAGCGAGAGCCGGGTGAGCAGTTCGCCGCTGGTGTCGGCCGGGCGGATCTCCTCGGTGATCACGCCGTAGACCGGGCCGGAGTCCAGGCCCTGCTCGATCAGGAAGGTGGACGCGCCGGTGACCTCGTCGCCGGCCAGCACCGCGTGCTGGACCGGGGCCGCGCCGCGCCAGGCGGGCAGCAGCGAGAAGTGCAGGTTGACCCAGCCGTGCTTGGGGATCTCCAGGGTGCCGGGGCGCAGCAGCGCGCCGTAGGCGACCACCGGGCAGCAGTCGGGGGCGAGTTCGGTGAGCCGGGCGACGAACTCCGGGTCGCTGGGCTTCGCCGGCTTGAGGACCTCGATCCCGGCCTCCTCGGCGCGCTGGGCGACGGGGCTGGCGACCAGCTTGCGCCCGCGCCCGGCGGGGGCGTCGGGGCGGGTGACCACCGCGACGACCTCGTGCCGGCCGGAGGCGAGCAGGGCGTCCAGGGCGGGAACGGCGACCTCGGGGGTGCCGGCGAAGACGAGACGCATCAAGTGCCTTTCTGCAAAAGGGAGTTCGGGACGCCAGGGTGGTTCAGATCGCCGGGGTGGCTGAGGACCCCAGGATGGCTCAGGACCCCGGGGTGGCTCAGCGCGCCGCGCCGAAGGTGCTGTGCGGCGAGACCTTGACGACCGGCGCCGGCCCGCTGCCCCAGTCCGCCTCCCGGATCGCCTTCAGCGCGGCCTTGCGCTGCTCGCGGTCGAGTCGGTCGATGAAGATGATGCCGTCCAGGTGGTCGGTCTCGTGCTGGATGCACCGGGCGAGCAGTTGGGTGCCCTCCACCGTCACCGGGTCGCCGTACATGTTGAAGCCCTTGGCGACCACGCCGTACGCGCGCTTGGTGTCGTAGCGCAGGCCGGGCAGCGAGAGGCAGCCCTCTGGACCCTCCTGCTCGTCCTCGCTCAGCGACAGGTCCGGGTTGATCAGGTGCCCGGTGACACCGTCCACGTGGTACGTGAACACCCGCAGGGAGACACCGAGTTGGGGCGCGGCGAGACCGGCGCCGGGGGCGTTCAGCATGGTTTCGGTGAGGTCGCCGACCAGGTTGCGCAGTTCCTTGTCGAACACGGTCACCGGCTTGGCGGTGGCCCGCAGGACAGGGTCTCCGAAGAGACGGATCGGCTGGATCGACACGGGGTACGGGCTCCTGTCCGTCGGGGTGTCGGAAGTCGGGGAGGGACTGCGGTCAACGGCTGTTCCCGCCAAGTCTATGCAACGCGCCTGCGCCGTCCCCCATGCCCTCGGAGCCGCCGGAACCGTCCTGGCATATCCCGACTCCGCCGACGGCGTTACCCCGGCCCCCGCTTCGGCGTTGGTCAAGAGAGATTGACCGGGGCCGGGCGCACGGGACACCGCGCCCCGGCCGAGCCGAACCGTACGGAAGGTGGCACGTAAGCCATGGCCGAGCAGATCAACCACGACGCCCGGGCGCGGGCGAGCCTTCACCTGCTGGTGCGGGACATCGAGCGGGTGAGGCGCCAGGTCGACGCGCTGCGGACGCTCACCGCCCAGCTGGGCAACGTCTACCGACCGCGCCGCCCCAGCACCTCGGCCGGCTTCGTGGTGTACGGGCGGGCGCCGGCACCGACCGTGCGCCTGGCCCAGGAGCTGCGGGAGAGCGTCGAGACCCTGGTGGCGGCGGCGGTGGAGTTCGACCGGGCGCTGGGCTTCTCCTGGGACTCGGTGGGCTCCGCCCTCGGGGTCACCAAGCAGGCCGTGCACCGCCGCTACGGCATGCGCCGCCCGACCAGCGAGCTGCTCGCCGCCAGCGGCGCCGTCCCGGGCCCCGGCCGCCCGGACCGCTCCGAGGACCTGCCCGCCGCCTCCACCGGCGGCCTGGCCGCGACCGTCCCGGCGGCCCGCCAGGGCGGCCTGGACCGCAGCAGCCTGGAACGCGCCGCCCTGGACCGCGGCGCGATGGACCGCGGCGCCCTCGACCGCGCCCCCCTGGACCGCACCCCCCTCGACCGCAGCCCCCTCGACCGTCCCCAGCCCGACCGCAGCCCGATCGACCGCAGCACCCCCGTCGACCGCACCGGCATCCCCCTGCGCGGCTGACCGCACCACCACCCGAACGCCCGGCCACCCCGGGGCGGGGTGGCCCACTCACCCCGCCCCCAGCAGCCCCCTCTCCACCTGCCCCGCCCCCACCGACCCCTCTCCACCTGCCACGCCCCACCGACCCCTCAGCCGATGTCCGTCGGATCCACCCGCACCCGCACCGGCTCCGCCGTCCGCAGCGCGATCCGCGCGATCTGCGCCGCCTTGAGCGCCGCGGCCAGCGCCGACCCCTGCCCGGGCGACACCCGCAGCAGCGCGCGCTCCTGCTCCTCCCCCCGCAGTGCGGGCACCGGTACCGGCCCGAGCACGTCGGCCCCCTCCGGCAGCCTGATCAGCCCGAGCAGGTCGGCGACCGCCGCCGGGGTCCCGCTGATCGAGGCCATCCGCGACACCGGCGGGAAGTGCAGCTGCGCCCGTTCGTCCCGCTCCAGCCCGGCGTGGCCGAGCGGGTCCCAGCGCACCAGTGCCTGCACCGGACGGGCCGACGGCTCGGCGACCACGACGACCGTGCCGCCCTCCGTCGAGGAGCGCACCAGCGCGGCGGCCGCCAGCCAGAGCCGCAGGGTCTCCTCCCCCGCGCGCAGGTCGGGCCGGCTCAGCAGGGCCCACCCGTCCAGCAGCAGCGCCGCCCCGTACCCGCCGCCGCCCTCCACCACAGGCTCCGCGCCCGGTGTGGAGATCACCAGTGAGGGCTCGTCCGGCACGGTGACCAGCACCGAGTCCCGCCCGGAGGTGCGCACCGGGATCCGCGGGAAGGCCTTGCCCAGTTCCTCCGCGGTCCGCCGGGCGCCGATCACCTGGGCCCGGAGCCGGAACGACCCGCACTCGGGGCAGTGCCAGTCGTTCTCCGCCACCCCGCACCATCCGCAGCACAGCGGGGCGTCCGCCGAGGGCGCCTCCAACGGCCCTTCGCACCGCCGGCACCGCGCCGGGGTCCGGCAGCGCCCGCAGGCCAGCCGGGGCACGTAGCCGCGCCGGGGCACCTGGATGAGCACCGGGTGTCCGGCCGCCAGCGCCTCCCGGGCGGCTTCCCAGGCCACCGAGGGCAGCCGGGCGGCCTGCGCGGCCGCGTCGCGGTGCTGGTCCTGGTCGGTGACGGTGCGCACCCTCGGCGCGACCTGCCGCACCGTCTCCCGGTCGGCGACGAGCGGGCGCGCCCAGCCGGTGCTCACCAGCTGCGCGCCCTCGACGGTGACCGCGTGCCCGCCGAGCAGCACCGCCGCGCCCTCCTCGGCGGCGCGCAGCAGCGCCACCTCCCGGACGTGCGGGTGCGGGGCGCGCGGGTCGCTGTGGCTGCCGTCCCCGTCCGACCAGACGACGACCAGCCCGAGGTCGCGCACCGGCGCGAACATGGTGGCGCGGGTCCCGATGACGGCGTGTACCGAGCCGCGGCTCACCGCGAGCCAGCGCGTGTAGCGCTCGCGCGGGCCGAGGTCGGCTTCCAGGGCCACGTGCATCCCGGGGCCGAGCAGGTCGGTCAGCGCCTGGTCGACCCGGGCCACCGAGCGCCCGTCCGGCAGCACGACCAGCGCACCGCGCCCGCCGGCCAGCGTCGCCGCCACCGCCCGCGCGATCTCGTACGGCCAGCCGGGCCCGGGCAGGGCCGCCCACACCGCGCGCGGCGCGCCGCCGCCGGCCAGCGCGGCGAGGAGGTCGGGCCCGGCCGGGTAGCGCTGCCAGCCGCCGGGGGCCGGGGCCGCCGGGCGCGGCAGCGGCGGCGGCGAGGGCTCGGCCTCGGCCTTGGCGTGCCGGGGCGGGACGGCCAGCTGCAGCACGTCGGCGAGCGTCCCGGCGTACCGGTCGGCGACGGTCCGGCACAGCCGGAGCAACTGCGGGGTGAGCACGGGCTCGGGCGACAGCACCTGGGCGAGCGGGGCGAGCGGCCCGGGGAAGTCGCTCTTCTCCAGGCGGGCGACGATGAACCCGTCGTGCAGTTCCCCGCCCTCGCGCTGCCCCTTGACCACGCGTGCCCCGAACCGCACTCGCACCCGGACGCCCGGCTGGGCCTCCTCGGCCATGGCGGCAGGCACCTCGTAGTCGAAGAACTTGTCGATGGTGAGCACGCCCTTGTCCACCACGACCCGGGCCACCGGCAGGTGCTCGGCCCGCTTGGCCCCGCGCCAGCTGCGCGGCTTGGCCCGCTTGACCGTCTCCCGGATGAACGCCAGCTGCTCCGGCTCGGCGGCCCCGTTCTCCCCTGTGCTGCTCATCGCCACCAAGTACTACCAGGTCACACCGACACTGCGCACACCTCGGCAACGCGCACACACCGGCAGCGGGCACGAAAGCGGCGCCCGTCCCCCGTCGGGGGCGGGCGCCGCTTCGAGCGCTACGGACGTCAGTCCTGGACGGCGGCCTTCAGGGCGTCCACCCGGTCGGTGCGCTCCCAGGTGAAGTCCGGCAGCTCACGGCCGAAGTGGCCGTACGCGGCGGTCTGGGAGTAGATCGGGCGCAGCAGGTCCAGGTCGCGGATGATCGCGGCCGGACGCAGGTCGAAGACCTCGGAGACGGCCTTCTGGATGCTGAGGACCGGCACGGCCTCGGTGCCGAAGGTCTCCACGAAGAGGCCGACCGGCTCGGCCTTGCCGATCGCGTACGCGACCTGCACCTCGGCGCGGCGGGCGAGGCCGGCGGCGACGATGTTCTTCGCCACCCAGCGCATCGCGTACGCGGCCGAGCGGTCCACCTTGGACGGGTCCTTGCCGGAGAAGGCGCCGCCACCGTGGCGGGCCATGCCGCCGTAGGTGTCGATGATGATCTTGCGGCCGGTGAGGCCGGCGTCGCCCATCGGGCCGCCGATCTCGAAGCGTCCGGTCGGGTTGACCAGCAGGCGGTAGCCCTCGGTGGTCAGCTTGATGCCCTGCTCGGCCAGCGCCTTCAGCTCCGGCTCGACCACGAACTCGCGGATGTCCGGGGTGAGCAGCGACTCCAGGTCGATGTCGCTGGCGTGCTGGGTGGAGACGACCACGGTGTCGAGGCGGACGGCCTTGTCGCCGTCGTACTCGATGGTGACCTGGGTCTTGCCGTCGGGACGCAGGTACGGGATGGTCCCGTTCTTGCGGACATCGGTCAGCCGGCGCGAGAGGCGGTGGGCCAGGGTGATCGGCAGCGGCATGAGCTCGGGCGTCTCGTCGGACGCGTAGCCGAACATCAGGCCCTGGTCGCCGGCGCCCTGCTTGTCCAGGTCGTCCTCGTCACCCTCGACCCGAGCCTCGTACGCGGTGTCGACACCCTGCGCGATGTCGGGCGACTGGGCACCGATGGACACCGAGACGCCGCAGGAGGCGCCGTCGAAGCCCTTCTTGGAGCTGTCGTAGCCGATCTCCAGGATCTTGTCCCGGACGAGCTGGGCGATCGGCGCGTACGCCTTGGTGGTCACCTCGCCGGCCACGTGCACCTGGCCGGTGGTGATGAGCGTCTCCACGGCGACCCGGGAAGTCGGGTCCTCGCGCAGGAGAGCGTCAAGGATGGTGTCGCTGATCTGGTCAGCGATCTTGTCGGGGTGTCCCTCGGTGACGGACTCCGAGGTGAACAGGCGGCGAGACACAGCGCTCCCTGGGGTTGCAGCGGCTGCTGACTGAAGTTCCCGGGCGACCCGGGAACTCCGGAAAGACTTGATTCCTGGAGTCTAACCGTCTGCCTCCGTCGAACGTCACCCGCTCCAGGAATTCTCGAGCGTTCTGCAGCCTCTTCCGATCAGTTGCCGCTCGTTTCCAGCCTCTTTGCGACCAGGTCCCAGATCACGTCCGCGAGCGCTTCCTTCGGACCCACCGGAACGGGCGTCTCACTGCCGTCCGAGCCCAGGACGACGGCCTCGTTGACGTCCGTGCCGAAGGCCTTGCCGTTGCCCACCTCGTTGACGACGAGCAGGTCGCAGCCCTTGCGGGCGAGCTTGGCGCGGCCGTTGGCGAGCACGTCGTCGGTCTCCGCCGCGAAACCCACCACCAGTTGACCCGAACGGGGCCGGTGGGCCGACAGCTCGGCCAGGATGTCGGGGTTGCGGATCAGCGCGACCGGCGCCGGCTCGACCCCCTCGACCTTCTTGATCTTGCCGGTCGCGTACTCGGCGGGCCGGAAGTCCGCCACCGCCGCGGCCATCACCACGGCGTCCGCGTCCGCGACCGCCTTGAGCGCCGCCTCGCGCAGCTCGAGCGCGGTCGACACGTGCACCACGTCCACCCCGGCCGGGTCCGGCAGCTCGGCATTGGCCGAAAGCAGGGTCACCCGGGCCCCACGCGCCGCGGCCGTCACGGCCAGCGCGTAGCCCTGCTTGCCGGAGGAGCGGTTGCCCAGGTAGCGCACCGGGTCGAGCGGCTCCCGGGTGCCGCCGGCCGAGACCACCACGTGTCGGCCCGCGAGGTCGGTCGGCACCGCACCGCCGCGGCGCAGCACGGCCCGGCAGGCGTCGAAGATCGCCGACGGCTCGGGCAGGCGTCCCTTGCCGGTGTCCTTGCCGGTGAGCCGGCCGACGGCCGGCTCCAGCACGATCACGCCCCGGCGGCGCAGCGTGGCGACGTTGTCCCGGGTGGCCGGGTGCTCCCACATCTCGGTGTGCATGGCGGGCGCCACGACGACCGGACAGCGGGCGGTGAGCAGCGTGTTGGTCAGCAGGTCGTCGGCGAGGCCGTGGGTGGCCTTGGCGATCAGGTCGGCGGTGGCCGGGGCGACCACGACCAGGTCGGCCTGCTGCCCGATCCGCACGTGCGGCACCTCGTGCACGCGCTCCCAGGTCTCGGTGGCGGCCGGGCGGCCGGACAGCGCGGCCCAGGTCGCCTCGCCGACGAAGTGCAGCGCCGCCTCGGTGGGCACCACGGTGACCTGGTGACCGGACTCGGTGAACCGGCGCAGCAGCTCGCACGCCTTGTACGCGGCGATCCCGCCGCTCACACCGAGGACCACACGGGGGGCGTCCGCACCAGCGTTCATTTACCCGGCCTTTCTCCGCATCGGGACCCGCCCACCCTACGGCTCCTCAGCTGCCGCCCGCGCAGTGCCCCACCCCCTGCGGCACGACCGACGGGCCCGCCGACACGACAGGAGGTTCCGCCGACACAAGCCGACACGACAGGAGGGCCCGCCGACACAAACGGGAGGGCCCGGCGGAAACGATTCCGCCGGGCCCTCCCGAAAATCACCGACCGCCTCAGGCAGCCTCGACCGCCTCGGCGGTCAGCATGCCCGCGTTGATCTCGCGCAGCGCGATCGACAGCGGCTTCTCGTGCACGTGGGTGTCGACCAGCGGGCCGACGTACTCCAGCAGGCCCTCACCGAGCTGGGAGTAGTACGCGTTGATCTGGCGCGCGCGCTTGGCGGCGTAGATCACGAGGCTGTACTTCGAGTCGGTAGCCTCGAGCAGCTCGTCGATCGGCGGGTTGATGATGCCCTCGGGCGCGGTCATGGAAGAGGACACGCGAAAACCTTCCGAAAGGGTGGAAAAGACAGACAGGTCAGGCTACACCGAGCAAGGCTAGCAGTTCGGCCGCTACCTGCTCGACGGAGGTGTTGACAAGGGTCGTGTCGAACTCGGTCTCGGCCGCGAGCTCGACCTTGGCGGCGTCGAGCCGCTTCGCGATCACGTCCTGCGACTCGGTGCCCCGGCCGGTCAGCCGGCGGACCAGCTCGTCCCAGCTCGGCGGGGCCAGGAAGACGAGCTGCGCCTCGGGCATCGACTCGCGCACCTGCCGGGCGCCCTGCAGGTCGATCTCCAGCAGCACGGGCTCGCCGCGCTCCAGCTTCTCCAGCACGGCCGCGCGCGGGGTGCCGTAGCGGTTCCCGGCGAACTCGGCCCATTCCAGCAGCTCGCCGTTGGCGATCAGCTTGTCGAACTCGTCGTTGTCGACGAAGTGGTACTGGACCCCGTTCTTCTCGCCGGGCCTCGGGTGCCGGGTCGTCGCCGACACCGAGAGCCAGACCTCGGGGTGCATCTTCCTCATATGAGCGACGACCGTGCTCTTGCCGACCCCCGAGGGGCCGGAGAGCACGGTCAGCCGCGGACGCTCACTCATGCACCGATTATCCCGGATCGCGGACGATGACGGGACCACCGGGGCACGGTCAGGCGGCACCCCCGCCGAACTCCCGCTCCAGGGAGGCGATCTGGTTCGTGCCGAGACCCCGGACACGCCGGCTCTCGCTGATGCCGAGGCGCTCCATGATCTGCTTTGCACGGACCTTGCCGACGCCCGGAAGCGACTCCAGCAGGGCCGAGACCTTCATCTTGCCGATGACGTCGTTGTCGGCCTTGCCGGCCTTGATCACCTCGTGCAGGGAGGCGCCGGAGTGCTTGAGTCGGTTCTTGACCTCGGCGCGCTCCCGGCGAGCCTCGGCGGCCTTGGCGAGCGCGGCGGTGCGCTGTTCAGGGGTAAGGGGCGGAAGAGCCACGCCATTCACCTCAGGTGTGGATGGAAGGAATTGAGCTAGGACTGGTTTGGTACCCAGGAGACCGTCCGCAAGGGGAACCACAAGGCCCTGACCTGCGGGAGCCGCGAAAATCACGGCTCGCCGATGACCTATCGCCGGACACTACCCGTATTGCGGCGCCACGTCAGGAAAAGAACACGAAAAGTCCTGGTCAGCCAAGGCCGACCAGGACTTTCCAGGGCAAAATGACCGCGATTGCGAGACTTTGACAGTCCCGATGTGACGGCGCTCACGTCAACTCCGCGGCGCCGTCGCCACCCTGCGGACACTCCACAGGGTCACCGGGCGGCTACTTGACCGCGTCCGCGAACTCGCCGACGAAGCGGTCCGCCGCCTCCCGCAGCGCCGGCACCGAGGGGCCGTGCTTGAGCACGTCCCGACTCACGCTGGGCACCACGTTGATCACCGACGCACCGAACACCCGCGGCAGGTCCGCCATGGTCGCCCCCTGGGCGCCGATCCCCGGGGCCAGCAGCGGGCCGTTGATGGCCAGCTCGACGCCCGCGTCGGCCAGCGTCGCGCCGACCACCGCGCCGAAGGAGCCCAGCGGCGCGGCGCCCGCGTTCTCGGCCGCCAGCTGCCGCAGCACCGAGGCCGCGACCGACTCGCCGTCCGCGCCCACCGCGCGCTGCACCTCGGCACCCTCCGGGTTGGAGGTGAGCGCCAGCGCGAACACGCCGCAGCCCTGCTCCCGGGCCAGGTCCAGGGCCGGGCGCAGCGAGCCGAAGCCCAGGTACGGGCTGACCGTCACGGCGTCCGAGAACAGCGGGCTGGCGGGCGACAGGAAGGCCTCCGCGTAGGCGGCCATGGTGGAGCCGATGTCGCCGCGCTTGGCGTCCATCAGGACCAGCGCGCCGGCCGCCCGGGCCTCCTCGACGGTCTTCTCCAGCACCGCGACGCCCTTGCTGCCGAAGCGCTCGAAGAAGGCGGCCTGCGGCTTGAGGACGGCCACCCGGTCGGCCAGCGCCTCGACCACGGTGCGGCTGAAGGTCTCCAGCCCGGCGAGGTCGTCGCCGAGCCCCCAGGCGGCGAGCAGGGAGGCGTGCGGGTCGATGCCGACGCAGAGCTGGCCGCGGGTGTCGAGGGCCTGGCGCAGCCGGGCGCCGAACGGGGCGAGGGTCATGTCGTCCTTTCCGAATGGTCCGAGGGTCGTACGGGTCGTCGGGTCGTGCCGGGAGCCGGGTCGCTCACGAACTGCGCACGGCGCTGCCGACCGCCGAGGCGAGGTCGCGGAAGCCCGCGGCCCGGAGCCGGGCGGACAGGCCCCGGTGGATCTTCCGGCACCAGAGCGGGCCCTCGTAGATGAAGGCGCTGTAGCCCTGGACCAGGTCGGCGCCGTGGACGATCCGCTGCCAGGCGTCCTCGGCGGTCTCGATGCCGCCGACCGAGACCAGGGTCAGCCGCCCCTCGGTCCGGGCGCGCAGCCGCTGCAGGACCTCCAGGGCGCGGGCCTTGAGCGGGGCGCCGGACAGGCCGCCCATGCCGATCTCCTCGACCCGCCCGGCGTCGGTGCGCAGGCCCTCGCGGCCGATCGTGGTGTTGGTGGCGATGATGCCGTCCAGGCCCAGCTCCAGGGCGAGGTCGGCGACCGCGTCGACGTCCTCGTCGGCCAGGTCGGGGGCGATCTTGACCAGCAGCGGCACGTGGTGCGCGGTGGTGCGGTCGGCGGCCTCGCGGACGGCGGTGAGCAGCGGGCGCAGGTGGTCGACGGCCTGCAGGTTGCGCAGCCCGGGGGTGTTCGGCGAGCTGACGTTGACCACCAGGTAGTCGGCGTACTTGGCCAGCCGCTCGGTGGACTTGACGTAGTCGGCGACCGCGTCGGCCTCCTCGACGACCTTGGTCTTGCCGATGTTGACGCCGATCACCGGGGTGGAGCTGGTGTGCGGGCGGGCCGCCAGGCGGGCGGCGACCCGGGCCGAGCCCTGGTTGTTGAAGCCCATCCGGTTGATCAGCGCGCGGTCCTCGACCAGGCGGAACAGCCGGGGCGCGGGGTTGCCGGGCTGGGGCTCGCCGGTGATGGTGCCGATCTCGACGTAGTCGAAGCCGAGCATGGCCAGGCCGTCGATGCCGACACCGTTCTTGTCGAAGCCGGCCGCGAGGCCGAACGGGCCGGGCAGGTCGAGGCCGAGGGCGCCGGTGCGCAGGGCACGGTCGCGCGGGGCGAGCACCAGCCGCACCAGGGTGCGCAGGCCGGGCACCGAGGAGGCGAGCCGGATCCAGAAGAAGGCCAGGTGGTGGGCCTTCTCCGGGTCCATCTTCTTGAAGACCAGGTCGAACAGAAGCTTGTACAAGGGTGGTTCAACTCCCGCAGCGAAAAACGGATTCGGGCACAAGAGTGGGGGGCACCCGACTGGCTTCGGTGCCCCCCACTACGGTGGTGCTACTTGCGGCCGGCGTTGATCAGCTCGGCGTGCTCCTGGAGCGACATCACCCCGACCTCGTCGCGCAGCAGCCGGTCGATGCCCTGGACGGCCGCGCCCATCGCCTGGACGGTGGTCAGGCAGGGCACCGCGCGGGCCACGGCCGCGGTGCGGATCTCGTAGCCGTCGAGGCGGCCACCGGTGCCGTACGGCGTGTTGATGATGAGGTCGACCTCACCGTCGTGGATCAGCTGGACGATGGTCTTCTCGCCGTTGGGACCCTCGCCCTCGCTGTGCTTGCGCACCAGCGTGGACGGGATGCCGCCGCGCTGCAGCACCTCGGCGGTGCCGGCGGTGGCGAGCACCTCGAAGCCGAGGCTGACGAGCGCACGGGCCGGGAAGACCAGGTTGCGCTTGTCGCGGTTGGCGACCGAGACGAAGACCTTGCCCTTGGTCGGCAGCGCGCCGTAGGCGCCGGCCTGGGCCTTCGCGTAGGCGGTGCCGAAGACCTTGTCGATGCCCATGACCTCACCGGTCGAGCGCATCTCCGGGCCGAGCACGGTGTCCACGCCGCGGCCGTGCACGTCGCGGAAGCGGCTCCACGGCATCACGGCCTCCTTGACCGCGATCGGCGCGTCGGCGGGCAGGGTGCCGCCGTCGCCCTCGGCCGGGAGCAGGCCCTCGGCGCGCAGCTCGGCGATGGTGGCGCCGAGCGAGACCCGGGCGGCGGCCTTGGCCAGCGGCACGGCGGTCGCCTTGGAGGTGAACGGGACGGTCCGGGAGGCGCGCGGGTTGGCCTCCAGGACGTACAGGATGTCGCCGGAGAGGGCGAACTGGATGTTGATCAGACCGCGCACCCCGACGCCGCGCGCGATGGCCTCGGTGGAGGCGCGCAGGCGCTTGATGTCGTGGCCGCCGAGGGTGATCGGGGGCAGCGCGCAGGCGGAGTCGCCGGAGTGGATGCCGGCCTCCTCGATGTGCTCCATGACGCCGCCGAGGTAGAGCTCGGTGCCGTCGTAGAGCGCGTCGACGTCGATCTCCACCGCGTCGTCCAGGAAGCGGTCGATGAGCACCGGGTGCTCGGAGATCAGACCGGCGTGCCGCTCCAGGTAGGAGGCGAGCGAGGCCTCGTCGTAGACGATCTCCATGCCGCGGCCGCCGAGCACGTAGGACGGGCGGGCGAGGACCGGGTAGCCGATCTCGTCCGCGATCGCCTTGGCCTCCTCGAAGGAGAAGGCGGTGCCGTGCTTGGGCGCGGGCAGGCCGGCGTCGCGCAGGACGCGGCCGAAGGCGCCGCGCTCCTCGGCGAGGTCGATCGCCTCGGGCTGGGTGCCGACGATCGGCACGCCGTTGTCCTTGAGCGCCTGGGCCAGGCCCAGCGGGGTCTGGCCGCCGAGCTGGACGATCACACCGGCGAGCGGGCCTGCCTGCTGCTCGGCGTGGACGATCTCCAGCACGTCCTCCAGGGTGAGCGGCTCGAAGTAGAGCCGGTCGGAGGTGTCGTAGTCGGTGGAGACGGTCTCCGGGTTGCAGTTGACCATGACGGTCTCGTACCCGGCATCGGCGAGCGCGAAGGAGGCGTGCACGCAGGAGTAGTCGAACTCGATGCCCTGGCCGATGCGGTTCGGGCCGGAGCCCAGGATGATCACGGCGGGCTTGGTGCGCGGGGCGACCTCGTTCTCCTCGTCGTAGGACGAGTAGAAGTACGGGGTCTTGGCGGCGAACTCGGCGGCGCAGGTGTCGACGGTCTTGAACACCGGGCGGATGCCGAGGGCGTGGCGCACCTCGCGGACCACGTCCGGCTTCAGGCCGCGGATCTCGCCGACCTGCTGGTCGGAGAAGCCGTGGCGCTTGGCGTGGCGCAGCAGGTCGGGGGTGAGCTCGGCGGCGTCGGCCAGCTCGCCGGCGATCTCGTCCAGCAGGAAGAGCTGGTCGACGAACCACGGGTCGATCTTGGTGGCCTCGAACACCTCCTCCGGGGTGGCGCCGGCCCGGATCGCCTCCATCACGGTGTTGATCCGGCCGTCGGTCGGCACGCCGGCCTTGGTCAGCAGCGCGGCCTTCTCGCCCACCGGGCCGGTCCAGGAGAACTGGGAGCCCTTCTTCTCCAGCGAGCGCAGCGCCTTCTGCAGCGCCTCGGGGAAGTTGCGGCCCATGGCCATGGCCTCGCCGACCGACTTCATGGTGGTGGTCAGCGTCGCGTCGGCGCTCGGGAACTTCTCGAACGCGAACCGCGGCACCTTGACCACGACGTAGTCGAGGGTCGGCTCGAAGGAGGCCGGGGTCTCCTCGGTGATGTCGTTGGGGATCTCGTCCAGGGTGTAGCCGACGGCCAGCTTGGCGGCGATCTTGGCGATCGGGAAACCGGTGGCCTTGGAGGCGAGCGCCGAGGAGCGGGACACCCGCGGGTTCATCTCGATGACGATGACCCGGCCGTCTTCGGGGTTGACGGCGAACTGGATGTTGCAGCCGCCGGTGTCGACGCCGACCTCGCGGATGACGGCGATGCCGACGTCGCGCAGGATCTGGTACTCACGGTCGGTGAGGGTCATCGCCGGGGCGACGGTGATCGAGTCACCGGTGTGCACGCCCATCGGGTCGAAGTTCTCGATGGAGCAGACGACCACGACGTTGTCCTGCTTGTCGCGCATCAGCTCCAGCTCGTACTCCTTCCAGCCGAGGATGGACTCCTCCAGGAGCACCTCGGTGGTCGGCGAGAGGGTCAGGCCCTGGCCGGCGATGCGGCGCAGGTCCTCCTCGTCGTGGGCGAAGCCGGAGCCGGCGCCGCCCATGGTGAAGGAGGGGCGCACGACGACCGGGTAGCCGCCGAGCGTGTCGACGCCGGCCAGCACCTCGTCCATGGTGTGGCAGATGACCGAGCGGGCGGACTCGCCGTGGCCGATCTTGGCGTTGACGGCCTCGACGACGCCCTTGAAGAGCTCGCGGTCCTCGCCCTTGTGGATCGACTCGACCTTGGCGCCGATCAGCTCGACGTTGTACTTGGCGAGCACGCCGTTGGCGTCCAGCGAGATCGCGGTGTTGAGCGCGGTCTGGCCGCCGAGGGTCGGCAGGAGGGCGTCGGGGCGCTCCTTGGCGATGATCTTCTCGACGAACTCCGGGGTGATCGGCTCGACGTAGGTGGCGTCGGCGATCTCCGGGTCGGTCATGATCGTGGCCGGGTTGGAGTTGACCAGGATGACCCGCAGGCCCTCGGCCTTGAGCACCCGGCACGCCTGCGTACCCGAGTAGTCGAACTCGGCGGCCTGGCCGATCACGATCGGGCCGGAGCCGATCACCAGGACGGACTTGATGTCAGTGCGCTTAGGCACGCTGGCCCTCCAGAAGCTTCACGAAGCGGTCGAACAGGTAGGCGGCGTCGTGCGGACCGGCGGCCGCTTCGGGGTGGTACTGCACGCTGAAGGCGGGGACGTCGAGCGCCTGCAGGCCCTCGACCACGTCGTCGTTCAGGCAGACGTGGGAGACCTCGACCCGCCCGTACGGGGTGTCGCTCACCTTGTCCAGC
This sequence comes from Kitasatospora sp. NPDC033851, assembly GCF_055576085.1. NCBI lineage: Bacteria > Bacillati > Actinomycetota > Actinomycetes > Kitasatosporales > Streptomycetaceae > Kitasatospora > Kitasatospora sp. NPDC033851. Next base: position 225,533 of record NZ_JBVIRL010000004.1, on the reverse strand, counting down.
GGGGCGTTCACGGCGAAGCCGTGGTTGTGGGCGGTCACCTCGACCTTGCCGGTGGTGCGGTCCTGCACCGGCTGGTTGATGCCGCGGTGGCCGTACTTGAGCTTGTAGGTGCCGAAGCCCAGGGCGCGGCCGAGGATCTGGTTGCCGAAGCAGATCCCGAAGAACGGGGTCTTGCGCTCCAGCACGCCCTGCGCCACGGCGACCTGGTGGTCGGCGGTGGCCGGGTCGCCCGGGCCGTTGGAGAAGAAGACGCCGTCCGGGTTGACCGCGTAGACGTCCTCCAGGGTGGAGTTCGCGGGCAGCACGTGCACCTCGATGCCGCGCTCGGCCATCCGCTGCGGGGTCATCGCCTTGATGCCGAGGTCCAGCGCGGCGACGGTGAACTTCTTCTCACCGATGGCGGGCACCACGTACGGCTCGGTGGTGGCGACCTCGGCGCACAGGTCGGCGCCCTTCATCTCGGGCGACTGCTGCACCCGGGCGAGCAGGGTGGCCGGGTCGGCCAGCGTCTCGCCGGAGAAGATGCCGCAGCGCATCGCGCCGCGCTCGCGCAGGTGGCGGGTCAGCGCGCGGGTGTCGATGCCGCTGATGCCGACGACGCCCTGGCGGACCAGTTCCTCGTCGAGCGAGCGGCGCGAGCGCCAGTTGGAGGCGATCCGGGCGGGGTCGCGCACGACGTAGCCGGCGACCCAGATCTGCCGGGACTCGTCGTCCTCGTCGTTCCAGCCGGTGTTGCCGATCTGCGGGGCGGTCATCACGACCACCTGGCGGTGGTACGACGGGTCGGTCAGGGTCTCCTGGTAGCCGGACATGCCGGTGTTGAAGACCGCCTCGCCGAAGGTCTCGCCGATCGCGCCGTAGGCCTGGCCGCGGAAGGTCCGGCCGTCCTCCAGGACGAGCACGGCGGCGACACGCTCCCGCCGTCGGCGCTGCGTGGTGGGGGCAGGTGCGGTCATTGCGCGGCCTCTTCCGTCATCTTCGTCTGCGTACGTGTGGCAAGGTGAGCGATCGCCTCGACCCAGGCGGCGTGCTCGTCGGGGTGGTCGGCCCGGAAGCCGGAGTCCAGCTCAATGGTGCCCATGGGGGTCCCCCCGGCCGAAGGCTGGGGGAGCGTCCAGGTGACGACGAGCAGCCCGGACGGGACGACCTTGCCGGCGATCCCGGAGTCCGTGCGGGCACCGGCCAGGTTCGCGGCCGGGATCCAGAGGTCGACGTCGCCGGGGCGGCGGACCAGCAGGCCGTCCTCGCCGAGGGTGAGGTCGGCCCGGCTGCGGGTGCCCAGGCCGTGCGCGACGACCCGGTCGAGCCAGTTCCCGGCGGTGGTCGTGCCGTGGTACCGGCCGCTGGTCTCCAGGATGGTGCGCCCGGCCCGGTCGGGCACGGCGGGCAGCGGCGGGATCCCGGACTGCAGGGTGCGCCGCCAGTTCCAGCCCTGGCGCATCAGCCAGTAGACGAGGCCGATCAGGATCAGCAGGCCGACGGACCAGCCGATGTACCCGGGCCAGTTGGTGACCTTCGCCTGTTCCTTGGCGAGGGTGGCGTAGTCCATCACTGCGCGCCGTCCCGCTCGGCCGGCTCGCCGGCCAGCACGGTGGCGCGCCCGCGCAGGAAGGTGGCGTGCACCCGTCCGGGCAGGTCCAGGCCCTTGTAGGGGGTGTTACGGCTGCGGGTGGCGAAGCTGTCCGGGTTCACGGCACCACGGTACGCGGGATCGAACAGCACCAGGTTGGCAGGCTCGCCCACCGAGATCGGCCGGCCGTGCCCGGTGAGACGGCCGATCCGGGCCGGGCGGTGCGACATCCGGTCGGCGACGCCCGCCCAGTTCAGCAGGCCGGTATCGACCATGGTCTGCTGGACGACCGACAGCGCGGTCTCCAGGCCGACCATGCCCATCGCGGCGACGGCCCACTCGCAGTCCTTGTCCTCGGCCGGGTGCGGCGCGTGGTCGGTGGCGACGGCGTCGATGGTGCCGTCGGCGAGCGCCTTGCGCAGCGCCTGGACGTCCTCGGCGGTGCGCAGCGGCGGGTTCACCTTGTACACCGGGTCGTAGGAGCGGACCAGTTCGTCGGTGAGCAGCAGGTGGTGCGGGGTCACCTCGGCGGTGACGTCCCAGCCCTTGGCCTTGGCCCAGCGGATGATCTCGACCGAGCCGGCCGTGGAGACGTGGCAGACGTGCAGCCGGGAGCCGACGTGCGCGGCGAGCAGCACATCGCGGGCGATGATCGACTCCTCGGCGACGGCCGGCCAGCCGCCGAGCCCGAGCTCGCCGGAGACCTGGCCCTCGTTCATCTGGGCGCCCTCGGTCAGCCGCGGCTCCTGGGCGTGCTGGGCGACGACGCCGTCGAAGGCCTTGACGTACTCCAGGGCGCGGCGCATCAGCACCGCGTCGTCCACGCACTTGCCGTCGTCGGAGAAGACCCGGACGTTGGCGGCGGACTCGTGCATCGCGCCGAGCTCGGCGAGCTTCTTTCCCTCCAGGCCGACGGTGACGGCGCCGACCGGCTGCACGTCGCAGTAGCCGGCCTCCTGGCCGAGCCGCCAGACCTGCTCGACGACGCCGGCGGTGTCGGCCACCGGGGTGGTGTTGGCCATCGCGTGCACGGCGGTGAAGCCGCCCATCGCGGCGGCCCGGGTGCCGGTGAGCACGGTCTCGGCGTCCTCGCGGCCGGGCTCGCGCAGGTGGGTGTGCAGGTCGACCAGGCCGGGGAGCGCGACCAGCCCGGTGGCGTCGATCTCGATGTCCGCCTCGGCCGTCAGGCCGGTACCGATCTCCTTGATCACGCCGTCGGCGAGGAGGAGGTCCTGGGGGGCGCCGCCGAGGATCTGGGCGTTGCGGATCAGGTAGGTGGTCACTGAGCGGTCTCCACGGTCTCGGTGCGGGGGGCGTCGGCGGGGGCGTCGGCGAGGGTGGCTCCGCCGAGCAGCAGGTAGAGCACGGCCATCCGGACGGAGACGCCGTTGGCGACCTGCTCGACCGCGGTGCAGCGCGGCGAGTCGGCGACCTCGGCGGTGATCTCCATGCCGCGGACCATCGGGCCGGGGTGCATCACGATCGCGTGCTCCGGCAGCTGGGCCAGCCGCAGGCCGTTCATGCCGTAGCGGCGGCTGTACTCGCGCTCGGTCGGGAAGAACGCGGCGTTCATCCGCTCGCGCTGCACCCGCAGCATCATCAGCGCGTCCGTCTTGGGGAGCACGCTGTCCAGGTCGTAGCTGACCTCGCAGGGCCAGTTCCGGATGCCGATCGGCAGCAGCGTCGGCGGGGCGACGAAGGTGACCTGGGCACCGAGGGTGTTCAGCAGGTGGACGTTGGAGCGGGCGACCCGGCTGTGCAGGACGTCGCCGACGATCGTCACCCGGCGGCCCGCGAGATCGTGGCCGGCGCCCGGGTTGAGGTGGCGACGCATGGTGAAGGCGTCGAGCAGTGCCTGGGTGGGGTGCTCGTGGGTGCCGTCACCCGCGTTGATCACACTGCCGTGCAGCCAGTCGGACTGGGCCAGCCGGGCCGGCGCGCCCGAGGCGTGGTGGCGGATGACCACCGCGTCGGCGCCCATGGCCTGCAGGGTCAGCGCGGTGTCCTTGAGGCTCTCGCCCTTGGAGACCGAGGAGCCCTTGGCGGAGAAGTTGATGACGTCGGCCGAGAGGCGCTTCTCGGCGACCTCGAAGGAGGTCTTCGTCCGGGTGGAGTCCTCGAAGAAGAGGTTGACGACGGTACGGCCGCGCAGCGTGGGCAGCTTCTTGACGGCCCGGCCGGAGAGCTGGGCCAGCTCCTCGGCGGTGTCCAGGATCAGCAGCGCGTCGTCGCGGCTGAGATCGGCGGCGGAGACGAGGTGGCGCTTCACGCGGGTTACTCCGGGAGGTGCGGTTCGGACGGCTTGGCGGCCATGGCCTGCGAGGAGCGTGACGCGAAGTCGCGGTCCCCGACCAGGACGGCGTCCACGCCGTCGCTGTCGGAGAGGCGCACCTGCACGGCCTCGCGCAGCGAGGTGGGGAGGTTCTTGCCCACGTAGTCCGCGCGGATCGGCAGCTCGCGGTGGCCGCGGTCGACCAGGACGGCGAGCTGGACGGCGCGCGGCCGGCCGATGTCGTTCAGCGCGTCGAGCGCGGCGCGGATGGTGCGGCCGGAGAAGAGCACGTCGTCGACCAGGACGACGAGTTTGCCGTCGATGCCGCCGGGCGGGATCTCGGTGTGCTCCAGGGCCCGGGCGGGCTTCAGCCGCAGGTCGTCCCGGTACATGGTGATGTCCAGGGTGCCCAGCGGGATCTCGCGCCCGGTGATCTGGGCCAGCCGGCCGTGCAGGCGGCGGGCGAGGTGGACGCCCCTGGTGTGGATGCCGAGCAGCACGACGTCCTCCGCGCCCTTGGCGCGCTCGACGATCTCGTGTGCTATCCGGGTGATGACCCGGGCGATGTCCGTGCCGTCCAGCACCTGGTGCGGCGGCCGCGGCGTCGGTTCCTGCAGCGTGGATTCTCGGTGTGCGGTCATGCCGAAGCGGACCTCCTTCCCCGCCTCACTGGACGGGCCTTAAAGGATGTCTGGGATCGCCCCCGCCGGGTCGGCGTGGGCTTCGGGTCATCCTAGCAGCGCCCGGGACGGCAAACAGAAGTCCACCATTCCGCTTCCGGGGGTTAACACCCCGGACGCGCCGACGATGCGGGCCATTCGCACGACTGCCCCATTCGGCTTGACGCAACTACCTTACTCTACGTAACCTCACAGTGAGTTACGAGACGGAGTTCGAACCCACCGGTAACGGCGTCGACAATCGCCCGTGACCCACCACTGAACGCGAAGCAATCTCGTCCGGGGAGATCAATGTCCAGCGACTACGCGAAGCAACTCGGAGGCAAGCTCCGAGCGATCCGCACTCAGCAGGGTCTCTCCCTGCATGGTGTCGAGGAGAAGTCCCAGGGGCGCTGGAAGGCAGTCGTCGTCGGCTCGTACGAGCGCGGCGACCGTGCGGTCACCGTGCAGCGGCTGGCCGAACTGGCGGAGTTCTACGGCGTCCCGGTGCAGGAGCTGCTGCCCGGCGGCACCCCCGGCGGCGCGGCCGAGCCGCCGCCGCGCCTGGTCCTCGACCTGGAGAGACTGACCCAGGTCCCCTCCGAGAAGGCCGGCCCGCTGCAGCGCTACGCGGCGACCATCCAGAGCCAGCGCGGCGACTACAACGGCAAGGTGCTGTCGATCCGCCAGGACGACCTGCGCACCCTGGCGGTCATCTACGACCAGTCGCCGTCGATCCTCACCGAGCAGCTCATCTCCTGGGGCGTGCTGAACCCCGACGCGCGCCGTGCGGTGCGCGAGGAGGACGCGAGCTGAGGCTCACCGCACCGGCTCCCGCCAGCGGATCCTTGCAGCTTCCAGCATGCTTTTCACCCGTGCTGGGAAGCAGAAACGTCACGGCGCGGCACCCCGAACGGGGGGCCGCGCCGCGGCGTGTCCGGGCGCGGCGGGTCACTCGTCAGCAGACGGTGCCCAGGCTGTAGCCGGGCTGCGCCGCCACCCCGTCCAGCCGGACCGGCCGGTCCGCCGGCGCCCAGTCCTGCCCGCCGCTCGACCACGCCCAGGAGGCCGGCAGGTACTCCCCGCAGGAGGCGGCCGAGCCCTGCGAGCCGTGCAGCACCGCGACGCCCGGCAGCTCCAGGGCCAGCCCGGCGCACAGCACCGCGCAGACCAGCTCCAGGTCCTCGTCGTTGATCCGCACCACGCCGTCCTCCCACTGCAGCACCCGCGCCGCCGCGGTCAGCTTCCCGCCGGGCGCGTCCACCCGCAGGCGCAGCTCGTACACCCCGGCGCCCGCGCCGACCAGCATCCGGCGGAACACCTCGCTCCCGCGCTGGTGGGCGGCGCGCACCCAGCCCGCGTGCTCCTCGTCCTGCTCGCCCGCGCCCCCGTACAGGGCCCCGTCGAGCAGCAGGTCGACGTGGCAGAGCGTCAGCCCGTTCTCCCGGGCCCGGACCAGGCGCGGCACGAAGTCCCCGGCCAGCTCCTCGCCCTGATAGGCCAGCAGCTGGGACTGCAGCGGCGGGTTCACCAGGTAGCGGTCCCGGGCGGCGGGCTCGGCCGGGTCCAGCCCGTTGAGCAGGCAGAACTCCTCGAAGTCCTGCGGGTGGAACATCCGGGCCCGGACGGTCTCGAAACGCTCCAGCGCGTCGGCCAGCAGCTCGGCGGTGTCGGCCAGGTAGCGCTCGAAGTCGGGGGCGTCGGAGATCCCCCAGGCGCGGGCCCGGGCGAAGTCCGCCGCGTCGGCCAGCACCCCGATGACGAACGCCTGGTCGGCCCCCTCGGCCCGCTGCGGCCGGTGCGGCGCCCGCACCACGGGCCGCGAGCCGCCGGCGGTGCAGTCGGAGTTACGGCGGGCGCGACCCTTATGACTCATCGGTGGCTCCTGGCTTCGGCGGTGACGGTCGGCGGCGGGCTCGCCGCTGACCGCCTTCCTCCCCACCCCCCGCACGCCGCACACGTACGGCGTGTCACAGGAATGTAACCACCGGTAATAGCATCGGCGTCGGGAGCTACCGCGGCACCCGGGCCAGCTGGCGGGACTGCGCGACCAAGCGGCCGGACTCGTCCCAGACCTCGGCGTCCTCCTCGAAGTACCCGCCGGCCAGGTTGCGGGTCGCGTGGGTGACGCGCAGCCAGCCCGGGGCGGGCTTGGCCCGCAGGTGGACGGTCAGTTCGATGGTCGGGGCCCAGCCCGGCATGCCGAGGTCGAAGGTGACCGGCGGCAGCGCGTCGGCGACCAGCAGGAGCAGCAGCGGGTCGGGCTCGCGGCCGTCGGCGAGCCGGAACCAGCCCTGGATCCGCCCGTTGCCGGAGGGCTGTCCGAGCGCCCAGCCGACGGTCGCCGGGTCCAGCCGCAGGTCGAAGCGCTCCAGCAGGGCGGCCTGGGCGATCAGCTCCTTGGGCGCGTGCTCCACGCCGATGCACTGGTCCGGCGGCGGCAGCTGCGGAGGCTGCGCGCTGGTGCGCACCTCGCCGTCGGCGGTGGAGAGGTCGCCGTGGCTGGCCACCACGCGCAGCCGCTCGACGCCGTCCTGGCTGAGCGAGGCGGTGCCGGTGGAGAGCCCGCGCCCGGCGCGCAGCACCTCGGTGCGGACGGTGGCCGGCCCGGGGGTGGAGGCGGACAGGTAGTAACCGCTGATCGACACCGGGTCCGGGTGCGTGCCGTGCTCCAGCGACAGCGCGTGTCCGGCCACGGCGAGCAGCAGCCCGCCGTTCACCCCGCCACCGATCTGCCAGCCGGCGCCCAGCTCGGCCTCGTAGCGGCCGGCCTCCTCGGGGTGTCTGGTCAGGGCGATGCCCTGGTCGAACTCGCTGCGGGTCGCGGTGGTCATGTGGGGGGGACCTGCCCTTCGCACGTGGTTCCGAACGCCAAGTTACTGACGAGTAGGTTCCCACCTTACGCCGAGCGGGTGAAACGCGCGACGGCCGCCGGACCCGAAATTTCGGGTCCGGCGGCCGTCTGCGGGGCATCGTCCGGTTATCGGCGGATGCTCGGCTTCAGCTCCAGGAAGCGGGCGAGCAGGCCGTTGACGAAGGCCGGGGAGTCGTCCGTGGAGAACTCCTTGGCGATCTCGACGGCCTCGTCCAGGACGACCGCGTCCGGGACACCGTCCTCCCAGATCAGCTCGTAAGCACCGAGTCGCAGGACGTTGCGGTCCACGATCGGCATCCGGTCGAGCGTCCAACCCACCGCGTACTGCGAGATCAGGTCGTCGATCCGGCGAGCGTGCTGGACGTACCCCTCGATCAGCTCCATGGTGTACTCGCCGATCTGCGGGGTGCCCTCGTCAGGCTTCGGCTCGCGGGCGCGGGCCACCCAGTCGGCGAGGACCTGCTGCGGGTCGACCCCGCGATGGTCGGCCTCGAAGAGGATCTGGAAGGCCCGGGTACGGGCCTTGCTACGTGCGGCCGACACGGACTTACTTCACCCGGCCGAGGTAGCTGCCGTCGCGGGTGTCGACCTTGACCTTCTCACCGGTGGTGACGAAGAGCGGCACCTGGATCTCGGCGCCGGTCTCCAGGGTCGCCGGCTTGGTGCCACCGGTCGAGCGGTCACCCTGGACGCCCGGCTCGGTCTCGGCGATGGTCAGCTCGACGGAGGTCGGGAGCTCGATGTACAGCACCGCGCCCTCGTTGGTGGCGACCAGGGCCTCGAAGCCCTCCAGCAGGTACTTGGCGGCGTCGCCGACGACGGCCTTCTCGATGGTCAGCTGGTCGTAGGTGTCCATGTCCATGAACACGAAGTTCTCGCCGTCCATGTACGAGAACTGCATGCCGCGCTTGTCGACGTTGGCGGTCTCGACCTTGGTGCCCGCGTTGAAGGTCTTGTCGACGACCTTGCCGGTCAGGACCTCCTTGAGCTTGGTACGCACGAAGGCCGGGCCCTTGCCGGGCTTCACGTGCTGGAACTCGACGACAGACCAGAGCTTGCCGCCGTCCAGCTTGAGGACCATGCCGTTCTTGAGATCGTTCGTGGAAGCCACGGGCGCACTTACTCCTGGATATAGCTGTCAAGGAACCAAGGGATTGCGTCCTGCCGCCCACGGCCGTCGAGCGGCCGCGGTCACAGGGCGAGGAGCTCCTTGGTGGTGATGGTGAGCAACTCGGGCCCGCCCTCTTCGAGGGGGCGGACGACGAGCGTGTCCTCGATCCGGACACCACCCTTGCCCGGGAGATGAACCCCTGGGCCGACGGTGACCGGCACGCGGCTGTCCAGTTTACCCATGTCCGACGGACCGAGGCGCGGCGCCTCCCGGATCTCCAACCCGATGCCGTGGCCCACCGGGTGCGGCGAGGCCTCGCTGTGGCCCGCCGCTTCCAGGACCTGCCGGGCGGCCCGGTCGGGTACGCACTGCTCCACGCCCGGTCCGAGCGCCTCCCGGCCGGCCCGCTGGGCCCGGAAGACCAGCCGGTGCAGCTCCACCTGCCAGGGCGCGGGCGCGGCCCCGATCACGAAGGTGCGGGCGGTGGAAACGCCGTAACCGCGGTACTGCGCGCCCATCACGACGGTCAGGAAGTCACCCTCCTCCACCCGGCGGTCGGTCGGCTGGTGGGCGGCCTGGCCGGAGTGGCTGCCGGTGCCGACCGACACCGGGAAGGCGGCCCGGTCCGCGCCGTGGTCGATCATCCGGCGCTCCAGCTCCATCGCCAGGTGCCGCTCGGTGCGGCCGACCAGGATCGACTCCAGCAGCTCGCCGAGCGCCTGGTCGGCGATCTCGGCGGCGATCCGCAGATCGGCGATCTCGTGCTCGTCCTTGACCACCCGCAGCCGCTCGACCACCTGCCCCAGGTCGACCAACCGGGCCCGCTCGGCCAGGCCCGCCACCGCCCGGTGGCGGCTGACGGTCAGGTCGTGCTCCTCCACCGCCAGAGCCGCCACCCCGAAGCTCGCCGCGGCGGCCGCGGCGGCCAGCGCGGTGTCCGCCCCGGCCGCCACCGGCAGCTGGGGGACGTCCGGGGCGATCAGGTGCTCCCCGGAGTCGTCCGGCGGCAGGTCGTCCGGCAGCGCGAGCAACACCCGCTCCCTGGTCAGCAGCAAGGTCGCTCCACAGGGCGCGCAGCCCGTCAGATACCGCACGTTCGCCGCCCGGGTGATCAGCGCCGCATCGGCCCCGGCCGCACTGCAGTGCTCCCTCACCCGCTCCCGCCGACCCGCGTACGCATCCGCCATGCGTCGAGCCTACGAACCCCCGGGCCGAACCGCCCGCCGAGCACTCCCGACGGAACCCCGGGACACCTCGGGCAGGCGCCGTTCGGCGCGCGAGGACAGGGGTCAGCGCGGCGGCCGGGCGGAGACCACCATGGTCAGCGCCGGCATCCGCCGCCCCGGGTTGCGGCAGACGTGCGGGTAGGAGGCGCCGAAGAAGACCGTGCTGCCGACCGGCACCGGGTGTCCGCGCTCGTCGTGCACCAGGGCCGGCTCGCCCTCGTCGACCCGGATGATCTCCACCGTTCCGGCCGGGTGCTGCTCGCGGCCGCATGAGTGACGCTCATGGCGCTGCCGCATGAGCTGTCCTCATGGGGCGGCCGCATGAGCCGTCCTCATGGCCCGACCTCATGAGTCGAGCTCATGAGTCGAGCTCATGGCGCTGCCGCATGAGCGCGGCTCATGCCCCGGCCCCATGAGCCACTCTCATGCCCTCCGGCTCACGACCCCTCGGGTGCCCAGCGCTTCTCGACCCGGGCGAGCTTCCAGTACCCGATCGCCACCGCCCAGACCACCACGAACAGCCCGGCGATCGCGTAGCCGACGTTGTCCAGCGAGATGTCCGCGATCCAGCCGGTCACCGGGTCGGTCAGGTCGAGCTTCTCGTGCAGCACGCCGATCAGTTCGATGGTGCCGATGATGAAGGCCACCGCGATCGACAGCCCAGTGATGGTCAGGTTGTAGTACACCTTGCGAACCGGGTTGGCGAAGGCCCACTGGTACGCGAAGTTCATGAACGTCCCGTCCAGGGTGTCGAACAGGCTCATCCCGGCCGCGAACAGCAGCGGCAGGCAGACGATCGCGTACCAGGGCAGCCCGGAGGCCGCGCCCGAGCCCGCCATCACCATCAGGGTGACCTCGGTCGCGGTGTCGAAGCCCAGGCCCAGCACCATGCCGACCGGGAACATCTGCCCGGGCCGGGTGATCGAGCGGGTCGCCCGGTTCAGCACCCGGGCCATGAAGCCGCGCGAGTCGAGGTGCGCCTCCAGCTCCGCCTCGTCGTACTGCCCGGCCCGCATCGCCCGGAACACCTTGATGATGCCGAGCAGCGCCGCCAGGTTGAGCGCGCCGATCAGGTAGAGGAACACGCCGGAGGTGGTCGTCCCGATCATGCCGAGCCACTTGTGGGTGGCCGAGTCGTCGTCCATCAGCGTGCTCGCCAGCTGCGCGCCGCCCGCCACCAGGGCGGACATGAGGACCACCATCGAGGAGTGCCCGAGGGCGAACCAGAAGCCCACCGAGACCGGCCGCTTGCCGTCCGCCATGAGCTTGCGGGTGGTGTTGTCGATCACCGCGATGTGGTCGGCGTCGAAGGCGTGCCGCATGCCGAGGGTGTACGCGGTGATACCCAGGCCCACCCCGAAGACCTGGGTACCGACCGCGTACCGTTCGGGTGCGACCAGGAAGATGAGCGTCCCGAAGGCCACCACGTGCATGGCCAGGATCACCCCCATCAGCCCGGCCGTACGGACGGTGTCCTCGCGCTTCCACCGGAAGGTGGGCAGCACGGACGGGACCGTTCTCACGCCCGCTTTCACGTCTGCGGCGGCGGTTTCGGGCAGGGTCATCTTCGGATCACGCTCCAGCACCTCGTGGAATCACTTCGTGAGATGCCGTGGCCGGTCTCCTGGCTTACGGGACGTCCGTACCCGCCTTCCCAGGTGCGCGAGGCACCCAGTGGCGTCGTGGGTACGGACGACACTCCTCCGGGGACGGAGGAGTGACCCGATCACAGTGGCGAGGGCCGCTCCGGAATCCGGACCCCTGAGGGTCCGTCACCGGTCTTCCCGAGCACCACGGCGGGCAACACCGTAGGGGCCACGCCCCGACCCATGCAAGGCTGCGCACCTGCGCAGGTGTCCAGGATCACAGCACGCCGCCTGCAAGAATGTCCGCATGCATCTCGTACCGGCCGACCGCGCGGGCCACCGCACCATCGACGGACACCGGGTCTGCGAGGCCATCGCCGCGATCGGCGACGCCGCGCACGTCCGGTCCTGGTCCGAGCGGTTCTCCCTGCTCGCCGACCCCGGACGGCTCGCCCTGCTGCTCGCCCTCCACCGGGCCGGCCCGCTCGCCGTCACCGATCTCGCGGTCGCCACCGGCATGCGCGACACCGCCGTGTCCCAGGCCCTGCGGCTGCTCCGCACGGCCGGTGTGGTCACCGGCGACAAGGACGGACGTGTGGTGCGCTACCGGCTCGTGGACGAGGACATGCGCCCCCTCCTCGACGCGTGCGCCGCCGCCGAGCACCACGAGCCCACCGCAGCGGCGGGCTGACCGACACTCGGGAAACAGCACCCGGCGCGCCACCCCGGATGAGTACGATCATGGTGTGCCGTCCCACCCCCACGTCTGGCCCGCCGACCGCTGGAACACCCGACCGGTCAAGGCCCGCGTGCTGGCGGTCGCCCGCACCCTCACCTCGGCCACCCGGGTCCTGGACGTCCTCACCCTGCTGAACCCCGACGGCATCGCCCGGTACTTCACCGTCAACCCCGGCTCCGCCTTCGCCGACCGCGCCCTCGACGAGTACCTGCACGGCCTGCCCGGCTTCACCGTGCTGGACTGGGAGGACGCCGTCCGGCACCGCTTCGACCTGGCCGTCGCCTGCGCCGTCCACTCCTCCATGCACCGCCTGGACGCCCGGCTCGTCGTCCTCCCGCACGGCGCCGGCTACAACCGCCTGGTGACCGAGTCCACCGGCGACACGGTCAGCGCCGCCGGCCTGTCCCGCAACGAACTCACCCACCGCGGGCGGGTGTTCGTGGACGTCCTCGGCCTCTCCCACCCCGAGCAACTGGACCGCCTGCGGGACTCCTGCCCCGAGGCACTGGACGTCGCCCACGTGGTCGGCGACCCGTGCTTCGACCGGATGCTGCACAGCCGACGCTCCCGCGACACCTACCGCGCCGCACTCGGCGCCGTCGACGGCCGACGGCTCGTCGTCGTCAACTCCACCTGGAGCGAGCACTCGTTATTCGGCCGCCGCCCCGACCTGCCCCAGCGCCTGGTCCGCCGGCTGCCCGCCGACGAGTACACCGTGGCCGTCGTCCTGCACCCCAACATCTGGAGTCGGCACGACCCGGAGTCCCTGCTCGACGCCGCCCGCCGGATGGGCCTGCGCCTGATCCCGCCGCACCAGGGCTGGCAGGCCGCCCTGGTCGCCGCCGACGTCTTGATCGGCGACCACGGCTCGGTCTCCTTCTACGGCGCCGCCCTGGAACGCCCCACCATGCTCGTCGCCACCGGCGCCGCCGAGCTCGACCCGCGCTCCCCCAGCTACGCCTTCGGCCAGGCCGCACCCGTGCTCGACCCCGACGGAGACCTCCCCGCCCAGGTCGAGAAGGCCCTGGCCCGGGACCCCGCCGACCTGCGCGAGATCACCGACCGCTCACTCGCCCGCCGCGGCGAATCCGCCCGGGTGCTGCGCCCGCTGCTCTACTCCTTCCTGGAGCAACTGGACGAACCAGGGGACGAACCGGCCCTGCCGCCCTACCCCAAGCCCGTCCTCGGCCCCGGAGCCGCCGACCGGCCCACCGCCTACGACGTCGAGGGCGCGAGCGAGGGGACGGAGGTCAGCCTGCGGCGCTACCCCTTCGACCCGAAGGACCACAGCCCACGGGGCTTCCACGCCCTCACCGACGAGCACCCCGGCGACGCCCTGCGCTACACGGCCGAGGTCCTCGCCCGGACCGAGGTGCACGCCGAGCGCCCCGCCGAACGCTGGCTCGCCGACTCCGCCGCCGAACTCCCCGGCCTCGCCGTCGCGGTGGCCGCCCTCGGCCCGGACCGTCACCTGCTCCGGCTGCGCACCGGCCTGCTGCTGGCGGCCTGCGCCGAACCGGACTGGACGGGCACCGCCCCCAGCGTCGATCCGCTGCTGCTCGGCTCCGCCGTCGCCTGCTGGCTCGCCGACGGCGGCGACCCGGCCGCCCTCCCCGAGCACGGGCTCACCATCCGCACCGGCGAGCGCCACACCCGGGTGTCCTTCCGTACCGGACCGTAGGGCCCAGACCATAGAGCCCGGACCGTAAGGCCTAGCTCGACAGTTGGCGCAGCCGCTCGCGGCTGCGTTCCGCCAGTTCCTCGTCGCCCTGCTCCTCGGCGAGGGTGAGCAGCAGGGTGTGGGCCTGCGCCTCCTTCGCGTACTGGCTGCGCTGCCCGGCCTGCCGGGCGCAGTCCTCGGCCTGGGCGACGGCGAGGTCCAGCTGTCCGAGCGCCCGGTGGGCCCGGGCGCGGACCAGCGGCAGCTTCATCAGCATGTCGTTGTCGTGCGACTCCTCGGCCTGGGCCGTGGCCTCGGCCAGGACGGCCAGCGCCTCCTCCGGCCGGCCGTCGGCGATCAACGCCTGCGCCAAGGTGGTAGGCCTGGACGATCTCGCCGTGGTCGTCGCCCCGGTTCTCCGCCAGGGCCAGGGTGAACCGTTCCACCGCGTCGCCCGGGCGACCGTCGGCCAGACACAGCAGGCCGTCCATCTCGTAGAGCACGCCGACGACCTGGCGGTTGGTGACCAGCGGCGCCTGCTCCGTGGCGAGCGCGAACTGTTCGGCGGCGAGCGGGTACTCCTTGCGGTCGAGGTAGGCGCGGGCCAGTTGGTTGCGCATCCGCACCACGGCGTCCGGCTGGTTGTCCCACTGTGCCGACTCGATGCCGAGCCGGTGGGTGGCGATCCAGTCCTGGAAGAGCTTCCGGTCGTGGTAGAGCAGCCAGAGCGACTCGCAGAGCCGCCACACCTCGCCGTGCCAGCCCTGCTCGGCCGCCGCCTCCACGACCGCGCGGAAGTTCGCCCGTTCGGCGTACAGCCACTCCAGGGCCGCGGTCTCGGAGGCGAAGCGCGGCAGGTCGTCGCCGCTCGGGTCCTGCAACCGGAGTCGCTGCTTGGCCATCGCACGGTCGGCGAGTGAGGCCCGGCCGCGGTAGTACGCCACGACGCCGGCGAGGAGTTCCTCGTGGTCGGGCAGCTCGCGCGCCCGGGCGTAGGCGTGCAGCCGCACCACGTCGTGGGCCCGGAAGCGGGCCTCGCGGTCGTCGTCCAGCACCTCGTCCACCAGGTGGACGGCCCGCAGCTGCTTGATCGCCTGCCCGGCCCGCGCCACGCCGACCGCATGCGCCAGTTCGGCCGACACGAAGGGGCCGGGGTGCACGCCGATCAGGTGGTAGAGCGCCCGGGCCTCCGACGACAGCCGCTCGTAGACCAGGTCGTACGTCGCGCCGAGATCACTGTCCTCGTCTTCCAGCATCGCCAACCTGCCCTCCCGGTCGTGCAGTTCGGCCACCACCCGGTCGACCGGCAGGTGGTCCTGGTCCAGCAGCTGGCTCCCGACCGCGTTCAGCGCGAGCGGCAGCCCGCCGCACAGCTCGACCAGTTCCGCCAGCTCCGCGTCGGTGCCCCGCCCGGAGCCCAGCCAGGCCCGCACCAGGTCGGTGCCGGCCGTCGCGCTCAGTGGCCCGAGCTGCCGCACCTCCGCGCCGTCCGTCCGCAGCGCGGGCAGCCGCCGCCGACTCGCGACCACCACCAGCCCGCTGGAGGGAAGCAGTGCCCGGACCTCGGCCGCGTGCTCGACGTTGTCCAGGAAGAACAGACAGCGGCGCTCGGCGGTCACGGTTCGGAAGGTGGTGAACCGCTCCGCCTCCGCCGCCGGGGGCTCGGTGCCGAGGGCCCGCAGGAAGCCGGCCAGCAGCTCGGGGAGGTCCACCCCGCCCTGGTGCCGGTAGGCCAGGAGGTCCGCGTAGAGGTCGCCGTCCGGGAAGCTCGCCCGGTGCTCCTCGGTGAACTTGGCGATCAGCTCGGTCTTCCCGACCCCACCCAGGCCGGTGAACACCACGAGCCCGAGTCCGCCCGCCTCGACCCGACCCAACGCCGCCATCAGGGCACCGAGTTCCGGCTCACGGTTGACGAACGGGCCGTGCGGCTCACGTACCTGACGAGGCCTCGGCACCGGCTTCGGATCGGCACCGGCCGGGTGGATGTGCAGCGACCCGATGTCCCGGGCCTGCACCACATGGCCGCCCACCGTGGCACCTGACACGGTGTTGGCCACCTCGTGACGCTCCATCCACCCGCTCCCTCCGCCCGGTCGGCCGGCCCCAGCCTACGGGCTGGGCACCGGGCCGGAAGGCGGATCGGCGAGCCGGAGTGCGGATCGGCGGCCCACCGGATCAGTGGCCCGCCGGATCAACGGCCCACCAGGTCAGGGCCTCAGGCCGCCTGGCAGGTCGGGCACCAGAAGAGGTTGCGCGCGGCGTGCGCCTCCGTGCGGACGTCCGTGCCGCAGACCAGGCAGGGCATGGCCGCCCGCCGGTAGACGTACACCTCGCCGCCGTGGTCGTCCACGCGGGGCGGGCGGCCCATCGCCTCGGGGGTGTGCTCGGGACGGACGGTGTCGATCCGGCCGACCGCGGCGCCTTCGCGCATCAGCGCCACCAGGTCGGCCCAGATCGCGTCCCATTCCTTCCGAGTGAGGTCGCGCCCGGCCCGGTGCGGGTCGATGCCGTGGCGGAACAGCACCTCGGCCCGGTAGACGTTGCCCACCCCGGCCAGCACCTTCTGGTCCATCAGCAGCGCGGCGACCGTCGTCCGGCTGCCCGCTATCCGGCGCCAGGCGGCCTCCGGGTCGGCGTCGGCGCGCAGCGGGTCGGGGCCGAGGCGGGCCGCGACGGCGGCCTTCTGGGCGTCGGTGACGAGCACGCAGGTATTGGGACCGCGCAGGTCGGCGTAGCCGTCCTCGCTCTCCAGCCGCAGCCGGACCAGGCCGACCGGCGCGGGCGCCGGGCCGGTGCCGAAGGCGAAGCCGCCGTAGAGCCCGAGGTGGATGTGCACCCAGGCGCCCTCCTCGAAGCCGAGGAAGAGGTGCTTGCCGGTGGCCTCGGCACCGGTGAGCAGTTGCCCGTCGATCACCTTGGCCTCGTCGGCGAACCGGCCCTGCGGGCTGGAGACCCGGACCGGGCGCCCGCCGAAGGCCTTCCGGTTCTCGGCGGCGAGGCGGTGGATGATGTGGCCTTCCGGCACGGGCGTCAGCTCCCCCGGGTCGTTGGACAGGACGGGCCGCTGGGCGGGCCCGAGGACATGTCCATCATCGCAGCCGGCTCCGACACCACCGCGGCCCCTCGGATCAACGGATCGACAGATCAACGGATCGGCGAAGTGCGCAGGTCAGCGGACCGGCATGCCCATCAGCCGGGCCAGGATGACGCGGTCCAGCTCGGCGGCCGTCCCGGCCACGTCCAGGTAGGAGTTGTCGATGATCGGCAGCCCGGAGTTGTACCAGCCGGCCATCCGCCCGTGGATGCGTGCCACTTCCTCGTCCCCGAGGCGCCGGTTGCCGCTGCGCCGGGCGTTGCGGCGCAGCACGGAGTCCAGGCTGGGCAGCAGGACGACCGGGATCATGCCGGGGCCGATGTGCCGCTTCCAGCCGCCGAGGCCGATCGCCGGGCGGTCCGGGAAGACGGCGTCGTCGATGATGCAGGAGATGCCGTTGGCCAGGTAGTTGCGGCAGGCGAAGCCGCAGGTGCGGCGGGCCAGCCGGTACTGCGCCTCGGAGGCGTTGTTCCAGCCGGACTGCGGGTTGGCGAAGCCGGACTGCACCCATTCCCGTACGTCGTCCAGGCTGATGTGCGCGGTCGGGGTGGGCCGACGCTCGGCCCAGTACCGGGCGACGGTGGTCTTGCCGGCCCCGGCCGGACCGATCAGCAGGACGGCGATCGGGCCGGTGGGCGCGTGCTGCTGCGGCGGGTGGGCGGGCAGCTGGACCGGCGTCCCGGACGGCAGCACGAAGTGCCCGGTGCCTCCTGCGGGAACCGGCGCGCTGGGCATCGGAGCGGGCGCCGGGACCGCGGCGGGGGCCGGAGCCGGGCCGGCGGCCGGCACGGGAGCCTGCCCGGGGGCCGGCGGAGCAACGGGTGCCTGCGAACGAGTCGGCGCGGGCGGAACCGGCGCGGGCCGAACCGGTGCGGGCTGAACCGGCGGCGGAGGCGGCGGTGCGACCGGCGCTCCCGAGGGGTTCACCCCCGTACCGCCCCCCGGCGGCACCGGCGGAGCGGCGGGACGCGGCGGGACCTGCCCACCTCCGGCGTACTGCGTCACGGCACCCTCCCGACACCTCTCAGCGGGGACACTACACGGCGGCCCGGCGGCGGGCCCAGTCCGCCGCCGGGCCCCCGCCGGGGGGGCGGGGGGCCCCCCCCCCCCGGCGGGGGGCCGGGGCCCCCCCCCCCCCCCGGGGGGCGGGGGGGGCCGCGCGGGGACCTCCCCACCTCCGGCTTACTGCGTCACGGCACCCCCCCCACCCCTCCCCGCGGGCACACAACCCGGCGGCCCGGGGGCGGGCCCAGCCCGCCGCCGGGCCCCGGCCGTGCGGCCGGTCCGACCCCACCTGCGGGAGTCGGACCGGGCCGCCCCCTCAGCGCGTGGTGAGCTGCTCGGCCAGCGCGCGCAGCGCCAGCTCGTACGAGCCCAGCCCGAAACCGGCGATGGTGCCCGACGCCACCGCGGCGATCACCGAGGTGTGCCGGAAGGTCTCCCGGGCGTACGGGTTGGAGATGTGCACCTCGATCAGCGGCGCGGTGCGCTGCGCGGCGGCGTCCCGCATCGCGTACGAGTAGTGCGTGAACGCGCCCGGGTTGATCACCACGGGCACCTGCCCGTCGGCCGCCTCGTGCAGCCACTCCACCATCTGCTGCTCGGAGTTGGTCTCGTGCACCTCGACCTCGAAGCCGAACTCCTTGCCGAGCTCGGTGCAGCGCTCGACCAGACCGGCGTACGAGGTGGCACCGTAGACGTCCGGCTCGCGGCTGCCGAGCCGGCCGAGGTTGGGGCCGTTGAGCACCATCACCCGGGTCACGCCGAGACCTCCGCGTAGGCGGCGACCAGCAGGGACGGGTCGGGGCCCTCCAGCACGGAGGTCTTGCCGAGGCCGTCCAGGACGATGAAGCGGATCAGGTCGCCGCGCGACTTCTTGTCGATCTTCATCGCGTCCAGCAGCTTCGGCCAGGCGTCCGCGCGGTAGCTCAGCGGGAGGCCGACCGAGGCCAGCACGGTGCGGTGCCGGTCGGCCGTCTCGTCGTCCAACCGGCCGGCCAGGCGGCCGAGTTCGGCGGCGTAGACCATACCGATGGAGATCGCGGCGCCGTGCCGCCACTTGTACCGCTCGTTGCGCTCGATGGCGTGGCCGAGGGTGTGGCCGTAGTTGAGGATCTCGCGCCGCCCGGCTTCCTTGAGGTCCCCGGAGACCACGTCGGCCTTGACCTGGATGGCGCGGCGGATCAGCTCGACGGTGTGCGCCCCGGCCGGGGTCTTGGCGCCCTCGGGGTCGGCCTCGATCAGGTCGAGGATGGCCGGGTCGGCGATGAAGCCGCACTTGATGACCTCGGCGAGGCCGGAGACGTAGTCGTGCTTGGGCACGGTCTCCAGGGTGCCGAGGTCGGCCAGCACGCCCACCGGCGGGTGGAAGGCGCCGACCATGTTCTTGCCTTCGGCGATGTTGATGCCGGTCTTGCCGCCGACGGCCGCGTCGACCATGCCGAGCAGCGTGGTGGGCATGGCGATCCAGCGCACCCCGCGCAGCCAGGTGGCGGCGACGAAGCCGGCCAGGTCGGTGGTGGCGCCGCCACCGAGGCCGACGATGACGTCGCTGCGGGTGAACCCGGTCTGTCCGAGCACCGACCAGCAGTACGCGGCGACCTCGGCGCTCTTGGCGTCCTCGGCGTTGGGCACCTGCAGCGCGATCGCCTCGTAGCCCTCGCCGAGCAGGTCCTCGCGGATGGCGTCGGCGGTGGCCTCCAGCGCCTCCGGGTGGATGATCGCGACCCGCTTGGCCCGGGTGCCGATCAGCGGCGCCAGCTCGCCGAGCAGCTGGTGCCCGATCAGCACGTCGTACGGGTCGTGGCCGGCGCTGCCGCCGACGTGGATCCTGACGGTGGTGTCAGTCATGGGGGGTTTTCAGCTCCAGTGCTTCCAGTACGGCGTCCGCGACCTGCTCGGGGGTGCGCCCGGCGGTGTCGACGACGGCGGTGGCCACCTCCAGGTAGAGGGGGCGGCGGGCGTCCATCAGCTCGCGCCAGCGGGCCCGCGGGTTGACGGCCAGCAGCGGGCGCGGGGCGTCCAGGCCGACCCGCTTGACCGCGTCGGCCAGGGGGACCTCGAGGAGGACCACCGGCAGCTCGCGCAGCAGCTCACGGGTGGCCTCGGCCATCACCGCGCCGCCGCCGAGCGCCAGCACCCCGTCGTGTCCGGTGGCGGCGGCGCGCACGGCCGCGACCTCCAGCGCGCGGAAGTGCGGCTCGCCCTCGTCGATGAAGATCTCCGGGATGGGCTTGCCGGCCGTCGCCTCGATGTCGGCGTCGGTGTCCCGGAAGCCGAGGCCCAGGCGCTCGGCCAGGGCCCGCCCGACGGTGGACTTGCCACTGCCGGGCGGGCCGACCAGCACCACAACAGGAGAGGTCATCGGATGATCAGGTGGTCGAGGTAGCCCTGCACGTTGCGGCGGGTCTCGGTGACGTTGTCGCCGCCGAACTTCTCGTTGACGGCGTCGGCCAGCACCAGGGCGACCATCGCCTCGGCGACGATGCCCGCGGCCGGCACGGCGCAGACGTCCGAGCGTTGGTGGTGCGCCTTGGCCGGCTCGCCGGTGCGCACGTCCAGGGTCTGCAGCGCCCGCGGCACGGTGGCGATCGGCTTCATCGCGGCGCGCACCCGCAGCACCTCGCCGGTGGACAGGCCGCCCTCGGTGCCGCCGGAGCGGTCGGAGGTGCGCTTGACGCCCTCGGGGGTCGGGACGATCTCGTCGTGCGCCTTGGAGCCCGGCACCCGGGCCAGGTCGAAGCCGTCGCCGACCTCGACGCCCTTGATCGCCTGGATGCCCATCAGCGCGGCGGCCAGCCGCGCGTCCAGGCGGCGGTCCCAGTGCACGTGCGAGCCGAGGCCCACCGGCACGCCGTACGCCAGCACCTCGACCACGCCACCGAGGGTGTCGCCGTCCTTGTGGGCCTGGTCGATCTCGGCGACCATCGCCTTCGAGGCGTCCGCGTCCAGGCAGCGGACCGGGTCGGCGTCCAGCTTGGCCTCGTCCGAGGGCTGCGGCAGCACGCCGGCCGGCGCCTTGGCGGCGGCCAGCTCGACCACGTGGCTGACGATCTCGATCCCGGCCACCTCGCGGAGGTACGAGCGGGCGACGGCGCCCAGCGCGACCCGGGCGGCCGTCTCGCGGGCGCTGGCGCGCTCCAGGATCGGCCGGGCCTCGTCGATCGAGTACTTCTGCATGCCGGCCAGGTCGGCGTGGCCGGGCCGGGGGCGGGTGAGCGCCTCGTTGCGGGCCAGGCCCGCCAGTACCTCGGGGTCGACCGGGTCGGCCGACATGACCTGCTCCCACTTCGGCCACTCGGTGTTGCCGACCATGATCGCGACCGGGCTGCCCATGGTCAGGCCGTGCCGGACACCGCCGAGGAAGGTCACCTCGTCCTGCTCGAACTTCATCCGCGCCCCGCGGCCGTAACCGAGCCGACGGCGCGCCAGCGCGTCGGCCACCACGGCGGTGGTGACCGGTACACCGGCGGGCAGGCCTTCCAGCGTCGCGACGAGTGCGGGGCCGTGCGACTCCCCCGCCGTCAGCCAGCGCAACGTACCCAACGGAGCTCCTTCATCAGCGGACCGGCCCACGGCACCGCCGGGGCCCGCCCGAGCGTGCCTTCTGCCTGAATCCTTTCATGAGCCGGCGGCACCCGGGGGCGCAGTCCGCGTGACGGACGGCAACCGGTCACGATCCGGCCGGGAGACTGCGGGGAGACTGCGGGGAGGCGACGAGGAGACCGCCGACGGGCAGCCGACGGACAGCCGGAGGCCCCGGCTCAGTGCCCGGTGAGCGCTTTCTCCCCAGCCTCGCGCATCGCCGCCAGCGGCCCGGGCGTCCGCCCGGTGAAGGCCTCGCTCTGCAGCACCGCCTGGTGCACCAGCAGGTCCAGACCGCCCAGGACGGTCGACCCGCGCTCGGCACAGGCGGCGGCCAGCGCCGTCGGCCACGGGTGGTACAGCACGTCGAACAGCGCCCCCGGCTCGGCGGGCAGCGAACCGGCGAAGGCGTCGGTCGCACCGACCGGTGTGGTGGAGACGGTCAGCGGCTGCGCCAGCGCCTCGGCCCCGCGCTCCCAGTCGGCGGTGCGCACGACCAGGCCCAGTCGCTCGCCCAGCTCGGCCATCTCCCGGGCCCGCTCGGCGCTGCGCACGTAGACCGTCACCTCGCCGGTGCAGATCTGGGCGAGCGCCGCCAGCGCCGAGGAGGCGGTGGCCCCGGCGCCCAGGACGGCGGCGCCGGGCACGTCGGTGATCCCGCGCTCGCGCAGCGCGTTGACCAGCCCGGGAATGTCGGTGTTGTCCCCGGTCCGGCGGCCGTCGGCGGTGAACACCACGGTGTTGACGGCGTCCACCGAGCGGGCCGTCGCGCTGACCTCGTCGAGCAGCGGGATGATCGCCCGCTTCAGCGGCATGGTGAGCGACAGCCCGGCCCACTCGGCCTCGTCCAGCCCGGCGAGGAAGCCGGGCAGCGCGGCCTCGTCGACCTCGAAGCGGTCGTAGCGCCAGCCGTCCAGCCCGAGCGCCGCGAAGGCGGCCCGGTGCAGGTCCGGCGAGAGCGAGTGGGCGATCGGCGAGCCGAGGACGGCCGCCCGGTGCTTGCTGGTCAACGCTGCCTCTCCATGGACTGCCTTACGGCCAGGGCTACTTGGTGGTGCAATGGCCGCGCGCCTCGTCGAAGCCCTGCCCGGCCGCCTGGCAGTACTCCTTGACGTTGGCGTAGTGCTCCTTGCTCGTCTCGGCGAACCTGGTGTGCTGCGGGTCCATCGCGATGAAGTACAGCCACTTGCCGTCCGCCGGGTGGAGCACCGCGCTTATGGCGTCGTCGCCGGGGTTGGAGATCGGCGTCGGCGGCAGGCCCGCATTGATGTAGGTGTTGTACTTGTTGGACGCGTCGTCCATGTCCTTCTTGGTGAGGTCCTTGCGGCCCAGCGAGTACTGGAGCGTGGTGTCCATGCCGAGACGGTGGTGCGTCTCGGGCTCGTTGGCGAGCCGGTTCTGGATGGTCTTCGCCATCTTGGCGAAGTCCCCCACGTTGTTGCCCTCGCGCTGCAGGATGCTCGCCTCGATGATCACCTCGTAGCCGTTCTTGAGGCCCACCGAGGCGGCCTGGCCGTCCAGGTTCGCGTACTTGTCGACGGCGTTCTTCACCATCTGCTTGAGCAGGTCCTCGGGCTTCATGCCGTCGGCGATGTTGTAGCGGGTCGGCCAGAGGAAGCCCTCGATGTTGCCGTTCGCATACGCCGGCAGGCCGAGGTCGTTGAGCTGGGCCTTGGCGACGCCCGCCGTGGTGCCATTCTGGAGCTTCAGCTTGTCGTCGATCTTGGCGTAGATCTCGGAGGAGTTCTTGCCCTCCGGGATCACGATCGCCGCGCCGCCCGCCTGGGCGAGCAGCTCCTTGAGCGCGTCGGCGGCCGGCATCTCCTTCTTCAGGCCGTAGAAGCCCGGCTGGACCGTGGTGCACTTGGGCTCGGCGTTGCAGGCCTTGGTGTACGCGTCGACGCTCTTGACCACGCCGGCGTTCTTCAGCGCCAGGCCGATCTGCCCGGCGACCGCGTCCTTCTTGACCTCGACCTGGACGGACTCGGTGCCCGCGCCCGTGAAGTCCGGCGGCGGGCCGAAGTGGTCCTGGTAGAAGCCGTAGCCCCACCAACCGGCCCCGCCCATGGCGCCGAGCAGCACCACCGCGACCAGCAGGCACGCGCCACCGTTGCGGCGCCCGGACTTCTTGCCCTTCTCCTTGCGCTTCTTCTTCGCCTCGCGGGACTCGTCCTGCTCACCGAGGAAGCCGCCCTCGGGGTGCTCGGCTTCCTGTTCCGGGTACCCGTCGTCCTCGTGGTGGCCGTCCTCCTGGCCGTCCCACTCGCCGGTCCCGGCTTCGCGCGCGCCGCCGACCGGGTCGGCGCCGGACTCCAGCGCGGCGGCCTCGGCCTCCCAGTCGATGCCGTCCGGCCCGGGGCCCGAAGCGGGCGCGGGTGCCGGCGCCGCCTGCGGCCGGGCCCGCTGCTGCTGGGCCATCTGCTGCTGCGGCACCGCCTGCTGCTGTGCGCCGGGCTGCTGCTGCATCCCCGGCTGCTCCTGCATGCCGTGCTGCTGGGCGCCCGAGAATCCCTGCTGCTGGTAGCCCTGCTGCTGCATCGGCATCTGCTGCTGGTAGCCCCCCTGCGGCATCTGCTGCGGGGGCATCTGCTGCTGGTAGCCCTGCTGCTGCATCGGCTGCTGGTGGCCCTGCGGCATCTGCTGCTGCGGATATCCCTGCTGGGTGCCCGGGAACCCCTGCTGCTGGTACCCCTGCTGCTGCATCTGCTGCTGGGGGTAGCCCTGCTGGGACATCTGCTGCTGGGGGTAGCCCTGCTGCACGTCCCCGTACGGCTGCTGGACCTGCTGGCCTTGCTGAACCTGCTGGCCCTGCTGCGGGTACTGCTGCTGCCACTGGCCGTCCTGCTGGCCGGGGACCGGCTGCCGGCCGTCGTACCCGGGATCACCGGGGTGCCACGGCTCGCCCTGGGGGGCGTAGCCCCCACCCAGATCGGTCATTGATCCCCTTAACCGACGGTGACGGCCGGCGGATCGGACCGGCCGTCCGGGACGACGCCGTCCCGGCTGATTCTCGAACCGGCGTGCTAGCGCAGCGCCTGGAGGGAGACGTTACCGTACCGCAGCCTTGCCCCCGCCCGGGCGGACGCACCGTCAGTGGGCGACCTCACGGACGGCACACAACACCGTTACGGAGTCGCCGCACCCGAACCGGAACCGGCCTCGGGCGCCGGACCGGGCGCGGACGCGGAGCCAGGAGCCGACGCGGGACCCGAGGCGGAACCCGAGGCGGCCGCCGAAGTGGAAGCCGAGGCGCTCGGCTTCGCCGCCCGGTTGGCGTTGAACTCGGCCACGTTGCGCTGCTGCACGTCGAAGTTGTCGGTGAACCGGGTGTCGCCGGGCTTCACGGTGACGAAGTACAGCCAGTCCCCCGGTGTCGGGTCCAGCGCCGCCATGATCGCCTGCCGCCCCGGGTTGGAGATCGGTGTCGGCGGCAGCCCGGGGTGCAGGTAGGTGTTGTACGGGGAGTCCAGTTTGGTCTCGGTGACCGTGGTGTTCAGGGTCGATCGGCCGAGCGCGTAGTTGATCGTGGAGTCCAGCTGCAGCGGCATGTGCTTGGCCAGCCGGTTGTAGATCACCCGGGCCACCTTGCCCATGTCCTCGGTGTTGTCGGCCTCGCCCTGCACCATGCTGGCCACGGTGACCAGCCCGTAGACGCTCTGCCCGAGGTTCTGCGCGACGACGTTGGCGTCGTCGCGGGTGAACTCCTTGCCGGCCCGCTCCACCATCTGCTTCAGCAGGTCGATCGCGGTGGTCCCGTCGGTGACGCTGTACGTCGCCGGGAACAGGTAGCCCTCGGGGCTGCCGTTGGTGAAGTCGGGCAGGCCCAGTTCGGCGCCCTGGTCCTGGGCGGTGCGCTGGGTGGTGCCGTCGGGCAGGCCGAGCTTCTTGTCGATGGCGGCGTAGATCTGGTAGCCGCGCCAGCCCTCGGGGATGGTGAGGCCGTTGGCGTTGGCCGGGTCGATCAGGATGGCCAGCGCCGCGACGGCGGACATCTTCTGCTTCAGCGTGTACGTGCCGGGCTGGATCCGTCCGGCGGCCGCCGCACTGCCCTTCGCGGCCCGGGTGAAGGCGAGCGAGCTGGCCACCACGCCGTTGCGGACCAGCGCGGACGCGATCTGGGACAGGCCGGCGCCCTCCGGCACGGAGACCTGGACGCTGCCGGTGCCCTGCCCCGCGAAGTCGGCGGCGGCCGGGGGCTTGCGCTGTGACTGGAGCCAGGTGTATCCGGTCAGCCCGATGCCGCCGAACACCGCGATCAGCGCGAGCGCGGTGAGCCCGCAGGCCAGTCCGTTGCGCCGTCGGTGCGGATCCGGCGCATCGAAGCGCGGACGGGGCGCGGACGGCGGACGGCCCTCCGGCTCCAGTACCGGCGCACCCAGGTGTCCGGGTGTGAGCCCGGGGTGGAAGTCCTGGTCGGTCATGGCTCGCGCCCCTCAACGGTCCCAGATCGATCCGGATCGATCTCAAATCGATCCAAAACGGAATCGGAAACGAACGAAAAGAGGTCCGTGCGAACGCGTCCGCACGGACCCCTCAACCGGGACGTTAGATCAGGCTCCTCAGCCGAGCGCCTCGACGCTCTCACCGGGCGGGCGTCCGCTCACCCGTTCGGACTCAAGGGCGGTCTGCAGGATCACCACCGCGGCGGCCTGGTCGACCACCGAGCGACCCTTCTTCGCCTTGACGCCCGAGGCGCGCAGCCCGTGGGTCGCGGTGACGGTCGACATCCGCTCGTCCACCAGCCGCACCGGCACCGGGTAGAGCCGGTTGGCCAGCCGCGCCGCGTAGGCGCGGACCTTCTCCGCCGCCGGGCCCTCCTTGCCGCTCAGCGAGCGCGGCAGCCCGACGATCACCTCCATCGCGTCGTACTCCTCGACGATGGCGGCGATCCTGGCCTGCGACTTCACGCCGGCCGGGACGGTCTCCACGGGCGTGGCGAGCACCCCGTCGGGGTCGCAGGACGCGACCCCGATCCGGGCGTCACCGACGTCGACGGCGATCCGCCGCCCACGCCGGAAGGGCCTCTCCTCGTGCTCCATCAGCTGGCGCGCTCCGCGACCAGGCCGCGCACCGCGGCGATGGCCTCGCCGACCGCGGCCGGGTTGGAGCCGCCGCCCTGGGCGACGTCGTCCTTGCCGCCACCGCCGCCGCCGAGGGTCTTGGCGGCGGTCCGGACCAGCTCGCCGGCCTTGATGCCACGGCCGCGGGCGTCCTCGTTGGTGGCGATCACGGTCAGCGGGCGGTCGTTCGCCACGGTGAAGGCGGCGACCACGGCCGGGCGCGCGCCGAGGCGGCCGCGCACGTCCAGGACCAGCTTGCGCAGCTCGTCCGCACCCACACCGTCGGCGACCTGCGCGGCGACCACGGCGATGCCGTGCACGTCCTCGGCCGAGTCGGCCAGGCCCGCCGCGGCGGCCAGCACCTTCTCGGCGCGGAAGCGCTCGATCTCCTTCTCGGCGTCCTTGAGCTTGGCGAGCATGCCCGAGATCTTCTCCGGCAGCTCCTCCGGGCGGCCCTTGACCAGCTCGGTGAGCTGGGAGACCACGGTGTGCTCACGGGCCAGGAACTTGTACGCGTCGACGCCGACCAGCGCCTCCACGCGGCGCACGCCGGAGCCGATCGAGGACTCGCCGAGCAACTTCACCAGGCCCAGCTGGGCGGTGTTGCCGACGTGGGTGCCGCCGCACAGCTCCTTGGAGAAGTCGCCGATGGAGACGACCCGGACCTCGTCGCCGTACTTCTCGCCGAACATCGCGATGGCGCCGGCCTTGCGGGCCTGGTCCATCGTCATGACCTCGGCGGTGACGTCGAGCTCGCGGCCCAGCACGTCGTTGATCTTCTGCTCGACGTCGACCAGCACGCTGCCCGGGACGGCGGCGGGCGAGCCGAAGTCGAAGCGGAAGCGGCCGGGGGCGTTCTCGGAGCCGGCCTGGGCGGCCGTCGGGCCGAGCGCGTCGCGCAGCGCCTGGTGGGTCAGGTGGGTGGCCGAGTGGGCGCGGGCGATCGCCCGGCGGCGCTCGATGTCGATCGTGGCGTACGCCGAGGCGCCCAGCACGACCTCGCCGAACAGCACGCCACCCGAGTGCACGATGACGCCCGGGACGGGCTGCTGCACGTCCCGGATCTCCACCACCGCGCCGGACTCCAGCCGGATCCGGCCGTGGTCGGCGAGCTGGCCACCGCCCTCGGCGTAGAACGGGGTGCGGTCGAGGATGATCTCGACCTCGTCGCCCTCGGAGGCGGCCGGCGAGGGAACGCCGTCCACCAGCAGGCCGACCACGGAGGCCTCGCCCTCGGTGAGGGCGTAGCCGGTGAAGACGCTCGCGCCGGACTTGTCGGCGACCTCGCGGTACGCGGCGACGTCGGCGTGGCCCATCTTCTTGGCCTTGGCGTCCGCCTTGGCGCGGTCCCGCTGCTCCTGCATCAGGCGGCGGAAGCCGGCCTCGTCCACCTGGAGGCCCTGCTCCTCGGCCATCTCCAGGGTCAGGTCGATCGGGAAGCCGTAGGTGTCGTGCAGCTTGAACGCCTGCTCGCCGGAGAGCACCGCACCGCCGGCCTGCTTGGTCTCGGTGACCGCGACGTCCAGCAGGTTGGTGCCGGCCTTCAGGGTCTGCAGGAAGGCCACCTCCTCGCCGACGACGACCGTCTCGACGCGCTTGCGGTCGGTCTCCAGCTCCGGGTACTGCGGGGCCATCGCCTTGATGGCGACGTCGATGAGCTCCTTGGCCACCGGCTCGGTGGCGCCCAGCAGACGCATGTTGCGGATGGCGCGGCGCAGGATGCGGCGCAGCACGTAGCCGCGGCCCTCGTTGCCGGGGGTGACGCCGTCGCCGACCAGCATCAGCGCGGTGCGGACGTGGTCGGTGACCACGCGCAGCGAGACGTCCGACTTGTGGTCGGCGCCGTAGGTGTGGCCGGTGAGCTCGGCGGCGCGGTCGAGGATCATCCGGCTGGTGTCGATCTCGAAGAGGTTGTCGACGTCCTGCAGGATGGCGGCGAGGCGCTCCAGGCCGAGGCCGGTGTCGATGTTCCTGCTCGGCAGGTCGCCGAGGATCTCGAAGCCGTCCTTCCCGTCGCCGTGGCCGCGCTCGTACTGCATGAAGACCAGGTTCCAGATCTCCAGGTAGCGCTCGCCGTTGACGGCGGGGCCGCCCTCCTCGCCGTACGCGGGGCCGCGGTCGTAGTTGATCTCCGAGCACGGGCCGCAGGGGCCGGGGACGCCCATCGACCAGAAGTTGTCCTTCATGCCGAGGCGCTGGATCCGCTCGGAGGGGACGCCGATGACGTCACGCCAGATCTGCTCGGCCTCGTCGTCGTCCTTGTAGACGGTGATCCAGAGCTTCTCCTTCTCCAGGCCGTAGCCGCCGTCCGCGACGGGAGTGGTGAGCAGCTCCCACGCGAACTTGATGGCTCCTTCCTTGAAGTAGTCGCCGAAGGAGAAGTTGCCGCACATCTGGAAGAAGGAGCCGTGCCGGGTGGTCTTCCCGACCTCCTCGATGTCCAGGGTGCGCACGCACTTCTGGACGCTGGTGGCGCGCGAGAACTGCGGCTTGACCTCGCCCAGGAAGTAGGGCTTGAACGGCACCATGCCGGCGTTGACGAGCAGCAGGGTGGGGTCGTCGGCGACCAGGGACGCCGACGGAACGACGGTGTGGCCGCGCTCCTCGAAGAAGCGCAGCCAGCGGCGGCGGATCTCAGCCGACTCCATTAGTGGTCCTTCCGGTTCGGGGTGCCGCCCCGCGGCGGCAGAGCGCGGCGGGGCGTTTCTTCAGTGGCATGGGGGGTGGTGCGGGCACTGCGGGCGGGGGGCAGGGCGGCGGCCGGGCTGCCGGGCGCCGCCGAGATAGCTCGGTACTGCGGCTCGCCGCGCAGGACGCGGCGCGCGCTCCGGGGTTCCACCACGGCGGTGCCGCGCAGTCCGAGGTCGTCCTTCAGCTGCTCCTCGCGCTCGACCATGCCGGCCTTCACGTCCTGGGCGAACTGCTTGGCCAGGTCGCCCAGGTGCAGCGCACCGCGCGCCGCGGTGCCGGAGAGGCTGTCCGGGGTGAGCCGGTGCACGGCCTCGTTGGCCTTGTTCATGGCCCAGACGGTGGCGCCGGCGCCGACCGCCATCCAGAAGATGCGTCGCACCATGCCGTCAGCCCCTCACCGCTCGCCGGACCCTGGAGAGCAGGCCGCCCCTGGGCGCGGTCGCGGCACGCACCTCGGCGCGGATCAGCCGGGCCAGTTCCTCGCGCTCACCGGTCTGCAGCGGCACGGAGGGCAGGCTGCCCTGCTGCTTGGAGACCGCCTTGCGGACGCCGTAGCTGAAGGCCGCGACCTTCACCAGC
The DNA here is from genome assembly GCF_055576085.1 of Kitasatospora sp. NPDC033851. Taxonomy (NCBI): domain Bacteria; kingdom Bacillati; phylum Actinomycetota; class Actinomycetes; order Kitasatosporales; family Streptomycetaceae; genus Kitasatospora; species Kitasatospora sp. NPDC033851. Next base: position 195,827 of record NZ_JBVIRL010000004.1, on the reverse strand, counting down.
GGTCCGCCCAGGGTGGCGGCCACGGTGGAGGAGAGCGCGTTGGCGTTGGCGGCGGCGTCCTGCACGTTGGCGGTGATCTCGTCGACCCGCTCCAGCTGCTCGTTGGCGCTGCGCACCGCGGCGCCCGCGTCGGTCAGCAGCGGCACGGCCTGCTCGGTGACCGCGGAGACCAGGACGGCGGCCTCCTTCAGCACGCGTGAGAGGCGGACCAGCACAACCGCGAGCAGGGTGACCAGGACCGCCCAGAACACGGCGACGAGCAACCCGGCCAGCTCTCCCACGGACACCTTTGCGCGCTCCCTCGCCTTGCTGTTCTCCCAGACGGAACCCTATCGCGCCCACGCCCGGTTTCCGGACCGGGTGGTCGGCGCGGGCGACCCGACCGGGTGTGCGAACCGCGCGCGTAACCTACCGTCCGGTCACCTCGTTCTGCCAGGCAGGTCGTCGCGCGGACGGCCCGAGCACGTCCGGACCGCGAGCGGTCCGGCCTGGAACACGGGGAGCAGCGCTTGGCCGGCGACTGGACAGCACAGCCCTGGGAGACCGCGGCGGGGCCGCGCGAGCCGGAGCACGGCCGGCTGCCGGCCGAGGTGACCGGCTTCGTCGGGCGGCAGCGGGAACTGGCCGACCTGGCGGACCTGCTGGCCGCCGCCCGGCTGGTGACGGTGACCGGCCCGGGCGGGGTGGGCAAGAGCCGGCTGGCACTGCGCGCGGCGGCCCGCGCGGACGGCGTCTTCCCGGACGGCACCTGGCTGGTGGACATCGCGCCGGTGCAGGACCCGCTGCTGCTCGGCCACGCCGTGCTGGAGGCGCTGCGGCTGACCGACGGCACCGCCCGTCCGCCGCTGGACGTGCTGGCCGAGCGGCTGGCAGGCCGGCGTCTGCTGCTGGTGCTGGACGGCTGCGAGCACCTGGTCGAGGCCTGCGCCGAGCTGGCGGACGCCCTACTGCGGGCGCTGCCCGGCCTGCGGGTGCTGGCCACCAGCCGCACCGCCCTGCGGGCCTCCGGCGAGCACCTGCTGACCCTGACGCCGCTGCCGGTCGACCCGTCGCCCGGCGACCCCCCGGCGCCCGGCTCGCTGCCGGACGCGGTGCGGCTGTTCGCCGACCGGGCCAAGGCGGTGCTGCCCTCCTTCGAGGTGACCGAGGCCAACGCTGAGGCGGTCGGTCTGCTCTGCCGACGGCTGGACGGCATCCCGCTGGCCGTGGAGCTGGCGGCCGGACGGTTGCGCGCGCTGTCGGTGGAGCAGATCACCGCCCGTCTGGACGACCGCTTCCGGCTGCTCACCGGCGGCTCCCGGACGGCCCTGCCGCGGCACCAGACACTGCGCACGACGATCGGCTGGAGTCACGAGCTCTGCACGGTGCAGGAACGTTTACTCTGGGCCCGCCTGTCGGTCTTCGCCGGCAGTTTCGACCTCGAGGCCGCCGAGTACGTCTGCGCCGGCGACGGCGTCGAACCCGAGGACGTCCTGGACCTGCTCGACGAACTGGTCGCCAAGTCCGTGGTGCTGCGCGAGGACAGCAGCTTCGGCGTCCGCTTCCGCCTGCTGGACACCCTGCGCGAGTACGGCGGCCACTGGCTGCGCGCCGCCGGCGAGGAGCAGCGGCTGCTGCGCCGCCACCGCGACTGGTACCTGGGCGTCGCCACCTGGGGCGAGGTCGAGTGGTTCGGCCCCCGCCAGGCGGAGACCGCCGAGCGCACCGAACTCGCCCACACCAACCTCCGCGCGGCGCTGGAGTTCTGCCTCGCCGAGCCCGGCGAGGAGCAGATCGCCCTGCTGCTGGCCGGCACGCTCTGGTTCTACTGGGTCGGCTGCGGCCACCTCGGCGAGGGTCGGCACTGGCTGGACCGCGCGCTCGCCCTGGACCGCGAACCCACCGAGGCCCGCGCCAAGGCGCTCTGGGTGACCGGCTACATGGCCACCCTCCAGGGCGACCTGGCCGTCGCCCGTCCGGCCCTGGAGGAGTGCCGCCGCCAGGCCCTGGACACCGGCGACGACCGGGCCCTCGCCTACGCCGTCCACCGCCAGGGCTGCGCCGCCCTGATCGGCGACGACCCGGACCGCGCCGCCGAGCTGTTCGAGGAGGCGCTCTGGCACTACCGGACCATCGGCGAGCTCAACAGCAACGTGGTGATGGCCATGCTGGAACTCGGCCTGGCCTACCTGTTCCAGGGCGACCTCGACAGCGGCGAGCTCTGGTTCGGCCAGGCCCGCGAGCTGTGCGAGGAGCACGGCGAGCAGTGGGCGTACGCGTACGTGCTGTACGCGACGGCCTACTCGCACTGGCTGGACGGCGCCGTCCAGCCGGCCCGCGCGCTGGCCCGGGAGTGCGTGCGGCTGAACCACCGCTTCCACGACCTGCTCGGCATCGTGCTGGGGATCGACCTGCTGGCGCTTCTGGAGACCGAGCCGAGCGGCCCGGGCGAGCCGGGCAACCTGCGCGAGGCCCGGGTGCTGCAGGGTGCCGCGCACCGGATCTGGCGCACGGTCGGGACCCCGTTCCTCGGCTCGCGGAACTTCTTCGGCACCCACCAGGAGTGCGCCGAGCGGGCTCGGGCCGGGCTGACCGAGCGGGAGTATGAGGAGTGCTACGAGGCCGGCACCCGACTGGACCTGGACGAGGCCGTCTCCCGGGCGCTCGGCGGCGGAGGCTCGGCGGACGGTCCGGAGCCGGGCCCGGGTCCCTGCTCGGTGCCGCCCGCTCCCGCTCCCTCGCCGGTCCGCAACAGCTGAGGTCCGGAATAGTTGAAACTTGTCCATTGCTTGAGGGGGCAAGGATCCACCCGGAAGGAGCACCATGGCCGTCCACAACACCGCCGACGAGTACCGCATGGCGACGTTCTACTTCGACTCCAAGGCGTACACCGACGCCGCCCGCATGCTCGAGGGCGTACTGGCCGAGGAGCCGGCCAACCTCTCCGTCCGGCTGCTGCTCGCCCGCAGCTACTACCACTCCGCCCGACTCGGCCGCGCCGAGGCCGAGTTGCTCCGGATCCTGGATGCCGACCCGACCGAGGACTACGCCCGGATGATGCTCGGCCGCACCCTGGAGCGCCAGGGCCGCGCCGCGGAGGCCCGCCCGCACCTGCGGCTGGCCGCCGCGATGGCCGGCGAGGCCGTCTGAGCGGCGAGCACCGGAAGGTGAGCGCCTGAACGGCCGGCACCGGAAAAGGGGCGAGCCCCCGCCGCCTCGAAAGGCGACGGGGGCTCGCTTGTGGTCCTGCGAAGAGCGGAACCGCTCGCGGGTCAGCGCGAGTAGTACTCGACGACGAGCTGCTCGTCACAGATCACCGGGACCTCCTTGCGCTGCGGCGCGCGGTCCAGGCGGAAGGCCAGGGCCTTCAGGTTGACCTCGAGGTACTTCGGGGTCTGGCCCTCACCCGCGTAGCCACCCTCACGGGCGACCTGGAAGGGGACCTTCTCCTTGCTGCGCTCGCGGACGGTGACCACGAAGCCCGGCTTCATCTGGAACGACGGCTTGTTGACCTTGCCGCCGTTGACCTCGATGTGGCCGTGGACGACCATCTGGCGGGCCTGGTAGATGGTGCGGGCGATGCCCGAACGCAGGACCAGGGAGTCCAGACGGCTCTCCAGGTCGGCGACGAGCGCCTCACCGGTCTTGCCCTCGGCCTTCTTCGCGCGGTCGAACGCGCGCGCCATCTGCTTCTCGCTCAGGTCGTACTGAGCGCGCAGACGCTGCTTCTCGAGCAGACGGACCTTGTAGTCCGAGTTCTGCTTGCGACCACGGCCGTGCTGGCCGGGCGGGTACGGGCGGGCCTCGAAGTACTTGACGGACTTCGGGGTCAGCGGCACGCCGAGCGCACGCGCGATCTTGACCTTGGGACGCTTCTGGTTCGCCATGAACCAAACCTTCCTTGCTTACGAATACGGCTTCACCAGGTGTTGACGGAGGTCGCACGTCGCGACCCGGAGAAAACCCCGCCGCCTGCGCGATGGGATCAGCCGCTCTCCGGAGCCGGGCACGAAAGTGCTTGTCACACGGACCGGCCCGGAATCCGGGCCGCCCGCGACACCGAAACGGTGCGCGACGCTCCTGCTGCGGGCCCCTCGGAAGAGGCCTACCGCCGATGTCCCGCTGGTGCGGCCGGTCGGTGGGGTCTCCCCCGCCGCCGTCCCGAGACATGGCACTCCGATCGAGTATAGCCGCCGATCACTCGCCCTTTTCCCCGGGCGTCTGCTCGGCCGCCTTCTCGACTGCCTTCTCGGCCGACTTCCCGGGCTTGCGCTCCGTCTGCTTCTCGCTGCGGCGCTCCCCGCGCAGCCGCCCCCGGGTCCAGTCCACGACGTCCGCGTAGCGGGCCTCGCCGCCGCGCCGGGTCGGCTGGTAGTACTCCTTGCCGTGCACCGCGTCCGGGGCGTACTGCTGGGTGGCGATGCCCTCCGGCAGGTCGTGCGGGTACTGGTAGCCCTGGCCGTGGCCGAGCTTGCCCGCGCCGCCGTAGTGCGCGTCCCGCAGGTGAGCCGGGACCGCGCCCGCCAGGCCCTGCCGGACGTCCGCCAGCGCCGCGTCGATCGCCAGGTAGGCCGCGTTGGACTTGGGTGCCAGGGCCAGCGCGATCGCCGCCTGGGAGAGGATGATCCGCGCCTCCGGGAAACCGATCAGCGCCACCGCCTGCGCGGCCGCCACCGCCGTCTGCAGTGCCGTGGGATCGGCCAGGCCGATGTCCTCGCTGGCCGAGATCATCAGCCGGCGGGCGATGAACCGCGGGTCCTCCCCCGCCTCGATCATCCGGGCCAGGTAGTGCAGGGTGGCGTCCACGTCGCTGCCCCGGATCGACTTGATCAGCGCGCTCGCCACGTCGTAGTGCTGGTCGCCGTCCTTGTCGTAGCGCACCGCGGCCTGGTTGACGGCCGTCTCCGTGGTGGCCAGCGTGATGCTGGACTCACCCTTCTCCAGCGCCGCCCCGGCCGCCGCCTCCAGCGTGGTGAGCGCCCGCCGGGCGTCCCCGCCGGCCAGCCGCACCAGGTGGTCCTCGGACTCCTCGGTCAGCTCCAGCGCGCCCCCCAGGCCGCGCTCGTCGGCCACCGCGCGGCGCAGCAGCGCGCGGATGTCCTCGTCGGTCAGCGACTCCAGGGTGAGCAGCAGCGAGCGGGACAGCAGCGGGGAGATCACCGAGAAGTACGGGTTCTCGGTGGTCGCCGCGATCAGGGTGACCCAGCGGTTCTCCACGGCCGGCAGCAGCGAGTCCTGCTGGGCCTTGGAGAAGCGGTGGATCTCGTCCAGGAAGAGCACCGTCTCCCGGCCGGACATCCCGACCGCCCGCCGGGCGCCGTCGATCACCGCCCGGACCTCCTTGACCCCGGCGGTGATCGCGGACAGCTCGACGAAGCGCCCCTCGACGGCCTGGCTGATCACGTGCGCCAGGGTGGTCTTCCCGGTGCCGGGCGGCCCCCAGAGGATCACCGAGCTGGTGGCCGCCGGGCCGCGCGAGCCCGCGACCAGCCGCCGCAGCGGCGAGCCGGGCTTCAGCAGCTGCCGCTGCCCGGCCACCTCGTCCAGGGTGCGCGGGCGCATCCGTACGGCCAGGGGCGCCCGCCCGGGCTCCTTGGCCTGGCGTTCCTCGGCGGCGGCGGTGAAGAGGTCCGGTTCGTCCACACCGGAAGCCTATGCGAGGGCTGCGACACTCCTCACTGCCCGCTCCTCACCGCCCACCGCTCAACGCTCACCGCTCACCGCTCACCGCTCACTGCTGCGGCGGACGGCGGTCCATCAGGACGACGTCGAACTCCTCCACCGACCGCAGGGTGGCGCCGGCCACGGCGATCGCCTGGGCCCGGGCGTCGGCCTGCGGTCCGCGGGAGGCCACCAGGCTGTCCCGGTCCGCGAAGACCGCGCCCACAGAGCCGTGGCCGGTCGCCCGGTCGACCAGCAGCGCGCCGGTCACGAATCCCGGCATCTTCTCCAGCGTGGGCAGCGCGCGCTCTCGGAAGACGTCGGCCAGCCGGTCCACCCCGGCCGGGTCGACGTCGACCCGCACCAGCCGGAACCCGGCGCCCGGTCCGGCCTCGCCGGGCGGGGCCACCACCACGGCCTCCCAGACCTCGGTGGTCACGGTGCCCGCGAGTGTCGCCAGGAGCTCGGCGCGGCGGCCGCCCAGTTCCCGGTCGCTGTCGCGCTCGGCCTGGGCGGACTCCCACCAGGAGCCCATGGCGATCTTGCCCAGCTCCCGGTCGGCGAACAGCCCGTAGCCGCGGTAGCCCGGCCGGCCGGAGAGCAGTGCGAGGGCCTCGGTGCGGAGCGCGTCGAGGGTCTGCTCGATCCGGTCCGGGTTCCCGGTGGCATAGACAGTGCGAACGAACATGAGCGTGCCTCCTGAGGACGTCCGGACGCCACGCGGGGCCGTTTCTCGGATGCGGCGTCCGGAGAAACCCCGTCTTCAGTCCAGTTTGGCAGCGTGGTCCGGAACGTACTTCTGGAGGTCGCGCGGGGGCCGCTGGTAGCCGCGCGAGGCCGGGCGGGGCGGCAGCTCGATCCGCGGCGCCTTGATCTCGTGGTACGGCAGGCTGGAGACCAGGTGGGCGATCATGTTGATCCGGGCCCGGCGCTTGTCGTCGCTCTCCACCACGTGCCAGGGCGACTCGGGGATGTCGGTGTGGACGAACATCTCGTCCTTGGCCCGCGAGTAGTCCTCCCAGTGGATGATCGACTCGATGTCCATCGGGGAGAGCTTCCAGCGCTTCATCGGGTCCTCCAGCCGGTCCCGGAAGCGCTGCTCCTGCTCGGTGTCGCTCACCGAGAACCAGTACTTGCGCAGCAGGATGCCCGCCTCGATCAGCATCCGCTCGAAGGTCGGGCAGTGGTGCAGGAACTGCCAGTACTCCTCGTCGGTGCAGAAGCCCATCACCCGCTCGACCCCGGCGCGGTTGTACCAGCTCCGGTCGAACAGCACGATCTCCCCGGCCGCCGGCAACTGCTCGGCGTACCGCTGGAAGTACCACTGGCTCTTCTGCCGCTCGGTCGGCGTGGGCAACGCCGCGACCCGGGCGATGCGCGGGTTCAGGTACTCCGTCACCCGCTTGATCGCTCCGCCCTTGCCCGCGGCGTCACGTCCCTCGAAGACCACCACCAGCCGGGCGCCCTCGACCCGCACCCATTCCTGGAGCTTCACCAGCTCGTGCTGCAGCCGCAGCAGCTCCCGCTCGTACGGCTTCCTCGCCAGTCGCTCCGGCTTCGCGGCCACGCTCTGCTCCTCCGTCCGACCGACGCTGATGCACACTCACCGTAGGCGCAGCACGGCGGATTCGCAGGCCGGAACGGAACAGGGCCGACGGCGAGGAGCGGCGGCCTAGACCGCGACGAAGGGCTCGGGGTAGCGGCAGAGCCCGCGCGGGCCGCCGTCGTACGCCGCCAGCGGCAGCGTCTGGAAATAGGCCTCCGGCACCTCGAACGGGCCGGCGACCTCGTACCGCCCGGCCGGCGCGAAGCCGAACCGCCCGTAGTACCCGGGATCGCCGAGGACGACCACGAGCTTCTCCCCGGCTTCCTCGGCCGCCGACAGCGCGGCCCGGACGACGAGTTCGCCGACGCCCCTGCGCTGCCACTCGGGCGCCACGGCGACCGGTGCGAGCGCCAGCGCCTCACCGTCCCCGACCCACAGCCGGGTCAGCAGCGCGTGGCCGATCACCAGTCCGGTCTCGTCGACCGCGACCAGGGACAGCCCGGGCAGCCAGGCGGGATCGCGACGCAGCGCGTCCACCAGGTCCGCCTCGTCCGGGCCGGGGAACGCGGCCATGTGGACGCGTCTGGTCGCCGGGGCGTCCTGCGGACACTCGACTCTCGTGGTGACTTCTGTGACTTCTGTGACCTGCATGAGTCAACCCTCCCTGTGTCACACGTCGTTGTGGACCGGCCCCGGACGGTGGGTGGACCGTCCGGGGCCGTTGCAGGTTAGCGGATGACGCTTCGTCAGGACTTCGGCTGAGCCTCGGACTTGGCGTCCTCGCGGACCTTGGGCTGGGCGTCCACGCCGGCCTCGCGGCGCTGCGCCGGGGTGATCGGGGTCGGGGCGCCGGTCAGCGGGTCGCCACCGGTGGACGTCTTCGGGAAGGCGATGACGTCGCGGATGGTGTCGTACCCGCCGAGCAGGGTGACGATCCGGTCCAGACCGAAGGCGACACCACCGTGCGGCGGCGGGCCGTAGTTGAAGGCGTCCAGCAGGAAGCCGAACTGCGAGGCCGCCTCCTCCTCGGAGAGGCCGATCGCGTCGAACGCCCGCTTCTGCACGTCGCGCTGGTGGATACGGATCGAACCGCCGCCCAGCTCCGAGCCGTTGAGGACCAGGTCGTACGCGTTGGACAGCGCCGAGCCCGGGTCGGTGTCGAAGGTGTCCAGCGACTCCGCGGTCGGGGCGGTGAACGGGTGGTGCACCGCGTGCCAGCCCTGGAAGGCGCCCTTGTCGTCCTCGATCGGCTCGAACATCGGGAAGTCGACCACCCAGAGGAAGGCCCACTTCGACTCGTCGATCAGCTGGCAGCGGCGGCCGATCTCCAGACGGGCGGCACCGAGCAGCTCCTGCGAGGCGCGCTCCTTGCCGGCCGCGAAGAAGACCGCGTCGCCGTTCTTGGCGCCCGCGGCGGCGGCGAGGCCGGCCAGGTGCTCCTCGGAGAGGTTCTTGGCGACCGGGCCGCGCAGCTCGCCGGTCTCGGCGTCGATGAGCACGTAGGCCAGGCCCTTGGCGCCGCGCGCCTTGGCCCAGTCCTGCCAGGCGTCCAGCTGCTTGCGCGGCTGCGAGGCACCGCCGGGCATGACCACGGCACCGACGTACGGGGCCTGGAAGACGCGGAACTCGGTGCCCTTGAAGTACTCGGTGAGGTCGGTGAGTTCCTGGCCGAAGCGGACGTCCGGCTTGTCGGAGCCGTAGCGGCCCATGGCGTCCGCGTAGGTCATCCGGGGCAGCGGGTTCGGGATCTCGTAGCCGTGCACCTCGCGCCAGACGGCACCGATGATCTTCTCGCCGAGGGCCAGGATGTCCTCTTGGTCGACGAAGGAGGCCTCGATGTCCAGCTGGGTGAACTCCGGCTGCCGGTCGGCGCGGAAGTCCTCGTCGCGGAAGCAGCGGGCGATCTGGTAGTAGCGCTCCATGCCGGCCACCATCAGCAGCTGCTTGAACAGCTGGGGCGACTGCGGCAGCGCGTACCAGTGGCCGGGCTGCAGGCGGACCGGGACGAGGAAGTCGCGGGCGCCCTCGGGGGTGGAGCGGGTGAGGTACGGCGTCTCGATGTCGAGGTAGTCGTTCTCCTCCATCACCCGGCGGATGATGTTGTTGACCTTGGAGCGCAGCCGCAGGCCCTTGGCCGGGCCCTCACGGCGCAGGTCCAGGTAGCGGTAGCGCAGCCGGACCTCCTCGTTGACCGTGCCCGGCTCGTACTCGGCGACCGGGAAGGGCAGCGGGGCGGCCTCGGAGAGCACCTCGATCCCGCTGACGACGACCTCGACGGCACCGGTCGGGATGTCGGGGTTCTCGTTGCCCTCGGGGCGGACGCGGACGTCGCCGACGACCTTGACGCAGTACTCGGCGCGCAGGCCGTGCACCGAGTCGAGGTCGCGGACCACGATCTGCACGGTGCCGGAGGCGTCGCGCAGGTCGATGAAGGCCACGCCGCCGTGGTCGCGGCGGCGGGCGACCCAGCCGGCCAGGGTGACGGTGGTGCCTGCGTGCTCCGGGCGGAGCGTGCCCGCGTCGTGCGTGCGGATCACAGCTGCTTCTCCTTCAGGGTGGTGACGAGTGCGTCGAGGACGACGGGGGTCTGCTCGCCGGTGCTCAGGTCCTTGAGCTGGACGACGCCCTCGGCGAGGTCCCGGTCCCCGGCGATCAGGGCGAAGCGGGCGCCGGACCGGTCGGCGGACTTCATGGCGTTCTTGATGCTCTTGACGCCGAAGGCGAGGTCGGTGGCGACGCCGGCCCGGCGCAGCTCGATCACCTTGGCGAACAGGATGTTCTTGGCCTCCTCGCCGAGCGCGACCGCGTACACGGCGGTGGCGGCGGGCAGGTCGAGGGTGACGCCCTCGGCCTCCAGCGCGAGGAAGGTGCGGTCCACGCCGAGGGCCCAGCCGACGGACGGCAGCGCCGGGCCGCCGATCATCTCGGACAGGCCGTCGTAGCGGCCGCCGCCGCCGATCGCGGACTGGGCGCCGAGGCCGTTGTGCACGAACTCGAAGGTGGTGCGGGTGTAGTAGTCCAGGCCGCGGACCAGCTTCGGGTCGTCCACGAAGGCCACGCCGGCCGCGGTGAGCAGCTCGCGGACCTTCTCGTCGTACGCCTTGCACTCCTCGCACAGGTAGTCGCGGAGCTTCGGGGCGTCGGTGAGCTGTGCCTGCACCGACTCGCGCTTGTCGTCGAGGACGCGCAGCGGGTTGATCTCGGCGCGGCGGCGGGTGTCCTCGTCCAGGTCCAGGCCGGCCAGGAACTCGATCAGGGCGGCGCGGTAGACCGGGCGGCACTGCTTGTCGCCGAGGCTGTTGAGCAGCAGCGAGTAGTCGCTCAGGCCCAGCGAGCGGAAGGCGTCGTCGGCGAGGATGATCAGCTCGGCGTCCAGCGCCGGGTCCTCGGCGCCGATCGCCTCCGCGCCGACCTGGGAGAACTGGCGGTAGCGGCCCTTCTGGGCGCGCTCGTAGCGGTAGTACGAGCCGGAGTACCAGAGCTTGACCGGCAGGTTGCCCTGCTTGTGCAGGTTGGCCTGGAGCGCGGCGCGCAGCACCGAGGCGGTGCCCTCCGGGCGCAGCGCGAGCTCGTCGCCACCCTTGGTGGTGAGGTTGTACATCTCCTTGGTGACGATGTCGGTGGACTCGCCGACGCCGCGGGAGAACAACTTCACGTCCTCGAAGACCGGGGTCTCGACGTAGCCGTAGCCGGCCCGGCGGGCGGGCGCGGCGATGCGCTCGCGGATCGCCAGGAAGGTCGCGGAGCTGGGGGGCAGCAGGTCGTAGGTGCCCTTGGGGGCGGTGAAGGTGCTCAACTTCTCTTCCGTCACATTCCTCGTCGCGGGAAAGCCGGGGCGCCGACCGCCCCCGCTGCCTGTCGGAGGTAGGGGTTGGTGGCGCGCTCGCGGCCGATGGTGGTCTGACCGCCGTGGCCGGAGAGGACCACGGTGGAATCGTCGAGGGGCAGGCACACCCGGGCCAGCGAGGTCATGATCGCCTCGCTGTCCCCGCCCGGGAGGTCGGTACGCCCGATGGAGCCGGCGAACAGCAGGTCGCCCGAGAACAGCACCGGGGGGAGGTCCTCGGCACCGGGCGTCCGGAAGGTCACCGACCCCCCGGTATGGCCCGGGGCGTGGTCCACGGTGAGATGCAGGCCGGCCAGCTCCAGCACGCTGCCGTCGGTGAGCTCGCGCACGTCGTCGGGCTCGCCGACGGTGAGCTCGCCCATCAGCTGGGTGCCCAGGGAGCGGCCGAGCGCCTTCTCCGGGTCGGACATCATGTACCGGTCCTCGGGGTGGATCCAGGCCGGGACGCCGCGGGCGCCGCAGACCGGGACCACCGAGGCCACGTGATCGATGTGGCCGTGCGTGAGCAGCACGGCGACGGGCTTGAGCCGGTGTTCGCGGATCAGTTCCTCGACGCCGGAAGCCGCCTGGTGGCCGGGGTCGACGATGACGCACTCCTCGCCCGCCGCCGGAGCGACCAGGTAGCAGTTGGTGCCCCAGGCTCCAGCGGGGAATCCGGCGATGAACACGCGCGTCCTTCGTGATGCGGTCGGTGGCGACGAGGATGGAAGTCAAGTGGTGTACGGGCAGCCTACCGGCGGTACGGCTCCGGTTGCGAACCAGATGGGGGTGGCGGGACGCGGCCTTCTGACAGGTTCACCGCGTCCTTACGGGCCCGGTCCCTACACTTGGCCGCCGAGGGATGCGATGATCCGCTCCGGAATCCATCCACTTTTTCCCCGCACATCCGTAGGAGACACGGCCGGTGGTCAGTAGCGAACAGCGGCGGCGGCAGCTCGCCCGCGAGAAGTACGAGCGCCAGTTGGAGCGCCGGGTCGAGGCGGCGGCCGCGCGTAGGCGCCGCAACACGATCCTGGGCTCCTCATTGGCCGTCGTGGTCCTGGCCGGCGGCGGGACCCTGATCGCCACCGGCGCGTTCAGCTCGGACGACAAGGACAAGAGCACCTCGGCCGCGAGCACCCCGCAGGCCGCGCCGACCCAGGCCGGCGAGCCGACCACCCCGACCCGCAAGCCGGTCGAGGGCTGCGTCGACCCGGCGCCGGGCGCCCCCAACGGCAAGAAGTGGCAGGCCGAGCCGGCCATGTCGGTCGACCCGGGCGCCGCGTACACCATGGCGCTGGACACCAACTGCGGCAAGGTGACGATCGCGCTGGACGCGGCCAAGGCCCCGCACACCGTGAACTCCTTCGCCTTCCTGGCCGGCGAGAAGTACTTCGACCACACCAAGTGCCACCGCCTCACCACCGACGGCATCTTCGTGCTGCAGTGCGGCGACCCGACCGCCAGCGCGACCGTCCCGGGCGGCACGGGCGGCCCCGGCTACAAGTTCGCGGACGAGAACCTGGCCGGCGCGACCTACCCGGCGGGCACCGTGGCGATGGCCAACTCCGGCCCGGGCACCAACGGCAGCCAGTTCTTCCTGGTCTACAAGGACACCAAGCTGCCGCCGAACTACACCCCCTTCGGCAAGATCAGCGGCGGCTTGGACGCGGTGCAGAAGATCGCTGCCGCCGGCACCCTGGAGGGCTCCCCGGACGGCCACCCGATGGCCGACGTGACCTTCAACTCCGTTACGGTGTCGAAGGGTTGATAGGCTCCGGGGCCGTCGGCGGCCGGCGTCCGCGCCGCCCCCGCCCGGCCCCGGACCGAAATCGCCCGGCCCCGGACCGAAATCGCCCGGCCCGGATGCGGACAGCACCGGGCCTGGTCGCCTATGTTGGCGTTGTATAGGGTGCCCGCACCCGCCTGGCCGTCACCCTCGGCAGAAAGGCACGGCGGACGGGGACGGCGGACTCATCGGTCCGCCGCACATCAACTGTGGACGACGGACGCGCGCCGCCCCGGCGCGGGCGCGACGTCATGTGGAGGACGCGCTATGAGCAGCGACCCGTGGGGCCGTGTGGACGAGCAGGGCACGGTCTACGTCAGGACGGCCGACGGCGAACGCGTCGTGGGTTCCTGGCAGGCCGGCTCGCCCGAGGAGGCCCTCGCCTACTTCGAGCGCAAGTACCAGGGCATCGAGGTGGAGATCGGCCTGCTGGAGAAGCGGGTGCGCACCACCGACCTGGCCGCCAAGGACGCCCAGACCGCGCTGGAGCACCTGCGCGCGCAGGTCGTCGAGGGGCACGCGGTCGGCGACCTGGACGCCCTGGCCAAGCGGCTGGACACGCTCGCCGGCGAGATCGAGAGCCGGCGCGAGGAGCGCAAGGCCGCCCGCGCCAAGGCCCAGGACGAGGCCCGCGCGGCCAAGGACGCCCTGGTCTCCGAAGCCGAGCAGCTCGCCGAGTCCACCCAGTGGCGGGAGGCCGGGGACCGGCTGCGCGCCCTGGTGGACACCTGGAAGGGCCTGCCGCGCCTGGACCGCAAGAGCGACGACGAGCTGTGGCACCGCTTCTCGCACGCCCGCTCGGTCTTCTCCAAGCACCGCAAGGCGCACTTCGCCACCCTGGACGCCGAGCGCGAGACGGCCCGGCAGACCAAGGAGGCGCTGGTCGCCGAGGCCGAGGCGCTGTCCTCGTCCACGGACTGGGGCACCACCGCGGCCTCCTACCGCGACCTGATGGCGCGCTGGAAGTCCGCCGGCCGGGCCCAGCGGGACATCGAGGACGAGCTGTGGGCGCGGTTCCGCGGCGCGCAGGACGTCTTCTTCCAGGCCCGCTCCGCGGTGTTCAGCGAGCGGGACGCCGAGCAGGTGGAGAACCAGAAGCTCAAGGAGGCGCTGGCCGACGAGGCCGAGGCGATCCTGCCGATCACCGACCTGAAGGCCGCCAAGGCCGCGCTGCGCGAGGTCAACGAGCGCTGGGAGGCGATCGGGCACGTGCCGCGCGAGGTCCGTCCGAAGCTGGACGGCCGGCTGAACGCGGTCGAGCGGGCCATCCGCGAGGCCGAGGACGCCGACTGGAAGCGCTCCAACCCGGAGGCCAAGGCCCGCGCGGCCGGCATGGTCGGCCTCTTCCAGGCCAAGGCCGACAAGATCCAGGCCGACCTGGACAAGGCCCGCGCCGCCGGCAACGCCTCCAGGGTCGCCAAGCTGGAGTCCGAGCTGACCGGCGTGCAGACCCTGCTGGAGCAGGCGCACCGCAGCCAGGAGGAGTTCAGCGGCTGATCGGACGCCGCAGGAACACCGAAGGGGCCCCGGGTCGATCCCGGGGCCCCTTCGCGTGCGGCTGCTCGCGCGCGGCTACTTGCGCGCGGAGGTGACGCGGTAGACGTCGTACACGCCCTCGACGCCGCGCACCGCCTTGAGCACGTGGCCGAGGTGCTTCGGGTCGCCCATCTCGAAGGTGAAACGGCTCATCGCCACCCGGTCGCGGGAGGTCTGCACCGCCGCCGACAGGATGTTGACGTGCTGGTCGGAGAGCACCCGGGTGACGTCCGAGAGCAGGCGGGAGCGGTCCAGCGCCTCGACCTGGATGGCCACCAGGAAGACCGAGGACTGGGTGGCCGCCCACTCGACGTCGATCATGCGCTCCGGCTGCTGGCTCAGCGCCTCGACGTTGACGCAGTCGGCGCGGTGCACCGAGACGCCGTTGCCGCGGGTCACGAAGCCGACGATCGGGTCGCCCGGCACCGGCGTGCAGCAGCGGGAGAGCTTGACCCAGACGTCCTCGACGCCCTTGACGATCACGCCCGGGTCGCCCTTGGCCCGGCGGCGCGCCGCGCGGCGGGTGTCGTGCGTCGGGGTGGCGGTCTCCGCCAGGTCCTCGGTCGCGCCCTCCTCGCCGCCGAGCGCCTGGACCAGCTTCTGGACGATGTTCTGCGCGGCGACGTGGCCCTCGCCGATCGCGGCGTAGAGCGAGGAGATGTCGGGGTAGCGCATCTCGTGGGCCAGGGTGACCAGCGAGTCGCCGGTCAGGATCCGCTGGATCGGCAGGCCCTGCTTGCGCATCGCCCGGACGATCGCCTCCTTGCCGTGCTCGATCGCCTCCTCGCGGCGCTCCTTGGAGAACCAGGCGCGGATCTTGTTGCGGGCGCGCGGCGACTTGACGAAGCCCAGCCAGTCCCGGGACGGCCCTGCGTTCTCCGCCTTGGAGGTGAACACCTCGACGGTGTCGCCGTTCTCCAGGGTCGACTCCAGCGGCACCAGCCGCCCGTTCACCCGGGCGCCTATCGTCCGGTAGCCGACCTCGGTGTGCACCGCGAAGGCGAAGTCGACCGGGGTCGCGCCGGCCGGCAGGGCTATCACGTCGCCCTTGGGCGTGAAGACGAAGACCTCGTTGCTGGCCAGGTCGAAGCGGAGCGACTCCAGGAACTCGCCCGGGTCGGCGGTCTCCTTCTGCCAGTCCAGCAGCTGCCGCAGCCAGGCCATCTCGTTGACGGCGCCGGCCTTGTCGTCCTTGCGGACCTGGGTCGGGGTGTCGGTGCGGACCTTGGACGCCCCGGCGACCGCGCGCTGCTTGTACTTCCAGTGCGCGGCGATGCCGTACTCGGCCCGTCGGTGCATGTCGAAGGTGCGGATCTGGAGTTCGACGGGCTTGCCGCCGGGGCCGATCACCGTCGTGTGCAGCGACTGGTACATGTTGAACTTGGGCATCGCGATGTAGTCCTTGAACCGCCCCGGCACCGGGTTCCACCGCGCGTGGATGGTGCCCAGCGCCGCGTAGCAGTCGCGGACGGTGTCGACCAGGACCCGGATGCCCACCAGGTCGTAGATCTCGGCGAAGTCCCGGCCCCGGACGATCATCTTCTGGTAGACCGAGTAGTAGTGCTTCGGCCGACCGGTGACGGAGGCGGTGATCCGGGCGCCGCGCAGGTCCGCCTGGACCTGGTCGATCACGGTCGCCAGGTACTCGTCCCGCTTGGGGGCGCGCTCGGCGACCAGCCGGACGATCTCGTCGTACATCTTGGGGTAGAGGATCGCGAAGGCGAGGTCCTCCAGCTCCCACTTGATGGTGTTCATGCCCAGCCGGTGCGCCAGCGGAGCGTAGATCTCCAGCGTCTCGCGGGCCTTCTTCTCCTGCTTCTCCCGCTTGAGGTAGCGCATCGTGCGCATGTTGTGCAGGCGGTCGGCCAGCTTGATCACCAGGACGCGCGGGTCCTTGGCCATCGCCACGACCATCTTGCGGACGGTCTCGGCCTGCGCGGCCTCGCCGAACTTGACCCGGTCCAGCTTGGTGACGCCGTCGACCAGCAGGGCCACCGAGTCGCCGAAGTCCTTGCGCAGGGTCTCCAGGCCGTAGTCGGTGTCCTCGACGGTGTCGTGCAGCAGCCCGGCCATCAGGGTCGGGGCGTCCATGCCGAGCTCGGCCAGGATCGTCGCGACGGCCAGCGGGTGCGTGATGTACGGGTCGCCGCTCTTGCGCTTCTGCCCGCGGTGCCACTTCTCGGCCACCGCGTACGCCTTCTCGATGTCACGCAGCAGCGCCGGGTCGGCCTTGGGGTCGTTGGCCCGGATCGAGCGGAACAGCGGCTCCAGGACGGGGTTGAGCACGCTGGTGCGCTGGCCGCCGAGGCGGGCCAGGCGGGCGCGCATGCCACCGGTGGAGCCCCGGCCGGACGGGGCGAGCGAACGCGAGGAGGTCGGCGCCGGGCGTGCCGGGGTGGCCCCCGAGGGCGTGGGACTGTCTTCGGGGGCGGCCGCTGCGGCCGTGGGCACAACCTCGTCGGGCAAGGACTACTCCTCGGGGCACCGGGCCGACCCCTGCCGTGGCCCGAACGGACGGACACAACCGGGAGGGGATGAATCTTCATGGTACCGAGCCGGGCGCCCCGGTGTTCATCCGGCCGGGCCACGAAACGGAAGGGCGGCGGTCGGATGTTCCGACCGCCGCCCTTCCGCAGTTGCCTCAGACCGTGACCAGCGTCTCCAGCGGAGCACCGTTCAGGTGCCCGGCCAGCCGCGCGCGGCCGTCCAGGAAGCCCAGCTCCATCAGCACCACGACGCCCGCCAGCTCGGCGCCGGCCTCCTTCACCAGGTCCAGCGAGGCGCCGATGGTGCCGCCCGTGGCCAGCACGTCGTCCACCACCAGCACCCGCTCACCCGGTGCGAAGGCGTCGCACTGCACCTCCAGCGTCGCCGCGCCGTACTCCAGCTCGTACGAGCGCCGGAACACCTCGCCGGGCAGCTTGCCCTGCTTGCGGATCGGCACGAAGCCGAGCCCGGCCGCGAAGGCCGCCGGGGCCGCCAGCACGAAGCCGCGCGCCTCCAGGCCCACCACCTTGGTCGCCCCGAGCTCCTTCGCCCGGTCCGCCAGCGCCCGGGTGAGGGCGCCGAAGGCCGCGGCGTCGGCGAGCAGCGGCGCGATGTCCTTGAACAGCACACCCGGCTTCGGGTAGTCCGGGACGTCCCGGATCCGGCTGTTCAGCAGCTCGGCCAGTGCGGTGTCGGCGGTGGTCACGGTGTCGGTCCTTAGGGTCGGGGCTCAGCTCTTGGTGGACGGACGGCCCTTGGCACGGGTGCCGGCCGAGCGACCACGCTGACCGACCATACCCGCAGGCTGGCCCTCGTCCGCGAGCTCGTCCGCGGGCACCGCGTCCTCGGCCTTGGCGGCCGAGGCCCGGTGCTGCAGGACCCGCTTGCGCAGCGCCTTCATCGTCGGCTGCTCCTCCTTGAGCTGCGCCAGCAGCGGGGTGGCGACGCAGATCGAGGAGTAGGCACCGGCCGCGAGACCGATGAACAGCGCGAGCGAGATGTCGTTCAGCGTGCCGGCGCCCAGGAAGCCGCCGCCGATGAACAGCAGCGCGGCCACCGGCAGCAGCGCCACCACGGTGGTGTTGAGCGAGCGCACCAGGGTCTGGTTGAGACCCGCGTTGGCCGCGTCGCTGTAGGTGAGCTTGTTCTGCTTGGTGAGCCCCTTGGTGTTCTCCTTCACGGTGTCGAAGACGACGACCGTGTCGTAGAGGGAGTAACCGAGGATCGTCAGGAAGCCGATCACCGTACCGGGGGTGACCTCGAAGCCCACCAGGGCGTAGACGCCGATGGTGATCAGGAGGTCGTGGATGAGGGCGACCAGGGCGGCCACCGCCATCCGCCACTCGAAGGCGATCGCCAGGTAGACCGTCACCAGGATCATGAAGACGATCAGACCGGTGAGCGCCTTGTTGGAGATCTGCTTGCCCCAGCTGGGGCCGATCACCTGGGCCTCGACGGTGTCCAGCGGAACGCCGATCTTCTCGGCGAGCTGCGAGCGCACCTCGTCCGAGCTCTTCGGCTCCTCGGTGCTGACCTGGATGCGGATCTTGCCGTTGTCGGTCGACTGCACCAGCGGGTGCGAGGAGACGACCTGGTCGGCCTTCTCCTGCGCCTGCGAGACGGACAGGCCGGGCTTGGCCACGGTGTAGACCGAGCCGCCCTTGAACTCGATGCCCAGGTGCAGGCCCATGGCCAGGCCGATCGCCGCGACCAGCACGATCGCACCGGAGATGGAGTACCAGAGCTTGCGGCGCCCGACGAAGTCGAAACTGACCTCGCCCTGGTAGAGCCGGTGACCCAGATTGGAGAAGCGCGACACGGTGTCAGGCCTCCTTCACGGCGGCAGAGGAGGAGTTACGGCGACGGCTGCTGCGCAGCGGCGGGCGGGCGCCCAGCCGCTTGGGGTCCAGGCCGGACCACGGGTGGCCGTTCAGGAAGAACTTGCGGCGGGCCAGCAGTGTGATCAGCGGCTTGGTGAAGAGGAAGATCACCACGACGTCGAGCGCGGTGGTCAGCCCCAGGGTGAACGCGAAGCCCTGGACCTTGCCGACCGAGACCACGTAGAGCACGGCGGCACAGAGGAAGGAGACGAAGTCCGAGACCAGGATGGTGCGCCGGGCGCGCGGCCAGGCCCGCTGGACCGCCGGGCGCAGCGGGGCGCCCTCGCGGACCTCGTCGCGGATGCGCTCGAAGTACACGATGAAGGAGTCGGCGGTGATACCGATCGCGACGATCGCACCGCAGACCGCGGGCAGGTTCAGCGCGAAGCCGATCCCGCCGCCGAGCAGGCTCATGATCGAGTAGGTCAGGATCGCGGAGACGATCAGACCGGCGATCGAGACCAGGCCGAGGCCGCGGTAGTAGACCAGCGAGTACGCGACGACCAGCAGCATGCCGATCGCGCCGGCCACCAGGCCGGCCTTGAGCTGGTCGCTGCCGAGCGCCGGGGAGACGGTGGTGATGTCGCTCTTGGCGAACTCCAGCGGCAGGGCG
This sequence comes from Kitasatospora sp. NPDC033851, assembly GCF_055576085.1. Classification (NCBI taxonomy): domain Bacteria; kingdom Bacillati; phylum Actinomycetota; class Actinomycetes; order Kitasatosporales; family Streptomycetaceae; genus Kitasatospora; species Kitasatospora sp. NPDC033851. The sequence continues at coordinate 176,510 of NZ_JBVIRL010000004.1, read as the reverse complement.
CCGTAGCCCAGCACGTTGGCGAGGTCCTGCGCCTCGGTCTGCGAGAAGCGACCGGTGATGACCGCGCTGCCGCCCGGGATCGGGCCGTTGACCTGCGGGTGCGAGACGACCTGGTTGTCCAGCACGATGGCGAACTGGTTGGTCGGCGGGGCCTGGGTGGCCAGCTGGCCGGTGATCTTGGAGAAGGCGTCCGTACCGGTGCCGTTGAACTGCAGCTGGACCTGCCAGCCGGCGCCGGTCTGGGTGTCGAGCGAGGGCTGGGCCTTGGTGACGTCCGAGCCCTTCACGGCCACGGGGCCGAGGGCCAGCTTCTCGTAGTAGCCGTTCTCGGCCTTCTGGGAGCAGGCGACGACGGCCTTGTCCTCGGGGCCGGTCTGGGTGGCGCGGACCTCGGGCTTGGTGCAGTCGAGGGCGGCGAAGGCGGCGGACAGCTCCGGCGGGACGGTGCCCTGGGTCATCGCGGCGCTCAGGTCGGCGGCGCTCGGCGGGGTGGCCGGGGCGCTCGGAGCGCCGGTGGCGGCCGGGGCGGCGCTGCCGGTGGCGGGGGCGGACGGGCTGGCGCCCTCGGCGGCCAGCGCCTCGCCGACGGTGCGGCCCTGCTTGGTGGCGCTCGCGGTCGCGGACGGCGTGCCGGTCGCGGCACCGGCCGGCGGGGTGGCACCGGCCGACGGGGTCGCGCCCGGGGTGCCGGTGGCGGCGGCGGACGGGGTGCCGGTGGGCGTCGGAGCGGTGACACCGCTGGGAGCCACGGCCAGGACCGGGCGGAAGAACAGCTTGGCGGTGGTACCCACCTGGTCCGCCGCGTTCTGCTGGTTGCCGCCCTTGGGGATGTTCACGATGATCGTGTTGTCGCCCTGGGTCTGGACCTCCGCCTCGGAGACACCCATACCGTTGACACGGCGCTCGATGATCCCGGTGGCGATGTCCATGTTGGACTTGGTGATCGCCTTGGGGTCGGTCGACTTCGCGGTCAGCGTGATGCTGGTGCCGCCTGCGAGGTCGATCCCGAGTCGGGGCTTGGTGTTGCCCGTCCCGAACATGAGGGCGACCAGTCCGACGGTGACGACCAGGATGAGGGCCAGCGCCCGCCCTGGGTAGCCGTCGCGCGGGCGCGACTTGGGTGTTGCCACCTTGCTCGTTTCTCCCTGTCCATGCCACCTCCCCGACCGGACCCCCGTCCGGCTCGTGGCTGAACGGGGGTACGGAGGTTCTGCGGCCCTGAGGTCCTGTGGGCTCGCGGCACTGCGCCGCGCGGCCGAGCGGATTGCCCGGCCGTACTACTTGCTCGCGGGAGCCCCGCCCTCGACGTCGCCCTTCTCGGCGCCGTCCTTGGTGAGCGACAGCGGCTTGTCCTCGACCGGCTCGGCGTCGGCGTCCTCGGCCTCCGGCTCGGGAAGCTCGTCGTCGGCGGGGCGACCGTTGATGATCGCGTCGTACTCCTGGGGGTCCAGGACGGCCGCGATCGCGCTCTTGGTGAAGTGGGTGACCACGCCGGGCGCGATCTCCAGCTCGACGGTCTCCTCGTTGACCGCCTTCACCTGGGCGTACAGACCGCCGATGGTGCGCACTCCAGCCCCGGGCTCCAGCGCGGTCTGCATGCTCTGCTGCTGCTGCTGGCGCTTCTTCTGCGATCGGAACATGAGCACGATCGCGACGACCGGGAGGAGAAGGATGATGAGGTTCACTGCAGCCAGGGTCCTTTACGGGCCGCCGGCCGGCGGCCTGTGTGGTATTGGTCGGCCCGTCAGGTGAGAGGGGCGGTCCGGCGGAGTCTATGCAACCCCGAATCGATCGGACAACGCCAAGCATCGCATCCTGTTGCCGAAAGTGGCGAGCCTCCGCCTGCACAGATTCCCCGGGCTTCCCTCGTGACTCCTCCTTGCGGTGCGGCGGCTGCACGGGCGGGGACGGCCCGGTACGGCTCACCCGTTCAGCCGATGACGGTCAACTTTCGTCGGCCGGGAAGAGCTCCGGTTGGGGCGGGACGCCGACGCGGGTCGCCTGGAGCGGCGGGGTCTGCGCCCGCGAGGTCTGCGCCGGAGGAGTCAGGCCGAGGTGCTGCCAGGCGGCGGCGGTGGCGATCCGCCCGCGCGGAGTCCGGGCGAGCAGGCCCTCGCGGACCAGGAAGGGCTCGGCGACCTCCTCGACCGTCTCGGCCTCCTCCCCCACCGCGACCGCGAGTGTCGACAAACCGACCGGTCCGCCGCCGAACAGCCGCAGCAGCGCGTCCAGCACCGCACGGTCCAGCCGGTCAAGGCCGCGGGCGTCCACCTCGTAGACGGCCAGCGCCTGGGCGGCGATCCCGGCGTCGACCTGGCCGTCGTGCCGGACCTGCGCGTAGTCGCGGACCCGGCGCAGCAGCCGGTTGGCGATGCGCGGGGTGCCGCGCGAGCGCCCGGCGATCTCGGCGGCGCCGGCCGTGTCTATCTCCACGTCCAGCAGCGCGGCCGAGCGGTGCACCACCCGCTGCAGCTCGGCCGGGGCGTAGAACTCCATGTGGCCGGTGAAGCCGAAGCGGTCACGCAGCGGGGGCGGCAGCAGGCCGGCCCGGGTGGTGGCGCCGACCAGCGTGAAGGGCGGCAGCTCCAGCGGGATGGCGGTGGCGCCCGGGCCCTTGCCGACGATCACGTCGACCCGGAAGTCCTCCATCGCCATGTAGAGCATCTCCTCGGCGGGCCGGGACATCCGGTGGATCTCGTCGAGGAAGAGCACCTCCCCCTCGGTGAGCGAGGAGAGGATCGCCGCGAGGTCGCCCGCGTGCTGGATGGCCGGGCCGGAGGTGATCCGGATCGGGGCGCCCAGCTCGGCCGCGATGATCATGGACAGGGTGGTCTTGCCCAGCCCGGGAGGCCCGCTCAGCAGGACGTGGTCGGGCGCGCTGCCGCGCTTGCGGGCGGCCTGGAGCACCAGGGACAGCTGCTCGCGCACCCGTTCCTGACCGATGAACTCGTCCAGCAGCTTGGGGCGCAGCGCCGCCTCGACCGCCTGGTCCTCACCGTCGGCGGCGGCCGTGACCAGCCGGTCGGCGGGTTCCGAGTCGTACATCGTTACGGGCTCCCAAGTCTCCAGAGTCGACAAACGGACAGATCGTCAGATGGCCTCAGCGGGCGCGGTTGAGGCCGCGCAGCGCGAGTCGGAGCAGGGCGCCGACGTCCGGCGTCGACTGGGCCTCCGCCTCCGGGGTGACGGCCGCGACCGCGTCGTCCGCCTCGCGCGGGGCGTAGCCGAGGCCGGTCAGCGCGGAGTGCAGCTGCTCGCTCCACGGCGCCGGGCCGGCCGCGACCGGCTTCTGCGCCGGCACCGAGCCGTGCGGGGCGCCCAGCTTGTCCTTGTACTCCAGCAGCAGCTTGGCCGCCTTCGCCTTGCCGATGCCCGGGACGGCGACCAGCGCCTTCTCGTCGCCGTTCGCGACCGCGGCCCGCAGCGCGTCCGGGCTGTGCACGCCGAGGATCGCCTGCGCCAGCTTGGGGCCGACGCCCGGCGCGGCCTGCAGGATCTCGAAGACCGCGCGCTCGTCGTCGTCCGCGAAGCCGAACAGGGTCAGCGAGTCCTCCCGGACCACCAGGGAGGTCGCCAGCCGGGCCGGCTCGCCCAGGCGCAGGCCGGCCAGCGTGTTCGGGGTGCACTGCACCGCCATGCCCACCCCGCCGACCTCGACCACCGCGAGCCCGGAGGAGATGGCCGCCACGGGCCCTTGCACGAAGGCGATCACCGGAAGGTTCCTTTCACGGGGGTGGAGCGCGTTGTGGCGCGGGCGGCCCGGACGGCGGCCTCCAGGCGGTTGGTCGCCCCGCCGCGCCAGATGTGGCAGATCGCGAGCGCCAGCGCGTCGGCGGCGTCCGCGGGCTTGGGCGGGGCGTCCAGCCGCAGCAGGCGCTGCACCATGGCCGTGACCTGGGCCTTGTCGGCCCGGCCGGAGCCGGTGACGGCCGCCTTGACCTCGCTGGGGGTGTGCAGGGTGACGGGGATGCCGCGGCGTGTGGCGCAGAGCATCGCGACCGCGCTGGCCTGGGCGGTGCCCATCACGGTGCGCACGTTGTGCTGGGCGAAGACCCGCTCGACCGCGACCAGATCGGGCCGGTGCTCGTCCAGCCAGGCCTCGATGCCCTCCTCGATCTGGAGCAGCCGCTGCCCGATCTCGGCCTCGGCGGGGGTGCGAACCACCCCGACCCCGACCATCCGCAGGGGCCGGCCCGGCGCGCCCTCGACCACGCCGACCCCGCACCTGGTCAGCCCCGGGTCCACACCCAGTACCCGCACCACTCGCCCCGCCTTCCGTCTCCGACCTGCGAAGGCTACCGTCCGGGTCCGACAACCCGACCGACGACACCGGCCCGGCGGTCCTGGGACCACCGGGCCGGGCAGTGGGAACGATCACTCAGCGAGGATCAGCCGCCGAGGATCACTCGGCGTCGAGCTCCGCACCGACCTCGTCGGAGATGTCGAAGTTGGCGAAGACGTTCTGCACGTCGTCGCTGTCCTCGAGGGCGTCGATCAGCTTGAGGATCTTGCGGGCGCCGTCGACGTCCAGCTCGACCTGCATGCTCGGGAGGAAGTTGGCCTCGGCCGAGTCGTAGTCGACGCCGGCGTCCACCAGCGCGGTGCGCACGGCGACCATCTTGGAGGCCTCGGAGACGATCTCGAACGAGTCGCCGAGGTCGTTGATCTCCTCGGGCTCCTGGTCGAGGACGACCTCGAACAGCTTGTCCTCGTCCACGCCGTCGGCCTTGGGGACGATGACGACACCCTTACGGGTGAACAGGTACGACACCGAGCCCGGGTCGGCCATCGAGCCGCCGTTGCGGGTCATCGCGACGCGCACGTCGGAGGCGGCCCGGTTGCGGTTGTCGGTGAGGCACTCGATCAGGACGGCGACACCGTTCGGGCCGTAGCCCTCGTACATGATGGTCTGGTAGTCGGCGCCGCCGGCCTCCAGACCGCCACCGCGCTTGACGGCGCGGTTGATGTTGTCGATCGGGACCGAGCTCTTCTTCGCCTTCTGGATGGCGTCGTAGAGGGTCGGGTTGCCCGCCGGGTCGGGTCCGCCGGTGCGCGCCGCCACCTCGATGTTCTTGATCATCTTGGCGAAGAGCTTGCCGCGCTTGGCGTCGATCACGGCCTTCTTGTGCTTGGTGGTAGCCCACTTAGAGTGGCCGGACATCGCCAGCTCCTTTACGTCGCCAAAGGGAAATGAACAGATGAGATCTTACCGGTGTCGTCACCGGTAAGGCGCACACGGTCAGCACGCTGTCAGGACGCGCTCAGCGCGCGGCCGCCGCGAGGTGCTCCTCGACCATCTTGACGAAGTACGCGTGCACCCGGTGATCACCGGTCAGCTCCGGGTGGAACGAGGTGGCCAGCAGGTTGCCCTGGCGCACGGCCACGATCCGGCTGTCCGGACCGTCCGCGGCGGGCAGTTCGGCCAGCACCTCGACGCTCGCGCCGACCGCCTCGACCCAGGGGGCGCGGATGAAGACGCCGTGCACCGGCGCGTCGTCCAGGCCCTTGAAGGCGATCCCGGACTCGAAGGACTCGTTCTGGCGGCCGAAGGCGTTGCGACGCACCGTCATGTCGATGCCGCCGACGCTCTCCTGGTCCTCGCGGCCGTCCAGGATCTTGTCCGCCAGCATGATCATGCCCGCGCAGGTGCCGTACACCGGCATGCCGGCGGCGACCCGCTCGCGCACCGGGTCCATCACGCCGAACAGCAGCGCCAGCTTGGACATGGTGGTGGACTCCCCGCCGGGGATCACCAGCGCGTCGACCTCGGCCAGTTCCTCCGCACGGCGCACCGGACGGGCGAGCGCGTCGGCCTCGGCCAGCGCCACCAGGTGCTCGCGGACGTCGCCCTGCAGGGCGAGGACACCGATGACTGGAGTGCTCACGGTCTTCAACCTCAATCGATCGTTACTACGGAAGTACGTGGCACGGCCCGCCGCAGCGCCGAAGCGCTGGGGCGGGCCCGGGCCCTCGGAACCTGCGGGGCGACTACCAGCCGCGGTTGGCGTAGCGCTCGGTCTCCGGCAGGGTGTCGCAGTTGATGCCGACCATGGCCTCGCCGAGGTTGCGGGAGGCGTCCGCGATGATCTTCGGGTCGTCGAAGAAGGTGGTGGCCTTCACGATGGCGGCGGCGCGCTTGGCCGGGTCGCCCGACTTGAAGATGCCGGAGCCGACGAAGACGCCCTCGGCGCCCAGCTGGCGCATCAGCGCGGCGTCGGCCGGGGTGGCCACGCCACCGGCGGAGAACAGCACGACCGGCAGCTTGCCGAGCTCGGCGACCTCCTTGACCAGCTCGTACGGGGCGCGCAGCTCCTTGGCGGCGGCGTACAGCTCGTTGTTGTCGAAGCCGCGCAGCTTGGCGATCTCGTTCTTGATCTGGCGCAGGTGGCGGACGGCCTCGACGACGTTGCCGGTGCCGGCCTCACCCTTCGAGCGGATCATGGCCGCGCCCTCGGCGATGCGGCGCAGCGCCTCGCCCAGGTTGGTGGCGCCGCAGACGAAGGGGGTGGTGAAGGCGAACTTGTCCGAGTGGTTGACCTCGTCGGCCGGGGTGAGCACCTCGGACTCGTCGATGTAGTCGACACCGAGCGACTGCAGGACCTGGGCCTCGACGAAGTGGCCGATGCGGGACTTGGCCATCACCGGGATGGAGACCGCGGCGATGATCTCCTCGATCATGTTCGGGTCGGACATGCGGGCCACGCCGCCGTCCTTGCGGATGTCGGCCGGAACCCGCTCGAGCGCCATGACGGCCACCGCGCCGGCGTCCTCGGCGATCTTGGCCTGCTCGGCGTTGACCACGTCCATGATCACACCGCCCTTGAGCTGCTCGGCCATGCCCCGCTTGACCCGGGCGGTGCCGATCTGGGGCTGGTCTGCGGTGGTGGGGGTGGTGGACACGTGAGACCTCACTCGAAGATGAACCAGTGCTATCGCCCTATGGTAGGCGGAACGGGTGGCCCCTCCATGCGCCACCGAGTCCAGCCAGGGCGAAGGGATACGACAAACGGGCCGTATCCGTGGACACCCTAAGCAGGCGCCCCTTCCGGCGTGAGAGCGGGCGGCGGGGCGTCGTCCATTTCGAACGCCATCGGGAACGGGGCCTTCCCGGCCAGCCGGAAGTACCGCACCAGCCGGTGCTCGCGCACCGCGCGCGCCGCCCGCACCGCGTCGTTGTGGAACCGGCGGGCCATCGGCACCCGGCGCACCGCGGCCGTCAGGTCACGAACCGCGTCATCGCCGCCCGGCTCGGCCACCAGCGCCGCCACCTGCTCCGGCTCCTCGAGCACCGCCCGCAGCGCCAGGCTCAGCTGGCTCTCCGCCACCTCGCGATGCTCGTCCTCGGCCTGCCGGGCCGCGTGCGCCGCGTCCAGCAGCAGCAGCGAGGCCGCCGGATCCAGCAGCGAGGACGTCGCCAGCTCGATGGCCACCGAGGCCCGGCGGACCAGCTGCGCGTCCAACGCCGCCCGCGCGGCGTCGATCCGGGCGTGCAGCCGGTCCAAGCGACCGGCCGTCCAACTCAGGTACATGCCGAAGAGCACCACGGCCACGGCGGCCCAGATCCAGGTAGTCACGGGCCGCTACGTTACCGGGTGTCACCGGCCGGCCCGACCGGCGTCAGCCGGCCACGACCGCGTTCCGGTAGCTCTCCCGCTCGATGTCCGCCAGGTTGACGGCGGTGAACAGCCGGGCGCCCGGCGCCGGCTTCACGTGCTCGGCCAGCAGCGCCAGGACACCCGCGCCCAGCGCCGCCTTCGCCTCCGGCGTGCGGCCCGGGAACATCTGGACCTCGACGTACACCTGGACGTCGGACGGGGTCCCGCTCGTGCCGACCACGAGCTCCTCGCTCTGCCGGAACAGCGTCTTGCAGGACTCCGGCTTCGCGTCGATCGTCTCCTCGGCGAGCCGGTTGATCGCCAGGCCCAGCGCCCGGCGGTCGAAGCCGCCGGCCAGGCCGGCCGAATAGTCGACGGAGATGTGCGGCATCGGTTTCCCCCATGCAGTGAAGCGATACGGTCGCCCGACCCTAACCCCACCCACACCGGGGCCGACCACGCCCCCGCCGCGGCCCCGGATCAGTCCCTGGCCAGCCCGAACCGGCCGCGCCGCCCGCTGCGCTCGTCCTCCTCGACCACCGCCGCGGCCCCCGCCGTCACCGTCTCGTACACCGACAGGATGTCCGCGCCCACGGTCGACCAGTCGAACCGCCGCACATGCCGCGACGCCGCCACCCGCAGCTCCTCCAGCCGCGCCGGATCGCCCAGCAGCCGCAGCGCCGTACGGGCCAGCGCCTCCGCGTTCTCCACCGGGAACAGCTCGCCGGCGTCCCCGCCGTCCAGCACCTGCTTGAACGCGTCCAGGTCGCTCGCCAGCACCGGGGCACCCGCCGACATCGCCTCGACCAGGATGATCCCGAAGCTCTCGCCACCGGTGTTCGGCGCCACGTACAGGTCCACGCTGCGCAGCAGCCGGGCCTTCTCCGCGTCGCTCACCATGCCGAGGAACTCCACCTGCCGACGCACCTCCGGCGCCAGGCCCGCCACGGCCTCCTCCTCGTCGCCCTTACCCGCCACCAGCAGCCGCACCCCCGGCCGCTGCGCCAGGATCCCCGGCAGCGCCGCCAGCAGCGTCGGCAGGCCCTTGCGCGGCTCGTTGATCCGGCCGATGAAGCCGATCGTGCCCGGCTCCCCCTTCGCCGCGTGGCCCATCCAGCGCTCGTCCGGCTCTGCGTCCGCGAAGAAGCCCACGTCCACGCCGTTCGGGATCACCACCGCGTCCCCGCCCAGGTGCTCCACCAGGGTCCGCCGGGCGTACTCCGACACCGCGATCCGGGCCCGCATCTTCTCCAGGCCCGGCTGCAGGATCGGCGAGGCCGCGATCATCGCCCGCGAGCGCGGGTTGGAGGTGTGGAACGTCCCCACCATCGGCCCGGTCGCCGACCAGGCCGCCAGCATCGACAGGCTCGGCGAGGCCGGCTCGTGCACGTGCAGGATGTCGAAACGCCCGTCGTGCAGCCACCGCCGCACCCGTGCCGCCGACAGGATCCCGAAACTCAGCCGCGCCACCGACCCGTTGTACGGCACCGCCACCGCCCGCCCGGCCGAGACCACGTACGGCGGCAGCGCCTCGTCGTCCTCGGCCGGCGCCAGCACCGACACTTCGTGCCCCAGGCCGATCAGGTGCTCGGCCAGGTCCCGGATGTGGAACTGCACCCCACCGGGGACGTCCCAGTCGTACGGGCAGACGATGCCGATCTTCACGGATTCCTCAAGCTCCTTCGGACAGTCGTACGGGCCGGACTCAGGACCCGGAGGCCTCGGCCGCGGGCTCGGGGGCCGCCTCCGCGCGCACCGCGGAGGGCTCCTTCACCGTCTCACGGACCGCAAGGTCGGCCAGCCAGAACTTCTGCAGCATGTGCCAGTCCTGCGGGTGCTCGCGGACGCCCTGCTCCCACACGGCCGCCATCGCCTGGGTCATCGCCCGCGTCCCCTCCTTGCGGTCGCCCTCCTCGGGCACCGCCACCTCGGGGTGGATCCGCGCCCGCAGCACCGGGCCGTCGTACCAGAGCGTCACCGGCAGCAGCGCCGCCCCGGTCCGCCGGCACAGCGCCGCCGGACCGGCCGGCATCCGGGTCGCCTCACCGAAGAACGACACCTCGATGCCCGCCTCCGACAGGTCCCGGTCCCCCACCAGGCACACCAGCCGGCCCTCGCGCAGCCGCCGCGCCAGCGTGCCGATCACGTTCACCGAACCGCCGGTCAACGCCAGGACCTCCATGCCCAGGCCCTCCCGGAACGCCACGAACCGGTCGAACAGCCGCTCCGGCTTCAACCGCTCCGCGACCGTGGTGAACGGATAGCCCTGCTGCGCCACCCAGGCGCCCGCCAGGTCCCAGTTGCCCATGTGCGGCAGCGTTATCACCGCGCCCCGACCGGCCTCCAGCGGCGCCCGCAGGTGCTCGAAGCCCTCCACCTGGACGTCCCGCGCCACCCGCTCCCGGCTCCACACCGGCAGCCGGAACGACTCCATCCAGTACCGCAGGTACGAGCGCATCCCGGCCCGCGACAACGACCGCAGCGCGGCCTCGTCCAGCCCCGGACGGACCCGGCGCAGGTTCGCCTCCAGCTGCCGCACCCGCTTGCCGCGCTTGCGCCACGCGTAGTCCGCCAGCCGGTCGAACAGCCCCCGCGCCCACGACTCCGGCAGGTGCTTCAGCAGCCCCCACCCCAGCGCGTACGCCCAGTACACCAATCGGTCGGTCACCTCAGGACGCCCCCCATCAGCTCCCGGCCGCCGCTCGGTCGGCCTCGAACGCCTCCCGGCGCACGGTCAGCATCCGCTGGAACACCGTCACCAGGCTGCCCACCGCCACCAGCCACAACGCCACCGGCAGCAGCCACTCCACGTACGGCACGCCGAACGTGTGCAGACCCGCGACCCCGGCCGCCACCAGGCTGGCCACCAGCCGCTCGGCCCGCTCCACCAGCCCCGACACGTCACACGGCAGGCCCTGGCTCTCCGCCCGCGCCTTGGTGTACGACACCACCAGACCGCTCGCCAGGCAGAAGATCGCCACCGCGCACAGCAGGTTGTCGTCCCCCTTGCCCGCGTACCACATCGCCAGGCCGCCGAAGATCGCCGCGTCCGCGACCCGGTCCAGCGTGGAGTCCAGGAACGCCCCCCACTTGCTGGTCCGGCCCAGCTGACGGGCCATGTTCCCGTCCACCAGGTCCGAGAAGATGAACAGCGTGATCGTGATGGTGCCCCAGAAGAACTCCCCACGCGGGAAGAACACCAGCGCACCGGCCACCGAACCGGCGGTACCGACCAGCGTCACGGCGTCCGGGCTCACGCCCAGCCGGATCAGGAACGCGGCGAACGGGGTCAGAACACGTGTGAAGAAGGCACGCGCGTATTTGTTGAGCATGGCCTTCCCAGCCGCTCCGATCTCCCAGATACCCGCCTGGCGCAACACACGCGGCAGACGGCCGAACGAATCAGCCCGTCCGGCGCACCCATCGTAGCCACGCCGACGACACGCTCCGCCGCACGCACCGCCGAACGACGCGCCCGCGACCGCACGCACACGTACGGTCACCGACCGGCCGTACGACACGCGCCACCGCGACACCCGACCCTAGACTGCGATGGACAGCCTCGGCGCCACGGGAGGAGACCCCGATGCCCGACCGCAGCACGGTACGAGCCGGCCAGGCACCCGCCGTCACCGGCCCCCGGGACCTGCGTAACGTCGTCCTCATCGGCCCCAGCGGTGTGGGCAAGACCACCCTCGCCGAATCCCTCGCCCACGCCGCCGGAGCCACCGGCCGGGCCGGCCGCGTCACCGACGGCACCACCGTCTCCGACCACGAGGACATCGAGCACCAGCAGCAGCGCTCCGTCCAGCTCTCCGTGCTGCCGCTCGAGTGGAAGGGCGTCAAGATCAACCTGATCGACCCGCCCGGCCACCCCGACTTCACCGCCGACCTGCGCGCCGCCCTGCACGCCGCCGACGCCGCCGTCTTCGTCGTCTCCGCCACCGACCCGGTCACCGCCCCCACCCGCGCCCTGTGGCGCGAATGCGCCGCCGAGGGCATCCCCCGCGCCATCGCCGTCGCCAAACTCGACGTCGCCCGCACCGGCTTCGACGACATCCTCACCGCCTGCCACGACGCCTTCGACCTGGGCCCGGACACCCTCCGCCCGCTCTTCCTGCCCGTCCTCCACGACGGCCGGCCCGACGGCAGCGTCGACCTGCTCACCGGCGACACCTACGGCGACGCCACCCCGCTCCCCGACACCGGCCCCGCCCACGACAGCCTCGTCGAGGCCATCTCCGGCCAGGACGACACCCTGATGGAGCGCTACCTCGCCGGCGACACCCTCGACGCCGACGCCCTCGAAGCCGGCCTGCGCCGCGAAGTCCTCGACTGCACCCTCCACCCCGCCGTCCCCACCAGCGAGAACGGCCTCGGCGCCGCCGAACTCCTCGACCTCATCGCGCACACCTTCCCCGACCCCACCGAACGCACCCGCCCCGGCCCCGCCTGCGACCCCGACGCCCCGCTCGCCGCCCAGGTCGTCCGCGTCACCGGCGACGCCTACGTCGGCCGGATCAGCCTGCTGCGCGTGTACGCCGGCACCCTGCGCCCCGACACCAAGATCCATCTCGTCGGCCCCGCCCACACCGCCGACCAGAACGGCGACGAACGCGTCACCGCCCTCACCAGCCCGTTCGGCAAACTCCAGCGCCCCGTCCCGCACGCCGTCGCCGGAGACCTCGTCTGCGCCGCCAAACTCACCACCGCCCGCGCCGGCGACACCGTCCACGACCCCGGCCACCCCGTCGAACTCGACGGCTGGACCCTCCCCGAACCCCTGCTCCCGATCGCCGTCGAAGCCCACAGCAAGGCCGACGACGACAAGCTCTCCCAGGCCCTCAACCGCCTCACCGCCGAGGACCCTGCCCTACGCCTCGAACAGAACCCGGACACCCACCAGCTCGTCCTCTGGTGCACCGGCGAGGCCCACGCCGAAGTCGTCCTCGACCGCCTGCGCAGCCGCCACAACGTCCACGTCGACACCGTCGAACCCAAGGTCGCCCTGCGCGAGACCTTCGGCACCGCCGCCGCCGGCCACGGCCGCCTCGTCAAGCAGTCCGGCGGCCACGGCCAGTACGCCATCTGCGACCTCGAAGTCGAACCCCTCCCGGCCGGCTCCGGCTTCGAGTTCCAGGAACACGTCGTCGGCGGCGCCGTCCCCAAGCACTTCATCCCCTCCGTCGAGAAGGGCGTCCGCGCCCAGCTCGCCAAGGGCGTCTCCACCGGATACCCGCTCATCGACGTCCGGGTCACCCTCACCGACGGCAAGGCCCACTCCGTCGACTCCTCCGACGCGGCCTTCCAGAACGCCGCCGCCCTCGCCCTGCGCGACGCCGCCGAGCACGCCGTCATCCGCCTGCTCGAACCCGTCGCCGCCGTCAGCATCCTGCTGCCCGACGACTACCTCGGCGCCGTCCTCGGCGACCTCTCCGCCCGCCGCGGCCGGGTCCTCGGCACCGAGACCGGCGGATCCGGCCTCACCCTGCTGCGCGCCGAGGTCCCCGAACTCGAACTCGTCCGCTACCCGGTCGACCTGCGCTCCCTCACCCACGGCACCGCCGAGTTCACCCGCGCCTACCTGCGCCACGAACCCATGCCGACCGCCCTCGCCGAGCGCCACACCGGCTGAACAGCCCTACCACCGGGCGGACTTACGGCCGACCGGGCTCACGGCCGGGAGGACCGACGGCCGGACGGACCTACGGCTGGACGGCCTTGCGGTTCGGCAGCGCGCACGCCGCCGTACCCCCCGGCATCCGGTGCCGGTTACGCGCCACCCACCGGTACGCCAGAGCCGCCACCGGCCGCACCGGCGGCGCCGTCAACACCGCGCCCAGGTACGCCCACACCCCACCGGAGCGCATCAGCAACCGCGCAACCGCCTGCGCGCCCCCGTACACCCGCCCGGTCGGCGTCACCCACAACACCTCGCGCTCCGCCCGCTCGGCCGACACCTCGCCCCGGCCGCCCGCGTGTTCGTCCCACGCCCCGAGGTCCGCGAACTGGAACGCCACCGCCTCCCAGCCCCCCGAGGCCAGTGTCTGCCGCAGGTAACGCTCCGCCCACCGCACGCAGGACGAACAGAACGCGCAGTCCCCATCGAAGACCAGCACCGGATCCTTCACAGCGGCTCCCCTTTCCTCGCTTCTCCCACCATCCTCCTCCGCCCCACCCCGGCCCGCTCCGCCGGGTATCGACCTGCCCGAACCTGGGCATCATGCCTCTCAGGACCGGTACGGCCGGATCGTGACGGTACTTCAGACGATCATCCGCGCCGGGGTGCCACGGCACGGTAACCTGCCGCTGACAAGGGGAGGAGGGGACGCCACCGTGACCACACTCGACATGACCCCGGGTGCGCAGATACCCCGGACCGACGCCGGCCCGCAGACCGCCGTCACCCAGGCGCTCTCCTCGGCCGCCTACCGCGACGGCGAGATCGGCGGCTTCGTCGCGGCCGTCACCGACGCCAAGGAGAAGAAGGGCCGCTTCGCCCTCTTCCGCCCCAACGTCGGCGAGGCCTTCAGCAAGGCGCTGGTCTCCCGCGCCCTCGGCGGCGACCGCAAACCCATCGTCCCGTCCTTCGGTGTCGACACCCGCCAGGTCGTCGAACACTGCCTGGCCGCCGAGGAACTGCGCACCACCCGTGACCGGCAGCTCACCACCGTCACCCTGATCACCGGCGGACTCTTCCTCCCCGGCACCCTGCTCTGGCTCGCCGCCTTCCAGGTGCGCGCCTGGCTCAAACGGGACAACCCGAAGAACGCCGCCGCCTACGGCGGCATCACCCTCGCCCTGGCCGCCGCCCTCGCCGTCTTCCTCGTGCTGCGCCCGCAGGCCGCCGGCCTCCTCGGCATCTACCTGCGCGTCACGATGCTGGCCCCGGTCATCGGTTGGTACCTCGCCCGCCAGATCGTCGAGCGCTTCGCCAAGGACCTGCGCGGCCGCTGGCAGTCCCTGGTCGAGGGCTCCGCCGTCGCCGCCACCGTCGCCAAGGCCGTCCCCCGCGACGACCTCGACAAGAAGGCCACCGACCTGCGCGACAAGCTCGGCCGCCTGGACGCCGAGCAGGAGACCAACGTCCACCACTACGCCGGCCCCAAGGGCATCCTCGGCGCCGGCCGACGCTGGGGCGAGTGGCGCCTCGCCGACACCCTCCACCCCGCCGAGGGCCACGTCGACTTCCGCGCCTTCCACCCCTGGGACCTGGTCCGCCGGATCTCCTCCCACCTCAAGGGCCTCGGCATCAGCCACGTCGCCAACAGCGGCATGCCCAACGTCACCATCAAGCAGTGGGTGGTCTTCGACATCGGCGAGGGCGCCGACGAGATCAGCCGCCCCGGCAACGCCGACATGGACGGCGACCGGATGCGCGACTTCGCCGTGCAGACCATCGCCGACAAGCAGACCTTCTCCGGCGGCCCCCGGCACTACCTCGCCACCCAGTTCATCACCCACGACGGCAAGCTGGTCCTCACCTTCACCATCACGGTGACCCTGCTCGCCGACGTCCTGACCATCGCGGTGGCCGGCTACGCGCTCGGCCCCGTCAAGGGCGTCTTCTTCGACAAGCCCAAGGACAAGGAGAAGACGGTCGCCAAGACCGTGAAGTTCTGGGAGGAGCGCACCATCAAGCTCCCCCTGATCGACAACGACGAGGTCGTCCGCCAGGCCGTCCGCGCCCCCTTCTACCGGATGCCCGGCCTGCTCGGCTGGCTCGGCGGCGGGCTCGGCCTGCCCGAACCCTTCGGCCTGCGGCACGTCTGGGTCGGCCGCGCCTGGGACAACCGCTCCATGGTCGACAACGCGATGAACGCCTCCGTCCCGGTGCTCAACGCGGTCCACAGCGCCACCCTGGAGTTCCTGCGGGAGCACGACCTCGACGCCGACCGGTTCTTCAAGAACCGCACCTCGATCATCAAGTCCGAGGCGCAGAGCCCCCGGCCGTACGACGTCGACACGTTCAACGCCGGCTGAGCCGGCCGCGCACGACGAAGGGGCCCGCCACCGATCGCCTCGGTGTCGGGCCCCTTCTCGCGTCCGCTCCGGGTCAGCCCTGCGGCCAGACCTCGGCCAGCATCTTGCGGGTGTCCGCCAGCAACTGCGGCAGCACCTTGGTGTGGCCGACCACCGGCATGAAGTTCGTGTCCCCGCCCCAGCGCGGCACCACGTGCTGGTGCAGGTGCGCCGCGATCCCGGCACCGGCCGCCGCACCCTGGTTCATCCCGATGTTGAACCCGTGCGCCCCGGAGGCCGCCCGCAGCGCGGTCATCGCCTTCTTGGTGAAGTCCGCCAGCTCGGCCGTCTCCGCCTCGTCCAGGTCCGTGTAGTCGGCCACGTGCCGGTACGGGACCACCATCAGGTGCCCGCCGTTGTACGGGTACAGGTTCAGCACCGCGAACACGGCGTTCCCCCGGGCGACGACCAGCCCGTCCTCGTCGTTCAGCGACGGGATCGAGCAGAACGGACAACCGTCGTCCGGAGCCGGGCCGGTGGGCTTGTTCTCACCCTGGATGTACGCCATCCGATGGGGGGTCCACAGGCGGCGGAAGCCGTCCGGCTCCCCGACGCCCCGCTGCAGTTCCGGCTCAGTCGTCATGCTGATCAGCATATTCGCCCGACGGTGCTTGCAAAGCCGCGCGGGGCAGACTCGTTTCAGAGCCTGCCCCGCGCGTGACGGTACTGCTACCGGATCACACCTGGATGCGGTTCTTCACCGCGTCCACGATCTCGGCGACGGCGTCCGCCACCGGCACGCCGTTCTTCTGCTCGCCGTTGCGGTAGCGGAACGACACCGCGCCCGCCTCGACGTCGTCGTTGCCGGCGATCAGCATGAACGGCACCTTGGTCTTCTGGGCGTTCCTGATCTTCTTCTGCATGCGGTCGTCCGAGGTGTCCACCTCGACCCGGATCCCGTGCTTCTTGAGCTCGGCCGCGACCTCCAGCAGGTACGGCACATGCTCGTCGGTGATCGGGATGCCGGTCACGGTGACCGGGGCCAGCCACGGCGGCATGGCGCCGGCGTAGTGCTCCAGCAGCACCGCGAAGAACCGCTCGATGCTGCCGAACAGCGCGCGGTGGATCATGACCGGCCGCTGACGCGAGCCGTCCGCCGCGGTGTACTCGAGGTCGAAGCGCTCGGGCAGGTTGAAGTCCAGCTGGATGGTCGACATCTGCCAGGTACGACCGATGGCGTCCTTGGCCTGCACCGAGATCTTCGGGCCGTAGAAGGCCGCGCCACCCGGGTCCGGCACCAGCGGCAGGCCCTGCTTCTCGGCCACGGCCGCCAGGACGCGGGTGGCCTCCTCCCAGGTCTCGTCCGAACCGACGTACTTGACCGGGTCCTTGGTCGACAGCTCCAGGTAGAAGTCGGTCAGACCGTAGTCACGGAGGAGGTTGAGCACGAAGGTCAGCGTGGAGTCGAGCTCCTCCGCCATCTGCTCGCGGGTGCAGTAGATGTGGGCGTCGTCCTGCGTGAAGCCGCGGGCGCGGGTCAGACCGTGCACCACACCCGACTTCTCGTACCGGTACACCGTCCCGAACTCGAAGAGGCGCAGCGGCAGTTCACGGTACGAGCGGCCGCGCGCGTCGAAGATCAGGTTGTGCATCGGGCAGTTCATCGGCTTGAGGTAGTAGTCCACGCCCTCGTCGAGCTGCATGGGCGGGTACATACCGTCCGCGTACCAGTCGAGGTGGCCGCTCTTCTCGAAGAGCTTCCCCTTGGTGGCGTGCGGGGTGTAGACGAACTCGTAGCCCTCTTCCTCGTGCCGCTTGCGCGAGTAGTCCTCCATCGCGCGGCGGATGATGCCGCCCTTGGGGTGGAAGACGGCGAGGCCGGAGCCGATCTCCTCGGGGATGGAGAAGAGGTCGAGCTCGTTGCCGAGCTTGCGGTGGTCGCGCTTCTCGGCCTCGACGAGGAAGTCCAGGTGGGCCTTGAGCTCGTCCTTGGTCGGCCAGGCGGTGCCGTAGATGCGCTGGAGCATCGGGTTGCGCTCGCTGCCGCGCCAGTAGGCGGCCGCGTTGCGCATCAGCTTGAACGCCGGGATGTGCCGGGTGCTGGGCAGGTGCGGGCCGCGGCAGAGGTCGCCCCAGCACTGCTCGCCGCTCTTGGCGTCCAGGTTGTCGTAGATGGTGAGTTCGCCGGCGCCGACCTCGACGTCGGCGCCCTCGCCGGCGGTGGCGGCGGAGCCCTTGAGGCCGATCAGCTCGAGCTTGTACGGCTCGGCGGCCAGCTCCTCGCGGGCGGACTCGTCGGTGACCACGCGGCGGGAGAACTTCTGCCCGCGCTTGATGATCTCCTGCATGCGCTTCTCGATGGCCTTGAGGTCATCGGGGTGGAAGGGCTTCTCGACGTCGAAGTCGTAGTAGAAGCCGTCCTTGACCGGCGGGCCGATGCCGAGCTTGGCCTCGGGGTAGAGCTGCTGCACGGCCTGGGCCATGACGTGCGCGGTGGAGTGGCGCAGGATGTCGAGGCCGTCCTTGCTGCCGATCGCGACCGGCTCGGCCTCGTCGCCGTCCTGGAGGACGTAGGCGAGGTCCTTGAGCTGGCCGCCGACGCGGGCGGCGATGATCGAGCGGTCGTCGGCGAAGAGCTCGGCGGCCGTAGTGCCCGTGGTCACCACGCGCTCTTCCCGATCGGGTTCGCGGTTGATGATTACCCGGACGTCCGTCACCGGTCTCTCCTGACGTGCTGGATTTCAGAGGACGCAACACTGCGCTGCGCGTGACGATGGTACCGAGAGCGCCGCCCCCGCCGTCCACCTACGTCCCTTCTCCCCCTTCCTCCGTCCCCTCTCCGAGCGACTTCAGCAGCCGCTCGCGGTCCTCTTCCTCCCAGCCGCACAGTTCCAGTCCGTGCGGGCGGGTCAGCCGGCGGAAGCCGCCGTGCCGCTCGAGCCGGCCGGAGATCCGGACCGGCAGCCCGGCGAGGTGGGCCTCGGCGGCGAGCCGGTAGTCGGGGTCGGGCAGTCGGAGCTTGAGTTCGCGGACCTCGGCGCCGCCGAGGACGCGCAGCCGTACCGAGCCCGGGCCGGCCGGGTCGGCGCGCTTGAGCCGGGTGACCACGCCGACCACGGTGACGGCGACGGCGGGCTCGATCCGTTCCAGCAGTTCGGCGGCCTCGGCCAGGGCGGGCAGGTCGCCGGGTGAGAAGTCGAGGACGACCCGGCGGTCCCCGAAGCCGCCCGGGGTGCCGGCGGCGGGCGACCAGGCGACGGTGAGCCGGGCCGCGGTCGCGCCGCGTACGAGTTCCTCGACGGATTGGACGAGTTCCCGGCTGACCCCGGCCTGGACGGCGTTCTCGAAGGCCTCGGGCCCGCCGCTGACCCGGCGGTAGTCGACCGCGTCGCGCAGCGCCTCCAGGGCGCGGACGAGGGTGGTGACGGCGGCGCGGCCTTCGGGGGCGGGGGTGTGGGCGGTGAGGGCGGTGCCTTGTTCGACCACCAGGACGCGGTCCAGGAAGTCCCCGGCGGGGCCGTCCAGCCGGGCTCCGAAGTAGGCGGCCCTGGTCCGGGCGGCCTTGGCTCCGGCGGCGAGCATCCCGCGTGCCGCCTGCCGGAGCCGCTCGGCGTCGTCCCAGGGGGTGGCCTCGGCGGAGCCGGGCGGTTCGCGGCGCCAGCGCAGTTCGTCGCCGGGGACGGCGAGGGCGAGCAGGATCGATCGGGCCGAGGGGGTGCGGGACCGGGAGAGCGCGGTGACGGCGTCGGCGAGGAGTTCGACGGCGTCGTCGAAGCCGTCTCCGGTGGGGACGAGGAGGCTGGTGCCGGGTTCGTCGTCGGGCGGGGTCCAGCGGCCGTAGCGGGCGGCCGGTCCGCCGCGGCGGACCCAGCCGTGCCGGGCGAGCAGGGTGGCCAGCACCGCGGGGTCGACGGTGGCCGGGTCGGGCAGGGCCTGGGCCGGCTCACCCGGTCCGTACGGCGGTGTCATGGGGTCGGCTCCTCGCTGCCGGGGCCGGGCGGTCACGGGCTGCCGCCCGCGCCGACCCGGGCCATGATGTCGCAGAGCGCGCGGTCGTCGAAGACCTTGTCGGTGGGCACCCGGACGTTGGTGCGCCGCTGTCCGGTGACCGGGTGGCCGGCCAGGTTGACCCAGTAGCAGCAGTGCCGCAGCTCCAGGGCGTCCGGGCGGGCCCGCAGCCAGTGGTCGACCCGGCTCGGCAGCAGCATCACGACCAGGATCCGGGGCACGGCGACCCGGGCCCGGGCGAGTTTGCGCAGGTGGTCGTTGTCCAGCGTGAAGCTGAAGAACCGCCCGGCCGGGTCGGGCGCGATCTGCTGGGTGGCCTTGAGCTGGATCTTGATGGTGACCTCGTCGTCCACCTCGTGCGCCCGGGACCCGTGGTTGACCTGCCAGTCGATGCCGTTGTCCGGGAACGGCTGGGAGAGCGAGCAGCCGGCCGCGGCGGCGACCGCGTGCAGATAGCCGACCTGCAGCGTCTCCATGCAGGCGGTGACCGCGAGGTTCCCGCGCAGGACGGCCGCCGCTTCTTCGGGCTGCGGCTGTGTCAGTGCCATCGCCCGTGGCCTCCCCCGGCTCCGGGCCCGTCCGGATTCGAACGGGACAGTCGATTCGAACGGGACGGTCATGGGCAGGATCCCCGGTCCGGCCTGGGCCAAACGGGTTGAAGGGCCGTCAGAACCGGGTATCAAGCGGGCGCGGAACGCTTGCCTGAGGGGCAGTCATGCAGCAGCACTGGTACACCGGCCCACTCGCCTCCTTCGACACCGAGACCACCGGCGTGGACGTGGAGCACGATCGGATCGTCTCCGCCGCCCTGGTCGTCCAACTCGCCCCGGGCGCACCGGTGCGGACCACCACCTGGCTCGCCGATCCGGGCGTTCCGATCCCGGACGGCGCCCGCGCGGTGCACGGCATCACCGACGAGCACGTCCGGTTGCACGGCCGGCCGGCCCGCTCGGTGGTGGCGGAGGTCACCCGCGCACTGGCGGCCGAGGCCCGGGCCGGGCACCCGGTGGTGGTGATGAACGCGCCCTACGACCTGACGCTGCTGGACCGGGAGTTGCGCCGCCATCACGGGCTGACGCTGGTCGGCGGCCTGGCGGCGGCCGGGCTGCAGGTGCTGGATCCGCGGGTGCTGGACAAGCACGTGGACCGCTACCGCAAGGGCCGCCGGACCCTGACCGACCTGTGTGCCCACTACGGCGTGGAGCTGGCCGGGGCGCACGACGCGGGGGCGGACGCGACGGCGGCGCTGGCGCTGACCCGGCGAATAGGCGCCCGCTACCCGGCGGCGCTCGGCGGGCTGACGGCGGCTGAGCTGCACCTGCGACAGGGGGTCTGGCACGCGGCGCAGGCACGCGGGCTGCAGAGCTGGTTCGACCGCTCGGGGGTGGCGGAGCGGGTGGACCTCTCGTGGCCGCTGCGGCCGGCCCGGTGCGGCTGCGGGCGCCGGTTGGAACCGGAGCACGGCTGCGAGGCGGCGGCGTAGCGGGCGGCCCCGGAAGCTCGGGCCCGGAACGCGCCGCAGGCCCTGACCGGTTTCCTGGTCAGGGCCTGCGTGCTGTCCGGTGGGCGATACTGGGATCGAACCAGTGACCCCTTCGGTGTGAACGAAGTGCTCTCCCGCTGAGCTAATCGCCCGGGCAACGAGAAGAACTGTAGCACCATTCGGGGGGTGTCGTACAACTCGCCCGTTCCGGGGTACCGCCGACACATCCACAGAACTCGCGCTCCACGCGGAAGGTGACTGTGCTTCAGCCGATTACCGACGGCCCTTCAGGCGGATTCCGGAAATACATGTAAGGCCCAGCCGATAATCGGCCGGGCCTCACATATCACAATGCATTCCGGTGGGCGATACTGGGATCGAACCAGTGACCCCTTCGGTGTGAACGAAGTGCTCTCCCGCTGAGCTAATCGCCCGGGTGCAGGGAAAACATTACCGCATCCCGGAGGGTGGTCCGAACACCCTCCCTGGTCGCCGGCCCGGGCCCGGGCCGCTCAGCTCTCGTCCAGCCGCCAGGGGACGACCAGGCCGTAGCGGGCGAGGTACCAGGCCCCCACCGCGACGACGGCGGCCAGCCCGATCGCGGTGACCGTCAGGTTGCGGCGGCGCACCCGCGGGTCCAGGGCCCGCCGGGCGGCCTCGGCGACCTTGTGGCGGGTCCAGCGCAGGGCCAGCCGGGCCCAGACGAACTCGGTGGCCCAGATCCCCATGCCCAGGAAGATCACCACCCAGCCGGGGCCGGGCAGCGGCAGCATCACCACGCCGAGCCCGACCACGGCGAGGCCGACCAGGAAGACCGCCACCTGCCAGGCCCGGTGCAGAGCGCGGGAACGGCGCACGAAGGCCGGAGCCCGGGAGCCGACCGCCCGGGAGCCGCCGACCGCCGTGTCATCCGGCGTGACGGCTTCACCCGTTCTCGTGTTCCCGCCCGTCTTGTCGTTTCGCACAGTCATGCCAGGAAACTAACCAAGAAGTGGCTCGGTAATGCCCGGCCCGGCCGCTCCGCGACGATTCCGCAATGCGCCGTAAGGGGTACGACTCGCGCCCGAATCGGGACAGAGGGGTTTACATCGGTCTTGGGGGTGGGATGGTCCGTTCGCCGACGTGCGATTCCCCGAGCGCACACTGAGCGAAAGGCCATGGCGCTTATGAACACCACGGTCAGCTGCGAGCTGCACCTGCGCCTCATCGTGTCCAGCGAGTCCTCACTGCCCGTCCCCGCGGGCCTGCGCTACGACACTGCCGACCCCTACGCCGTGCACGCGACGTTCCACACGGGCGCCGACGAGACCGTGGAGTGGGTGTTCGCCCGAGATCTCCTCGCGGAGGGGCTGCATCGACCCACCGGTACCGGCGACGTCCGGGTGTGGCCGTCGCGCAGTCACGGGCAAGGGGTGGTCTGCATCGCGCTGAGCTCTCCGGAAGGAGAAGCCCTGCTGGAGGCCCCTGCCCGGGCGCTTGAGTCGTTCCTCAAGCGGACGGACGCCGCGGTGCCGCCCGGCACCGAACACCGCCACTTCGACCTCGACCGGGAGCTGTCCCACATCCTCGCCGAAAGCTGACCCCGACCGGAGGCGGTCACGCCCCGCCGACGGCGGAGCAGCACCCCCTGCCGTCATCGCAGCCGTCCTACTCGGGGGCACGGCAGCGGACTGAGCCGCGCACGACGCGGTCTCGGGGCCGGCGGATGGCCCGCTCCCACCGGAGCGGGCCCACAGCACCGCAGGCGCCCGGCACCGGAGCCGGCCATCCGAACGGGTGGCCGGCCTCGGTGCCGGGCGCCGACGTCTGTCCGGGGTCGCGCCCAGCCGCGGTCTCCGTACGCCGATCCGGGGGCGCAGCGGCGGGACGGCGCCCGGTTTCGGATGCTCTGACGGGATCCGTACACGCATTCGAAAGGACGCGCCGCCCTTCTGGCACAAGGCCCGGTATGGTCTGGGGGTAACCGTGGACGCGGGGTATCGGAGTCCCCCTGCGCGAGGAGCCCCCAACGTGCTGATCACCCATGACACCGAGTGCGCGCTGAGCATCCTCGTGGAGCTGCTCAACACCGCACCCGAGGTGTGCGGCGCCGAGCGGCTGCCGGACGTCGCCGCGCTCGACGCCTTCGTGGTCCGCCAGGAGATCAGCGAGATCGACTCGCTGACGGAGGGCGACCTGCGCCGGGTGCACGAGCTGCGCACCCGGCTGCGCGAGGTGTTCGGGACGGAATCCACCGCAGAGGCCGCCGAGCTGGTCAACGCGATCGTCGCGGCCGCCGGGACGACGCCCCGGCTGACCAACCATGACGACCACGACTGGCACATCCACTACTTCGCGCCGCACGCCGCGCTCGGCGACCACCTGGCGGCCGAGCTGGGCATGGCGCTGGCCTTCATCCTCATGGCGGGCGAGCGGGAGCGGCTGCGCCGGTGCGAGGCGCCGGACTGCGCGCGGGTCTTCGTGGACCTCTCCCGGAACCGCTCCCGGCGCTACTGCGACAGCCGCACCTGCGGCAACCGGCTGCACGTCGCCGCGTACCGGGCTCGCCAGCGCTCGGCCGAGGCCGTCCCCTCCGCCTGAGCGGGATCCCGCGTTCGGGATCCCGCCCTCGGATCGGCGGTCGGATGCGGCGGTCAGATCCCGCGCTTGCGGAGGATCTCCTCGATGTCGTCGAAGTCGCCGAGGCCGTCGTCGCGCTTGCCGCCACCCTGCTTCTTCGCCGCCTTGGGCGCCGGTGCCACCGCCGGGCGCTCGGGCGCCGGTCCGGCGGCCGCGGGGCGCTCCGGCGAGGCCTCGACGGCGCTGCGGCGGCCCACCCTGCGGGTGGTGACCAGCAGGACGGCGGAGACCCCGAGCAGCACGATGCCGGCCCACACCCGGGGGTCGAAGACCAGGTTCGCCGCCCAGTCGGCGAACGCCCGGCCGATCGTGCTCGCCAGCGGGAACAGCCCGGTCAGGTAGAGCCCGGCGGGCAGCAGGGCGACCGCGAACCAGCGGGTCGCCGACAGGAAGCGCCGCTTGTAGGCCCGCAGGCCCGCGACGGCCACCCCGCCCGCGGTGAGGATGAAGCTGATCGCCGCGCTCAGCACGGGGCCACCCCTTCGCGTCCGGTCGTCCTGGTCATCGGTGCCTCCCTGTCGGTCCGCCCTCGGGCGCACCACCGGCCGGAGCGGGCGCCCACTAGTGGAACACTGGGGGAATGATCGATGGTTCCCTCCCCCGCCTTGAGTTCTGGTGCGACCTGCAGTGCCCGGACTGCCGTACCGCGCTGGACGACGTCCGGGCGCTCCGCGCGCAGTACGGCGACGCGCTGCCCGTGGAGCTGCGGCACTTCCCGTTGGAGAAGCACAAGCACGCCTACGCCGCCGCGGAGGCGGCCGAGGAGGCGTTCGCCCAGGGGCTCGGCTGGCCGTTCGTGGAGGCGCTGCTGGCCCGGGTCGAGGAGCTGGACGCGCGGGGGCAGCAGGTGCTGCTGGACGTCGCCCGCGAGGTCGGGGTGGACGTCGAGGAGGTCGACACCGCGCTGATCGACGGCCGGCACATGCTGACCGTCGACTCCGACCAGGCCGAGGGGAAGGCGATCGGGGTCACGGGCACGCCGACGTACGTGATCGGCGGCGAGCGCCTGGACGGCGGGCAGAGCCAGGACGGTCTGCGGGAGCGGATCACGGCCGTCATCGAGGCGTCGAGGGCTTCCTGACGGCACGTCAGAGCGCCTTGCCGTAGAGGCGCTCGGTGGCCGAGTAGCCGAGCGAGTCGTAGAGCCGGATGGCGATCTCGTTGTCGGCGAAGACGTTGAGGCCGAGGTTGCGCACGCCGGCGGCGAGGCACTCCCGCTCGGCGAACAGCATCAGGGCGCGGCCGTGTCCGCGGCCCCGGTGGGCCGGGAACACCTCCACCACCATCACCCAGGCGAGCGGTTCGCCGTCCGGCAGGTCGCGCAGGTGGAGGGCCACCCAGATCGAGCCGCACGGCTCCGGCCCGCCGGCGGCGTCGTACAGACTGCTCAGGACGGCGCCGGGGGTCTCGGCGCCCTGCGGGAGCAGGTTCCGCCGATCGCCGCCCGACTTGGCGCGCGCCTGCTCCTCGGTGAGGCCGGAGGCCACGAGCGAGTGGGCGAAGCGCTCCGCGCCCCCGTCGAGCCAGGCCTGAAGTGCCGCGGGGTCGATCGGGCGCGCGGTCAGTCCGGCGGGCAGGGCGGGGGCGTCGGTCAGGCGCTTGTTCAGGGTCCGCATCCGCTCGGTGTAGCCGAGGGTGGCGGCGAGGGCGCGGGCGATCGGCGCCGATTCGGGGATCCTGGCGTCCACCCGGACGCAGCCCCAGTGGCGCAGCACCTCCTCCGCGGCCAGCGCGCCGAACGTGCCGCGGCCCCGGCCGCGCCCTTCGGTGACTTCCAACTCCGATATATCACCCCAGAGTTGGCCGCCGTACGGGGTGGAGGTGGTGCGCAGTGTGCCGACCGGGTGGCCGTTCGACAGGATCCGCCAGCGTCTGGTGCGGCCACCGGCCGCGGTGGGTGTCTCCGGGCCCTCGGGGCGCAGCGTGGTGGTCATGTGGTGGTCCCTTCCCCTTGCTCGGGAGGTTATCCACGAGGCCGTCCACGCGGCCGGTTCCGTCTCCCGGAGACGGGCATCACGGGTCGAGGTCGTCGCCGCTGCGCTCGGTGAAGACGGCCATGGCCTTGGCGGTCACGGGGCCGATGCCGGGCAGTTCGCGGTCGTCGACGCGGGTGACGGCCTGGACGTCGCGGGTGGTGGAGGTCAGGAAGACCTCCTCGGCGTCCTGGAGGGCGTCGAGCGGGAGGTCGGCCTCCTCGGCGCCGCACCAGTCGATGACGAGCCGCCGGGTGATGCCGGCCAGGCAGCCGGAGGCGAGGGCCGGGCTGAGCAGGCGGCCGCCGATGACCACGAAGACGTTGGAGCCGGTGCCCTCGCAGAGTCGGCCGGCGGTGTTGGCGAACAGGGCCTCGGAGGCGCCGGCGCGATGGGCGGCGGCCAGGGCGACGACGTTCTCGGCGTACGAGGTGGTCTTGAGGCCGGCGACGGCGCTGTGCTCGTTGCGGCGCCAGGGGACGACGGCGACGGCGGTCTCGTCGGGGCGGCGGTTGATGGCGCCGAGGGCGACGACGAGGGTGGGGCCGGTGGTGCCGCGCTCCGAGCCGAGCGGGGCCTGCCCGCCGGTGTAGGTCACGCGCAGGCGGCCGAGCGGCGCGGGGTTGGCGGCGAGGACCTGGGCGCAGGCCTCGCGGACCAGGTCGTGGTCGGGGTCGGGCAGGCCGAGGCCGCGGGCGGAGCGGGTGAGCCGGTCGAGGTGGCGGGTGACCGCGAAGGCCTTGCCGTCGACGGTCTTCATGGTCTCGAAGACGCCGTCGCCGGTGGTGAGGCCGTGGTCGAGGACCGAGACGGCGGCGTCGGCGGAGTCGACGAGGGTGCCGTTGACCCAGCTCGTGGTGCGGTTGTGCATCGAGGTCTGCTCCTCAGCGGTGGGCGCGGTGAGCGGTGCGGCTCATTCCCCGGTCTGGTCGGGTTCGCGGCCCGACGCTATCGCGACCAGTCGGGCGGCCTTCAGTTCGGTTTCCGCCCACTCGCGGTCGGGGTCGGAGCCCCAGGTGATGCCGGCGCCGGTGCCGAAGCGCAGGACGGGCGTGCCGGGGTCGGTCCGGTCGAGCCAGAAGGTGCGGATGCCGACGGCGAGTTCGCCCTCGCCGCGGTCGGCGTCGACCCAGCCGACGCCGCCGCAGTAGGGGCCGCGCGGGGCGGTCTCCAGGGCGTCGATGATCCGCAGCGCGCTGGATTTGGGGGCGCCGGTGACGGAGCCGGGCGGGAAGGTGGCGGTGAGGAGTCCGGGCCAGCCGACGTCCTCGCGCAGGGTGCCCTCGACGGTGGAGACCAGGTGGACCAGGCCGGGGTGCTTCTCGACGGCGCAGAGGTCGGGGACGGTGACGCTGCCGGTGTCGCAGACGCGGCCGAGGTCGTTGCGGACCAGGTCCACGATCATCACGTTCTCGGCGTGGTCCTTGTCGAGGAGGTCGTCCTCGGTGCGGCCGGTGCCCTTGATCGGGCCGGAGGAGACGGTGCGGCCGGTGCGGCGCAGGTAGAGCTCGGGTGAGGCGGTGGCGATCTCGACGCCGTGCCCGGGCAGTCGGATGGTGCCGGCGTAGGGGGCGGGGTTGCCGTGGGCGAGGAGGCCGGTGAGGGCGTCGATGTCGCTGAGGTCCGGGTCGGGCAGCGGCGCGGACAGCACCCGGCAGAGGTTGGCCTGGTAGACCTCGCCGGCCGCTATGTGCTCGCGGATGCGGCGTACGCCCGCGGTGTAGGCGGTGCGGTCCAGGGAGCTGTGCCAGCTGCCGGCGTCCGGGCCGCGCCAGCCGGCGCCGGAGGGCGGGGCGGGGGCGGGGCGGACCTCGTCGAAGCGGGCGCAGGTCAGTCGGCCCTCGAAGTCGTAGGCGACGGCCCAGTAGCCGGAGGAGTCGAGGGCGGCCGGGTCCGAGGTGACGTCGCGCAGTCCGGTGGCCAGGCGGCCGCCGAAGCGGGCGAGCGGGGTGCTGGGGTCGGGGTGGCCGGACACGGTTCTCCTGCGCGGTGTGCTGGGCGGCGGTGCCTGAAGTGTAGGTCGGGGGCACGGGCCCGGCCCTGGTGAGCCGCCGTGCGACGGCGCGCGAGCCGGGGCGTGAGCCTGGAGGTGGCCTCCGGCCCCTGGTGCGGGTCCGGAGACGGGCCCGCGGACGAGCGGCCTCGGGCGTCGCGCAGGTGTGCGTCGGGTGGCGTGCGGATGATCGTCCGGGAGCGCCGCAGGTAGCGGCCGTGGCCGCCCGTGAGGGCTGACGGAACGGCACGCGGGGGGCATCCCCTCGGCACGCTGCGGGAACGGATTTTTAGCTGGCCCAGGAATCCGCTAGAGTTCAACACGTCGCCAGGGAGCGCAGCCGAGAAAAACGGTGAAGATCCCGGGAGACAGGCGGACGTGGCTCAGTTGGTAGAGCATCACCTTGCCAAGGTGAGGGTCGCGAGTTCGAATCTCGTCGTCCGCTCGATGGAGAACAGTGTAAGATCGTTCTTCGTGTGTTGCCTGGTGGAGTGGCCGAGAGGCGAGGCAACGGCCTGCAAAGCCGTGTACACGGGTTCAAATCCCGTCTCCACCTCCAAGAGGTTCACCCGGTTCCACCGGGAGACCTCCCCGCGCGATTAGCTCAGCGGGAGAGCACTACCTTGACACGGTAGGGGTCACTGGTTCAATCCCAGTATCGCGCACGTCGGGCCCTTCGGGGTCTGCTGCAGGACCGCCACACCAGGCGCGATTAGCTCAGCGGGAGAGCACTACCTTGACACGGTAGGGGTCACTGGTTCAATCCCAGTATCGCGCACAGTAACGGCCGGGGTCGCAATCCGTAAGGGTTGCGGCCCCGGCCTTTTGCATGCACCGGTCGTGGTGAGGATCGGCCGGTCGTCATGAACCGGTCGTCATGAAGGAGAAGAGCCGCGTACGGACGCCCTCACCGACGTCCGTACGCGGCGTCTCCGCCTGCCGGGGCGCTCTGCGCACCGCTCACGCCCGTCCGCGTGTCAGCGCGGCCGCGGCCCTCCCCGGCGGCACCGCTCCCCGTCCCCAGGGGACCGGTGCCCGTTCTGTGGCCGCCCGCAGGGGGCGGCGTCCTTTCTCAGGTGGCGCCTGAGACCTCAGCGGCCGATCAGATCGGCGACTGCCTGGGCCTGGTTCGCCATCTGGTCCCATCCACCGAAGAGCAGGACCAGGAGCACGGCGCACGGCAGGGCCATGGCCAACGCCACCGCGGGGTGCCGGGTGGGCTGCTCCGTGGTGGACCGGGACTGGACGGAGGCCGGCCGACGGCGGCGGGGGGTTCCCGTGAGCTGCGGTGCCATGCCCTGACTCCTGATCCGGTCGAGTTGGCGCGGTGGACGGCTTACCTCGGGGGACGAGCTCCCCGTCCACCGCTGGGCACAACGCTATTGGTCAGGGGGCCCTGCGGACGTCATGCCGTCGTACTGTTCCTCGGACGTCCCGGAGGATGACGCCCGGACTTGAGGCCTACTACCGCAGGGGGAGGGAAGGCTGATCCGACCCCCGAGGGAACCCTGAGGGCCAACCCCGAGAGGCGATCCGGCACCCCTGTGACCTGCAGGTCAACGCAAGATCAGACAATCGCACGGCGGCTTCAGGTGTTGCGTATCAGCACACCGCAGCGGGCAGTCCGTAAGCTGTGCCAGGCAGGAACTGACGATGGCCCAACCGACGGGGCCTCACCCACAGGCTGACGGAGAACGGAACATGGCGATGATGCGGCTGAGGCGTGAGGACCCCCGCATCGTCGGGCCGTACCGCCTGCACCGGCGACTGGGCGCCGGCGGCATGGGTGTGGTCTACCTCGGGTCCGACCGCCGCGGGCAGCGCGTCGCGCTCAAGCTGATCCGCGCCGAACTCGCCGAGGACCAGGAGTTCCGCACCCGCTTCGCCCGCGAGATCGCCGCCGCCTCCCGGATCCGGGGCGGCTGCACCGCCCGCGTGGTCGGCTCGGACATCGAGGCCGACCGGCCCTGGCTGGCCACCGCCTACGTGCCCGGGCCCTCGCTGTACAAGCAGGTCGGCGACGAGGGGCCGATGAGCTGGCCCGAGGCGGCCCGGATCGGGGCCGCGCTCGCCGACGGGCTGGTCAAGGTGCACGAGGCCGGGGTGGTCCACCGCGACCTCAAACCCTCCAACATCCTGCTCTCACCGCGTGGCCCGCGGATCATCGACTTCGGCATCGCGTGGTCGCGCGGCGCCAGCACGCTCACCCACGTCGGCACGGCGGTCGGCTCCCCCGGCTTCCTCGCCCCCGAGCAGGTACGCGGGGTCGCCGTCACGCCCGCCACCGACGTCTTCGCCTTCGGGGCCACCCTCGCGTACGCGCTCACCGGGGACACCCCGTTCGGGTCGGGGGCGTCGTCCGAGGTGATGCTGTACCGGGTCGTCCACGAGGAACCCGACCTGTCCACGGTGCCGCCCCAGCTCGCTCCACTGATCCGGGCCTGCCTGGCCAAGGAACCCGCCGAACGGCCCGGCGCGGCCGCGCTGCACGAGCGGCTCAGCGAACTGGCGGCGCGCGCCACGGCGGCCGGGGCCTCCGGCGGCGGTGCGCGCGCGGCCCGGCCGGGACGGGCGGCGGCCGCACCCGCCCCGCACGACGGTGCCCGGCCGGGCGTTCCGGCGCCCGGACGCTCGCCCGAGCCGCCCGCCGCTGCGCGGGCCCGGGCGGCCGCGGGCCGTGCCGGTGCGCCGGTTTCCGGAACGGCGGGGCGCCGCCCGCACGGGGCGGCCGCGCCGCTCCCCCGGCCCGAGCCGACACCCGTGACCCGTCCGCTGCGCCGGCGTCCCGACCGTCCGCACACTCCGCCCCCGGACCGGCCCGGCCCCCGGGACCGCCAGCACACCCCCGCCCCCGGCGGGCGGCCCGGCACGGCACGGCAGCGGCTGCTGCGGCAGCGGCTCGTGGTCTTCGTCACCGTGACCATCGGGGTGGCGCTGGCCATCGCGGCGGCGCAGGGATGCGAGGACCGGGGCAACCAGGGTCTGAGGCCGCCCACCGGGGTGGTCGCGAGTGTGAGCGGCGGCGGTGCCAGTGGTGGCAGCGGCGGCGGCCAACTGGCGGTGCCGGGGACGTCCGTGGACGTCGCCCCGCAGCCCTCGGCCACGCCCCTCCCGGCAGCGGCGCGCGGCGGCGCGGCGGACAGCTCCCTGGCTGCCCCGCAGGCGCCGGTGCCGGCGGTCGACTGGCCGAACCGCAGCTACCCCGACGGCGCGGGCGGACCGGCCATCGCGCTGAAGGACGGGCACTCGGCCGGGGCCGGGCCGCAGGTCGCCCTGAGCGCGGTGCTGCCGGCCCGGTACAAGGGCCTGCCGGCCGCGGTCGTGGTCCTGCGGCGGGCGGAGGGCTCGGCGCCGGTCGACCTCGTCCAGCTCTACACCTTCGCCGGGGACACGCCTGTCGCCACCACCTCCCGCACCTCGGCGGCGGACCCGCAGGCGACGGCCGCCTGGCGACTGGACGGCAGCACGGTCGTCCGCGAGGAGCGCGTCGCCGCCACCGGCGCCGTCACCTCCACCCGCTACACCGTCCGCGCCGACGGCACCCTCGACGAGTCCTGGCCCGGCGCCCCCGGCGGCCCCACTCCGCCCCCCGCCGCCGCCCCCGCCCCCGCCGCCGCCCCGGCCCCGCCCACGGCCCCGAAGGGCTGACCCGACACGATTCGGCTGGGCGTCCGCGCGGGACGTCGGGCCCGCCGACTCCTGGCGCAAGGCCTGGCTCCGGCGTGGAGAAGGGGCAAGGGGCCCGGCATCCACGGAGGGCCGGCACCAGAAGCCGGGCTCGCCGACTTCTGATGACGCGGTGACGGGTCCAGCCGTGACGGTCCCAGGAGCGGGCGAGGCGGCGGGCCCGGGGACGTCAGGGGGTGGTGACGGCGTAGAAGGCCACGGCTGCGGCGGCGCCCACGTTGAGCGAGTCGATGCCGTGCGCCATCGGGATGCGGACGGGGTGGTCGGCGGCGGCGATGGCGCGGGGGGTGAGGCCGTCGCCCTCGGCGCCGAGCAGGAGAGCGGCCTTGGGGAGGCGGTGCGGGGTGAGGCCGGCGAGGTCGACGGCGTTGTCCGCGGGGGTGAGGGCGAGGAGGGTGAAGCCGGCCGCGCGGACCGTGTCGAGGGCGGCGGGCCAGGGGTCCAGGCGGGCGTACGGGACCGCGAAGACGGCACCCATCGAGACCTTGACGGCGCGCCGGTAGAGCGGGTCGGCGCAGTCCGGCGAGAGCAGGACCGCGTCCATGCCGAGGGCGGCGGCGCTGCGGAAGATGGCGCCGAGGTTGGTGTGGTCGACCAGGCCCTCCAGGACGGCGACCCGGCGGGCCCCGGCGAGCAGGTCGGCGGCGTCCGGGAGGGGCTTGCGCTCCATCGAGGCGAGCGCGCCGCGGTGGACGTGGTAGCCGGTGACGGCTTCGGCGAGCGCGGGCTCGACCACGTGGACCGGGGCGTCGGCCTCGGCGATGACGTCGGCCATCACGTCCAGCCACTTGGCGGTGAGCAGCATCGACCGCATCCGGTAGCCGGCGGCGAGGGCGCGGCGGATGACCTTCTCCCCCTCGGCGATGAACAGGCCCTCGGCGGGTTCGCGGCGGCGGCGCAGTTCGACGTCGGTGAGGCCGGTGTAGTCGGCGAGGCGGGGGTCGGCCGGATCGGTGATGGTGCTGGGTTCGGACACCCTGTGATCTTGCCAAGCCGGGACGGGGAAGGCCAAACGGCCGAGGGGACGGGGTGGTCCCCGGCTAGTCGGAGTGCAAATATGACCGTATGGCCCGTTATCCGGGCCGATCCTGGGCTCCGTCGGCCTCTGGCGCCACTGGCTCCGCCGGCTCCTCCGGTGGGCGCCCACACGGTCGGCCACAGCTGCCGCGCGCGAAGCGGGCGTGGCCGGTGTGGCACCGGTCGGTGGCCGGGCAGGTGTTCGCGCTGCAGATCCTGATCGTCCTGCTGCTGGTGGCGGCCGCCGTGGTGGCACTGGTGGTGCAGTCGCACAAGGACGCCGACAACGAGGCCCGCAACCGGTCGGTGGCGGTCGCCCAGACCTTCGCCAACTCGCCGGGCATGGTGGCCGCCCTCCGCTCCCCCGACCCGACCGCGATCCTCCAGCCGAAGGCGCAGTCCGCGCGGATCGCCTCGGGCGTGGACTTCATCGTCGTCCTGAGCAACCAGGGCATCCGCTACACCCACCCGAACCCGGCCCGGATCGGCCAACCGTTCGTCGGCAACTACCAGCCCGCGCTGCACGGCCAGGTGGTGACCGAGCACATCACGGGCACGCTCGGCCCGCTGGTGCAGGCGGTGGTCCCGGTGTACGCACCGGACGGCCAGGTGGTCGGGCTGGTCTCGGCGGGCGTCACGCTGGCGAACGTCAGCACGGCGAGCGAGCGTCAGCTGCCGGTGGTGCTGGGCGCGGCGGCCGGCGCGATCGGGCTGGCCACGCTCGGAACGGCGCTGATCAGCCGTCGGCTGCGGCGGCAGACGCGCGGGCTGGGCCCGATCGAGATGACCCGGATGTACGAGCACCACGCGGCCGTCCTGCATGCGGTGCGCGAGGGCGTCATGATCGTCGGCGGGGACGGCCGGCTGCTGCTCTGCAACGACGAGGCTCGGCGGCTGCTGGACCTGCCGCCGGACGCCGAAGGCCGTCCGGTGGCCGGGCTGGGCCTCGAACAGGCGCCACTGGAGCTGCTGACCGCCAACCGCCAGGTGACCGACGAGGTGGTGCTGGCCGGGGAGCGGCTGCTGGCGGTGAACGTCCGGCTGACCGACCAGGCCCCCGGCGGCCCGCCCGGCTGCGTCGCCACGCTGCGTGACTCCACTGAGCTGCTGGCGCTGTCCGGCCGGGCCGAGCGCGCGCAGCGGCGGCTGCGGCTGCTGTACGACGCCGGGGTGACGGTGGGCAGCACGCTGGACGTGACGCGGACGGCGGAGGAGCTGGCGCAGGTCGCCGTGCCCCGGTTCGCGGACTTCGTGACGGTGGACGTCGCGGAGCAGGTGCTGGTGGGCGAGGAGCCGCCCCCGGGTTCCTCGCTGGGGCGGATGCGGCGGGCGGCGGTGACGGGCGTGCGGGACGACGCGCCGTTCTACCCGGTCGGCACGGTGCTGGACGTGGTGCCCGCGACCCCGCTGGCCGGGGCGCTGCACAGCGGAAAGCCGGGCCTGGAGCCGAACCTGGCGGAGGCCCGGCGGTGGCGCGATCAGGACCCGGAGCGGTCGGCGCAGGTGCTGGAGTACGGGGTGCACTCCCTGGTGCGGGTGCCGCTGCGGGCGCGCGGGGTGCTGCTGGGGGTGGCCCGGTTCTGGCGGGCGCAACGGGAGGAGCCGTTCGAGACGGACGACCTGGCGCTGGCCGAGGAGCTGGTGTCGCACGCGGCGGTGTGCATCGACAACGCCCGCCGCTACACCCGGGAGCACGCGATGGCGGTGACGCTGCAGCACAGCCTGCTGCCGCGCCGGCTGCCGGCCCAGAACGCGCTGGACGTGGCGCACCGCTACCTGCCGGCCCAGGCCGGGGTGGGCGGGGACTGGTTCGACGTGATCCCGCTGCCGGGCGCGCGGGTGGCCCTGGTGGTCGGGGACGTGGTGGGGCACGGGCTGCACGCGGCGGCGACGATGGGCCGGCTGCGCACCGCGATCCACAACTTCTCGACCCTGGACCTGCCGCCGGACGAGCTGCTGGGGCACCTGGACGAGCTGGTGAACCGGATCGACCAGGACGAGGCGGCGAGCGGCGAGAACGCCGGGCTGACCGGGGCGACCTGCTTGTACGCGATCTACGACCCGGTGTCGCGGCGCTGCACGCTGGCCACCGCCGGGCACCCGCCGCCGGCCGTGGTGGACCCGCAGGGCCGGGTGGTGTTCCCGGAGCTGCCGACCGGGCCGCCGCTCGGGCTGGCGGTGCTGCCGTTC
Source organism: Kitasatospora sp. NPDC033851 (assembly GCF_055576085.1). Lineage (NCBI taxonomy): Bacteria > Bacillati > Actinomycetota > Actinomycetes > Kitasatosporales > Streptomycetaceae > Kitasatospora > Kitasatospora sp. NPDC033851. Next base: position 141,983 of record NZ_JBVIRL010000004.1, on the reverse strand, counting down.
GAGACCGCCGAGCTGGACCTGGCCGAGGGCAGTCGGCTGGTGCTCTACACGGACGGGCTGGTGGAGGACCGCGACCGGGACATCGACGAAGGGCTGGAGCTGCTGCGGACGGCGCTGACCGGCCCGCCGCGCACGCCCGAGCAGACCTGCGCGGACGTGCTCGGGGCGATGCTGCCAACGCACCCGCAGGACGACATCGCGCTGCTGGTGGCGCAGACCAGGGTGCTGGCGCCGGACCAGGTGGCGGAGTGGGAGGTGCCGTCCGACCCGGCGGCGGTGGGTGCCGTCCGGGCAGAGGTGGCGCGGCGGCTGGAGGCCTGGGGGCTGGACGAGGCCGCGTTCGTCACCGAGCTGATCCTGAGCGAGCTGGTGACCAACGCGATCCGGTACGGCTCCGGGCCGATCCGGGTGCGGCTGCTGCGGGACCGGGCGCTGATCTGCGAGGTGTCGGACGGCAGCAGCACCTCGCCGCACCTGCGGTACGCGGCGACCGAGGACGAGGGCGGGCGCGGGCTGTTCCTGGTCGCGCAGTTCGCGGACCGCTGGGGGACGCGCTACACGGCGACCGGGAAGGTCATCTGGGCGGAGCAACCGCTGGAGTAGGAAGTCGGCCGGGCCGACTTCCCACTCCGGGAGGGTCCAGTCCGGGAGGGCCCACTCTGGAAGGGTCCGCTCCGGGAAGGCCTACGGCCGGAAGGCGGCGGCCAGGACGTTGACGACGTCCCCGATGACGATGACCGCCGGAGGCTTGACGCCCTCGGCCTCGACCACCGCGGCGACAGTGCCCAGGGTGGCGTCCACCCGGCGCTGGGCGGCGGTGGTGCCCTCCTGGACGATCGCAACCGGCGTGGTCGCCGGGCGGCCGTACTCGACCAGTCGGGCGGCGATCGCGCCGATCTTGTCCACGGCCATCAGCAGCACCAGGGTGCCGCTCATCTTCGCGGCGGCCTCCCAGTTGGTCAGGGAGCGCTCGTCGTCCGGCCCGACGTGGCCGGAGATCACCGTGAACTCGTGCGTCATGCCCCGGTGGGTGACCGGGACGCCGGCCGAGGCCGGGACGCTGATCGAGCTGGAGATCCCGGGCACGACGGTGACCGGAAGACCCGCCTCGGCGCAGGCCAGCAGCTCCTCGCCGCCGCGCCCGAAGACGTACGGGTCGCCGCCCTTGAGCCGGACCACGAACTTGCCGGCCTTGGCGTGCTCGATCAGCGTGCGGTTGATCGCCTCCTGGGCCATGAACCGGCCGTACGGGATCTTGGAGGCGTCGATCACCTCGACGTGCTCGGGCAGCTCGGCGAGCAGCTCGCGCGGGGCGAGGCGGTCGGCGACCACCACGTCGGCGTCGGCGAGCAGGCGGCGGCCGCGCACGGTGATCAGGTCCGGGTCTCCGGGGCCGCCGCCGACCAGGGCGACGCCGGCACCGTGCGAGCGGTACTGGCGGGCGGCCAGCGAGCCGTCCCGCAAGCCGTCCACGATGGCGTCGCGCAGGGCGGCGGAGTGGCGCGGGTCGCCGGTGAGGACGGCGACGGTGGCGCCCGCGTCGCGGCCGCTGGCCGGGGTCCAGGCGGTGGCGGCGGAGGCGTCGTCGCTGCGGGAGCAGAACACCCGCCCGCGCTCGGCCTCGGCACTGACCGCCGCGTTGACGGCCGGGTCGTCGGTGGCGACCAAGGCGTACCAGGCGTCGGCCAGGTCGCCGTCCTGGTACGGACGGGCGTGCCAGGTGAGCTCGCCGGCGTCGGCCATCGCCTGGACGGCCGGGGTGGTGGCCGGGGATATCAGGTGCAGCTCGGCCCCGGCGGCGATCAGGGCGGGCAGCCGCCGCTGGGCGACCTGTCCGCCGCCGACCACGACGACACGGCGGCCTGCCAGCAGCAGGCCGACCGGGTAGGGGGTACGGCCCTCGGTGCTCGGGTGCGGGGTGGGCGCGGTCATCGACGGTGCTCCTGATCGGGGTGAGGGTGGGGGACGGTACGGCGAGACGCCGCTCCGCGGGCCGGCGCCCTCGGGCCGGTCCGCGGAGCGGTGCGAGGTGTGCGTCAGGCCTTCTCGGTGACCCCGGCGGAATCGAAGGTGGCTACATCGTGCATCGCCCGTGCCGCGCTCTGCACCAGCGGCAGGGCCAGCAGGGCACCGGTGCCCTCGCCGAGCCGCAGGTCCAGGTCGATCAGCGGACGCAGACCGAGCTTCGCCAGCGCGGCCTGGTGGCCGGGCTCGGCGGAGCGGTGGCCGGCGATGCAGGCGGCCAGCACCTCGGGGGCGATCGCCTTGGCGGCCAGTGCGGCCGAACCGGCGATGACACCGTCCAGCACCACCGGGGTGCGCAGCGAGGCGGCGCCCAGCAGGAAACCGGCGATGGCCGCGTGCTCCAGGCCGCCGACGGCGGCGAGGACGCCGACCGGGTCGCTCGGGTCGGGCTGGTGCAGGGCCAGCGCGGCGCGGATGACCTCGATCTTGCGGGCGTGGGTCTCGTCGTCGATGCCGGTGCCGCGACCGGTCACCTCGGCCGGGTCGAGACCGGTGAACACCGAGATCAGCGCGGCCGAGGCGGTGGTGTTGGCGATGCCCATGTCGCCGGTGACCAGTGCCTTGTTGCCCGCCGCGACCAGGTCGCGGGCGGTCTCGATGCCGACCTCGATGGCCTTGAGAACCTCCTCGCGGGTCATCGCCGGGCCCTGGGTCATGTCGGCCGTGCCGGGGCGGACCTTGCGCGGCAGCAGACCGGTGGCCCGGCCCTGCTGGACGGCGTCCGGCAGCTCGGCGGCCACACCGACGTCGACCACGCAGACCTCGGTGCCGATCTGCTTGGCGAAGGAGTTGATCACCGCTCCCCCGGCCAGGAAGTTGCCGACCATCTGGGCGGTCACCTCCTGCGGCCAGGGGCTGACGCCCTGGGCGTGCACGCCGTGGTCCGCGGCGAAGATCGCCACGCAGGCGGGCTCCGGGAGCGGCGGCGGGCACTTGCGGGACAGGCCGCACAGCTGGGCGGAGATGATCTCCAGCATGCCGAGCGAGCCGGCCGGCTTCGTCATCCGCTTCTGCCGGTCCCAGGCCTCGCCGAGCGCCTTGGCGTCCAGCGGGCGGATGCCGCGCAGGGTGTCGGCGAGCAGGCTCTGCGGCTCCTCACCGGGCAGCGCGCGGTTGCCGTACTGCTCCTCGTGGACGACCCAGGACAGCGGGCGCTTCTTGGCCCAGCCCTGCTGCTCCAGCTCGGGCTCGTCCGGGAAGGAGTCGACGTAACCGACACACAGGTAGGCGACGACCTCCAGGTGCTCCGGCAGGCCGAGCTCGCGGACCAGCTCCTCGTCGTCGAAGAAACTCACCCAGCCGACGCCCAGGCCCTCGGCGCGGGCGGCCAGCCAGAGGTTCTCGACGGCCAGGGCGGCCGAGTACGGGGCCATCTGCGGCTGGGTGTGCCGGCCCAGGGTGTGCCGGCCGCCGCGGGTGCGGTCGGCGGTCACCACGATGTTGACCGGGGTGTCGAGGATGGCCTCGATCTTGATTTCCTTGAACTGCTTGGCCCGGCCCTTGGGCAGCGAGTCCGCGTACGCCTCGCGCTGGCGCTCGGCCAGGGCGTGCATCCGCTTGCGGGTCTTGCCCGAGCGGATCACCACGAAGTCCCAGGGCTGCGAGTAGCCGACGCTGGGCGCGGTGTGGGCGGCCTCCAGGACGCGGATCAGCACCTCGTGCGGGATCGGGTCCGGGCGGAAGCCCTTGCGGATGTCGCGGCGCTCGCGGAGCACCTGGTGGACAGCCTCGCGGCCGGCCTCGTCGTAGCCGGGGGCGGCCGGGCCGCGCGGCTCGGCGGGCTCCTCGGGCTGCTGCTCCTCCAGCGGCTGCTCCTCGGCGGCCTGCGGGTCGGCGGCGGACACCTCGGTGACGGTCTCCTCGGCGGCCTGCCGGTCGGCGGTGGCCTGCTGGTCGGCGGGCTGCTCGGCCTGCGGCTCCTCGACGACGGGCGACTCGGGGGCCTGCCCGGCGGCCTCGGCGGCGGCAGCCTCGGCAGCGACGGCGACGGCGACGGCGTCGGCCTCGGCAGCGGCGGGAGCCTCGGCCGGGGCCTGGCCCTGCTCACCGACCGGCTCGGCGGCGGCCTCCGCCGGGGTCTCGGCCTCCGGGACGGCGGGCACCTGCTCGGCGACGGCCTCGGCACCACTCTGGGTACCGCTCTCACCGGCGTTCTCGGCAGGGACCTCGGCAGTAGCCTCGGCACCGCTCTCGGCGGGCGCGACGACCGCCTCGGCGACCTCGGCGGCGGGCTGCTGCTCCGCCTCCTGGGCGACGGCTTCGGCGGGCTGCACGGCCTCGGCCGCGACGGCGGGCTCGGCTGCGGGCTCGACCACCAGCTCGGTGACGGCGTCGGCGGGCGCCTCGGCCGGGGCCTGGGCCTGCTCGGCGACCGGCTCGGCAGGAGCCTCCGCCGGGGTCTCGGCCGGCGCAGCCTGCTGCGGCTGCTCGGGCTCGGCGGCGGGCTCGTTGACGGCCTGACCGGACGGCATCTCACCGGTGCCCGCGGCGGTCTCGGCGACCGGCGCGGCGACCGTCTCCGGCGCGACCGCAGCGGCCTCGACAGCCTCGGCGGCCGGGACGGGCTCGGTCGGCTCGGCAGCGGCTGCGGCCTGGACGGGCTCGCCGCCCTCGACGGCCTGCGGGGCGTCGGCGGCCGCTATGGGCGCGGGCTGCTGCGGCGCCGCCTCCTCGGCCGCCGGGGCCTGCCCGGTCGCCTCGACCTTGGGCAGGCCGTGCGGGGTGGGCGCGGCGAGGAAGGCGGAGATCCGGCGCGGCGGACCGGCCTGAGCGGCGGCCTCGGCGTGCTCGGCGGCACCGTCGACAACGACGGACTCCACTGCGACGGATTCGGCTGCGACGGATTCGCCGGCACCGTCGACGACGACGGGCGCGACGGCCACGGCCACAGGCGCGGCAGAAGCCTCGGCCGGGGCCTGCTCGGCGACCTGCTCGACCACGACGGCCTGCGGCGCGACGGCCACGGCCTCCGCGGCAACCTCGGGCGCCGTCATGGCCTGCGCGGCCTGGGCATCCTGGAGGGCCTGGTCACCCTGGACGGCCGGAGTGGCCTCCGGCGTCTCGACGACCTCGATCACCTCGATCGCCCCGACCGTCTCGACGGCGAACACGGCGTCGACCGGCGGCGAAGCCAGCGGCACCTGTACCGCCTGCTGCACGGCCTGGGCGAGCGGCACCTGCTGACCGTCCGCCACCGGAGTACCCGGGACCAGCGGAACGACCGGCGGCACCGGCGCCGTCGGAACGGCCTGCGGCGCGACGGCCGGAGCCGGGGCGGTGGCCTCGGCCATCGGCGGCCGGCCGACGACCGGGATGCCGTGCGCGGGCGTGCCGCCCTGCGACGGGCCGCGGTCGGCCAGCGAGCGGACCGGGACCTGGCCGGTCATCAGCGACGGGTCCGGGATCGGCGGGCCGGCGTGCAGCGGGCGGCGCGGCTGCTGAGCCTGCGTCATCTGCTGCTGCGCGTGCTGCTGCAGCTGGACGGGCTGCTGCTGGACGTGCTCGGCGCCGAGCACCGGCGGGTCCACCGGCGGCCAGGACGGCTCGACCGGGGTGCCGTCGTGCTGCGGTGCGAGTGGCATCTGCTCGGCGGGGACGGACGCCATCGGCTCGCCCCAGGAGCCCTGCGGGCCGGGCATCAGCAGGACGTCGTCCTCGTCGTCCAGGCCGTCCGGCGTGTCGGGCTGGTCGAGGAAGTGGAAGGCCGGGCGCGGGGCGCCCTGGTCGACGGCCCACCCCTCGCCGGGGAGACCGGGCGACGGCACGCCGGGGGCGGCGTAGCCGTGCTGGGCCTGCGGCGGGATGACGCCCGCACCCGGAGGCATGCCGCCAGGCATCCCACCGGGCATGCCGCCGACCGGGGTCGCCGGGTTCGGGATCATTCCGCCGTCCGTCGCGACGCCCTGCAGAGGTGCAACGCCCGCGACGCCCTCCGGTCCGCCGAGCGGGTCCGGCCCGGCGTTCAGGTGCTCCGGCATTCCCTCGCCCGGGACGTGGCCGCCATCGGTCATTGTCAAGCTCCTTCCAGGCCGCTGCCGCGCCCTTGGCGACACGATCACCGATCGCAGCGCCCATCCGCACGGGCCGGGCCTGCACCGACCCGCCCCTCAACCACACGCGGCCGCCGCGCCGTGGCGCTGCGGCCCAAGTCCTTCCGGCGCGCTGCGGCACCCCGGCCCTGCGCACCGCCCACACGGAGCGGCGCGTCGTCTGAAACAACGACAACCCGGAGCAACCGGCACGACCGCACCGGACCCTACGGCATTCTCCAGGTCCGGCACGAGGCTCGTCGAATTGCCCACACTCCGAGCGGAAGCGGGTTGCACCACGTCAAAAAGGTGACAAACCGACCGAATCGGGTGGGTCGCCGACCACTGCAGCCGCCCAGGACGTCACACTACCGGCCCGGCGCGGTCACCTCTCGAATCGGTGTCCGGATGCGACCTGGATCACCGTCCGGGCGGCGCGCGCGCCATGTCCGTGCCACCGCCCGCGCCACCGTACGGCCCCGGCGCGCGCCCGAGGCCTTCACACGATCTGCTCACCCCAGAGCACCAGCGCGCCGGTTGCGCCCGCCCCCAGCTCCAGCCCGCCGCCTTCCCCCGCGGACCGCAGCGGGGTCGACTGGAGCAGCGCGCCGTCCGCCCGGTAGCCGGCCTCGCCGATCGCCCGGCGGACCTCCTCCGCCTCGGCGAAGGTCCGGGCCAGCGCGACGAACCGCTCCGGCTTGCGGGCCAGCACCGCCCGCACCACATCCGGTCCGCCGGACTCCACCACCGCCGCGTCCGGCTCCGGCAGGCCGCCCAGCACCTCGGGGCCGCTCCCGTGGACGGCCTCCACCTCGACGCCGTACCGGCGGGCGTTGACGGTCAGCCGGGCGCAGGCCGAGCGGGAGGCCTCGACCGCGACCACGGCGGCGCCGAACCGGGCCGCCTCCACCGCGAGGGCGCCGCTGCCCGCGCCGACCGACCAGACCAGGTCCCCGGGACGTGCACCCAGACGGGCCAGCACCAGGGCGCGTACGTGCGCGGGAAGCGCGTCCGACGCGCCCGTCTCACCACCCGTGCGCCCGGCGCCCGCGTAGGCGTCACCGGGGAGCGCCCAGCCGCGCTCCGCGCCGGGGTAGCCGATCGGGCGCCCGGCCAGCCAGCCGGCCGCCTGGTCCACCGCGCCGGTCCGGGCGCCGCCGCCGATCACCAGCACCACGTTGGGGTCCCGCCACACGTGGTCGGCGATCCGGTCGGAGGTGAGGACGGTGACGTCCTCCTCCGGCGTGCCGAGAGCCTCGCAGACCACGAAGGTCCGGTGCACCCCGCGCAGCATCAGGGCGAGTTCGGCGGGCCCGGCACCCGGGGCGGTGAGCACCGCCACCTTGGGGTGGGCCCGGCAGATGTTGGCCGCGCGGCGCAGCCGGCCGCCGTGGGCGCTGACGACCTGGGCGTCCTCCCAGGGCATGCCGGCCCGGGCGAACGCGGTGGCGACGGAGGAGACGGCGGGCAGCACCTCGAGTTCGAGGCCGTACTCGGGACGGCGCAGGGTGCGCACCACGCCGAAGAAGCCCGGGTCGCCCTCGGCGACCACGACGGCGGCGCCGCGGTGCTCGGCGATCCGACGGGCGGCCTGCCGGATGTCGCCGAGGGCGATCCGCTCGGCGGCCTCCGGCACCGGGAGGGCGCTCAGTTGGTAGGGGGCTCCGGCCACCAGGGTCGCCGCGGCGAGGGCCGCACCGGCGGCCTCGGTCAGCGGCGTGCCGTCCCACCCGATGACCGTGATCCGGTCAGCCATCTGCGGCCGTTCTCCCTCGACTCGGTGCGCCACTCGCTGCGCCGTCCACGGCGCCGGTCAGAGGCTACCGGGTGTGATCCCCCAGGGGCCGACATCCCGTACACATGTCCGTGACGAGCGGGTGGCCGACGGAAGTGTCGTGCGGATCCGGTCGCGCGGCTTCAGTCCCGCGGGTCCGGACCCGCGGGTTCAGTCCCGCGCCGGTTCAGTCGCGCAGCACGTAGCGGTGGTCGCCGTGCCAGCCGTCCCGGTGCAGCTCGGGCGATTCCAGGTCCTCGGGGAGCAGGCTCCACAGGATGAGGTCGCTGCGGCTCTCCTCGACCACCTCGCCGGACTCGCCCCGCACTATCCAGGCGCTGCGCAGCACGCCCTCGCTGATACCACCGATCTTCTGGGTGACCTGCTGGGCGGCGGTGTTCCCGGCGGCGGTGCGCATCTCCAGACGCAGGAAGCCGCGGTCCTCGAACAGCCACTGGGCGACGCCGAGGACGGCCTCCGGGGCGTAGCCCTCGCCGCGCGCCCAGGCGGCGGTGACGTACGAGATCTCGGTGCTGCGCAGCCGCCAGTCGGTGTTGCGCAGCTCGACCAGGCCGACCAGGCGCTGGGTCAGGTGTTCGGTGACGGCGAGGACGATGCCGCGCCCGGCGGCCCGGTGGGCGGGGGCGAGGGTGCGGGCGAGCTCGGTCGCGTACGCCTCGCTGAAGGGGTGCGGGAGGTCCGTCCAGGCCAGGACGAGGTCGTCGGCCATCATCGCGGCCAGGCCGGGGGCGTCGTCATCCGCAAGGGGTCGCAGCAGCAGCCGTTCGGTGCTGATGGCGGTCTCGGGGAAGCTCGCTGCCATGCCGTCTCTCCTCGCCGGGTCGTGAACACAACACCGTACGCCTCCGTCGCACTCCGGGTACCACGTGGTGCGCCGCGCGCACGACGGTACGTCAGAACACCGTCGCCCGGGGCGTCCCTGGTGCATACTGCCCGACCGGGCCCCCGCCGAGGTGCGGCGGGGGCCCGGTCGGGCGGTGCGGCGTACGGCGGTACGACGGATCAGAAGGCCGGGATGACCGAGCCCTGGAAGGTGTCGTTGATGTACTTCTTGACCTCGTCGGAGTGCAGCAGCTCGGCGAGCTTCTTGACCCGCGGGTCGTTCTCCTTGCCCTTCTTGACGGCGAGGATGTTGGCGTACGGGTTGCCGTCGGCCTTCTCCAGCACCAGCGCGTCGGTGGCCGGCTTCAGGCCGGAGTCGAGGGCGTAGTTGCCGTTGATGACGGCGGCGTCGAGGTCGGCGATGGAGCGGGGCAGCTGGGCCGCCTCCAGCTCCTTCCACTTGAAGTGCTTCGGGTTGCCCGTGATGTCCGCCGGGGTGGCGGCGGTGCCGGCGCCGTCCTTGAGGGTGATCAGCTTGTTGTCGGCGAGCAGCTTGAGCGCGCGGCCCTCGTTGGTGGCGTCGTTCGGCAGGCCGATGGTGGCGCCGTCCGACAGGTCGGCGATCGCCTTGACCTTCTTGGAGTAGACGCCCAGCGGCTCCAGGTGCACCGCCTCGACGGAGACGATGTCGGTGCCGTTCTTCTTGTTGAAGTCCTCCAGGTACGGGACGTGCTGGAAGTAGTTGACGTCGGCCGAACCGTCCTGCACCGCCGTGTTGGGGGTCACGTAGTCGGTGACCTCCTTGATGTCGAGCTTGAGGCCGGCCTTGTCCGCGAGGTTGTCCTTGACGAACTTGAGGATCTGCCCGTGCGGGGTGGGGCTGGCGACGACCTTGAGCGGCGCGTTCGGGTCCGAGGAGGACGAGCCCGAGCTGCTGCAGGCGGCCAGCGACAGGGCGAGGCCGGCGGTGGCGAGGACGCTGGTGAACTTCAGAACGTTGCGCACGAAAAGTGCCTTTCTGCGTGATGCGGGGAGCCGCGTCCGGAGGTCGGACGAGGGAGGTCTAGGAGGCGACGAGGTCCTCGTCGGCGGTGGTGGCGGCACGCGGGCGGAGCAGGCGGGTGCGTCCGCCGCCGCGGCCCCGGTTCGCCAGGCGGCGCACGGCGTAGTCACCGGCCAGCTGGATGATCGTGACGATGATCGCGATCTCGGCCACGATGATCCACATGAAGGCGGTCTCGAAGCGCAGGTAGCCGTAGCGGTAGGCGAGGTCGCCGAGGCCGCCGCCGCCGACCGTGCCGGCCATCGCGGAGTAGCCGATCAACGCGATGACGGTGGTGGTGATCGAGGCGACGATGCCGGGAAGGGCCTCGGGCACCAGCGTCTTGCGGACGAGCGTCCAGGTGCTGCCGCCCATCGCCTGGACGGCCTCGATCAGGCCCCGGTCCACCTCGCGGACGGAGGTCTCGACCAGCCGGGCGAAGAACGGGATCGCTCCGACGGTCAGCGGCACGGTGGCCGCCTGCCAGCCGAGGGAGTTGCCGGTCAGCCATCGGGTGAAGGAGATCAGCGCGATCATCAGGATGATGAACGGCATCGAGCGCGCGAGGTTCACGACCGCGCCGAGCACCTTGTTCACCGACTGGTTCTGCAGCGCTCCGCCCTTGGAGGTGAGCACCAGCAGGACACCGAGGGGCAGCCCGAGAAGGACGGTGCAGACGGTCGCGACCCCGACCATCTGGAAGGTCTCCTGGGTGGCGGGCCACATCAGCTCCTGCATCTGGTCCCAGGTCATGCCACCGCTCCGTTCGCCGCGCCGATGCCGTCCGAGCCGAGGAGGGCCACCTGCAGGCCCTGCTCGCGCAGGTAGCCGATCGGCACCACGTTGTCCTGGTGGTTGCCGGGCAGCTCGACCCGCATGCGCCCGACCATCCGGCCGGCGACGGTCTCCACGGCGGCGCCGAGGATGTTGATGTCGATCTGGTAGGTGCGGGCCAGCTGGGAGACGAACGGCTGCGCCGGGGTGTCGCCCTGGAAGGTGATCTCCAGCACGGTGGAGCCGGGGTGGCCGGTGCCGAACTCGCTGAGCGGGAACAGCTCGCGGGCCAGCTCGGAGCCGGGCTCGGCCAGCAGGTCGGTGAGCTCGCCGGACTCGACCACCTTGCCGCCGCGCATCAGGGCGGCGGAGTCGCAGACGGACTTGATGACGTCCATCTCGTGGGTGATCAGCAGGACGGTGAGGCCCAGCTGCTGGTTGAGGTCGCGCAGCAGCTTGAGGATCGAGCGGGTGGTCTCCGGGTCGAGCGCCGAGGTGGCCTCGTCGGAGAGCAGCACCTTGGGGTCGCCGGCCAGGGCGCGGGCGATGCCGACGCGCTGCTTCTGGCCGCCGGAGAGCTGGTTGGGGTAGCTGCGGGCCTTGTCGCCGAGGCCGACCAGGTCGAGCAGTTCGGCGGCCTTGCGACGGCGCTGGGTGCGGTCCAGGCCGACGATCTCCAGCGGGAGTTCGACGTTCTGCTGCACCGTCCGCGAGGAGAGCAGGTTGAAGTGCTGGAAGACCATGCCGATCCGGCGGCGCGCCTCGCGCAGGTCCCGTCCGGCGCGGTTCTCGCCGCCGGACAGCGCGGTGAGTTCGACCCCGTCCACGGTGACGGTGCCGGAGGTCGGGCGCTCCAGCATGTTCACGCAGCGGATGAGGGTGGACTTGCCGGCACCGCTGGTGCCGACGACGCCGTAGACCTCGCCCGGGCGGACGTGCAGGTCGACGCCGGCGAGGGCGGTCACCTCGCGGCCTCGGGAGCGGTAGACCTTCGTGAGGTCCGTGGTGGTGATCACAGCAGCTTCCGGGGGGTCGGGGGCGGGCGGCGTGGGTCGACCGCCCGACCGGGTTGCGGTCGACGGCTTCTTACGGCGCTTCGCCGGGGGGATCCGGACCTGCCACCCCTTGATCGTGGCCGCTGGGCGGCCGGGCCGCGCGACGGCGTGGCCCTTAGGAGTCACCGGCGCCCGCACGTGGGCGGGCATGGCGAAGGGAGGGGTCCGGGAGGATGGGCGCGCTCGGACAGGCGGGAGCGGCGCCGGAGTCTCGCTTCGGGGCGCGAGGAGAAGGCACCCGCGGAGGGGTGCCGGGGGCGATGGCCCTCAGCAGTGACACATTCGACGGCACATGGCACGCTCACCTGCCGGCAGCGTGCCGGTGGGGGTCCAGTTCGTCGTCGCAGTCATGTGAGCCAGTAAAACAGATGGTTCGAGGTACGCCCAATTGTTTGACGGCGCTGTCCGCAATGCGGACATCTAACGCTGTGACCAGCGGTGATACGACTCGGCGCCGCCACCGGATCGTCCGGATGGTGGCGGCGCCAAGCGGCGGGGCAAGGTGTGGGGTGCGGCCGTCGGGCTCAGGCCGTCGCGGCCAGCTCCGCGGCGGCGGGCTTCTCCAGGTGGACGAAGCTCAGCCGGGCGTTGACCTGCTCGACCCGGGTCTGCCGGTAGCCCTGGCGGGCGTACAGCCGCAGGTTGCCGAGGCTGCGGTGGCCGGTGAACAGGCGGTAGGCGGAAACCGGGCCCTCCTCGGCGAGCCGGCGCTCCAGCGCGTCCAGCAGGCGGCCGCCGAGGCCGTGGCGCTGCATCCGCGGATGGACGACCAGACGCCCTATCCGGCCGACGCCGTCGGCCTCGACGCGGCCGCGGACGGTGCCGACCACCTCGTCGCCCAGCCGGGCGACCAGGAAGTGCTGCTCGGCCAGTTCGGCGCGCAGGCTCTCCAGACTCTGCGTCAGGGGCTCGATCGCCCAGTCGCCGTACAGCTCGGCCTCGGACTGGTAGCCGAGGTACTGGAGCTTGAGGATCTGCTCCGCGTCCTCGACCGCCGCGGCCGAGATGATCACGCTCATGCCCATGTGGAGGGGCCTCCCCAGTCGTCGTGCCCGGCGCGCAGAGGGTGGCGCGCTCACGCTCAGTATCCGAGTGATCGCGTCACCGTCAAGAGCTGCGTTCGCCAGCGCTCTACCCGGGTGTCAGCTTCCCTCAACCTTCGGGGGGACAGACGTGAGCAGGGTCACCCCGGTCGGGGAGGGGGTGGTGGAGCGGGGCGCACGGCGGAGAACGCGAGCCGGGGAGTACGGACGGACGCGCACGACGTCACCCCCGCGCCTCACGGGTACCGCTCCGCGTGGAGCAGCGTGCGCAGGCAGGCGAGGCAGCGGGAGCGGGTGGGGCCGATGGAGCCGCGGGGCATGCCGAGGCGCTCGGAGAGTTCGCGGTAGGTGGGCGGCGGGTCCTCGGCGAGGGCGGCGATCAGCTGCGGGCAGCGGCCGGGCAGGGCGGCGACGGTCTCGCGGACCACGCGGCGGCGGCGTTCGGCGAGGTAGACGTCCTCGGCGGAGGGGACGACGGGAAGGGTGGCGCACACACCGTGCATGACGCCCGGCGGCCGGACCGGTTACGCCCGGGCCGTGGCGCGGACGCCGGAGGGGCGCGCCGGTCGGACCGCCGCGCCCCCTGCCTGCCGACCTCCGGTCAGCCCTGGACCCACTCCTGCTGCCGCGCCAGGTCCGCCTTCACCTCGGCGAGCTGGACCGCGACCGCCGAGGGGGCGGTGCCGCCGCGCCCGTTCCGGGACGCGATGGCGCCGTGCACGCTGAGCACCGAGCGCACCTCCGGCGTCAGGTGCTCGGAGATCGCGGCGAACTGCTCGTCCGACAGGTCGGACAGCTCGATGCCCTGGGCCTCGCAGGCCTTGACACAGGCGCCGGCCACCTCGTGCGCGACCCGGAACGGCACGCCCTGCTTGACCAGCCACTCGGCGATGTCGGTGGCGAGCGAGAAGCCGGCCGGGGCGAGCTCCTCCAGCCGCTCCCGGTGCACGGTGAGGGTGGCCATCATCCCGGTGAACGCGGGCAGCAGCACCTCCAGCGTGTCGCAGGAGTCGAAGACCGGCTCCTTGTCCTCCTGCAGGTCCCGGTTGTAGGCCAGCGGCAGTGCCTTGAGGGTGGCCAGCAGGCCGGTCAGGTTGCCGATCAGGCGGCCGGACTTGCCCCGGGCGAGCTCGGCGATGTCCGGGTTCTTCTTCTGCGGCATGATCGAGGAGCCGGTGGAGAAGGCGTCGTGCAGCGTGATGAAGCCGAACTCCTTGGTGTTCCAGATGATCACCTCCTCCGCGATCCGGGAGAGGTTGATCCCGATCATCGCGGTCACGAAGGCGAACTCGGCGACGAAGTCGCGCGAGGCCGTGCCGTCGATGGAGTTGCCGACCGAGCCGCCCTCGAAGCCGAGGTCGGCGGCGACGGCCTGCGGGTCGAGGCCGAGCGAGGAGCCGGCCAGCGCCCCGGAGCCGTACGGCGAGACGGCGGTGCGGGTGTCCCACTGGCGCAGCCGCTCGGCGTCCCGGCCGAGGGCCTGCACGTGCGCGAGGACGTGGTGGGCGAAGAGCACGGGCTGGGCGTGCTGGAGGTGGGTGCGGCCCGGCATGGCGGTGTCCGGGTGCGCCTCGGCGAGGCCGACGAGGGCCTGCTGGAGGTCGAGCAGCAGGCCGCCGATGGTCTTCGCGTGGTCCCGCAGGTACATCCGGAACAGGGTGGCGATCTGGTCGTTGCGCGAGCGCCCGGCCCGCAGCTTGCCGCCGAGCTCGGCGCCGAGGCGCTCCAGCAGGCCGCGCTCCAGGGCGGTGTGGACGTCCTCGTCGGCGACGGTGCCCGTGAAGGTGCCCGCCTCGACGTCGGCGAGCAGCCGGTCGAGGCCGTCCAGCATGGCGGCCAGCTCGTCGTCGGAGAGCAGCCCGGCCTTGTACAGGACCCGGGCGTGGGCCTTGGAGCCGGCGATGTCGTACGGCGCGAGGCGCCAGTCGAAGTGGACCGAGGCGGACAGCTTGGCCAGCGCCTCGGACGGGCCGTCGGCGAAGCGCGCGCCCCAGAGGCGGACGTCGGAGGACTGCTGGGCGGTCATCGCGTTGGCTCCTTCAGACATGTGCAGCGGATGGCATAAGTATGCACGACAGCGTATGAAACACAAAACCCCTGAAACGCAGAAACCCGGCCGGACGGGATCCGTCGGGCCGGGGTCGCGCCGGGAGTTGCGGCGGGCTGTGCCGGGGTCACGCCCGGGTTGCCGGAGTCCGGGCGCTACTGCGCCTTCGCCTGGGCGAGTTGCATGAGGTGGTCGGCGAGCGCCTGGCCGCCGGCCGGGTCGCGGCTGATCAGCAGGACGGTGTCGTCGCCGGCGATGGTGCCGATGATCTCGAACACCTCCGCCTGGTCGATCGCCGAGGCGAGGAACTGGGCGGCGCCCGGCGGGGTGCGCAGCACGACCAGGTTGCCGGAGGCCGTCGCGGAGACCATCAGCTCACCGGCCAGCCGGGCCATCCGGCCCTCGCTGGCCGACTCCCCCATCGGCGCGCGCGGCGTGCGGTCGCCGCCCTCGGCCGGGACGGCGTAGATCAGCGCGCCGTCCCGGTTGCGGATCTTGACCGCGCCCAGCTCGTCCAGGTCCCGGGAGAGGGTGGCCTGGGTGACCACGAGTCCGTCGTCGGCGAGCAGCTTGGCGAGCTGGCTCTGCGAACGCACGGGCTGGCGGGTGAGCAGGTCCACGATCCGCCGGTGGCGCGCGGTGCGGGTCTGCGGGACCTGCGGCGTCGGGCCGGTGGCGGAGGGGCCGGAGTGGGAAGCGGTCATGTGATTATTCTCCCGGACGACGGTCAACTCGCATCGGCCGGGGCGTTCTCGCGCACCGTCCGGAGGATGCCCGGCAGGGCCGCGAGGAAGGCGTCCGCCTCCTGCTCGGTCAGCACCAGCGGCGGGGCGAGTCGGACGGCGTCCGCGACGGCCGCGTTGACCAGGTAGCCGGCCTCCTGCGCGACGGCCTGGACCCGGGCCGAGACCGGCGCGGTGAGCACGATGCCGAGCAGCAGACCGGCCCCCCGCACGTGCGAGACCAGCGGGTCGCCGATCGCCTCGACACCGTGCCGCAGCCGCTCGCCGAGCTTGCGGACGTGCTCCAGCAGGCCCTCGGACTCGATGGTGTCCAGCACCGCGAGCCCGGCCGCGGCGGCCACCGGGTTGCCGCCGAAGGTGGTGCCGTGCTGGCCCGGGGTGAGCAGCTCGGCGGCCTCCCCGAAGGCGAGGGTGGCGCCCATCGGCAGGCCGCCGCCGAGCGCCTTGGCCAGGGTGACGACGTCCGGCTCGACGCCCTCGAAGGCCTGGTGGGCGTACCAGTGGCCGGTGCGGCCGACGCCGGTCTGGATCTCGTCCAGCACGAGCAGGGTGCCGGTGGCCCGGGTGATCTCGCGGGCCGCCCTGAGGTAGCCGTCCGGCAGCGGGATCGCGCCGTTCTCGCCCTGGATCGGCTCCAGGAAGACCGCGGCGGTGTCGGTGGTGACGGCCGCGCGCAGCGCCTCGACGTCGCCGAACGGGACGTGGGTGACGTCGCCGGGCAGCGGGCGGAACGGGTCCTGCTTGGCGGGCTGGCCGGTGAGCGCGAGGGCGCCCATGGTCCGGCCGTGGAAGGCGCCCTGGAGGGCGACCAGGTGGGTGCGGCCGGTCCGCCGGCTGATCTTGAACGCCGCCTCGTTGGCCTCGGCGCCGGAGTTGCAGAAGAACACCCGGCCGCCCGCCCGGCCGTCCAGCTGCAGCAGCCGCTCGGCGAGGGCGATGGTGGGCTCGGCCATGAAGAGGTTGGAGACGTGGCCGAGGGTGGCGATCTGCCGGCCGACCGCCTCGACGACGGCCGGGTGGGCGGTGCCGAGGGCGTTGACGGCGATGCCGCCGAGCAGGTCGGTGTACTCCTTGCCGTCGGCGTCCCAGAGCTTGCTGCCCGCGCCGCGCACCAGCGGGATCCGGGGGGTGCCGTAGTTGTCGGTGAAGGTGTGCTGCCACCGCTCGGTGAGCTGCTCGTTGTGCGTCATGCCAGTCCCCCGGTCACGGTCGGCTCGTCGTCCGGCACGACCATCGTGCCGATGCCCTCGTCGGTGAAGATCTCCAGCAGCAGGCTGTGCGGCACCCGGCCGTCCAGGACGCGGGCGGTGCCCACGCCGGAGCGGACGGCGCGCAGGCAGCCCTCCATCTTGGGGAGCATGCCGCTGGCCAGGTCGGGCAGCAGCTCCTCCAGCTCGCTCGCGTTGAGCTGGCTGATCACGTCGTCGGAGTTCGGCCAGTCCTTGTAGAGGCCCTCGACGTCGGTGAGGACGACGAGCATCTCGGCGCCGAGCGCGACCGCGAGGGCGGCGGCGGCGGTGTCGGCGTTGATGTTGTAGACGTGGCCGTCGGTGCCGCGCGCGATCGAGGAGATGACCGGGATCCGGCCGTCGGCGATCAGCGCCTTCACCGCGCCGGCCTCGATGTTGACGATGTCGCCGACCAGGCCGATGTCCACCTGCTCGCCGTCCACCACCGCGTAGCGCTTCACCGCCGTCATGGTGTGCGCGTCCTCGCCGGTCATGCCGACGGCGAACGGGCCGTGCCCGTTGAGCAGGCCGACCAGCTCGCGCTGCACCTGGCCGGCCAGCACCATCCGGACCACGTCCATGGTCTCCGGGGTGGTGACCCGCAGACCGTTGGTGAAGCTGGACTCCAGGCCGAGCTTGTCCAACTGGGCGCTGATCTGCGGGCCACCGCCGTGCACCACGACGGGGTGCAGCCCGGCGTAGCGGAGGAACACGACGTCCTGGGCGAACGCCGCCTTGAGCTCGTCGTCCACCATGGCGTTGCCGCCGAACTTGATCACGACGGTCTTGCCGTGGAAGCGCTCCAGCCATGGCAGCGCCTCGATCAGGGTCATGGCCTTGGGCAACGCGGTGTTGTTGCGGGCCTGTTCGCCCTTGGGTGCGATCTGCACGGGTTTCCCTCGTCGGAACGGATGTCGCGGATCAGGTGGAGTAGGCGCTGTTCTCGTGGACGTAGTCGGCCGTGAGGTCGTTGGTCCACACCGAGGCACCCGCGGTGCCGGCGTTGAGGTCCGCGGTGATGACGACCTCGCGGCCCTTCATGTCCACCAGGTCGCGGTCCTCGCCCACGCCGCCGTCCTTGCAGACCCAGACGCCGTTGATGGCGACGTCCAGCCGGTTCGGGTCGAAGGCGGCGGAGGTGGTGCCGATCGCGGCCAGCACCCGGCCCCAGTTGGGGTCCTCCCCGTGGATGGCGCACTTGAGCAGGTTGTTGCGGCTGATCGTCCGGGCGACCTCGACCGCCTCGTCCTCGGTGGCGGCGCCGGTGACGTCGATCCGGATGTCCTTGCTCGCGCCCTCGGCGTCGCCGATCAGCTGGCGGGCCAGATCGCCGCTGACCGTGCGGACAGCCTCGGCGAACTCGGCCTGGTCCGGGGTGATGCCGGTGGCGCCGGAGGCGAGCAGCAGCACGGTGTCGTTGGTCGACATGCAGCCGTCGGAGTCGATCCGGTCGAAGGTGGAGCGGGTGGCGCCGCGCAGGGCCGCGTCCAGGGCGGCGCTGTCGACGGCGGCGTCGGTGGTGAGCACCACCAGCATGGTGGCGAGGCTCGGGGCGAGCATGCCCGCGCCCTTGGCCATGCCGCCGACCGTCCAGCCGGCCGGGCTGGTGACCTGGGCGGTCTTGTGCACGGTGTCGGTGGTCTTGATGGCGATCGCGGCGGCCTCCCCGCCGGTCTCGCTGAGCGCCCCGGCCGCCAGGGCGACCCCGGGCAGCAGGATGTCCATCGGCAGCCGGACACCGATCAGGCCGGTGGAGGCGACCGCGACCTCGCCCGCGTTGAGCTTCAGCTCCTCCGCGACCTTCTCCGCGGTGGCATGGGTGTCCTGGAAGCCGAGCGGGCCGGTGCAGGCGTTGGCACCACCGGAGTTGAGGACGACGGCGGAGACCTGGCCACCCTTGAGGACCTGCTCGGACCAGAGCACCGGCGCGGCCTTGACCCGGTTCGCGGTGAAGACGCCGGCCGCGGCGAGCGAGGGGCCGTCGTTGACCACCAGGGCGAGGTCCGGGGTGCCGGAGGCCTTGATGCCGGCGGTCACCCCGGCGGCGCGGAAGCCCTTGGCGGCCGTCACGCCCACGTTGGTGCCGGGGCCCGGGTTGGCGCCGGGGCTGGCGTTGTTGCCGGTACTCACGTTGTTGCCGATGCTCACGGTGCGACTCCGTTCACGGGAAGGCCCAGCTCCTCGGGCAGGCCGAGGGCGATGTTCATGCTCTGCACCGCGCCGCCCGCGGTGCCCTTGACCAGGTTGTCGATCGCGCTGATCGCGATGATCCGCCCGGCAGCGGCGTCCAGGGCGACCTGGACCAGGGCGGTGTTGGCGCCGTAGACGCTGCTGGTCTGCGGCCACTGCCCCTCGGGCAGCAGGTGGACGAAGGCCTCGTCCGCGAACGCCTCGGTGTAGGCGGCGCGCAGGCTCCGGGCGGTCACACCCGGCTTGGCCTTCGCCGAGCAGGTGGCGAGGATGCCGCGCGGCATCGGGACGAGGGTGGGGGTGAAGGAGACGGTGACCGGCTCGCCGGCGAGCGGGCTGAGGTTCTGCATCATCTCGGGGGTGTGCCGGTGGACGCCGCCGACGCCGTACGGGCTGACGCTGCCCATCACCTCGCTGCCCAGCAGGTGCGGCTTGGCGGCCTTGCCCGCGCCGGAGGTACCGGAGGCGGCGACCACCACGGCCTCCGGCTCGGCGAGTCCGGCCGCGTACGCGGGGAACAGCGCGAGCGAGACGGCCGTCGGGTAGCAGCCGGGCACGGCGATCCGGTTGCTGCCCTTCAACGCGGCGCGGTGGCCGGGGAGTTCGGGCAGGCCGTAGGGCCAGGTGCCGGCGTGCGCGGAGCCGTAGAACTGCTCCCAGTCGGCGGCGGCCTTGAGCCGGAAGTCGGCGCCGCAGTCGACCACCAGCACGTTCTGGCCGAGGGCCTCGGCGACGGCGGCGGACTGGCCGTGCGGCAGCGCCAGGAACACCACGTCGTGGTCGGCCAGCACCTCGGGGGTGGTGGGCTCGAGGACGCGGTCGGCGAGCGGGATCAGGTGCGGCTGCAGCGCGCCCAGCCTGGTGCCCGCGTTCGAGCCGCCGGTCAGCGCCCCGATCTCCACCTCCGGGTGGCCGAGCAGCAGGCGCAGCACCTCGCCACCCGCGTACCCGCTCGCTCCGGCGACGGCGACTCGCAATGCCATGGCGTTCCTCCTTAGTCGTGGCATGAATATACGCGCGGGGGAAAATCCATGCAAGGAGTATGTGCCGGGGCCCGACGGGGCGGCCGCGGGCCGGTGAGTCCCCGGTCAGCCGCCGGTCAGCGCTTGACGGCGCGCAGCACCACGAACTTGGGGTTGCCCGCCACGAGTTGGCAGTTGCCGAAGAGACGGCGCAGCTTGACGTGGTAGCCGAGGTGACGGTTGCCGACCACCCAGAGTTCACCGCCCGGCCGCAGCGCCCGCTTGGCGCCGGTGAACATCCGCCACGCGGTGGCGTCGGTGGTGGCCTGGTGGGAGTGGAACGGCGGGTTGTTGAGCACCAGGTCCACCGAGCCGGGGGCGACCACGTCCGCCGCGAGCGCGTCGGCGGCGCGGAACTCGGCCGGGGCGTCCGGGCCCAGGTTGGTACGGAAGGTCTCCTCGGCGGAGGCCACCGCCTGGTGCGACTCGTCCACGAAGACCAGCTCCGCGCCGGGCCCGGCCAGCGCGGCGGCCGTCCCGACCACGCCGTTGCCGCAGCCGAGGTCCACCACCCGGGCGCCCGGGGCGGGGGTCGGCAGGTGGGCGAGGAGGAAACGGGTGCCGATGTCGAGCCGCTCGGCACAGAAGGTGCCGGCGTGGTTGACCACCGTACGGCCGGACGCGGGGCCGATGTCCGACGGCAGCGCGTAGCGGTGCGGCCACGGGTTGGGGCCGGGGTCGAGCGCCGGGTCGGGGGTGCAGAAGATCAGCCGGGCCTTGCGGACGGCGAGCGAGGTGCGGGTCGGGCCGAGGATCCGCTCGAAGAGCTGGAGGGTGGAGGTGTGGATCTCGGTGACCATGCCGGCGCCGATCACCACGGTGCCGGCGTGGATCGCGGGGGCGAGCCGGTGCAGCTGGTCCTCCAGCAGGGCCAGGCTCTTGGGGACGCGCACCAGCAGCACGTCGATCCGCTCCGGCGGGGTGTCCCGGGTGGTGAGCAGCCGGTCCTGGTCGACGGCGGCGCCGGCCCGGGCCAGGTTGGCCAGGGTGGCCTGCCGGCCGAGGTGGGAGTCGGAGATCTGGACCGGCCGGTGCTCGGCGAGCGCGGTGGTCAGCGCGCCCCAGCGGTCGCCGAGGACGGCGATCCGGCGGCCGGCCAGCTCGGTCGCGGCGCCGGACGCGCTGTCCGCCTCGCCCGCGAGGTGGCGCAGCAGGTACTCGTCGGCGGCGTCCCAGGCCCGGAGCCGCTCGCGCGGGTCCGCAGGGAAGCGGGTGAGGTCGAAGGTGCCCCACGGGGTGGAGAACGGGGTCGCGGCGGGCGTGGTCTGGGGATTCATCGTGTTCTCAGGCTATCGGACGGACACCGGGGAACTGTTTTGGAAGAACGCCGCCGGACGGATACTGGAAGAGCCCGACCGAGAGGGGTGAGGGCGATGGACTGGAAGCTCGAAGTCGTAGTGGTCCCGGTGTCCGACGTGGACCGCGCGAAGCTCTTCTACGAGGAGCAGGCCGGCTTCACGGTGGACCACGACACCCGCCTGCGGGACGGGGTCCGGGTGGTCCAGCTGACTCCCCCGGGCTCGCCGTGCTCCATCGTGGTGGGCCAGGGGGTGATCGACTCGCCGCCCGGCTCGGTCAAGGGCCTCCAACTGGTGGTGGCCGACATCGAGAAGGCCCACGCCGAACTGGCGGCGCGGGGCGTACCGGTCAGCCCGGTCCAGCACTTCGTGGCGGGAGCCCGGGTGAACGGGCACGGCGAGGCCTGGAACAACTTCGTGTTCTTCAACGACCCGGACGGCAACGGCTGGGCGGTGCAGGAAGCGCCGACCGCCGCGTAGGCCCCGACCGCCGCGTAAGCCCCCGGCCGCTGGTAGCCCCCGACCGGACCGGATCGCTTGGGTAGGCTCCGAGGATGGCTGAACACGAGGGAAGCGTGCGGGTGGACAGCTGGATCTGGTCGGTCCGGCTGGTCAAGACGCGGGCGCTGGCGGCGGCCGCCTGCCGGGCCGGGCACGTCCGGGTGAACGGTGAGCGGGCCAAGCCGGCCCAGGCGCTGAAGCCCGGGGACGAGGTCCGGGTCCGCGAGGAGAACCACGAGCGGGTCGTCGAGGTGCGCAAGCTGATCCGCAAGCGGGTCGGCGCCGAGGTGGCGGCGGAGTGCCTGGTCGACAACAGCCCGCCGCGGCCGCCGCGCGAGTTCGTCGCGGCGGCCGGGGAGCGGGACCGCGGGGCCGGGCGCCCGACCAAGCGGGAGCGCCGCGAACTGGACCAGCTGCGCGGGCAGTGAGAGCCCTTACGCGGCGCTCAACGCGGCCGGCTGCGCGACGCTTCACCAGGCGGGCTACACGGCGGGCTACGCGGCGGTGTCGGTGAGCACCCTGGCGAGGAAGGCGTCGAGGTTGCTCATCGTCCGGGCGACCTGGTCCTCCAGCGACAGCGACTCCTCGGGCCGGGTGACCAGGGCGGACTTCTTCAGCCCGCGCACGTAGAGCGAGCAGGCGAGGTCGGCGCAGATGTACGTCCCGACCGTGTTGCCCTCGCGCCCGGCCGCGCCGGCCCGCCGGCCGGCGAGCAGCGCGACGCCGCTGCCGGCGTGCGCGGTGATGCACAGCGAGCAGACGTTGGTCTTGGTCAGGCTGCGCCGGACCGTCGGCACCCGCAGCGTCACACCGACCAGCTCGCCGCCGTGCGGGGCCACCAGGTAGGCGCGGTCGGGCGCGCCCTGGTCCCGCCAGCCCAGGAAGTCCAGGTTCTCCCACGGCAGTTCGGCCAGGCCCCGGGGCAGGTTGAGCCGACGGGCCTCGCCCTTGGAACAGTTGACGAAGGACGCGCGGATCTCGTTCTCACTCAGGGCTTCCATGCCGCGGAAGCTAGCACCGCCCCGCACACCCTGTCGCGTCAATTTCGCCCGGTTCTCCCTGTTCGTACGGGGTGCTCGGCCTAACGGCGAGCCGCCGCGGGCGTCGGCGACGGCGGCGGGGAGGGGTGGCAGGGCGGTGGTCACGGCGCAGGCCATCCGGGGCGGTGAGGGGTTGTCAGTGGCGGTGCGTAGGCTGCGGTGGCCCGGTCCCGGCGCAGGAGGGAGCGCCGGGACGGGGCTGGGTCACGTCCGATCGCGAGCGCGGACTACTTCTTGAACGCGACGCCCGCGTACGCGGACACGTCCTGCCAGCCCTCGGGCAGTTCGATGGTGGGGACGTGGCCGGCGGTGGGGCGCCAGAGCGGGAGCTGCACGAGCCCGGGGCCGACGAACTCGAAGTCGCCGAAGAAGGGTTCGACCCCGGCCCGGGGGCGCAGGACGAGCGGGGCGCTGGCGCTCCGGTAGATCCGGGTGCCCTCGGCGGCACTCTCCCGGGAGGCGAAGTCCGGGCTGCCGTGCGAGAGGATCAGCGCGCTGCCGGGGGCGAGCGCGTCGCGCAGGGTGCGGACGATCTGCTGCGCGCCGTCCTCGTCGCGGATGAAGTGCAGGACGGCGACCAGCATCAGCGCGACGGGCTGGGAGAGGTCGACGGAGGCGGCCAGCCCGGGGTGGGCGAGGATCGCGGCCGGGTCGCGCAGGTCGGCCTCGATCACCGAGGTGTGCCCGGCGGGGTGGCTCGCCAGCAGGGCGCGGGCGTGGGTGGCGACGATCGGGTCGTTGTCCACGTACACCACGCGGGCGTCCGGGGCGACCCGCTGGGCGACCTCGTTGGTGGAGCCGACGGCCGGGATGCCGGTACCGATGTCGACGAACTGGCGGATGCCCCGGCCGGCCGCGAACGCCACGGCACGGCCGAGGAACTGCCGGTTGGTGCGGGCCAGCAGCGGCAGCGCCGGATAGGCGGCTATCGCGGCCTGGGCGGCCTTGCGGTCGGCCTCGAAGTTGTCCTTGCCGCCCAGGTAGTAGTCGTACATCCGGGCCGTGTGCGGGATGCCGGTGTCCAGCTCGCTCGGCGGCTGCCAGTGGTCCGCTCTGGCCCAGTGCCAGTCGGTGTCGGCCGCCCCGCCGGTCGCCGCGGTGTCCTTGTGCATCCTGTTCCGCCCCCAATGCGCCATGCCGGAATTGTGCGACCGCCCGTCAACAGGCGGTGCGCGGTGATCGTATCCAACGACACACCGTGGAAACAGCGGGAGTTCAGGTTTACGCAACACCCGTAGACAGAGTGTGTGCACGTCAAGGACGGTCCGGACCCGGTCATACCGGATCGCCCGCCGGTGCCGCCCTCTCTATGCTGGCTGCCGATGACTGCCGACCGCCGCACCGTACTGCGCACCGCCGCCCAGCTGGCCGCCCTCACCGCCGCCGGTGGCCTCGTCACCGCCTGCGGCACCGGCGCACCCCGCCGGGCCGACCCCGGGGCGCTGGCCGCGCACCCCGGCACCGTCGACCCGCAGCACAACACCGACCCGGCCTGGAACGGCAGCGAGGGCCCGGCCTCCCCCGCGCCGACCGCCGCGGCGGAGCCCCAGCCCGCCACCGAGTCGACCCCGGCCGCCGCCCAGGCCTCCGCCCCGCCGACCCCGCCTCCGCTGCCGCCGCTCGCGCCCGGCACCCCGGTCGAGGTCGTGTACGGGCCGCGCACCGGCAAGAACGTGGCGCTCACCGTCCACGGCAGCGGGGACCCGAAGCTCGCCACCGCGCTGCTGGAGATCGCCGAGCAGCGCGGCGCCAAGCTGACCGTGATGGTCGTCGGCAGCTGGCTCGACCAGCAGCCGCAGATGGCCCGGCGGATCCTGGACGGCGGCCACGAGCTGGGCAACCACACCCAGAACCACCTCAACATCTCCGCCATGACGCCCGACCAGGCGCGCGCCGAGATCGCCCAGTGCGCCGACCGGCTGCAGAAGCTCACCGGCTCGATCGGCCGCTGGTTCCGGCCCTCCGCCGCGCAGTACGCCACCCCGATGGTGCGCGAGCAGGCCAAGGCCGTCGGCTACGAGCACGTGCTGTCCTTCGACGTCGACCCGCGCGACTACAACGACCCCTCGGCCGCCGAACTTCAGCGCCGGGTGCTGAACTCGGTGCGCGGCGGCTCGGTGGTGGCGCTGCACATGGGCCACCAGTGCACGGTGGACGCGCTGCCGGCCATCCTGGACGGCCTCGCCAAGGCCGGGCTCAAGCCGGTCACCGCCAGCCAGCTCTGCGCCTGAGCCCCCCACCGCACCGGATCGCACCGCGCCGGATCGCACCGCACCCAGCGAGGCCCGCACCCCGCGGGCCCGGTCAGACCATCGGGTCGTCGTCCTTGTACGGGCGCAGCCGCAGCGTGCGGGCGTCCGAGGCGCGGATCGCCTCGGCCCGGTCGACCAGCTCCGCCAGGTCGTCCCGCCCGGCGTGGATGAACCGCCCATGCAGCGCGTCGAAGCGGCCGCGGGCGGCGTCCACGGTGACGGCGACCATGTACGGGATGGAGCCCCAGCTCGTCGTGGACCGGAACATCGGCATCCCGGCGGTCATGTCGGTGGCGACCGCGCCCGGACTGATGTCGAGGACGACGACGTCGTGCCGGGCGAGCGAGTCCGCCATGTTGTCGGAGAGCTGGAGCAGCGCGCCCTTGGACGTGGCGTACGCGGTGTAGTTGCCGTCCGGGCGCAGGGCGAAGCCGGAGTTGAGGTTGACCACCCGGCCGTGCCGTCGGGCGACCATGCCGGGCAGTACGCAGCGCAGCAGGTTGTAGGGGCCGCGCAGGTTGGTCTCGATCACCTGCCACCACTGGTTGGCGTCGGTCTCCCAGATCGGCACCTCGGCGCGGTCGACCTGGCCGGCGTTGTTGACCAGCAGGTCGATCGGGCCGAGGTCGCGTTCGACGAGCCGGACGGCCTCGCGCACCGATCCGGGGCGGGTGACGTCGGCGGTGACGGCGACGCCGCGGGAGCCGTGTTTGACGCACTCCTTGAGGGTGTCGGCCAGCGTCTCGTGGGTGCGGCCGACCAGGCCGACGGCCATTCCCTCGGCGGCCAGGCCGATGGCGATCTCCCGGCCGATGCCCCGGCCGGCGCCGGTGACCAGGGCGACCTGTCCTGCGAGCGATCCCGTCGACACCGTGTGTGCTCCCTTCCCGCCCCCGGCCTGTGCGCTGGTCCGTCCCCGGCCCCCACCTGCGGCATTCTGTCGGCCGCCGGGCGGCGGTGGCCCCGGGCGCACGGGCCGGAACCGCCGCCTCACCCGTTCGGGGGAATCGCCCGCGGTGGCACTCCTCCGGGGAGGGGGTGACCTACTGGCCGGTACGGAGTAGTAACGTCGTCGGGGCGGTGACCGGTGCACCCATTCCGGTACACCGACCCGCTGACCAGCAGCTCGCTGGGCCACCTGTCGCTGGGCGACCCCCAGCACCACCGAAGGGCAACTGAGTGAGTGACATCGCGCGCGTCGGAGTAGTCGGCTGTGGCCTGATGGGGTCGGGCATCGCCGAGGTCTTCGCCCGGGCCGGGCTGGATGTCCTGGTGTCGGAGGCCAGCGGTGAGGCACTGGAGTTCGGCCGCACCCGGCTGACCAACTCCCTGGACACGGCGGTCAAGCGCGGCAAGCTGACCCCCGAGCTGCGGGACGAGGCGATGTCCCGGCTGTCCTTCACCGTCGACCTGTCCGACTTCGCCGACCGCGACCTGGTGGTCGAGGCTGTCGCCGAGCGCGAGGACATCAAGGTCAAGATCTTCCAGACCCTGGACCAGGTCATCGAGCGCCGCGACGCGATCCTCGCCTCCAACACCTCGTCGATCCCGATCGTGAAGCTGGCCGCGGCCACCTCCCGCCCGGAGCAGGTCATCGGCCTGCACTTCTTCAACCCGGCGCCGGTGCAGAAGCTGGTCGAGGTCATCCCGACCCTGACCACCTCGGCGACCACCACCGAGCGGGTCGAGGCCTTCGCCTCCCAGGTGCTCGGCAAGGAGCCGATCCGCGCCCGCGACCGGGCCGGCTTCGTGGTCAACGCGCTGCTGGTGCCGTACCTGCTGTCCGCGGTGCGGATGTTCGAGTCGGGCGTGGCCACCGCCTCCGACATCGACAAGGGCATGGAGGCCGGCTGCGCCCACCCGATGGGCCCGCTGCGGCTGTGCGACCTGATCGGCCTGGACACCATCGTCTCGATCGCCGAGTCGATGTACGACGAGTACAAGGAGCCGCTGTACGCCGCTCCCCCGCTGCTCTCCCGGATGGTCGACGCGGGCCTGCTCGGCCGCAAGTCCGGCCGCGGCTTCTACGACTACACCGCGAGCGCCTGACTCCTCTGGGTGCCGCGAAGCGGGGCCCGGCGGCCGTGATCCGGCTGCCGGGCCCGCTTTTTGACGCTGCGTCGGTTGTTGGGCGTCGCGTCAGCTGTTGATGGCGTAGCTGTCGCCGTAGACCTTCCACTTCAGCGGCGGGTTGAGGTCGAAGTTCTTGGCGTTGAGGAAGACCAGCTGCTCGGTGTCGACCCGGCTGGTGTCGGAGTGGGCCTCCTCCTTCTTCATGACGACCTTGCGGGCGTCCAGGAAGGCCTTGAGGTAGGTGGCCTCGTCGCCGCCCTGGGCGGGGGTCTTGGCCTTCTTCATGGCGGCGGCGCGGATGCCGCCGAAGCTGTCCGAGCTGTTGCCCGGGCCGTGCATGACGATGGCGTCGTAGTAGGCGAACTGGCCGAGCCCGCGCAGGCCGTCGGCCTTGGCCTGCTTGACGGCGGGGTTGAAGTACACCCGGTCGCGCTCGTCGTTCTGGGCCTGCTGGAAGACGGTGTCCTTGGCGGCGGCGGCCCAGTCGCGCTCGAACGCGGAGCCGAGGCCGGCGTGCGAGTCGGTGCCGTTGACCTTCTTCAGCGCGGGCAGGTACTTCGCCAGGACGTTGCCGGGCTTGAGGTCGGTGTAGTGCTGGACCAGGTCCAGCATGTCGCCCGTGCCGGAGCAGAAGCCGATGATGCCGGCGGTGTAGCCCCGCCCGTCCTTGATGTCCTCGATGTACTTGTACTGGGCCTTCCAGTCCAGCGACGAGTTCTCCGCGCTGGACACCAGTTGCATCGCGATGTCCTTCTTGTGCGGGTCGTCCAGCCCGACCCCCTTGAGCTGGACGGTCGCGCTCGCGGCCGGGGCGGCCTGGGCCGCCGAGGTGGCCGCGACGGTGAGGGGCGCGGCCACCAGGGCGGCGGCGAGGGCTATGCGGAGGGCACGACGGGGCTGAGGGCGCATGGGACGCTCCGATTCCTCGTGGGGTTAGGAAACTTTCCTAACGAGAAGTAGGAAAGCCGTCCGGCCGCGCTCCCGCAAGGGTTTTGACGGAAACTCTTCAAGCGATCCACGGACCCGCAGGTCAGACCGCGCGGCGCCGCACCCACCAGACCGCCACCGCGCAGAGCACCGCGCCGAGCAGGGTCATCCAGCCGAACTCGACGGACTGGAACAGCCAGTAGCGGCCGTCCGGCTGGTAGGTCTCGTGCAGCGCGTAGCCGCCCTCGCTCAGCAGCTTCTGGGCGCCGAAGTAGTCGCCGCCCAGGTCGTAGAGCCGGCCGAGGCCGAGGCGGTTCCCCGCCGGGTCGGTGACCCAGAGGCCGCCTTCCCAGCGGTGGTCGAGCGAGGTCTGCGCGAGCGTGTGGACGGTGTCCTGGAGCGGGGCGCGGTAGTCGAACCGCAGGGACTCGGCGACCAGCACGGTCACGACCGAGGCGCCGACCCCGATCCCCACCGCCGCCACCGTCCGCCGCAGCACCGCGCCCGCGAGCGCTGACAACGCGAAGACCAGCAGCACCCGGCCGACCATCGCGAGCGGGGCGCTGGCGAACGCCAGCGGCGCGAACCGGCCCGCCTCCGCCGTCAGCGGCGCGATCCACCAGTGCAGCACCGCCGCCACCAGGGCCGTCGCGACGGCCAGCACACCGCCGACGACGACCAGCCCGCCGACCGTCCAGCGGGTGCGACCGGCTCCCTGGGTCCACGCGAAGCGCACCGTGCCGTGCTCGAACTCCCTGGCCAGCAGCGGAGCACCCACGAACGCGCCGAGGGCGCCACCCAGGAAGTAGGCCACGTTCCCGCCGACCGTCAACTCGGCGCCGTACTCACGCAGGAACTCCTTCCAGCGCTCGTTGCAGGACCGCAGCGCCATGTCGCAGCCGCCCGCACCGGAGCGGTCGAGCCCCGTGTGGAGGAAGTAGCCGGTGACGGCCAGCACGACGGCCAGCCCGGCGAGGACACCCAGCAGGGTCCGCAGCGCGGGCCGGTGGCGCAGCCCGGCCGCGCGCAGGACGGCGGAGCGGGGCGGCGCGAGGGTCAGGGAGCTCACGGCAGCAGTACCTTCTCGTTCGGTGAAACGGCCCCGCGCGGGCCGGGGAGGGCGGAGGCGGTCGGCTCGCGCAGGTAGGCGAGCACCAACTCCTCCAGGCCGACGCGCTGTTGGCGCCAGCCGTCGGAGAGCGGGGCGTCCACGCCGCCGGTGCGGACCAGCAGGTGGGACTGGGCGCCGGCCCGGCGGTCGCGGACCACCGGCAGCCGCCCGGCGACCCCGTCCGCCTCGGCGGTCGGGCCGGTGAGCATCCGGTGGCCGCCCAGCAGGTCGTCCACCTCCCCCGCCACCTGGACCCGGCCGCCGCCGAGCACCACCAGGTAGTCGCAGCTCTGCTGGAGCTCGTGGACGGCGTGCGAGGAGAACATCACCGACAGCCCGTCCTCGGCCACGGCGGTCAGCAGCACCGCCATGAAGTCGTGCCGGGCGAGCGGGTCGAGCGAGGCCAAGGGCTCGTCCAGCAGCAGGAGTTCGGGGCGCTTGGCGAGCGCGAGGGCGAGCGAGACCTGGGCTTGCTGACCGCCGGAGAGGCGGCCGTACTTGCGGTCCAGCGGGATGCCGAGGCCCTCCAGGTGGGTCCGGGCCCGGGCCTCGTCCCAGCGGCGGTTGAGGTGGCGGCCCATCGCGAGCAGGTCGCGTACGGGCAGGCCCGGGTAGAGCGAGGCGTTCTGGGCGACGAAGCCGATCCGGTCCAACGCCCGGGGTGAGCCGGGCAGTTGGTCGCCGAGGACGGTCAGCGCGCCCTCGCTGGGCAGGGTCAGTCCGGCGGCCAG
The DNA here is from genome assembly GCF_055576085.1 of Kitasatospora sp. NPDC033851. Classification (NCBI taxonomy): domain Bacteria; kingdom Bacillati; phylum Actinomycetota; class Actinomycetes; order Kitasatosporales; family Streptomycetaceae; genus Kitasatospora; species Kitasatospora sp. NPDC033851. The sequence goes on along the minus strand of NZ_JBVIRL010000004.1, from coordinate 112,235 downwards.
GCTGAGCAGCGTGGTCTTGCCGGCGCCGTTCGGGCCGACCAGAGCCACCACGTGCCCGGCGGGGACGGCCAGTCGGCAGTCCCGCAGCGCCCAGGAGCGACGGTAGCGCTTGCCGAGTCCGGCGCAGTCGATCACCGTGTCCGCGGCCATCAGGCCACCACCCCGTCCCGGCCTTCGCGCAGGTCGCGCAGCGCGTCCTCGAACACGGCGGCCATCCCCTCCTCGTCCAGCCCGGCGGTCCGCGCCGAGCGCATCCAGTCCAGCAGCCCCCGCCGCAGCGCGGCCCGTTCGCGCAGCGGCACCACCCCGACGGGCAGCCCCCTGATGAAGGTGCCCTGGCCGCGGCGGCCGACCGCGAGGCCGCGGTGTTCCAGCTCGCGGTACGCCTTGAGCACGGTGTTCGGGTTGATCGCCAGCCCGGCCACCACCTCGCGCACCCGGGGCAGCCGATCCCCCTCGGTCAACCAGCCCATCCGCAGCGCCTGTTCGACCTGCTGCACGAGCTGCAGGTAGGTCGGGACACCGGAGGCCGGGTCCAGGCGGAACTCGATGGGCGACGGCTGGTCGTCTCCTTTATCTACTTCCATAGGTAAAGAGATAAAGGATTCACTGAGGAACCGTCAACCCCAGGCAGGGTCAAATCCGAGAAACGCGAAGGGCCCCGCCCCGGACCTCGTGGTCCGGGGCGGGGCCCCTGCTCGGGCGCTACGGCATCAGGCGCCGCGCAGCACCGCTCCCGTACGGGCGACGGCCTCGGCGACGGCCGCCTCACGGGCGGCGGTGGCCTCGTCCGCGGTCAGCGTGCGGTCGACGGCGCGGAAGCGCAGCGCGTACGCCAGCGACTTCTTGCCCTCGCCCACCTGCTCGCCGGTGAACACGTCGAACAGCCGGATGGCCTCCAGCAGTTCGCCGGCGCCGGTGCGCAGCGCGGCCTCGACGTCGGCGGCCGGAACCGCCGTGTCGACGATCAGCGCGACGTCCTGGGTGGCCACCGGGAAACCGGAGACGGTCGGACCGTTGACCCGCTCGGCGCCGTCGGCGGTGAGCAGGTCGACGTCGATCTCCATCGCGGCGGTACGGGCCGGCAGCCCGAGCGCCTTGACCACCCGCGGGTGCAGCTCGCCGGCGTGGCCGACCACCCGGTCGGTGCCGGTGACGAGCAGCTCGGCGCAGCGACCCGGGTGCCAGGGCGCCAGCTGCCCCTGGCGGACGGTCAGCTCGATGCCGGCCGCCCGGGCCACCGTGCGGGCCGCCTCGACGGCGTCCGCCCAGGAGGCCTGTTCGCCCTTGCCCCACCAGCCCGACGGCAGCCGCTCACCCGCGAGGGCGACGGCGATCCGGCGCGGCTGGTCCGGCAGCGCGGCGTCCAGCTCGGCCAGCTCCTCGTCGCTGGGCCGGTGGTCGACGGCCGGGCGCGGGGCCACGGACAGCTCGTCCTTGGGCAGGAAGACGGTGCCGGTCTCGTAGATCGCGAGGTCGGTGTTGCCCCGGCCGATGTTGCGGCGCAGCGCGCCGAGCAGGCCCGGCAGCAGCGTGGTGCGCAGCGCCGGCTCCTCGTCGTTCAGCGGGTTGACCAGCTTGACCGTCCGGCGGCGGCGGTCGTCCGCCTCCAGGCCGAGCGCGTCCCAGGCGGTCTCGCCGAGGAACGGGTAGTTGTTGACCTCGACGTAGCCGGCCCCGGCCAGCGCGACGCCGATCCGGCGGTTGATCCGCTGGGTCTCGGTCAGGCCCTTGCCCGGCGGCACGTTGGGCATCCGGGCGGGGACGTTGTCGTAGCCCTCCAGCCGGATGACCTCCTCCGCGAGGTCGTACGGGTCGGTGAGGTCGGGGCGCCAGGTCGGCGGGGTGACCTCCAGGACGTCGGCGCCGGCGACCGAGCAGCCGATCTCCTGCAGGCGCCGGGTGACGGTCTCGCGGCCGTACGCGGTGCCGGCCACCCGGTCGGGCAGGTCGGCGGCGATGGTGATGGTGCGCACCGGGTGCGGGGCGGCGATGTCGGTGACCCCGGCCTCGGCGGTGCCGCCGGCGATCAGGACCAGCAGGTCGACGGCGCGCTGCGCGGCGGCGCGGGCGGCCTCCGGGTCGACGCCGCGCTCGAAGCGCTTGGACGCCTCGGAGGGCAGCTTGTGGCGCTTGGCGGTGCGGGCGATGGCGACCGGGTCGAAGTGCGCCGCCTCGATGATCACCTCGGTGGTGCCCGGGCCTGCGGCCGGGTCGAGGATCTCGGTGGAGGCGCCGCCCATGACACCGGCCAGGCCGATCGGGCCGCTGTTGTCGCAGATCAGCAGGTCCTCGGCGGAGAGCTTGCGCTCGACGCCGTCGAGGGTGGTGAGGGTCTCGCCCTGCGCCGCCCGGCGGACCGTGATCGGGCCGTCCACGCGCTGCTTGTCGTAGGCGTGCAGCGGCTGGCCGACCTCGAGCATCACGTAGTTGGTGATGTCGACGGTCAGCGAGATCGGGCGGATGCCCGACTTCTGCAGGCGGCGCTGCAGCCACAGCGGGGACTTGGCGTCGGGGTCGACTCCGACGACCGTACGGGCCACGAAGCGGTCGCAGCCGGCCGGGTCGTTGACCTTGACCAGGTAGCCGAAGGAGTTGGCCGGCGGCACGTCGAGCAGCGCCGGGTCGGCCAGCGGCAGCCCGTACGCGGCGGCGGCCTCACGGGCCACGCCGCGCATGGACAGGCAGTAGCCGCGGTCCGGGGTGACGGCGATGTCGAGCACCTCGTCGACGAGCTGGAGCAGCTCGACGGCGTCGGTGCCGGGCTCGTACTCCGGCGGGAGCACGATGATGCCGTTGTGCTCGTCGCCCATGCCCAGCTCGCGGGCGGAGCAGATCATGCCGGCCGAGGTGTGGCCGTAGGTCTGGCGGGCCGCGATCGGGAAGGGGCCGGGCAGCACGGCGCCCGGGAGCACGACCACGACCTTGTCGCCGACGGCGAAGTTGGTCGCGCCGCAGACGATCTCCTGCGGCTCGCCGGTGCCGTTGGCGGCGCCGACGTTGACGAAGCAGTGCCGGATCGGCTTCTTGAAGCCGGTCAGCTCCTCGATGGAGAGCACCTCGCCGACCACCAGCGGACCCTTGAGGTCGGCGCCGATCTGCTCGACGGTCTCGACCTCCAGGCCGGCCCGGACCAGGCGCTCCGCGACGTCACGGCCGGTCGCGCCGGCCGGCAGGTCGACGTACTCGCGCAGCCAGGAAAGCGGGACGCGCATCAGATCTCCATCCCGAACGGGAGGGTGAAGCGCACGTCACCCTCGACCATGTCGCGCATGTCGGCGACGTTGTGACGATTCATCAGAATCCGCTCCAGGCCCAGGCCGAAGGCGAACCCGCTGTAGCGGTTGGGGTCGACACCGCAGGCGACGAGCACCCGCGGGTTGACCACGCCGCAGCCGCCGAGCTCGATCCAGCCCTCGGAGGAGCAGGTGCGGCACGGCCGGTCCGGGTTGCCGACGCTCTCGCCCAGGCACACGAAGCACTGCAGGTCGACCTCGGCCGACGGCTCGGTGAACGGGAAGTACGAGGGCCGCCAGCGCAGCTCCAGGTGGTCGCCGATCAGCTTCTCGACCATGACCTCGATGGTGCCCTTGAGGTCGGCGAAGGTGATGCCCTCGTCCACCGCGAGGCCCTCGACCTGGCGGAAGACCGGGGTGTGGGTGGCGTCCAGCTCGTCGGTCCGGTAGACCCGGCCCGGGCAGACCACGTAGATGGGGGGCTCGCGGTCGAGCATGGTGCGGGCCTGGACCGGGGAGGTCTGGGTGCGCAGCACCACGCCGGAGTCGGCGGAGCCGTCCGGGGCCTGGACGAAGAAGGTGTCCTGCATCGAGCGTGCCGGGTGGTCCGGGCCCAGGTTGAGGGCGTCGAAGTTCAGCCACTCGGCCTCGACCTCGGGGCCCTCGGCGATCTGGTAGCCCATCGCGACGAAGGTGTCCTCGATGCGCTCGGCCATGGTGGTCAGCGGGTGCCGGGCGCCGCGCGGGATGCGGTCGAACGGCAGCGTGACGTCCACCGACTCCTCGACCAGCACGCGGGCGTCACGCTCCGCCTCCAGCTCGGCCTGCCGCTTGGCGAGGGCCTGGTTGACGGCCCCGCGGGCCTGGCCGATCAGCTTGCCGGCGGCCGCCTTGGCGTGCGGGGGCAGGGCGCCGATCTCGCGGTTGGCGAGCGACAGCGGGGACCGGTCGCCGGTGTGGGCGACCTTGGCCTGCTTCAGCTCGTCCAGGGTGGTGGCGGCGGCGAACGCGGCGACGGCCTCGTCCCGCGCCTGCTCCACCACCTCGGGCTTGAGGGCCTCGACCTCGACCGGGTCGTACGACTTGTTGGGTGCCGACATCTCTATCTTTCCCGTGCTCCTGCTCGTCCGTGCTCAGGTGTGTGGGCTCGCCTTCGCGTCACGCCCGGCGGGGCCGGGGCACGGGCAGCCGGTTCTCCGTTCACCGGAGGCTCACGGGAGTGGGTGTCCGCGGCTCAGCCGCGCGGGGCGTTGCGCGACGCCAAAGGTCGAGTGTAGTCGCAGCGCGTAGCGCCGCTGCCGCGAAGCCCGTCCGGCGGGACCCCGGTGCCCTCTCGGAGCAGTGCTCAGAGCATGAAGTCGGGTACGCCGGCGGGCAGGATAAATCGGAACCGGGCGCCGCCGCCGGGCGCGCGGTCGACGCGGATCGAGCCGCCGTGGGCTTCCACGATGCCCTTGACGATGTAGAGGCCCAGGCCCGTGCCGCCACGCTTGGAGCCGCGCCAGAAGCGGGTGAAGACGCGCGGCATCGATTCCTCGGGGATGCCGCTGCCTTCGTCGCTCACGGTGACCGCTGTGCCTTCCACGATGCGGGGCGGGGTGCCGGAGCGCTCCCAGACGGGTGCCTCGACGACCTCCTTGGCCGGTGCCACCTCGATCGTGACAGTTCCCTCACCGTGCCGCACCGCATTTTCCAGCAGGTTGGCGAGCACCTGGTCGACCTTGTCCGGGTCGGCCCACAGGACGGTCAGCGGCTCGCTGACCCGGATGTCGAAGCGGTCCTCGGCGATGCCGGTGGCGACCTTGCGCTCGACGTGCCGGCGCACCGCCGCGGCCAGGTCGACCACCTGCTTGCGCAGCTCCAGCCGGCCGGCGTCGATCCGGGAGATGTCCAGCAGCTCGGCGATCAGCCGGGTGACCCGGTCGGCGTCGGCGTCCACGGTCTCCAGCATCAGCCGCTTCTGCCCGTCGGTGAACCGCTCCCACTTGGCCAGCAGCGTCGCCGTGAAGCCCTTGACGCTGGTCAGCGGGGAGCGCAGCTCGTGCGCGACGGTGGCGATCAGCTCGGCGTGGCTGCGCTCGGTGCGGCGCCGGGCCTCGGTGCCGCGCAGGGCGATCACCAGGCGCTCCAGCGGCCCGCACGGCACCGTACGGACGTACCGGGCGGAGACCAGCACCTCACGGCCGCCGGGCAGCAGCAGGTTGCGCTCCGGCTGGCGGGTGCGGGTGGCCAGGCCGCCGTACGGGTTGGTCAGCTGCCACCAGCGGCGCCCGTCCAGGTCCTCCAGCGGGAGGGCGTCCTCCAGCACGCAGCCGAGCGCGGCCTCCGGGGGCACGCCGGTGAGCCGGGCCGCGGCCCGGTTGAAGCAGACCACCCGGCCCAGCCCGTCGGCGACCACCAGGCCGTCCGGCAGGTCGTCCGGGTCGAGCTCGGGCCCGCTGCCGACCATGGGTTGCCTCCCCGATTACCCACCGTGCCGTTCCCCCCACCGAGGCAGACCCTAGCGCCTCGCAGGCCCCCGCAGTAGGGCTTGCAACGGGGTGATCCCGGTGCGCCCCCGGGTGTGTCAGGTGTTCGAACGGCAGCCGCCGGGCGAACGCTGCGCCCGGGCCGAGGCGTAGAGGCAGACTGCCGCGGCGGTGGCCAGGTTGAGGCTCTCGGCGTGACCGTGGATCGGGACGCGCACGACCTCGTCGGTGAGCGCGCGGGTCTCCTCCGGAAGCCCCCACGCCTCGTTGCCGAACAGCCACGCGCCGGGCGCGCCCAGGGTGCCCTCGTCCAGCTCCTGGTCCAGGTCGCGCTCCCCCGCGCCGTCCGCGGCGAGCACCCGGATGCCGGCCTCGCGCAGCTTCCCGACGGCTTCCTCGACCTGCACGCCGACCGCCACCGGCAGGTGGAAGAGGCTGCCCACGGAGGCCCGCACGGCCTTCGGGTTGTAGAGGTCCACCGAGGCGTCGGTGAGCACCACGGCGTCCGCGCCGGCCGCGTCGGCGGTGCGCAGGACGGTGCCGGCGTTCCCGGGGTCGCGCACGTGGGCGAGGATCGCGACCAGCTTCGGACGGGCCTCGAGCACCTCGGCGAACGGGGTGTCGATGAAGCGGCAGAGCGCCACGATGCCCTGCGGGGTCACCGTGTCGCAGATCCCGGCGATCACCTCGTCGGTGGCGGTCAGCACGGGCAGCCCCTCGGCCCGGGCCTCCTCGACGATGCCGGCGTGCCGCTCGGCGGCCTCCGGGCTCACGTACACCTCGACCACGGCGTGCTCGGACGTGCCCGGCAGCCTGCCGAAGGCGACGGCCTCCCGGACGGCCTGCGGGCCCTCGGCCAGGAAGCGGCGCTCCTTGGTCCGCTGGTTGCGCTTGGCCAGCCGGCGGGCGGCGACGACGCGCGGCGAGCGCAGGGAGGTCAGCAGGGGGGTCTCGGTGCTCGGCATGGTCTCGTTCTCTGGAGGCGCTGACGGAGGGGGTAAAGCAGAACCGGACCCGCAGGCGAGCCTGCGGGTCCGGTCAGAGCTCAACCGATCTCGGAAGATCAGGCGGCGTCGGCGGCGGCCTTCGGGGCGTTCACGTCGGCCGGCAGCGCCTTCTGGGCGACCTCGACCAGGGAGGCGAACGCACCCGGGTCGTTGACGGCCAGGTCGGCCAGCATCTTGCGGTCGATCTCGATGCTGGCGGCCTTCAGGCCCTGCACGAAGCGGTTGTAGGTGATGCCGTTGGCACGGGCCGCAGCGTTGATGCGCTGGATCCACAGCTGACGGAAGTCGCCCTTGCGCTTCTTGCGGTCGTTGAAGTTGTAGACCAGCGAGTGGGTGACCTGCTCCTTGGCCTTGCGGTACAGGCGCGAGCGCTGGCCACGGTAGCCGCTGGCGCGCTCCAGGATGACCCGGCGCTTCTTGTGGGCGTTGACTGCCCGCTTGACGCGTGCCACTTGATTACTCCTTGGGTTGGACCACGGACTACTTCACGTGGTCCGTCATTCGAATGGGTCGGGAAGGATCAGCTGCCCCGCACACGGCTCTCGCCGGGCGGGAAGGCGATCACTTGCCGAGAAGCTTCTTGATCTTCTTGGCGTCAGCGGGGGCCAGCTCGACGGTCCCGGCCAGCTTGCGGGTCAGCGTCGAGGGCTTGTGCTCCAGGAGGTGGCGGCGGCCGGCGCGCTCGCGCAGCACCTTGCCAGAGCCACTGATCTTGAAGCGCTTGCTGGCGCCACTGTGCGTCTTCTGCTTCGGCATTTCGCCGTATCTCCTCGTCGGTCCCATTCACGCCCGCGCGGCGCTGCCACACGGGCGTGAACTGGATGGATCTGTGGTGACCGGGCGGGACGCCCGTCACCCTTGGGGGCCGGTCTCCCGGGCCTCCTGGCCGGTGAAGGCTCAGGCGCCCTGGGAGGCGGCCGGCTGCTCGACCGGAGCGTCGGCCTCGGGGGCCGCGGCCTCGGCCGGGGCGTCCTGCGCCTCGGTCGCGGCGTCGTCGGTCGCCACGTCCTCGGTCGCCACGTCCTCGGTCACGACGTCGTCGGTCGCCAGGTCCTCGGCCACCTCGTCGTCGGCGAGGGCGGCGTCGGAGCCGGGGGTACGGCCCTGACGCTCGGCCTTGCGGGCGTCCGCGAGGGCGCGGGCCTCGGCCATCGCCTCGGTCTTCTTCTTGTGCGGGCCAAGAACCATGATCATGTTCCGGCCGTCCTGCTTGGGCGAGGACTCGACGAAGCCCAGCTCCTGGACGTCGTCGGCGAGCCGCTGCAGCAGGCGGAAGCCCAGCTCGGGGCGGGACTGCTCACGACCACGGAACATGATCGTGATCTTGACCTTGTCGCCCTGGTTGAGGAACCGGACGACATGACCCTTCTTGGTGTCATAGTCGTGCGGGTCGATCTTCGGCCGGAGCTTCATCTCCTTGATGACCGTGTGCGCCTGGTTCTTGCGCGCCTCACGGGCCTTCATGGCCGACTCGTACTTGAACTTGCCGTAGTCCATGAGCTTGCACACCGGCGGCCGGGCGGTCGCCGCGACCTCGACCAGGTCGAGGTCGTACTCCTGCGCAAGCTCCAGCGCCTTGGCAAGCGGCACGATGCCGACCTGCTCGCCGCTGGGACCGACGAGTCGCACCTCGGGGACGCGAATCCGGTCGTTGATGCGGGGCTCGGTGCTGATGGGGCCTCCTAGGTTGCACCTTCTGCGATGCGGCCGTCGGACGGCGGTCGCACGTAGTGGACTCGACCACTGGGCGGGGCTTCATTCGTACTGCGCTGCCCGGCACCTTCCGGCACCGACTGCACCCGCGACACGAAAAAAGCCCCGCTCGGTACAAGCGGGGCTCCACACAACCGGGGGCGACGCCCGGTGAGGGGCGCTGCGGCGACTCGGCGCCGAAGCGCCCGTCGCGGACCGGGACCCGTCGACCGCGAAGCCGATCGGGTGGGAGACTTTCGCGGTTGCCCTCTCGGGCCTCCTCAGTGGAGCCTCCACTTGCTGGCCAGGCGCCCATGCGGGATCCCGGCCGGTCAGTCTCGAAGCATACAGCGCCGGGAGGTCGAACGCTATTCCGCCCCGGCGCACTGCCTTCTCCGCGCCCCGAAGGGCCCTTGTACGCTCCACATGTACCCACACGGCACGACGGAACGAGCCCCCCTTGAGCAGCGAGCCCACCCAGACCCCCGGCACGGACGACGACGCGATCGGCTTCGACGACCTCACCCGCGACATCGCCGAGGTCCCGGCCGTCGAGGTGATCACCACCGTCGCCGTGCACCTGATGAGCGCGGCCGCCGTCAAGTGCGGTCTCGCCGAGGGCGGCGAGAAGGACAAGGACCTGGACGAGGCCCGCAAGCTGATCACCGCGCTCGCCGGACTGGTCACCGCCGGCGCCCCGGAGATCAGCAACTTCCACGCCGCCCCGCTGCGCGACGGCCTGCGCTCGCTGCAGCTCGCCTTCCGCGAGGCCTCCATCGTCCCGGACGCGCCGGGCACGGGCCCGGGCGAGAAGTTCACCGGGCCGGTCTACGCCTGAGTGTCGTCCGTGCGACAGGGGGCGCGCCTCACCCGAGGCGCGCCCCCTGATCGTTTCTGCCGCCGATCGCCTTTACCGCCGGTACAGCGGCTCCCCCGGCAGCTCGGCGCTCGCCGGCAGCACCGCGAGGTCCAGCCCCCGGTCCAGCCGCACCCGCAGCACCGGGTCGGCGGCCACTGCCTGCCCGACCCGCTGCGCGGCCGCCTGCAGCCCGGGCTGGTCCAGCGCCGGGTCGAACACCACCGCGAGCACCCCGTCCGAGCCCTCGGAAGCCGCCAGCAGCCCGGTGACCACCTGCGGCTCGGCCGCCAGCAGCGCCCGGACCGCCTCGCGCACCTCCGGGTCCCGCGCCGGCGGCAGGAACGGACGGTTCTCCGCGAGCGCCCGCAGCCGGGCGCCGGCCAGCTGGAAGGGCACCGGACCGGCCGGGTCGACCAGGAGCGTGTCGGCACGCTCCGAGAAGGCCACCATGGCGGCCTGCGGGGCGGCCACCGGCGCCGGGCGGGCGTCGGCCCGCCAGCGGGCGAGCGTCTCGAGCGAGGTGAAGGCCGGCAGCGCGCGGCGCCCGTCCGGGGCCTCCAGCACCGGGACGGCCATGTCGCTGGACTTGTCGTGCCGGTGCCCGTGCTCGTCCACCTCGACCTCGCCGAGGATCGCGACGATCGGGACCATCAGCCGGGTGGGGGTCAGCGCCGCCAGCACCTCGGGCTCGGCCGCGCGGTCCTGCGACCAGCGGGCGAGGGCCTCGACGAGCGCCGCGTCGGCGGTACCGTCGTCGTCGCCGAAGCCGGGATTCGGGATGTTCTTGCCGACGAACGCCGGGTTGGAGAAGTCTTTGCGGTCCACCCGCCCGACCCTATGCCACCGCACCCGACCGGCCTCATTTCCCCGCACGCGCCCCCTACCCACCGGTAGCCCGCTGTGGCACCCTGCGCCCATGGTGATCCTCGACGCACCCGCGCCCGCCCCGGTCTCCGACCGCCTCCGGTACGACCGCGCCACCGCCCACCTGGACGGGCCGGTGGCCGTCGTGGACCTCGCCGCCTTCGACGCCAACGCCGCCGACCTGGTGCGCCGGGCCGGCGGCAAGCCGATCCGGGTCGCCAGCAAGTCCGTGCGCTGCCGCGCGCTGCTGGAGCGGGTGCTGGCCACCGACGGCTTCGCCGGGGTGATGAGCTTCACCCTCGACGAGTCGCTCTGGCTGGCCCGGACCGGCGTCCGCGACATCCTGCTCGCCTACCCCTCCGCCGACCGGGACGGATTCGCCGAGCTGACCGCCGACCCCGAAACCGCCCGGGAGATCACCGTCGTCCTGGACGACCCGGACCAGCTCGACCTGATCGACAAGGCCCGGACCGGCGACGCCGAGATCCGGGTCTGCCTGGAACTGGACACCGCCCTGCACCTGCTGGGCGGCCGGGTCCGGGTCGGCGCCCGACGCTCCCCGCTGCGCACCCCCGAGGACCTCGGCGCCTTCGCCGAACTCGTCCAGCACCGCCGGGGCTTCCGGGTCGTCGGCCTGATGGCGTACGAGGGACACGTCGCCGGGGTGGGCGACCGGATGCCCGGACGGCCGGTGCGCTCACAGCTGATCCGGCTGATGCAGGCCAAGGCCCGGGCCGAACTCGCCGAACGACGCGCGGCGGTGGTCCGGCGACTGCGCCAGGTGGCCGAGCTGGAGTTCGTCAACGGCGGCGGCACCGGCAGCGTGGAGTCCACCGTGGCCGAGCGCGCCGTCACCGAAGTGGCGGCCGGCTCCGGGCTGTACCAGCCGCAGCTGTTCGACAACTACCGCTCGTTCCGGGGCCGTCCGGCCGCCCTGTTCGGCCAGCCGGTGGTACGCCGCCCCGGCGTCGGCGTGGTGACGGTCCTCGGCGGCGGCTACCCGGCCTCCGGCGCGGCCGGCCCCGACCGCTCGCCGGTGCCGTACCTGCCGCAGGGCCTGCGCTACGACCCGATGGAGGGCGCCGGGGAGGTCCAGACCCCCCTGCTCGGCTCCGCCGCGGACGACCTGCTGATCGGCGACCGGGTCTGGTTCCGGCACGCCAAGGCGGGAGAGCTGTGCGAGCGCTTCGCCGAGCTGCACCTCATCGAGGGCGACCGGATCGTGCGGACCGTACCGACGTACCGGGGCGAGGGGAAGACATTCCTCTGACGCTTCGTCCGGCATTGCCCTACGGTGGTGGCGACCTGAAAGTACGACCCGGGAGGGGGCGCATGGACACCGAGCTCGTGCACGAGATGGTGAGGTCCGGTGCGACGTCGGTTGCCGGCCTGATGGCCACGGCGGCCTGGAACCAGGCCAGTTCGCGGATCGCCCGACTGTTCGGGCGCGGCGAGCGGGACGAGCAGGCGAGCGCGGAGCTGGAGGTCATCCGCGCCGAGGTGCTGGAGGCCGACGGCGACCAGGAGGTCCTGGACGACCAGGCCGCGGCGATCCGCAACCGGCTGCGCGCGCTGTTCCGGGAGAACCCGCAGGCGGCCGAGGAACTCTTTGAGATCCTCTCGGAGTTCGCTCCCGAGCGGTTCAGCAAGTCGGCCGGCGGAACGTACATCATCAACACGATCGACGGGAACTCGACCGTCAACAGCGATCTCGTGATCCAGGCCGGCATCATCCACGGCATCCAGCGCTGACCTTTCCGCAGCCTTAACCAGGCCCGATGGAACGGCTAACCACCGTCCTCCATCGGGCCTTTGTGCTGCTCTGCGGCCTACAGTCCGTCAACAAGTGCTCCACGCATGGCTATTGCCATCTGGTCCAGACCAATCCTACGCTCTGGCCGGGGGTCGCGCGCCGGGCCGGCGGCTCCCGAGCGGGCAGGCGTGTCCGTTCCCCCACACTCGCCCGGAACGACGGCCAAGGAGTCCCCACCCCATGTCCATCAAGCGAAGTGCCCTGTCCGTCGGCGTGGTCGGCGCCGCGGTCCTCGCGGTGGCCGCGACCACCGCCGGCACCGCCGGCGCGCACGGCACGATGACCAACCCCGTCAGCCGGGTCGCCGCGTGCTACGCGGAGGGCCCCGAGCACCCGGTGTCCCAGGTCTGCAAGGACCTCGTCGCCGCGAGCGGCACCCAGCCGCTGTACGACTGGAACGAGGTCAACATCGCCAACGCCGCCGGCAACCACCAGGCGCTGATCCCGGACGGCAAGCTCTGCTCGGCCAACCGCGACAAGTACAAGGCGCTGGACTGGCCGCGCACCGACTGGCCCGCGACCCCGGTCAAGGCCGGCGCGTTCACCTTCCAGTTCCGCACCACCGCGCCGCACATCGGCACCCAGACCGTCTACATCACCAAGCCGAGCTACGACCCCACCAAGCCGCTGAAGTGGTCGGACCTCGACCCGACACCGGTGGCCCAGGTGCAGGTCGACCGCACCGCCACGAACGGCTACTACACCTACTCCGGCACTCTGCCGCAGCGCACCGGCCGCCAGCTGCTGTACATGGTCTGGCAGCGCAGCGACAGCCCGGAGGCGTTCTACAGCTGCTCCGACGTCGACTTCGGCTCGAGCACCGCCGCTGCCGCCCCGGCACTCGCCGCGCAGGCCCCGGCCGCGCCGAGCGACGCCCAGATCGCGGCCGACGCGCCCAGGTCCACGGTCGCCCACCACGGCCACGGCGGGGACCCGAACGCCCCGGCCGGCCAGATCGTCCCGACCACCTCCGCCGCCGTGGCCGGCACCTCGGCCACCGGTCCGCTGCTGCTCGCCGGCGCCGCCGCGATCGGCGTCGGGTGGGCGGGCATGGTGCTCCGGCGCCGCCGCGTCGAGGCTGTTCGACGCGACGCCTGACGCCGGAGGCGGGGCCGGGCCGGTCACACCCCCGTCCGGCCCGGTTCCGTCACCGCATGACGGCGGCGGCCCACCCGGGGTTTCCCTCCCGGGTGGGCCGCCGCTGTGTGAGGAGCGCGGGGCTCAGGTGGTGGTGCCCCCGGTCCCGTCGGTGCCCCCGGTGCCACCGGGGCCGGAGCCCGCGCTGCCGCCCGGGCCGGTGCCGGGCATCCCGGGAATGCTCGGGATCTTGCCCTTGAAGTCGGTGATGCCCTTGACGATGGTGTCCATCACGGCGACGTCCGGCGCCTTGTCGGCGATGTCGAAGCCGAAGTGCACCGAGACCAGCGACTTGCCGTCGGCGGACGGGAAGACCACGGTCTCCACGTAGCCGTTGTTGCCCTTGGGCGCGTCCACCTTCCAACGGACCAGGTAGCCGTCCTGGCCGTTGACCTTGACCGCCTCGGACTTGAGCTCCTGGTGCCCGGTGATGTTGCCGTACGACTCCTTGGCGACCTTCGCGATGTCGGCCTTGGCCGCCGTCTGGGCGTCGGTGCCGCCACCGTCGATCCGGCCGGTGTTCACCCCGCCGAGGGTACAGTCGCCACTGCCGTCGGGGCAGGCGTAGGAGCCGACGGTGATCATGGCGTAGCCGTCGCCGGTGGTGCCGGCCTGCCAGCCGTTCGGGACCGGCAAGGTGAGGCGGTTCACCACGTCGATCGCCGTGTCGGCGCCGGGCCGGACCTTGCCGTTCCCGTTGCCCTTGCCGTTGCCCTTGCCGTCCCCGCTGCTCCCGTTGCCGCCACCGCCGTTGCCACCATTGCCGTTGCCACCATTGCCACCGCCCGGGTAGCCGTCCCACGGCCCATAGGCGCCTCGCGGGGTGTGCTGGGCGATCGGCTTGGGCTTGTCCCCGTGGCCGTCCATCGCGAGGTAGGTGATCCCCGAGCCCGCGCCCAGGCCGAGCAGGGCGGCGGCGACGGTCGCCACGACCAGCTTGGACGGCTTGCGCCGGGGCTTGCGCGGCGGCAGCGGTGAACCGAAGGCGGCGCCGAAGGGCGGCGGCTCCGGATAGCGGACGGTCGGGCCGCTGCCCAGGACTTCGCCCTCCAGCACCCGGGTCTGATCGGTCGCCCCCGGATCGCCGGCCTCCGGGGCCGCCGGGCCCTCCGGGGTGTCCGGGCCCTCCGGGGCGCCGGGTGCCGCAGCATCGGCCGCGGGAGCGGTCGAGTCCGGGGCGTCCGAGGGCGTGGGCCGGGTGTCGGCTGTCCAGCCCTTGCCGTCCCACCACCGCTGCGGCCTCGGGTCACCGGTGGGGTCCTTCGGATCCGGGTACCACCCGGCGGGAATCTGCTCGCTCACAGCAGAGAATCTAAAGGCAGCCGGATAAGCGCGAAATCAGCGCGGCACGGAATTCCCCCGGTTTTCGATGAAATTACGGTGAGAAGCAGCGCACCGGACTACAACGGGGTGACGTACGCCCCGGAGATCCCGCCGTCGACCAGGAACTCGCTCGCGGTGATGAACGAGGAGTCGTCGCTCGCCAGGAAGGCCACCGCGGCGGCGATCTCCTCGGCCCGGGCGAACCGACCGAGCGGAATGTGCACCAGCCGGCGGGCGGCCCGCTCCGGGTCCTCGGCGAACAGCTCGCGCAGCAGCGGGGTGTCCACCGGCCCCGGGGAGAGCGCGTTGACCCGGATCCCCTCACGGGCGAACTGCACGCCCAGCTCGCGGGACATCGCGAGCACCCCGCCCTTGGAGGCGGTGTAGGAGATCTGCGAGGTGGCCGCGCCCATCCGGGCCACGAAGCTGGCGGTGTTGATGATCGAGCCACGCCCGTGCCGGCGCATGTACGGCAACGCGGCCTTGCAGCACAGGTAGACGCTGGTCAGATTGACCTCCTGGACCCGCTTCCAGGCGTCCAGGCCGGTGGTCAGGATCGAGTCGTCCTCCGGCGGCGAGATGCCCGCGTTGTTGAAGGCGACGTCCACACTGCCGCAGGTCTCGTACGCCTCGTCGAACAGCGCCTCGACCATGTACGGGTCGGTGACATCGGTGTGCACGAACAGCCCGCTGACCTCCTTGGCGGCGGCCCGCCCGGTCTCCTCGTCGAGGTCGGCGCAGACCACCTTCGCCCCCTCCGAGGCGAGCCGGCGGGCGGCGGCCAGGCCGATGCCGCTGCCCGCGCCGGTGACCACGGCGGTGCGGCCGACCAGCCGGCGGCAGACCACCTCGTCCCGCGCGGCGTGCTTCTCGCTCATCGGGCTGTCACTCCTCGCTCTGGATGAAGACGTTCTTGGTCTCGGTGACGCGGCGCAGCACGTCCGGCCCCCGCTCGCGGCCCACCCCGGACTCGCCGAAGCCGCCCAAGGGTGTCCAGTCGGTCATGCGTCACGTCCGTCGGTCACGCGTCACATCCGTTCGAAGGATCGGTAGCGCTCCCAGTCGGTGACGGCGCCGTCGTAGGCGGCCTGCTCGACCCGGGCCATGTTCAGGTAGTGGTCGACCACGTCGTCGCCGAAGGCCTCCCGGGCCAGTTCGCTCTCCGCCCACAACGCGGCGGCCTCGCGCAGCGATCCGGGCACCCGGGCGTACTCCTCGACCGCGTAGGCGTTGCCCAGGCAGGGCGTGGGCAGCTCCAGCTTGCGCTGCAGCCCGTGCAGGCCGGCCGCGATCATCCCGGCCACGGCGAGGTACGGGTTGACGTCGCCGCCGGGCACCCGGTTCTCCATCCGCAGGCCGGGGCCGTGGCCGACCACCCGGTAGGCGCAGGTGCGGTTGTCCCGGCCCCAGGCGACGGCGGTCGGGGCGAAGGAACCCGGGCGGTAGCGCTTGTAGGAGTTGATGTTCGGGGCGTAGAGCACGCTGAACTCGCGCAGCGCCGTCAGCTGGCCGGCCAGGAAGTGCCGCATGGTGTCGGTCATCCGGCCGTCCCGGTCGGCGAAGGCGGGGGCGCCGACGGCGTCGCGCAGCGAGAGGTGGATGTGGCAGCTGTTGCCCTCGCGCTCGTCGTACTTGGCCATGAAGGTGAGCGCGCAGCCCAGTTGGGCGGCGATCTCCTTGGCCCCGGTCTTGTAGACGCTGTGCTGGTCGCAGGTGGTGAGGGCGTCGGTGTAGCGGAAGGCGATCTCGTGCTGGCCGAGGTTGCACTCGCCCTTGGCGGACTCCACGACCAGGCCGGCGCCGGCCATCTCGTTGCGGATCCGGGAGAGCAGCGGCTCGACCCGGGCGGTGCCCAGCATCGAGTAGTCCACGTTGTAGAGGTTCGCCGGGGTCAGGCCGCGGTAGCCGCCGAGCCAGGCCTGCTCGTAGGTGTCGCGGAAGACCAGGAACTCCAGTTCGGTGCCGATGTCGGCGGCCAGGCCGTACTCGGCGAGCCGGGCGATCTGGCGGCGCAGCAGTTGGCGCGGGGCGGCATCCACCGGGTGGCCGCCGTGCCGGGCCAGGTCGGCGGTGACCTGGGCGGTGCCGGGCTGCCAGGGGGTCAGCCGCAGGGTGCCCAGGTCGGGGCGCATCGCGAAGTCGCCGTAGCCGGTGGCCCAGGACGAGAAGGCGTAGCCGTCCACGGTGTTCATGTCGACGTCGACGGCCAGCAGGTAGTCGCAGGCCTCGGCGCCGTGCTCGGCGACTTCGTCGAGGAAGAACCGGGCGGCGAAGCGCTTGCCCTGCAGCCGGCCCTGCATGTCGGTGAAGGCGAGTGCCACGGTGTGCACCTTGCCGGCGTCCACCAGGGTGCGCAGCTCGTCCAGGGTCAGCGGCGGCCGGGGCGGCGGCCCCGCGGCGGCGTTCCCGGGTGCGGCGTTCTCGGACATGACGGAACCCTCCTTCCTCGTGTCCTGGGTGGTCTCGATGGTCTAGGTGGTCTCGATGGTCTCGGTGGTCTGGTGGCCCGGATGGCCGTGACGACCTCGAACCCGTCGATCACTCTTCGAGATCAAGCAGTCACAGCGAACCGTACGGCCTGCGCCTCGCGGGGCGGAAGAGGGCAGGCGTGTGTGGCGCGCCGATATGCGTGGTTGACGGGGTATCGGGCGGTTCGGGAGGAGAATGCGCGCCATGGATCGCAGGCCTTTGATCGGTGTCAGCACCTACCTGGTGGACGCGAGTTGGAGCCACTGGCGGAGCCGTCGGGTCGCTCTCGTCCCCGAGCGGTACACCGCGTACGTCCGGGACTCCGGCGGGGTCGCCGTCCTGCTGCCGCCCGACGCCCCGGAGCGCGCGCCGGAGGTGCTGGCCCGGCTGGACGCGCTGGTCATCGCGGGCGGGCCGGACATCGACCCGGCGTACTACGGGGAGCCGGCCCATCCGGCGACCGAGGTGGACTCGCCGGAGCGGGACGTCTGGGAGGTCGCGCTGCTGCGGGCCGCGCTGGCGGCGGGGATGCCGCTGCTGGCCGTCTGCCGCGGGATGCAGGTCCTGAACGTGGTGTGCGGGGGCACGCTGGTGCAGCACCTGCCGGACGTGGTGCCGGTGGACGTGCACGGCGGCTCGCCGGGGAAGTACGGCTCGCACCCGGTGCGGCCGGTGCCGGGGACGCTGCTGGGCGGGCTGCTGCCGGAGTGCGAGCTGGAGGTACCGACCTTCCACCACCAGGCCGTCGACCGGGTCGGGACGGGCCTGCGGGTGAGCGCCCACGCGCCGGACGGCACGGTGGAGGCGCTGGAGGGGCCCGGCTTCACGCTCGGGGTGCAGTGGCATCCGGAACAGGGGGACGACCTGCGGCTGATGCGGGCCCTGGTTCGGGCGGCCACCGCCGCGGCCCTGGACGCGGTGGCGCTGGACCCGGCCTTGGACATGGCGGCGCTGGGATAGCTCAACTGGGCGCGGGCGCAGGGGATTTCTGCTGGTCGGACGGCTGCGGCGTGCGCCGGGTAAAGCCACCCGAACGGCAACGACAACGGTCACCAGTACAGCCTTTGGATCTTTGTCGATTCTGCGGTTCACTTCGGTTGCAGGGCGGTCGCGCCGCGCCCCTGTTCCCATCCGTGCGCCCAGAGAGGACTTCCATGGCCAGGCCCGAGCATTCGCACGATGATCATGCGCATGACCACCAGCCGTCGAACGGGGACGGGCACGCGCACGGTCACGGCGGACATGGCAGCCATGGCGGACACGGCAGCCACGGCGGGCACGGCGGCCACGGTGGGCACTCGCACGGCGTCTCCGCCGACGCGGACCGCCGCTGGCTGCTCAGCGCCCTCGCCCTGATCGTCGTCTTCATGGCCGGCGAGGTCGTGGTCGGCTTCGCCGCCAAGTCCCTCGCGCTGATCTCCGACGCGGCCCACATGCTCACCGACGCCGCCTCGATCGTGCTCGCCCTGATCGCGATGCGGCTCGCCGCCCGCCCGGCCCGCGGCGGCTACACCTACGGCCTCAAGCGCGCCGAGATCCTCTCCGCGCAGGCCAACGGCGTCACCCTGCTGGTGCTCTCGGCCTGGCTGGGCTACGAGGCGGTCACCCGGCTGATCTCGCCTCCCGCGGTCACCGGCTCGCTGGTGCTGGTCACCGCGCTGATCGGGATCGTGGTCAACCTCGCGGCCACCTGGTGCATGTCCAAGGCCAACCGCACCTCGCTCAACGTCGAGGGCGCCTTCCAGCACGTCCTCACCGACCTGTACGCCTTCATCGCCACCGCCGTCGCCGGTCTGATCATCCTGACCACCGGCTTCGCCCGCGCCGACGCGATCGCCTCGCTGATCGTCGTCGCGCTGATGCTCAAGGCCGGCGTCGCACTGGTCCGGGAGTCCGGGCGGATCTTCCTGGAAGCCGCCCCGGCCGGGATCGACCCGGACGCGGTGGCCGACCGGATGGTCACCGAGCCGCTGGTCGAAGAGATCCACGACCTGCACATCTGGGAGATCACCTCCGGCCAGCCGGCGCTGTCCGCGCACATCCTGGTCACCCCCGGCGGCGACTGCCACGCCGTCCGGCGCCAGCTCCAACGCCGGCTCGCCGACGAGTACGGGATCACCCACAGCACCCTCCAGGTCGACCACGTCGGCGAGGACGAGGCGGGCGCACTGCTGCAGATCGCGGCCCCGGGCGACACGGCCGCCGAGCACTGTGCCGACGCCCACGGCCCGGTCCACCGCTCCGGGCCGCACGAGCACTGACGGCGCACGAGCGCTGACGGCACACGAACGCCGACGCCGCACGGGCACGGGCAGTGGCGCCGCACGGGCACCGAGGCCCTCCGATGTCACCCTCGTACGGCATGATCGGAGGCGTGACCGCACCGCGACTGATGCTGCTCGACTCCGCCAGCCTGTACTTCCGGGCCTACTACGGCGTACCGGACACCCTGCGCTCGCCGCAGGGCGAGCCGGTCAACGCCGTCCGCGGCCTGCTGGACTTCATCGCCCGGCTGGTCCACGACCACCGCCCCGACGAACTGGTCGCCTGCATGGACGCCGACTGGCGCCCCCAGTGGCGCGTCGACCTCGTCCCCTCGTACAAGACCCACCGGGTCGCCGAGGCCGCCGAGGACGGCGAGGAGGAGGTGCCCGACACGCTGGCCCCGCAGGTCCCGGTGATCGAGCAGGTGCTGGACGCGCTCGGCATCGCCCGGGTCGGCTCCCCCGGCTACGAGGCCGACGACGTGATCGGCACCCTCACGGCCCGCGCCAAGGGGCCGGTGCAGATCGTCACCGGGGACCGCGACCTCTTCCAGCTGGTCGACGACGCCCGCGGGATCACCGTGCTCTACCCCGTCAAGGGCATGGGCAACCTCCAGGTCACCGACGACGCCCTGCTGCTCGAGAAGTACGGCGTGCGCGGCGCCCGGTACGCCGACATGGCCGCCCTGCGCGGAGACCCGTCGGACGGCCTGCCCGGCGTCAAGGGCATCGGCGAGAAGACCGCCACCCAGCTGATCAACGAGTACGGGGACCTCGCCGGCATCCGCGCCGCCGCCCTCGACCTCGCCTCCAAGCTCACCCCCGCCCGCCGCCGCAACATCGTCGAGGGCTCCGCCTACCTCGACGTCGCCCCGAAGGTGGTCCGGGTCGCCGACGACGCTCCCCTGCCCGCCTTCGACCCGGCCCTCCCCCGCGAACCCCTCGACCCGATGACCCTCGAGGAACTCGCCACCCGCTGGGGCCTCGGCACCTCCCTCGACCGCGTCCTGGAAGCCCTGGCGACGCGCTGAGCAGCCCGACACGAAGGGCCCGCCGCACTCGGTGCGGCGGGCCCTTTCGGTCGGACGGGGGCGTCCGGGATGTTGGCGTCACGCGGTCAGGCGGTGACCCGTTCGGCCTGCTCCGCCTGGAGACCGGCGGGCTGCTCGGCGCCGGCGGAGGTGTTCTCCCGCGGCGTGGGAAGCACGGCCATGATCACGCCGGAGATCACGATGGTCGCCGCCCAGGCGAGCCCGTACTTGCCGACGAAAGTGCCGGAGAACGGGCCGGCGAACCAGTCGCACTTGGTGAAGGCGAGCCCGATCAGCAGCGCGAGCACCCAGGACACCATCGCCTGCCAGCAGAAGCCGCCCACGTACCAGTACCGGCTGCTCCGGCCGGTGTCCATCAGCGCGGCGGCGTCGTAGCGCACCGCGCGCGAGCGGCGCCGGAACATGTCCACCGCGTAGACGCCGATCCAGGCCGAGAAGGAGACGGCCAGCAGGATCAGGAAGGTGATGAAGGAGCCCAGGAAGCTCTTGGCGACCAGCATCAGCAGCAGGCCGCCGACCAGCGAGATCACGGCGTTGATGCTGACGGCCATGGCGCGCGGCAGCTTGACGCCCATGGTCTGCGCGGTGAAGCCGGCCGAGTACATGGAGAGGCTGTTGATCAGCAGCATGCCGACGATCGCGGTCAGCAGGTAGGGCACGGCCAGCCAGGTCGGCAGCAGGTCGCCGAGGAAGGAGACCGGGTCCGCGGCCTCGGCCAGGCCCGGCGAGGCCACCGCCATCACGGCACCCATCAGCACCATCGGCACCATCACCAGGCCGGCGCCGGAGACCGTCACGCCGACGATCTTCCGGCCGGAGGCGGCGTGCGGCAGGTAGCGGGCGAAGTCCGGGCCGGTGGGGACCCAGCTGATGCCACCGGCGGCGATGGTCCCGATGCCGGCGATCATCATCGCGGTGGTGCCCGCGGGCTTGGCGAAGACCTCGCTCCAGTGCATGGTCGCGACCAGGTAGCCCAGCACCAGGACACTGAAGATGCCGAAGAGGTACGTCGACCAGGTGTTGCAGACGTTCAGCGCCTTCCGGCCCATGCCGGAGACCAGGAAGGTGCAGGCGACGAAGACGAAGAGCGTGACGACGATCAGCACGGTGTTGCTCTTGACGCCGAAGAGCAGGTCAAGGACGGTCAGCACGGCGTAGGCACCGGTGACGGCGTTGATCGTCTCCCAGCCGAACCGGGCGATCCAGAGGATCGCGCCGGGGAACAGGTTGCCGCGCACACCGAAGGTCGCCCGGGAGAGCGTGGCACCCGGGGCTCCGCCCCACTTGCCGGAGACGGACAGCAGGCCGACCATGCCGAAGGAGGCGAGCGCGGCGCACGCGGCGACGATCAGGACCTGCCAGAAGTTCAACTGGTTGAACACCACCAGGGCCGCGCCCATGGTGAGGAGCAGGACGCTGATGTTCGCCGCGACCCAGGTCGGGAAGAGCTCGCGGACTCTGCCCCGGCGCTCGTGGTCCGGGACGGGTTCGATACCGCGGGTCTCTATCGCGCCGTCGGTGTCGGCGGTGGACAGCTTGTCCATGAGGGTGGCTCCGTGCGTGTGAAGCGGGAGATAAATCGGGCAAATGGAACATTGATGGAACTCTTCGCGCGTAGCGCGGGAGTTGAGTCATCCTACTTTGTCCACTTCGACCCGAGCGCCGTCGGCCGCACTGCGCAACGCCAAGGGGCCCGCACGTTCGCGTCGTCGAACGTGCGGGCCCCTTGGCGTTGCGCAGCCCGCGGCCACCCGCCACATTCGGCCTCGGTCAGGCAGCGGTCCCGGACGCGCTCGTCAGCCTTCGGACCTCTGCATCCTTGAAAGCCCTCACCTCTTCCACGATCCCGCTCCTCCGCAACTCGGGCACAGGAACGCAGAGGTCCATCCGCTGGATACAGACGCCCACCATGTACTCCCCTTGATCAGTGAGGTACAGGCGGATGCCGTAGTAGCCCTCCTCACAGTCCGTGTCATTGTTCAAACGACACGACGCGCACGTACCGGGAAGCCGTACGGGCAGCAATCGCTTGACATAGACCGCCCGGCTGCCGAGCGCCCGGTAGAGGGTGCGCTCATCGGAAGTCCCAGCGGTGAACGTCCGGAGCACCGGTTCCGCGCCGACACGGGCGAGCACTTCGGAGATGGCCGCGGTCGACTCCGCTCCGTCCTGGATGCTGGTGAGCATCCGCACGTCCGCGAACTGACCGTACGACTCCACCAGGTTGACGATGCGGTCGACGTGGGTCATACCGGGGACGACGATGTTCACGGAGACCTTCACGCCGTTGGAAACGGCAGCCCGGATGGTCTGCTCCGCGGCGCGGATCTTCGTCCCGGCCAGACCCGCCGACCTGAAGCGCTCGGACTGAACGGCTCGGAGTTCTTCGGGGGTCGTGCCGAAGACGGAGACATTGGCCCGGTTGAGGCCGGCCGCCGAGCAATCCCGCATGACCTGCCGGCCGCGCTCCCCGTTGCTGGTCATTCCGACGCTCAGCCCCATTCCGGTGAGCGCCGAGACCAGCGAGGACACTTCCGTGTGGAGCGTGGGTTCCCCGCCCGTGAGGTGAACCTCGTCGGCGTCGAACGCCCTCGCCACGGTTCGCACCGCACGTCGGAAAGACATGTCCGGGGCCATCCTGGCGGCAAGGAAGCCGACCCCGTTCGTCTCGCTGTAGATCGATACGCGGCCGGTCCTGCCCGGACCGGCCGCGAAGGGCAGTTCGGTGCGGCCTCGGTGGTCGGCGGTGACGGGCGTTCCCTCGTTGTGGCAGAACGTGCAGGCCAATCCGCAGTCGTCGATCACCTTGATGCGGACAGTCCTGTCGCGGACGACCCTGACCGCCGGACGGTTGGTTGCCGACAAGGTTCGTCTCCTGTCACTCGAACGTGAGCCGGGGGATCGCCTCGATGTCGATCCCGTACCGGCGGTAGACCTTGGTCGTGTTCTCGCTGGTCAGCTCCCCCAAGGGGAGCTTCAGCGAGAGCGCGGTCGTGTGGACGTGTTCGGCGCTGTCGCCCTCGATCTCCAGGTACGGGGGGATCAGCGGCCAGTGGTCGATCTCGATGGCCGCGCCGCCCAGCGTCCAGGAGGACCGGCGGTTCTCCTGGTACGCCTTCGGCTGGTAGCCGAGCTTGCCGAGGAGCGTGTTCATGGCGTCGAAGTCGCCGACGCTCGTCTCCGTCTCGGTGACGCCGTCGATCGCGTCGGAGTGGATCTCCTTGACGCACAGGGTGACGTCGGAACCGGTGTCACGCAGCCGGACCCACGCACCCGGCCGACCGGGGATGTCGTAGACATAGCGGCGCTGGAACCGGTCACGCAGGTGCTCGGCGCCGGCTTCCGCCAGCAGGGCGCGCATCGTCTCCGGCTCGATGTTGAGGACCTTCGCCTCGAACTCAATCGCGGTCATGGGAAGTTGCCTTCCTCGATGCGGTACGGGCATGCGCGCGCACGATATCGGCGATGCCCCTCGCCACCTCCTCGGGCGTACGGCCGGTGCCGTCCACCGGCACCAGACCGAACTCCCGGTACACGCGGGAGCTTTCCGCCACGTTCGGCTCTTCCCGCTGGTGCCAGTACGTCAGCGTCCCTCGCTCGGAGCGTCGATTGAGCCGCTCTTGGCGTACGCGTTCGTCCACTCCCAGGAGGATCGGCACGTCCGGCACGAGGGCATCGCTCGGGTACTCCGGCACGCAGTCCTGCCCCATCGCCCTGTGAGTGGCGATGGTGCGCGGGAAGTAGGACTCGACCACCACCGTTCGGCCGACCTCCACGAGCGCCCGCGCGGTCTCGGACTTGATGTGGTTGGCCATCATCCACCAGTGGAACCGCGCCGACAGAACGCCGGCGGCGTCGACTTCCGCCCGCATGCGGGGGAACGTCGGCAATGCCCCGTCCGTGAGGTGAACGCCGTTGACGAACGCGGCGACCAGCGGGGCGACGGTGGTCTTCCCGCTCGCACTCAGACCGTCGAGGGTGACGAAGACCCCTTGGGTCACGTCCAATGTGAACTCCGTTTCCTTGCTCGGTTCTTCGCGGCCCCCAGGTCCAGGGGCCCCGGGGGCTCCCCGCAGGCACGCGACTCGGTGGGCGGCCTGCCGGCGGGTGTGGGGCGTCGAGGTGAGTGCGGCGCACCGTCTCCATCAGCTCGGTGAGCATGACGAGGTCACGCACCACCCGGTAACCGGATCGGGCAGGTCGATCTCGGACCAGATCTCCTTGCCACCCTCGGGAAGGTTCTCGACACCGAACCGGGACACGACCCCCATGACCAACCTCAGGCCGCGCCCACAGGTCGCCTCGTCGCTCACCGACCGGCACTCGGGCCTGCCGCCGCCCGGGTCGGCCACGGACACTCGCAGCACACCCGGGGCGGACGTCAGAGAGGCGGTCAGTTTCAGATCCGGCTGGTCGCCGCCGCAGCCGTGCTGCACGGCGTTGGTGCCGAGTACGGACAGGACGAGTTCCACGTCGCCCAGCACGTCACCGCGCTGCCGGTCGTCCAAGCCGAGACCAAGCAGCGGCACAGCCATCCGGGCCCAGCGGCGGAGCTCACCGATCCGCTCCCGTTCAGCGGTAAACCTCGTCGTGATGATGTGTGATCCGGGCTCCATGAGGGCGCCTCACTCACTCGGGGCCGGGCTTTCGGGAAAACGTCCCTGCTGCTGGCCGAACGTGACGGAACATTCGCAGTGCAACCTGTGACTGCCTTGCACGAACAGCAAACCGCCCAAGTTCGCTGGGAGTAAGGTGTCGGCTACCTTCCGCTGTTAAACCGGTTAAACGGCACCGCCAGGAGACCCCCATGGGGCGTACCCGCCAGCCCAATGAACGGCTGGGACAGCTCATCCGGGAAACAGGCCGACCGAACGAAGCCCTCGCCCGGGCCTTGTGCGCCGTCGCGGCCGGTCACAACGATCCGGCACGGCCGAGCCGGGCATCCGTCACGCAATGGGTCCGCCAGGGCGTGATGCCCTCCGGGAACATCCCTCAGTACCTCACGCAGGTGCTCACCACCTGGCTGAACCGTGACGTCACCCTGTGTGCGATGGGGTTCGGAGACGAGCAATCGGATCTACGTGACTGGGGTTTGGATACGCTGAAAGCCCTGGCGGCTCTTGGACGGATCGACGTTGACGTGGAACGCAGACAGCTCCTCCGCACGCTCACGTACTCTCTCGGAGCGCTGAGTATCCCCCCCGACAGTTGGTGGGAGCACATGGCCCGAACGGAGAGTCGCGGCATCACACAACGCCGCTCCGGCCAGGCCGATGTGGACGCCGTCCGCGAGATGGCGGGGCTGTTCTCCCAGCTCGACCAGCGCCGTGGCGGCGGGCACGGCCGCACGGCGGTCGCGCAGTACCTCCTCACGGACGTCGGAGAGTTCCTCCAGGGCACCTTCTCCTCCGACCGGATTCGGCGGGACATGTTCTCCGCAGCATCCGAACTCGCCTACCTGGCAGGGTGGACGGCGTTCGACAACGGCGAGCACCCCACCGCCCAGCACTACTACACCGTCGCCGTGAAGCTGGCGGCCGAGGCCGACGACGCCGCGATGGCCGGCCACGTACTGCGCGCCATGGCCCACCAGGCGGTCGACCTCCGGAAGCCGGACCATGCCGTCAGGGTCGCCGAGGCATCCATGGCCGGCGACCGGTACGGGCTCGCCAGCCCTCGCGAGCGGTCCCTGCTCGGCGTCGTCCACGCACGTGCTCTCGCTGCTGCCGGGCGCACCGCGGAGGCGAACGCCGCGCTCCTTCAGGCCGAGCGGGATCTGTCCGCGGCCTCGCCCGGCGACGACGAACCGGCCCGGGTGTTCTTCTTCGGCGAGGCCTCCTTGGCGCACGAAACGGCGTCGGCGCTACGCGACCTCGGCGACTTGGAAGGTGCGGCGAAGGAGTTCGAACGCAGCGTTGCAACGCGGAAGGTCGCTTCCTTCACCAGGACCCACGCGGTGACCCTCGGTCACCTGGGCCTCGTGAAGGCCCGGCAACACTCGATCGAGGAAGCCTGCACAATCTGGTCCCGGTCGCTCGACGCCATGCAGGCGGTCCGCTCCGCCCGTACCCGCGATGTCGCCCTGGGCATCCGCAGTGCTCTGTCGCCCTATCGCGGACGGAAGGTGCAGGCCATCGACACCATCGACAGGCTCGCCGCCGAGTACCTGGCGGCCACCATCTGACCCGCCGTCCTGGCGGGTCCGTTCAGAGGAGGGGAAGCACGTGGGTGAAGTCTTCAGCGTGGAGGCGCTCGGGCATGTTGTGGGAGGCCGAACGGAACCGACCGACGACTACTGGGGAGGGACACGTGCCATCATCCGACTGGACGGCGACAGGTTTCCGCTCGACGCGACGAAGGGGCTGGAGGAGTTCTCCCACCTCGATGTGATCTTCCGGTTCCACAAGACCGACCCGGCCGATCTGAACTTCGGCGCACGCCGTCCCCGGGACAACCCGGACTGGCCCGAGGTCGGCGTGTTCGGCCACCGGAACATGCGGCGCATCAACTGGCTGGGGTCCTCCCGTTGCCGGCTCGTCAAGGTCGACGGCCTGGACCTGCACGTCGAGGACCTGGACGCCATCGACGGCACCCCGGTCCTCGAAGTGAAGCCCTGGTTCGAGGAGTTCGGCCCGCGCGGAGAGGTGCGCCAGCCCGCGTGGACGACGGAGATGCTCCGCGACTACTTCGCCCCGGTGGACCCTGCTCACTGAACGTCTCGCCTGGGATCACCTTGCTTCTGCCCATCCCTCTGCCCGCGCCCCAGTTCCCTGGGGAGCGGGTCGTCCAACTCCCTACGTCCCCGTCAGCGCGGGCCTCGGAGTTTGGAAACAACGCCGCCGCTTCGGCTGAGCCGAAGCGGCGGCGGGCAGGCGGGTGGGGGTGGGAGCGCCAAGGGGCCCGCACGTTCGACGACGCGAACGTGCGGGCCCCTTGGCGTTGCGCGGTCAGCTCACGGAGGAGTAGGCGATGATGCCGCGGCGGAGGCTGTCGACGGCCTTGCGGGCGGTCTTGCGGAGGTCGGCGTCCTCGCCGGCGGCGTCCTGGATCTGGCCGAGGACGTCGATCAGCTGCTTGGTCCAGCGGACGAAGTCGCCGGCGGGCATGTCGGCGTCGCGCAGGACCTGGTCGAGGTTGTGGCCGAGCGCCCAGCGGTAGGCGACCCAGGCGAAGCCCAGGTCGGGTTCGCGCTGGCCGACGCCCTCGGCGGTGTTGATCCGGTGCTGCTCCTCCAGGGCGTCCAGGTGGCCCCAGATCCGGACCATCTTGCCGAGCGCCTCCTTGGCCGCGCCCTCCGGCACCCGGGGGGCTCCGGCGTCGTCAGCCTGGCGGGCCTCGTACACCAGCGCCGAGGCGCAGGCGGCGAGTTCGGCGGCGGCGAGGCCGCTCCAGACCCCTTCGCGGATGCATTCGGAGGCGAGCAGGTCGAGTTCGCCGTAGAGCCGGCCGAGCCGCTTGCCGTCGTCGGTGACGGTGTCGCCGCGGAGGTAGCCGAGGTCGGTGAGCAGGGCGCAGACCCGGTCGAAGGTGCGGGCGATGGTGTGGGTGCGCGAGCGCATCCGGCGTTCCAGCATTTCGGTGTCGCGGTGCAGCCGGTGGTAGCGCTCGGACCAACGGGCGTGGTCCTCGCGGTCGGAGCAGCCGTGGCAGGGGTGCTGGCGCAGTTCGGCCCGCAGTCGGGTGATCTCCGGGTCGTCGGCGGCGGCGGCGCGGCCCTTGCGGAACCGTTCGGGTTCGAGGTGGCCGGCCTTGGTGCGCAGCGCGGAGGCGAGGTCGCGGCGGGACTGCGGGCTCCGCGGGTTGAAGGACTTGGGGATGCGGACGCGCTCGATCGCGGCGACCGGGTACGGGAAGTCGATCATGGCGAGCCGCTTGACCTGGCGTTCGGCGGTGAGGACCACCGGGCGCGGGCCGTCCTGGAAGTCGGGGTGGCGCCGGTCGCCCCGGCCGGAGCGGTCGACCGGGGGCAGGCCGGGGTCGAGGACCAGGGCGAGGCCGGCGAACTTGCCGGTGGGGACGTGGATGACGTCGCCCGGCTTGAGGTGCTCGATGGACTCGACGGCGGCCGCGCGGCGCTGGCTGGTGCCTTCGCGGGCCATCTCGTTCTCGCGGTCCTTGAGCCGGCGGCGCAGCTCCATGTACTCGTCGAAGTCGCCGAGGTGGCAGGTCATCGACTCGCGGTAGCCGTCCAGCCCTTCCTCGTTGCGCTGCACCTGGCGGGCGATGCCGACGACCGAGCGGTCCGCCTGGAACTGGGCGAAGGAGGTCTCCAGCAGTTCGCGCGAGCGGTGCCGGCCGAACTGGGAGACCAGGTTGACGGCCATGTTGTAGGAGGGCCGGAACGAGGACTTGAGCGGGTAGGTACGGGTGCCGGCCAGGCCGGCCAGCGCCTCCGGGTCGAGGCCGCGCTGCCAGAGCACCACGGCGTGGCCCTCGACGTCGATGCCGCGTCGACCGGCCCGGCCGGTGAGCTGGGTGTACTCGCCGGGGGTGATGTCGGCGTGGGTCTCGCCGTTCCACTTGACCAGCTTCTCCATGACCACCGAGCGGGCGGGCATGTTGATGCCGAGCGCGAGGGTCTCGGTCGCGAAGACGGCCTTGACCAGGCCCTTCACGAAGAGCTCTTCGACGACTTCCTTGAACCGGGGCAGCATCCCGGCGTGGTGGGCGGCGATGCCGCGCTCCAGGCCGTCCAGCCACTCGAAGTAGCCGAGGACGTGCAGGTCCTCGTCGGGGATGTCGGCGCAGCGTTCCTCGACGAGGGCCCGGACCTGGGCGCGGTCGGAGTCCTTGTTGAGCCGCAGCCCGGAGCTGAGGCACTGCTGGACGGCGGCCTCGCAGCCGGCCCGGCTGAAGATGAAGGTGATCGCGGGCAGCAGGCCTTCGGCGTCGAGCCGGTCGATGACGTCCACCCGGCCCGGTGTCCAGACCCGGCCGGGACGGCCGTTGGGCATCGAGCGGCCCCGGCCGCGGCCGAAGCGGTCGCGGGGGTTGCGGTCGACCTCGGAGCGGGCGAGCCGGACCAGTTCGGGGTTGACGGCCTTGCCGGGGTTCTTCAGGTTGTTCTTGGGGCGGCCGTCCCGGTCGGGGTTGGCGAACAGGTCGTACATCCGGTTGCCGGCCATCACGTGCTGCCACAGCGGCACCGGGCGGGTCTCGGAGACGATCACCTTGGTGCCGCCGCGCACGGTGTCCAGCCAGTCGCCGAATTCCTCGGCGTTGGAGACGGTCGCGGAGAGCGAGACGAGGGTGACCGACTCGGGAAGGTGGATGATGACCTCCTCCCAGACGGCGCCGCGGATGCGGTCGGCGAGGTAGTGCACCTCGTCCATGACGACGTAGCCGAGGCCGTTGAGGGTGCTGGAGCCGGCGTAGAGCATGTTGCGCAGCACCTCGGTGGTCATGACCACCACGGGGGCGTCGCCGTTGACGGTGTTGTCGCCGGTGAGCAGGCCGACCTTGGCGGCGCCGTAGCGCTTGACCAGGTCACCGTACTTCTGGTTGGACAGGGCCTTGATGGGCGTGGTGTAGAAGCACTTGCGCCCGGCGGCCAGGGCCAGGTGCACGGCGAACTCGCCGACGATGGTCTTCCCGGAGCCGGTGGGGGCGGCGACCAGGACACCCGAGCCGGATTCCAGCGTCTCGCAGGCCTCCAGCTGGAAGTCGTCCAGCGGGAAGTCGTACAGCTGCTGGAAGCCGTACAGGGCGGTGGCCTGTTCCTTGGCCCGGCGACGACTGGCCGCGTACGCCTCGGCGGGGCTGAGCTCCTGGTCGACCTGGGGCTCTGGATCGGGGGTGTTCATCGCCGTCCGGGTGTGGTTGGTGTGATCTCGCATCTCAGCGAGAGGTTACCCGGGAGGACTGACATCGATAGCACCGTTTTTTCGCGCTACGGATCAGTTCCCGCACAGCTCCATAGTTGCAAATGTCTTCAAGCGATCGCGATGCGTCCGAGTTCGGACATCTCCGGTCATTCCCGGTGGACCGGGCCGCAGGCTTCCTACCGTCGTCGTCACAGCCACCACACGGCCACCAAGCGGCCCGCACACGGCCGCCGACGCACGGGAGGACAGCCACGATGGCGAACCTGGAGACGTCCCTCAAGGACGCCATGTCGATCGACGGCGCGATCGGCGTCGCCCTGGTCGACTACGGCAGCGGCATGGCGCTCGGCAGCCTCGGCGACGGCGGCGAGCTGGACCTCAACGTCGCCGCGGCGGGGAACACCGACGTGGTCCGCGCCAAGATGCGGGCGATGGAGATGCTCAACCTGCACGACAACGAGATCGAGGACATCCTGATCAGCCTGACCAACCAGTACCACATGGTCCGGCCGATCACGACGCCCACCGGGCGCGGCCTGTTCCTCTTCCTGGCGCTCAACCGCAGCCGCTCCAACCTCGCGATGGCCCGCCACCAGCTCAAGCGGATCGAACTATCGCTGGAGATCTGAACCCGGACCGACACCAGGAAGGGGGGCCTCGTGACGGTGGCGCTCTACCAGGCCAAGGCCGAGTTCTTCCGGATGCTCGGCCATCC
Source organism: Kitasatospora sp. NPDC033851 (assembly GCF_055576085.1). Classification (NCBI taxonomy): domain Bacteria; kingdom Bacillati; phylum Actinomycetota; class Actinomycetes; order Kitasatosporales; family Streptomycetaceae; genus Kitasatospora; species Kitasatospora sp. NPDC033851. Next base: position 81,512 of record NZ_JBVIRL010000004.1, on the reverse strand, counting down.
CGTCCGGATCCGGGTGCTGGAACTGCTCCAGGCCGGGCCGACGCCCGTCCGCTGCCTGCTCGCCGAGCTGGAGGTCGAACCCTCCAGTCTCTCCCAGCAGCTCGCGGTGCTGCGCCGGTCCGGCATCGTCACCGCCACCCGGGAGGGCAGCACGGTGGTCTACGCGCTGGCCGGCGGGGACGTGGCCGACCTGCTGCGGGCGGCCCGGCGGATCCTCACCGGGCTGCTCGCCGACCGGAACCTGCTGCTCGCGGAGCTGCGCGGGGACGCGAGCCCGCGCGGGGACACGAGCCCGCGCGGGGACACGGGACTGCGCGGGGACGCGAACCTGCGCGGGGACGCGAGCCTCGGACGCTAGCCCTCCAGCTCCTTGAGCACCCCCGCCAGCCCGTCCGCCAGCCGCTCGTACTCCTCCGGCCGGTTGTACAGCTGGGCGCTGATCCGCAGCACCCCGCCGCCGGCCCAGGGGCGGACGGCGATGCGGGTGCGCAGCCGCTGCCACACCTCGGCCATCAGCGCCCGTACCTGCGGCTCGGTCTCGCCGTGGCCGGCCGGCAGCCGGACCGTGCGCATCCACACCCCGGGCGTCGCGGGCAGCGGTTCCAGCCCCGCGCGTTCGACCAGCGCCTGCCGGCCGTACGCGGCGAGCGCGGTGTTGTGGGCGGCCACCGCCGCCGGGCCGAGCGTGCGCAGCAGGTCGAAGCCGGCCGGGGCGGCCAGCCAGGGCGTGTAGTCGCAGGTGCCGCGCCATTCGACGTTGCCCGGGAAGCCCTTGTCGTGTTCCCAGGACAGCGCCAGCGGGCGTACCCGGCCGGTCCACTCGGGGCGGACGGCGAGGACGCCGGTGGCGCGCGGGGCGAAGGCCCACTTGTGCAGGTTGCCGAACCAGAAGTCGGCGTTCGGGTCGGCCGGGGCGGGCAGCATGCCGGGCGCGTGGGCGCCGTCGACGACGGTGGTCACGCCGCGTTCGCGCAGGTCGGCGAGCAGGGCCGGGCCGGCCACCAGGCGGGCGGTGGGCGAGGTGAGCTGGTCCAGGACGGCGACGGTGGTGCGTGCGTCCACGGCGGCGAGCACGGCCTCCCGGACGGCGTGCTCGTCCGGGGCGTCCAGCGGGATCCGAGCGACGACCAGTTCGGCTCCGGTCTCGGCGGCTTTGCGGGCGACGGCCTGGGTCACCGCGCCGTAGCCGTGGTCGGTGACCAGGATCCGGTCGCCGGGGGCGAGCGGGAGGGTGTCCAGGGCGATCGCGACCGCCTCGGTGACGTTGGCGACCAGGGCGAGCCGGTCGGGGTCGGTGCCCAGTTCGGCGGCGATGAGGGCCCGGGCGGCGGCGATCCTGGCCGGGAGGTCGGCGAAGAAGCCGTCCGGGTCGAGCTCGTGTTCGGTCCGCAGCCGTTCCTGCGCGCGCTGCACCGGGAGGGGCACGGCGCCGTACGACCCGTGGTTCAGGTGCGCCGCGTCCGTCGACACGCTGAACAGGCCGTCGGCGGCGGGCAGCGGGGCCGGGGGCTCGGCGGTCTTCAGGTCCTCGGTCACGGTTTCCTCCGCTCGTCCGGCCTTCCATGGCCTCGTATGGCGTCATATGGCGTCGCGCGGCGTCGTATGGCGCACATCACGTGGTGTGTGACATTTCACATGACAGACTACTGGTCGGGGCACGCACCGCGCGACCACGATCGGGCCGTGACCATCACCGACGCCTTCCTTGCCCTCAGCGCCCGTACCGGCCGGTTCACCTTCGGCGCACCGCGCGCGTACACCCTCGCCGAGGACGGTACCCGGCTGCTGCTGCTCCGCTCGAACGGTCCCGAGGATCCGGTCGACCGCCTCCACCTGCTCGACACCGCCACCGGCGAGGAGCGGACGGTCGCCGACCCGGCCGCACTGCTGCCCGGCCGCACCGGCCGCCGCGACGACCTGCCGACCGTCGAGCGCCGGCTGCGCGAGCGCACCCGGCTGGTCGCCGCCGGGATCGGCTCGTACGCGGCCACCGCCGACCTCGCGATCGCCGTCTTCACCCTCGACGGCCGGCTGTTCCGCACCGACACCGCCGCCGCCACCAGCGACGAACTCCCGGTCGCCGGGCCCGCGTTCGACCCCCGGCCGGACGCCACCGGCCAGCGCGTCGCCTACGTCGCCGACGACGCCCTGTACGTCACCCCCGGCCTCGAACCGCTCTCCCCCGCTGACGGCGCCCGCTGGGGCGTGGCCGAGTTCGCCGCCGCCGAGGAGCTCGGCCGTGCCCGGGGCCACTGGTGGCGCCCGGACGGTGGCGCGCTGCTGGCCGCCCGGGTGGACGAATCCGCCCTCCCCCGGCGCTACTTCGCCGACCCGGCCCGCCCCGCCGAGGCCCCCGAGGACTTCGCCTACCCGCAGGCCGGCGGCCCCAACGCGGACGTCCAGCTCTGGGTCCTCGGCCTCGACGGCGGCCGGGTCCGGCTGCGCTGGGACACCGACGGGTTCCCGTACCTCTGCGCCGCCTCCTGGGCCTCCGACCACGAGGTGCTGCTCACCGTCGCCGACCGGCTGCAGCAGAACGTGCTGCTCCTCAGCGCCGACCCGGCCACCGGCGCGACCCGCGAACTCTCCCGCACCACCGACGAGTTCTGGGTCGACGACCTGCCCGGAACCCCCGGCCGACTGGCCGACGGCCGACTGCTCACCGTCCACGACACCCCGCAGGCCCGCGGCCTCGCCCTGGACGGCAAGCCGCTGGACACCACCGGGCTGCAGATCCGCCGGGTGGTCGGACTGCTGCGCGGCCGACTGCTCTGCGAGACCGGCCAGGGCGACCCCGCAGACCAGTACGTCCACCTGATCGACCCGGACGGCGGCGCGCCCGAGCCCCTCACCACCGGCCCCGGCACGCACTCCGCCCTTGCCGCCGCCGACACCCTGGTCCTCACCTCGGCCACCGCCGACGGGATCCGCCGCCGCGTCCTGCGCGACGGCGGCGAGCGGGCGCTCACCGACCTCAGCGCCGGGCTGCCGCTCACCGACCTCAGCGCCGCGCTGCCGTACCGGGTCAGCCCGCGGCTCGCCCGGGTCACCGAACGCGGCCTGCCGACCGCCGTCGTCTACCCGCGCGAGCACGGCCCCGGCCGCCGGCTGCCCGTCCTGCTGGACATCTACGGCGGGCCCGGCTACCAGGCCGTGGCCGCCGAGCCGCGCCGCTGGCAGCTCCGCCAGTGGTGGGCCGACCAGGGCTTCGCCGTGGTCACCACCGACAACCGCGGCACCCCGTTCGTCTCCCCGGACTTCACCCGGGCGATCTTCCGCCGCTTCTCCCAGGCCGCCCTGGACGACCAGGTCGACGCCCTGCACGCGCTCGCCGCGCACCACCCGGACCTCGACCTCGGCCGGGTCGCCGTGCGCGGCTGGTCGTACGGCGGCTACTTCGCCGCGCTCGCGGTGCTGCGCCGCCCGGACGTCTTCCACGCCGCCTGCGCGGGCGCCCCGCCCACCGACTTCCGGCAGTACGACACCGCGTACACCGAGCGCTACCTCGGCCTGCCGCAGGACAACCCCGAGGGCTACGCCGGCGACTGCCTGCTCGCCGACGCGCCCGCGCTGACCAGGCCGCTGCTGCTGATCCACGGGCTGGCCGACGACAACGTCCACCCCTCGCACACCCTGCTGCTCTCCCAGGCCCTCACCAAGGCCGGCCGCCCGCACACGGTGCTGCCGCTGCCGGGCGTCACCCACATGACTCCGGACGGGATGAACGAGCAGCTGACCCGGGCCGAACTCTCCTTCCTCCGGGCCTCCTTGGGGTGACCCGTTCGGGTCTGTCCATTGCGCCGCCCGGGCCGGACTGCGACACTCCGCGTGGTCGCCGCCCGGCCCGGGCGGAGCAGTGGAACGGGGAGAGCGCGAAATGAAGATCGACAGACCCGGCCCGGTCGGACAGCGGCAGTGGACCCCGCTGACCGCCGGCAACGCCGGCCTCGCCTTCGGGCTGGAGCTCGCCATGCTGGCGGCGCTCTGCTACTGGGGCTTCAAGACCGGGTCCGACCTGGGCACCCGGCTTCTGCTGGGGCTCGGCGCACCGGCCCTGGCCGCCCTCGTCTGGGGCCTGTTCCTGGCCGCGGGCGGGCCGAAGTACCGGCTCCCGCTGCCCGCCGAGATCGTCCTCAAGCTGCTGACGCTCGGCACGGCCGCGCTCGCGCTGTACGCCACCGGGCGGACCACCCTCGCGGTGGTGTACGGCGTGCTGGTGGTGGTCAGCGTGACCGTCGAGTACAGCACCCGCTGACGGCAACGCCGTTGACGGACCGGCAGGTGGGAGGCATCGGACCGGCAGCCGCGGGAGGATCCGTTGAGTTCGCCCGACCGGGCTGGGACACTCCGCTGGAGCAGCCCTCCGCCTGTCCGCCGTCCGGTCCCGGCGGCGGCCCCGGCGGCGGACGGCGCGAGGATCGAGGCGGGGATCGGGGCCGGGATCGAGGCCGGGACCGAGGCGGGGAGAGCGCGCGGATGACGATCGACGGACCCGGCCCGACGGAGCGGCGGCTGCGCAGGTCGCTGGCCAGGGCCGGCACCGAACTCGGCTTCGGGGTGCAGCTCGCGAGCCTGGCGGCGCTCTGTTACTGGGGGTTCAGGACCGGCGACAGCCTGGGCCTGTGGCTGCTGCTGGGGCTCGGCATCCCGGCCGCGGCCCGGGCGGTCTGGGACGTGTTCCTGGCCGAGCGCCGGGCGAAGGTCGAACTGCCGCTCGCCGCCCGGCTGGTGCTGAAACTGGTCCTGCTCGGCGTGGCCGTGGTGGCACTGTCCGCCGCCGGGCCGGCCACCCTGGCGGCGGTGTTCGCGGCACTGGTGGCGTTCAGCCTGGCGCTGGACTTCGGCAACGGCTAGACAGGACGTCACGGAAAGGGGCGTCGCACCTGCGGGTGCGGCGCCCCTTTCGCTTGCCCCGGACCCCTTCCACGTGACCCGTGACATGTGAAATATTACCTGCGCTTCATCGACCGATGATCCGAAGCACCCCATCCCCCGGAAAGGACCGGTCAGTTGCGCAGACTGTCCGCGGCCCTCGCAGCAGCGCTCACCACGAGCGCGATAGCGGCCACCCTGCTGGGCACCCCCGCCCAAGCCGCTCCCCCGACCCCCCTCACCGTCACCGCCGCCGCGGCCTCCGACGCCGCCGCACAGGGCGCCGAGGCCCCGCCCGCACCGCTCGTCCCCCAGGAGCGCGAGCGCCAGGCGCTCCGCAGCAAGGCCCTGGAGCAGCTCAACAAGGGCGCCGTCGCCAAGACCGCCGACAAGCGGGCCCCGGCGAAGGTGAAGGTCGGCAACGACTACGTCCAACTGGCGCACCAGCGCACGGACAAGGTCTTCGTGATCCTCGCCCAGTTCGGCGACGAGGTGGACAACTCCACCCAGTGGAACGGCCAGCCCCGCTACGGCGGCACCCCCGGCCCGCGCCACGACCAGATCCCCAAGCCGGGCAAGGACGACAACCACACCCTGTGGTCGCCGGACTTCGACCGCACGTACTACCAGAAGATGTTCTTCGACGACGCGCCCGGCGCCGTGTCGATGCGCAACTACTACCGCACCCAGTCCTCCGGCCGGTACGACGTCGAGGGCACGGTCAGCGACTGGGTCACCGTCCCGTACAACGAGGCCCGCTACGGCAGCAACAAGGGCCCGCAGGGCTCCGGCGCCTGGACCGAGGCCCAGGAGTTCGTCCGGGACGCCGTGAAGGCCTGGTTCGACGGCGAGGTCGCCAAGGGCCGCTCGTCCGCCGACATCAAGGCGCAGCTCGCCCAGTACGACGTCTACGACCGCTACGACCACGACAAGGACGGCGAGTTCAACCGGCCCGACGGCTACCTGGACAACGTCATCGTCGTGCACGCCGGCGTGGACGAGACCTGGGGCGGCGGCGCACAGGGCACCGACGCGCTGTGGGCACACCGCAGTTGGGCCTTCCCGGACGCGACCGGGCAGACCGGCCCGGACGGCGACAAGATCGGCGGCGCGCCCGTCGGCGACACCGGCCTCTACGTCTACGACTACGTCCAGGGCGGCGAGAACAGCGGCGTCGGCCTGTTCGCCCACGAGTACGGCCACAACCTCGGCCTGCCCGACCTGTACAGCACCACCGGCGGCGACAACAGCGTCAACTTCTGGTCGCTGATGTCCTCCGGCTCGTACCTGGGCAAGGGCCCCAACACCACCGGCGGCTACCCGGGCGACCTCGACGCCTGGAGCAAGCTGCAGTTCGGCTGGCTCAACTACGACGAGGCGCAGGCCGCCACCCGCTCCAGCCACGCCCTCGGGGTGAGCAGCTACAACACCGACCAGGCGCAGGCGGTCCTGGTCCACCTGCCGGACGGCACCACCAGCACCGACCTCGCCGACCCGTACGAGGGCTCCAAGCAGTGGTGGAGCGACACCGGCGACAACCTCGACAACTCCCTCGCCCGGGACGTCGACCTGCGCACCGCCACCGGACCGGCCGCGCTGGACGCCGCGGCCTGGTACGACACCGAGCAGGACTACGACTTCCTGACCGTCGAGGCCTCCACCGACCAGGGCAAGCACTGGACCGCCCTGGGCGGCACCGTGGACGGCGCCCCGATCGGCAACACCAGCGCCAACACCCCCGGGCTGAGCGGCAGTTCCGGCACGTACCGGAAGCTGCACATCCCGCTGGACGGCTACCTCGGCCAGCAGGTCCGGCTGCGCTTCCACGCCACCTCGGACGGCAACACCCACGGCAGGGGCGTCCTGGTGGACGCCGTGAAGGCCACCGCCGGGGGCACCGAGCTGTTCGCCGACGGCGCCGAGAACGGGGCCGGCGGCTGGACGGCCAGCGGCTTCACGGCCATCACCGGCCGCACCGCCGTCAAGCAGCACCCGCGCGCCTACATCGCCGAGAACCGCCGCTACACCGGCTACGGGGCGTTCCTGAAGACCGGCCCGTACAACTTCGGCTACACCGGCGTCACCGGCAAGGCCAACGTCGTCGACAACTACCCGTACCAGGAAGGCGTCCTGCTCTGGCTCTGGGACACCTCGTACGGCGACAACAACACCAAGGACCACCCCGGCGGCGGGCTGATCCTGCCGATCGACGCCCACCCGGCGCCGATCCGCTTCGCCGACGGGACCCTGGTCAACGGGCGGGCGCAGACCTTCGACGCCACCTTCTCCCTCAGGCCGACCACCCCGTTCACCCTGCACAAGGGCGGAGTCGCGGTGCGGATCCCGGCCGAGCCGGCCGTCCCGGTGTTCAACGACCACACCGGGGTGTACGCCGACCCGGCCACGCCGCAGCTGACGGTGAAGGTGCCGGACACCGACACGAAGATCGAGGTCGTCCGGGAGTCCCAGGGCGGGCGGATCACCACCGTCCGGGTGGGCCCGGCCTCCTGAGCCTCGACCTCCCGAACGGCAACATCCCGAACGGCAACATCCCGAACCGCGGCCTCCAGCGCCGCGCATGACGAAGGCCCCGGATCCCCCGACAAAGGGATCCGGGGCCGGTCCGCGTCCGATCACCGCCCGAGGCGGCGGGCGGTGGGCGCGGCGGTGGCCGTGGCCGTGGCCGTGGCCGTGGCTACGCCGAGCACGGTGATCGCGGCGATCCCGAAGGTCATGTACCGGGCCGAGCCGACCGGGCTGTCCGCGCGCAGGATGACCAGGCCGCCGCCCGGCAGCACGGCGGGAGAAGAGTTCGCGCCACCCGCCGGAGGCCCCGTCGGACGGCGACTCCGTTGGGTAACTGTGCGGCTGGGCAACGGTTGTACCGTTCCTCACGGCAGATGATTCGGCCACGTCCGGTACGCTGAGACTTCAAGAGAACTTGAAGTCAAGGAGTCGCCATGACCACCGCGGAGGAGACATGACCACCGCGCCCGTCGACCTGCTGAGCGTCGGCGAGGTGGCCCGGCGGGCCGGGATCGCCACCTCGGCGGTGCGCTTCTACGAGGAGCAGGGACTGATCTCCTCCGAGCGGTCGGCCGGAAACCAGCGCCGCTACCGCCGGCACGTGCTGCGCCGGATCTCGCTCATCCTGGTCGCCAAGCGGCTCGGCATCCCGCTCAGCGAGGTCGCCGAGGTCTTCACCGGCCTCCCGGAGGACCGGATGCCCGGCAAACACGACTGGGAGCGCATCTCGCTCCGCTGGGCCGAGCAGCTCCGCGCCCGCCGGATCGAACTGGAGCGGCTGGAGGGCGAGCTGACCGGCTGCATCGGCTGCGGCTGCGTGTCGCTGCGCCGCTGCCGGGTGCTCAACCCCGGCGACGAGCTGGCCGCCGAGGGCCCCGGCCCGCGCCTCCTGCTGCCCGAGGAGTGAGAGCCGGGGATCGGTTGGAACCCGGTCGGACGCGGCCCTCGTAAGGTTCCCCGCCGCGTCCGACCGGGGGTCTGGATGCCCGGATCACATCTCCGGGAAGTCCCGGCTCACACCTCCGGGAAATGGCAGGCCGCCTGCCGGGTGCCCGGGCCGGCGATCTGCAGCAGCGGCCGCTCCGTCCGGCACAGGTCCTGCGCCTTGGGGCAGCGCGGGTGGAAGGTGCACCCGGGCGGCGGGTCGGCCGGGCTCGGCGGGTCGCCGAGCAGCACGATCCGTTCCCGGGTCCGCTCGGCCTCCGGGTCCGGCAGCGGTACGGCGGACAGCAGCGCCCTGGTGTACGGGTGCGCGGGGCTGCCGTACACCTCGGCCTTGTCGCCGATCTCGACGATCCGGCCCAGGTACATCACGGCGACCCGGTCGCAGACCCGCTTGACCACCGACAGGTCGTGCGCGATGAACACGTACGCCAGTCCGAGCTCCCGCTGGAGCCGCTCCATCAGGTTGACCACCTGGGCCTGGATGGACACGTCCAGCGCGGAGACCGGCTCGTCGGCGATCACCAGCCGCGGCGAGGTGGCCAGCGAGCGGGCGATGCCGATGCGCTGCGCCTGGCCGCCGGAGAACTCGTGCGGGTAGCGGTCCAGGTGCTCGGGGATCAGCCCGACCAGTTCCATCAGTTCGGCGGCCCGCTTGCGCGCGGCCGTCGCGCTCTCGCCCTGGACCAGCAACGGCTCGGAGATGATCCGGGACACCGTCTGCCGGGGGTTGAGCGAGGAGTACGGGTCCTGGAAGACCATCTGCAGGTCCCGCCGGTGCGGGCGCAGCCGGGCCTGGGAGAGCCCGCCGATCTCGGTGCCGTCGAAGGTGACGGTGCCCGAGGTCGGGTCGAGCAGGCGGACGATCATCCGGCCGGTGGTGGACTTGCCGCAGCCGGACTCGCCGACCAGGCCGAGCGTCTCCCCCGCGCCGACGTCGAAGCTGACCCCGTCCACGGCCCGGACCGGCGCACCGGGCCGCCCGGTGCGGCTGCGCCGGCCGGGGAAGGTCTTCACCAGGTCCCGTACGGACAGCAGCGGACCGGTCGGCACGGCATCGGCCGTCGCAGGATCGGTCATCGCAGGATCGGTCATCGCGGCATCGGCCATCACAGCACCCCTTCCGGCACCAGCGGCAGGTGGCAGGCGGCCTGGTGGCCGGGAGTGAGCGGGCCGAACACGGGTCGATCGGCCAGGCAGCGGGCGTGTTCCTCGGCGGACGCGGCGGTGGTGCGGGCGCAGCGCGGGGCGAAGGAGCAGCCGGTGGCGGGGGCGATCAGCGACGGCGGGCTGCCGGGGATGGCCCGCAGCGGGGCGTCGTCGGTGTCGTCCAGGCGGGGCAGCGAGTCCAGCAGGCCGCGGGTGTACGGGTGTGCGGGTTGCGCGAACAGCCGGTCCACCGGGGCCTGTTCGGCCGCCCGTCCGCCGTACATGACCAGGACCTCGTGGGCGACCCGGGCGACCACGCCGAGGTCGTGGGTGATCATCACGACGCCGAGGCCGCGCTCCTGCTGGATCCGGGCGATCAGGTCGAGGATCTGCGCCTGGACGGTGACGTCGAGCGCCGTGGTGGGCTCGTCGGCGATCAGCAGCTCGGGCTCGCAGGCGAGCGCCATGGCGATCATGACACGTTGGCGCATGCCGCCGGAGAACTGGTGCGGGTACTCGTCGACCCGGCGGGCCGGCTCGGGGATGCCGACCTCGGTGAGCATCTCCACCGCGCGGGCCCGGCCCGCCCTGCGGTTGGCCTTGAAGTGCACCCGGTAGTGCTCGGCGATCTGCTCGCCGACGGTGTAGAAGGGGTGCAGGCTGGACAGCGGGTCCTGGAAGATCATCGCGATCCGGCGGCCCCGGACGGTGCCCAGTTCCTTCTCCCCGAGCCCGTTCAGCTCCTGCCCGTGCAGCCGGATCGAGCCGGTGACGGCGGCGCCGCGGTGCAGGCCCATGACGGCGAGCGAGGTGACGGACTTGCCGCTGCCGGACTCGCCGACCAGGCCGAGGGTGCGGCCGGCCTCGACGGCGAAGGAGATGCCGTCCACCGCCCGCACGGTGCCGCGCGGGGTGTCGAAGGCGACCCTGAGGTCGTCGACCTCCAACAGGCTGGTCATCAGTACCTCACTCTCGGGTCGACGAACGCGTAGAGCAGGTCGACCAGCAGGTTCGCCGCGACGATGAAGAACGCCGCGAGCAGGGTGACGCCGAGGATGACGGGCTGGTCGGAGCGGCCCAGGCCGTCGTAGAACAGCCGGCCGACGCCGGGCAGGCCGAAGATGGACTCGGTGATGACGGCGCCGGCCAGCAGGCCGCCGAGGTCCATGCCGAAGATGGTGAGGATCGGCGTCATCGCGGAGCGCAGCCCGTGCTTGACCGTGACCGTCCGCGGCGGCAGCCCCTTGGCCCGGGCGGTGCGGATGTACGGCTCGGCCATCGCCTCGATCATCGAGTTGCGGCTCTGCCGGGCGTACATCGCCGCGTACAGCAGGGCCAGGGCGGTCCACGGCAGCAGCAGGTTGGAGGCCCACGCGAGGGGGTTCTCGGTGAACTGGTGGTAGGCCGGGTAGGGCAGCAGCCCGGCCGTCCTGACGACGCCCCAGATCAGCATGATCGAGGTGAAGTAGACCGGCAGCGAGGCGGTGCCGACCGAGAACACCATCAGTGTCCGGTCGAGCGGCCTGCCCTTGTGCAGCGCCGAGGTGATGCCCGCGCCGAGGCCGAGGACCAGCCAGAGCACGGCCGCGCCGAGGGCCAGCGAGATGGAGACCGGCAGCCGGTCGGTCAGCAGGTCCCACACCGGCAGCCCGTACTCGTAGGAGTAGCCGAGGCACGGGAAGCCGCAGTGCACGGTGCTGGGCCCGGAGCCGTAGTCGCGGCCGGCGAAGATGCCGCCGAGGTAGGCGAGGAACTGGTCCCAGATCGGCTTGTCCAGGCCCATCGCCGCCTTGACGTCGGCGAGCCGCTCGGGGCTGCAGGTCTTGCCGCAGGCCGCCGCGGCCGGGTCGTTGGGCAGCAGGTAGAAGATGGTGAAGGTGATGGCGCAGATGGCGAGCAGGATGCCCACCACGCCGAGCAGTCGGCGGCCGAGGTAGAGGATCACGACCGGCCTCCCCGGGGGTCGAGGATGTCGCGCAGCGTGTCCCCGAGGAGGGTGAAGGCGAGCACGGCGAGGAACAGGAAGGCGGTCGGGATCAGGAAGTAGGTCGGGTCGGTCTCGTAGTGGACGATGCTCTCGGCGATCATCTGGCCCCAGGACGGGGTCGGCGGGCGGACGCCCACGCCGAGGTAGCTGAGCGCGGCCTCGGTGGCGATCATGCCGGGGATGAGCAGCGTGGTGTAGGCGATGATCGGGCCGGAGACGTTGGGCAGGATCTCCCGGGTGAGGATCCGCCAGGACCGGGCGCCGCCGACCTTGGCGGCCTCGACGTACTCGCGGTGCTTGAGCGACAGGGTCTGGCCGCGGACCACGCGGGCGATGCCGGGCCAGGTGAACAGCCCGATCACCAGGGTGATCAGCAGGATCCGGTTGACGTCCTTGGCCACCGACATCATCGCGATCATGAAGATCAGCGAGGGGAAGGACATCGTGAGGTCCATCAGCCGGGACAGCAGCGTGTCGGTGCGGCCGCCGAAGTAGCCGGCCGCGATGCCGGCCAGGGTCCCGGCGATCACGACGACGGCGGTCGCGGTGAAGGCGATCAGCAGGGACACCTGCCCGCCGTGCAGCACCCGGGCGAACAGGTCGCGCCCGGTGATCGGCTCGACGCCCAGCCAGTGCCGGCTGCTGATGCCGCCGAAGTCGCCCCGGGGCAGGCCGCCCAGGTACGGGTCGATGGCGCGCTTGTCGAACTCCTCGGGGGTCCAGCCGCCGAGCGAGCTCAGCGGACCGGCCAGCGCGGCGGCCAGGATCAGCACGCCGACCGTGATCAGCCCGAACCGGGCCGAGCCCTTGGCCCACAGCTGGTCCCAGACCAGCCGCCAGGGCCCGCGCCCGGCGGTCTTCGCGGAGCCCGCCGCCGTGGCACCGGCCACGGCGGCGGGCTCTGCAACACTTCGCTCGGCTCCGGCCGCTCCTGATCCGGCGTCGACGCTCCGCGCTCCGGCACTGGCTGCGCTCGCCTGTCGCTCGTCACCGTCGACACCCGCGCGGCCTTCGGCTCCCGAAGGGGTGGTGGTACTCATCGGCGCCGGCCCCTCAGCCCTTGCCCTTGGCGGGGTCCTTGAGGCCGACCACGGCGAGGTCGATCATGCCGGCGTAGCCGGAGTTGCCGAACGCGCCGGCCACGTTGGTGCCCACCAGCAGGGGGCGGCGCTGCCACATCAGCGGGACGGCCGGGGCCTTAGCCATCAGGTCCTGGTCCAGCTGCTGCCAGGCCTTGTTGGCCTCGCTGACGTCCGTCATGGCCGCGATCTGGTCCATCCGGTCCATCGTGGCCTGGTCCTTGAACTGGCTGTAGTTGCCCTGGTTGCCCTTCTCCTTGAGGGTCCGTCCGTCGAACAGGAACGGGAAGAAGGTCGCGGCGGACGGGTAGTCGGGACACCAGCCGTTGATGGTCAGCTCGGGGGCGTTCTTGAGGTCGCCGATGGTGTCGGCGAAGGCGGACGGGTCCACGGTGTTGACGGTGACCTGGACGCCGACCTTGGCCAGCGACTGCTGGATCGCCTCGGCCCGGGTCTTGTCGCCGAGCGAGACGGTGATCGCGACCTTGAGGTCGGTCTTGCCCGCCGCCTTCAGCAGGTCCTTGGCCTTCTCCGGGTCACCGGCCACCGGGACCTTCAGCGGGTCGGCCTTGACTCCGCCGGTCAGCGACGGCGGCAGGTAGGAGGTCGCCACGTCGGTCACCGCCGGGCCGCCGAACGCCGTCACCTGCGCCTCGCGGTCGACCGCCCACATCATCGCCTCGCGCACCTTCGGGTCGTCGAAGGGGGCCTTGGCGGTGTTCATGTACAGCATGTCGGTGCAGCCGGTCTGCTCCGCCACCATGCGGGACTTGACGTCCACCTTGGGCAGCACCTTGGCGACGCTCTCGTGCTGCATCCAGGGCATGTCGATGGCGTTGGCGTCGGCGCCCTCGCTGGCGATGATCCGGTCGTCGGCCTGGCCGCCCTTGATGCCCTGCGTGACCACGATCTTGTCCGGGTACGCCTTGCGGACGGTGTCGGTGCCCTGCTCCCAGTTGGTGTTGCGGACCAGGACCAGCTGCTTGCCGCGGTCGTAGGTCTCGATCTTGTACGGGCCTGAGGAGAACGGCCGCGAGTCGTACTGGGTGCCCTTCTCCTGGGACTGCGGCACCGGGGAGAAGGTCGGCAGGGTGACGGTGTCCGAGAACTCGGCGACCGGGCGCTTCAGGTGGAAGACGATCGTCCTGTCGTCCGGCGTCTCGATGCTCGCCAGGTGCTCGCCGTTCAGCGGGCCCTTGTAGTTCTCGCCGCCCGCCAGGTACTGGATCGCGTAGTCGGGGCCGCCGGTGAGGTCCGGCGAGAAGGAGCGCTCGACGTTGTACTTGATGTCGGCGGACTTGATCGGGCTGCCGTCCTCGTACTTGAGGCCCTCCTTCAGGGTGAAGGTCCACACCTTGCCGCCCTCGGCGGACTTGCCCAGGTCGGTGGCGAGGTCCGGGACGATCTCGCTGCCCGCGGCGCCCGGCTCGGACTTGAAGGTGGTCAGCGTGCGGTAGATCAGCCGGGTGCCGAAGTCCATGTGCGGCACCACCCAGTTGCGGGCCGGATCGAGGTGGGCGAAGTCCTGGTTGGTGAGGACGGTGAGGGTGCCCCCCTTGGCCGGGGTGCCGCCGACGATCGAACCGGACGCCGCGCCCGGGCCCTGACTGTTCGAAGGCCCGGCCGCGTCACCGCCACTGTCGCTCTTGTCGTTCTTGCAGGCCCCGAGGCCGAGGGTGAGGGTCGCCGCGAGGGCCGCCGCGAGGGCGGCGTGGGTGCGCCTGGTCATGTTGCAACTCCGCTGTGGGGGGCCTGATCCGGCCGCTCCGCTGTGTGACCCGTAACATAGTAATGTGAAATTGCACTGCACAAGAGGTGACGCCACCCGTTACCGAGCTGTGTCCGTGCGCGCCCCCTGCCGCACATCTCCCCAGTCCAGCCAAGGAGTTCACCGGTGACCCTCCCCCGGACCGGCCTCAACACCGGGAGCCACGACCTCCCGGTCTCCCCCGCCCTCGCCGCCTTCATGGGCACCCGCTGGGCCCCCACCCCGCTCCCCACCGACCGCCGCGTCCCCGGCCACGACCGCTTCCCCGGCCGCCGCGCCCGCCTCTGTGCCGCCTTCCCCGGCGAACGGCTCATCATCCCGGCCGGCCGGCTCAAGGTGCGCTGCAACGACCTCGACCACCGCTTCCGCCCGCACAGCGCGTACGTCTGGCTCACCGGACTCACCGGCGAGGACCAGGCCGACCACGTCCTCGTCCTCGAACCCGCCGGCCCCGAAGGCCACGAGCCGATCCTCTACCTGCGCCCCCGCTCCCCGCGCGACGGCGGCGAGTTCTACCGCGACCGCCGCTACGGCGAGTTCTGGGTCGGCCCCCGACCCGACCTCGCCGAAGCCGCCCGGCTCACCGGGATACGCACCGAACACCTCGACGACCTCGGCAAACTGCTCTCCGGCCCCCAGCCGCCCACCCGGGTCCTGGCGGGCACCGACGCCCTGGTCGACGAGACCACCGGGCGGCGCACCGCCTCCCACGAGGACGGCGAACTCGCCGCTGTCCTCTCCGAGTTGCGCCTGGTCAAGGACGAGTGGGAAATCGGGCAGCTGCAACTCGCCGTCGACCACACCGTCACCGGCTTCGAAGACGTCGTCCGCGCCCTGCCCACCGCGCTGCGCCACCACCGCGGCGAACGCTGGATCGAAGGCGTCTTCGACCTGCGCGCCCGCGCCGAAGGCAACGGCACCGCCTACACCACCATCGCCGCCTCCGGCGCCCACGCCTGCGTCCTGCACTGGATCCGCAACGACGGCGCCCTCGACCCGAACGCCCTGCTCCTGCTGGACGCCGGCGTCGAAACCGACACCCTCTACGCCGCCGACATCACCCGCACCCTCCCGCTCAGCGGCACCTTCACCCCCGCCCAACGCCAGGCCTACGAACTCGTCCTCGCCGCCCAGAGCGCCGGCATCGCCGCCCTACGCCCCGGCGCCCGCTTCCGCGACTTCCACCGCGCCGCCATGCGCGTCATCGCCGAAGGCCTCGCCGACTGGGGCATCCTGCGCATCCCCGCCGACCAGGCCCTCGCCGAGGACAACGGCCTCTACCGCCGCTACACCCTCTGCGGCAGCGGCCACATGCTCGGCCTCGACTACCACGACTGCGCCAAGTCCCGCGCCGACCGCTACCTCGACGGCACCCTCGAAGAGGGCATGGTCCTCACCGTCGAACCCGGCCTCTACCTCCAACCCGACGACGAAACCCTCCCCCTCGAACTCCGCGGCCTCGGCATCCGCATCGAGGACGACCTGGTGATCACCCCGGACGGCGCCCACCTGATGTCGAACGCCCTCCCGAGGACGGTCAAGGACATCGAGTCATGGATGGCGGCCCTCCTGAGCTGACCACCTACGGCCAGGGCGGACGATCAAGCCACCTTGATCGTCCGCTCCCCCTGCCGAACGGTGACCTCCACCTCGCCACCGATGGCAGCGGCATACGCCCGCAGATTGTCCAGGCTGTCCACCTGCCCGTGCTCGATCTGCGACACCCGCGCCTGGCTCACCCCGAGCAGTTCAGCCACGTGCTTCTGCGTGAGTCCGGCCTTGCGCCGCATCTCCGCAAGCTCATACCCCCGAACCTGAGCGAGCATCTCCTGGCGAACCTGCACCCGCCTCGCCTCCGCCTCCGGCGTCGCCAGCTCGGGAAACCGCTTCATGACCTCGGCTCGCACCTCGGTCCAACTACGCCCCTTCATCGGCGCGCTCCGTTCCGTTGCTCCTCGACGTAGCCCGCGTAACGCTTCTCCGCCAGAGGAATCGACTCGTCGTACGGGCGTGATCTCCCACATGCGGCCACATTGAGTTGTGCCTTATGCGCTACCGCGTACTTTCCCTCCTAATCCACCCCGGCGAGGGACAACACGCCCCGTCCGGCGCGCGCTGGGCGCGCTACCCCTGCGCGCCCTGCCACAGCTGCGCCACGATCTGCTCCGCCGGGCCGGAGCGGGCCAGGTGGTGGGCCGTGCCGGCCCAGAGGTGCATGGCCGTGGTGTCGGCGCGGCGGGTGGCGGCGGTGCGGAGCGGGGCGGTGAGGTGGTGGACCTCGGGGTAGGCGGGCGGGGCGTACCGGCCGTGGCGGTCGATGAAGGCGTTGCGCAGGCCGCGGGCGGGACGGCCGGTGAAGGCGCGGGTGACGGTCGTCTCCGGGAGTTCGGTGAGCGCCGCCCGGTGCGCGGCCGAGGCACCGGACTCGTCGGAGCGCAGCAGGGCCGTCCCCAGCTGCACCGCGACCGCCCCGGCCCGCAGTGCCGCCGCGATCGCCGCGCCGTCGCCGAGCCCGCCGGCGGCGATCAGCGGCAGCGCCGTCACCTCCCCTACGGCGGGCAGCAGTTCGAGCAGCGGCGTCTCCCCCGGCACGTCCGCGATCCGGTGGGTGCCCCGGTGCCCGCCCGCTTCCGGGCCCTGCACGCACAGCGCGTCCATGCCGGCCGCCTCCGCCGCCCGCGCCTCCTCCGGCGTGGTGACGGTGCCGACCTGCAGCGTCCCGGCGGCCCGCAGTGCGGCGGCCTCCTCCGCCGTCGGCAGCCCGAAGGTGTACGAGACCACCGGCACCGGGTCGGCGAGCAGCGCGGCGAGCTTGGCCTCCCAGTCGTCCCGGTCCGGCCCGATCTCCTCCGGCAGTGCCACCCCCCACCGCTCGGCTTCGGGCCGCAGCCGCTCGCGGTAGGCGGCGACGGCCGCCGGATCCCCGGGCGGTGCCGGGACGAAGAGGTTCACCCCGTACGGCCGGTCGCTCGACTTGCGTACCAGCGCGATCTGTTCGCACATCGCCGCGGCGCTCTTGTACCCCGCGGCGAGGAACCCGAGCCCGCCGGCCCGGTTCACCGCGGCCACCAGCTCCGGGGTGGAGGCCCCGCCCGCCATCGGCGCGGCGATCACCGGTACGGCAAGCTCGTCGAGACGCACGGCCATCGGGGCTCCTCACACTGCTGCGGGCACGGACCGTTTCCCACCCTACGCTCGGCGGACCGGCCGCCGCGGTCCCTATCGGATCAGCCCGCGCCCCCGCGCCTCCCGCACCGCCGCCGTGCGCGAGTCGACCCCCAACTTGGTGTAGATGTGCACCAGGTGCGACTTCACCGTGGCCTGGCTCAGGTGCAGCCGCTGGCTGATCTGCTGGTTGGTCAGCCCGTCGGCGACCAGCCCCAGCACTTCGGTCTCCCGCGCGCTGAGCGCCGCCGCGGGTGTCCGCATCCGTTCCAGCAGCCGGTCCGCGACGCTGGGCGCCAGTGCGGAGCGTCCGGCGGCGGCCGCCCGTACGGCCTGGGCCAGTTCCTCGGGCGGCGCGTCCTTCAGCAGGTACCCGGTGGCGCCCGCTTCCAGGGCGGGCAGGGTGTCGGCGTCGGTGTCGTACGTGGTGACGACCAGGACGCGTGGCGCGCCCGCGCGGGCGGTGATCGCCGCGGTGGCCTGTGCGCCGTTCATCGCCGAGCCGGGCCCGAACTGCAGGTCCATCAGCACCACGTCGACGCCGGCTTTCGCGGCGAGTTCGACGGCCCGTTCGGCGGTCGCCGCCTCCGCGACGATCGCGAAGTCCGGTTCGCTCTCCAGTACCGCCCGTAGCCCGGCGCGCACGACGGGGTGGTCGTCGGCGATCAGCAGCCGGATCACGTCGCCTCCTCCGCTCCGGGAACGACCGGCCCGACAGGCAGTTGCACGGCCACCGCCGTCCCCTCTCCGGGCGCCGACTCCACCGTGAAGGTGCCGCCGAGCGTCCGCGCCCGGGCCCGCATCGAGGGCAGCCCGAATCCGCCGTCCGCGCCGGTGCGGCCCGCGACCGCCGCCGGGTCGAATCCGGCCCCGTCGTCGAACACGTCGAGCGCCACCTCGCCCTCCATGTAGCTGAGTGTCACTTCGGCCCGCGAGGCCTTCGCGTGCCGGACGGTGTTGCCGAGCGCCGACTGTGCGATCCGCAGCAGCGCGACCTCCTGCGCGGCCGGCAGCCGGACCGGGTCGCCGGAGACGTGCAGGTGGACGGGCAGCGCACCGTGCGCCGTCGTCGTCGCGCACAGCCGTTCCAGCGCGACCGGCAGCGGGTCGCTGTCCAGTGCGGGCGGGGTGAGCGCGCGGACGAAGCGCCGGGCCTCGTCCAGGTTGTCCTGAGCGGCCTGCCGCGCCTGCTCGACGTATCCGGCGGCGGCTTCGGTGCGCTCGGGCAGGGCCCGTTGGGCGGCCCGCAGCAGCAGTTGGATGGAGCTGAGGCTCTGCGCGAGGGTGTCGTGGATCTCGCGGGCGAGGCGTTCGCGTTCGGCCAGCACGCCGGCGGTGTGGTGGGCGGCGGCGAGGTCGGCGCGGGCGGCGGTGAGTTCGTCGATCAGCCGGCGCCGTTCTTCGCTCTCTTGGTAGAGCGCCTGGTAGCCGAGCACGGTGGCGGTGGCGACGGCCGCGCCGAGGGCGGGCCCGATGGCGGCGGCGAGGCTGAAGCTGTGCTGGTGCCAGGACCATGCGACGATCGCCGCGACGGCGGTCAGCCCGACGGCCACGGGCCCGCCTTGCCGCCCGAGCAGGTGCAGTTCCAGGAAGTACAGCGGGAACGCCAGCCAGACCCCGTCCTGGGTGGCGACCAGCACGCCCGCCCAGGTGACGCCGAGCAGTGCCAGCCAGAGCGCGGCCGCCCGGCGCGAGCGGCGGACGGCGGCCAGCTGCGGTCCGACGGCGTAGACGGCGCCCATCGCGGTGGCCGCGGCGGCGACGGCGGCCGGGTCGCCGCCGTGGTCGGCGCCGTGGCCGGTGAAGGCGGACCGGGCGACGGCGAGCGCGAGGAGGCCCGCTACGAGCAGGTGCAGGCAGACCTGGAGGACGCGGGCGACGGGGGTGGTTCTGGATCGTTCGGTCGCCATCCGTCCAGCCTAAGTTCCGTTCGCGGGGCTCGGCATCAATCAAAAGGTTGAACTCCGCTTCTGCCCTTTGATGCCCAGGATGCAATCCCCGGCGCGATGCCGCGGGGCCGTGCCGTCCACGACGGTGGGAACGTCGGAAAACACCTGCGCAGAGGAAGGCCCACCGTGTTCGTCGCCTGGAGGGACCTGAGGTTCGCCAAGGGGCGGTTCGCCCTGATGGGGACCGTCATCGTCCTGATCACCGTCCTGGTCGGCCTGCTGTCCGGTCTGACCGCCGGCCTCGGCCGCCAGAACATCTCCGCGATCACCGGCCTGCCCGCCGATCACCTGGTGTTCTCCAAGTCAGCCGACGGACAGCAGCTGTCCTTCACCGACTCCCAGGTCACCCCCGAGCAGTGGCAGGCCTGGTCCCGCGAGCCGGGCGTCACCTCCGCCCAGCCCATCGGCATCACCACCACCAAGGCCGCCGCCGGCACCCGCACCGCCGCGCTCTCCGCCTTCGGCGTCCCGGACGGCTCCGGGCTCGCCCCACAGGGCACCCTGATCGCCCCCGGCCGGGCGGTGCTGTCGAAGACCGCCGCCGAGAACCTGGGCGGCCTCACCACCGGCGCCGACTTCACCCTGGCCGGGCACCCGCTGCGGGTCGCGGCCGTCGACGGCGACGCCGCGTACAGCCACACCCCGGTGATCTGGACCAGCCTCACCGACTGGCAGCGGTTCGCCCCCGGCGGCACCGGCCACGCCACCGTCATCGCGCTCACCACCGCGAAGGGCGCCGACCTCGCCGCCGCCGACACCCACCAGGGCACCGTGACCCGCACCCGCGACGACGCCCTCGCCGCGATCGGCTCCTACACCTCGGAGAACGGCTCCCTCCAGCTGATGCGCGGCTTCCTGTTCGCCATCTCGGCGCTGGTGATCGGCGCGTTCTTCACCGTCTGGACGATCCAGCGCAGCGGCGACATCGCCGTCCTCAAGGCCCTCGGCGCCTCCACCCGCTACCTGCTGCGCGACGCGCTGGGCCAGGCCGTCCTGCTGCTCGTGCTCGGCACCCTGCTGGGCACGGCGATCGCGGCGGGCCTGGGGGCGCTGGTCGGCTCCGCCGTCCCCTTCGTCCTGGACGCCCCGACCGTCCTGCTGCCCGCCACCGTCATGATCGCCCTCGGCGCGGTCGGCGCGGCCCTGTCCATCCGCCGGATCACCTCCGTCGACCCGCTGACCGCCCTGGGGAGCGCCCGATGAGTCTCCTGCTCGACCGCATCACCCTCACCTACCCGGACGGCGACGGCCGGCTCACCGCCCTCGACGACGTCTCGCTGACCGTCCCCAAGGGCACCATCACCGCCGTCGTCGGCCCGTCCGGCTCCGGCAAGTCCAGCCTGCTGGCGGTGGCCGCCACCCTGATCACCCCGGACTCCGGGCAGGTCGTCATCGACGGCACCGACACCACGGGCCTCAGCCGGGCCGACCTCACCGCGCTGCGCCGCACCAGGATCGGCGTCGTCTTCCAGCAGGCCAACCTGCTTCCCTCGCTCACCGCCACCGAACAACTCCAGGTGATGGCCCACCTCGACGGCCGCCCGCCGCGCGAAGCCCTCCCCCGCGCCCTGGACCTGCTGGACGCCGTCGGCCTGCGCGACCAGGCCGCCCGCCGCCCGCACCAGCTCTCCGGCGGCCAGCGCCAGCGCGTCAACATCGCCCGCGCCCTGATGAACGACCCCACGGTCCTGCTGGTGGACGAACCCACCAGTGCCCTCGACCACGAACGCGGCGCCGCCGTCCTGGACTTGATCACGGAACTCACCCACCGAAGGGCCACCGCCACCGTCCTGGTCACCCACGACCGCACCCACCTCACGGCCGTCGACCAGATCGCCGAAGTCCACGACGGGAGGCTGACCCTGCCGACGGCGGTGGGTTAGGAGAAGAGCTCGTCCACGTTCAGTGCCACCGACGTCCCGGGCAGGGTGAACGACTGCCCGGGCATGCCGCCCGTCCGGCAACGGGTCGACCGACACCTCACCACCCAGCACCTCCACCCGGTGCTCGGGGAACCGCTCGACGAGAGCCTCGGCCATACCGAGCACGGAGTACGGCACTACTTCTTGGCAGTCAGCACGTCGTCCACCGACAGCGTCACCGACGCGCCGATCGACTCCGGCAACGTGAACGACTGGCCCGGGTGGTGGACGGCATGCACCCGGTACTCGCCATCTCGTGGCTCGGTAAGAACCATGACCTTCAGGTTCTTACGGTCGACGATGACGTAAACGGGCACTCCCGCTTCGGCATAGATTCCCGGCTTGATCTTGACATCAGATAGATGGTTGGAGGACGTGACCTCTACGACCAACCGAAAGACCGCCGGATCATAGCAATTATGCTCGATCAGATGGTCCCGATAGTCGGCATCGACAAGAGACAGGTCGGGAATCGCGTAATCGGACGGGCCTCCTGGCAGCCACATACCCATCCCCTGGACCACTCGAGATGTGTCACCGTGAAGCCCTGCAGCCCACAACGGGATCATGAGGTCCGTGAGCGTTTCCCCGTGCGGCCCGTCGGGAGGCGGCGTCACTGTGATCTGTCCTCCGAGGATCTCGACCCGGTGCCCCACGAACTGCTTGGAGATCAGCTCGGCGGTTTCGAGCAGCGTCTGCTGCTCGAACGGCTCTTCCACTGCTGCGGCGGACATGGAATTCCTCCTGGCTGCCGATGTCGAGAGCATCATCGTAGAGCCCGGGCGCCCCCCGACGCCCGATCCTCAGTCTTCACCCGAACGGGCGGTTTAGCCCCTACCGGGCCCGCAGGCGCAGCGCCGGCCGCTCCGGCTCCGCCGCCTCGTCCTGGCCGGCCCACAGGGAGCGGACGTGGCTGAGGTGGCGGGTCATGCAGGCCTCCGCCGCCGCCACGTCGCCCGCGATCATCAGGTCGAGCAGTTCCAGGTGCTCCTCCGCCGAGGAGACCAGCTCGCCGCGCTCGTCGAGCCGGTTGAGCCCGTACAGGCGCGAGCGCTTGCGCAGGTCGCCGACGACGTCGACCAGCCGCGCGTTGCCCGCGAGCCCCAGCAGGTCGAGGTGGAACTGCCGGTCGGCCTCCAGGTAGCCGATCAGGTCGTGCTTGCGTGCGGCCGCGACGATCGCCTCCGCCTGCGGGCGCAGCCGCTCCAGCTGCTCCTTCGTCGCCGTCTGCGTGACCCGGCCGACGGTCGGGACCTCGATCAGGGCGCGGATCTCGGTGTAGTCGTCCAGGTCGCGTTCGGTGAGTTCGGTGACCCGGAAGCCCTTGTTGCGGACGGCCTCGACGAGACCCTCGCGGGCGAGGTCGAGCATGGCCTCGCGGACGGGGGTGGCGGAGACGCCGAAGTCGGCGGCGAGGGCGGGCGCGGAGTAGACGACGCCGGGGCGCAGTTCGCCGGAGATCAGAGCCGCCCGGAGTGCGTGGGCGACCTGGTCGCGAAGCCGCTCCTGGACGGAGATCAGGGTGCGGGGTTTGAGGTCGGCCATGGTGTTCCTCCGGGTGGGTGCAGAACACCAGTGTACAATGTCACGTTACGTTGAGTACGCAACAGTCCGCGATTCAAACAACCCGTCAGCCGCCGAAACCCATGGTGGCAGCGGCCGCCGACCGTGACAACGGCCGACGGCACACGATCTGCCGTACGGGACCGGGCTACGCCCGGCGGAACTGCCCGACCAGCGCGGTCAGGCTCGCCGCGCCGTTGCCGCTCTCGACGCCGCGCCGGAACGCCTCCGCCAGCAGCGCCGGCAGTGCGCCGTCCACTCCGGAGGCCTCCGCGGTGTGCCGGACGTGCTCGATGCTGGCGAGCGCCATCGCCATCCGGTCGACGTCCCCGCGGTGGTCCCCGGCGGTGATCCGCGGCGCGTAGAACGCCTGGAAGCCGGGGAGCGAGGCGGCCGTCGAGCTCAGGTACGGCAGGAACTCCTCGGCCGAGATGCCGTTGGCTTCGGCGATCGCCGTGGCATGCAGGTAGCCGACCATGGAGGTCCAGAACAGGTCCATCTGGATCTGGTAGTACAACTGTGCCAGCCCGGGGTCGTCGCCCCGGTAGTCGGCCCCGGTGAGGACCTCCAGGGCGGCCCGGTGCCGCTGGAACAGCTCGACCGGGCCGCTGTAGAAGGTGGACGACTCGGGGCTGCCGATGCCGGACGGCGGCGTCTGCACCCCGCCGGTCAGGTGTCCGGCCCCGTGCTCGGCGAGCCGGCGGGCGGCCTCGCGGGCCCGCTCGGGGGTGTCGGAGCTGAGGTTGACGACGGCCTTGCCCTTGAGCACGGCCGGGTCCAGCGACTCCAGCACGGTGAACACCGCGTCGTAGTCGGTGAGGCTGAGGACCACCAGCTCGTTCGCCGCCACCGCCGCTTCCGCACTCGACGCCAACTCCGCACCCCTGGCGACCGGTTCATCGGCCCGCGCGGCCGTACGGTTCCACACGGTGACGGCGTACCCGGCGTCCAGGAACGCCCCGGCCATGGCCTGCCCCATCGGGCCGAGCCCGATCACCGTCACCGATCGCTCCGGCTGCTGCTCCGGCTGCTGCTCGACGGACATACGTCTACCCCTCCGTTGGAACGAACGCTCTATCCAGAGCGACGGAGCTGACGCTAACACAGCTCTGGAACGAACGCTCTATTCATATTTCGGCTAGGATCACGCCGTGAAGACGTCCGAGACGCCCGAGAAGACCACCACCGTCGGCACCCGCGAGCGGATCGTCCGGGCCACCTCCCGGCTGCTGCAGCGCCAGGGGTACGAGGGCACCGGGATCAAGCAGATCTCCCGCGAGGCCGAGGCCACCCTCGGCTCCGTCTACCACTTCTTCCCGGGCGGCAAGCAGGAGTTGGCCGCCGAGGCGATCCGGCACGGGGACAAGGAGTTCGCCGTCCTGCTGCGCGCCGGACTGGACTCCTCGGCGGACCTCGGCGAGGCGATGACCGCCTGTACCCGGATGCTGGCCACCGAACTGCGTGCCTCCGACTGGCAGGACGGCTGCCCGATCACCACCACCGCCCTGGAGACGGTCGGCCGGGTACCGGTGATCGAGCAGGCCGTGACCGAGGCCTTCGCCAACTGGCGGGCCATCGTGGAGGAACGGCTGCGCGCCGCCGGCATCGACGCGCAGGACGCCCGCGAACTGGCCGGCACGGTGATCAACATCCTCGAGGGCGCCGAGCTCGCCGCGCAGGTCGCCCGCAGCGAGGAGCCCCTGCTGGTCACCGGCAAGCACCTGGCCCGCCTGCTCGCCACCTACACCCGCGACCAGGGCTGAAACGCGAAGAAGTCGGCCCGGCGGGGGATCCCTTCCCGCCGGGCCGACTTCAGCTTCACAACTCCCGACCAGCGTCAGGAGCAACGGACTTGCCGATCGAGGCAGCGCCGTACGACGGCCGTCCGAACAACCGGACCGCCACGACCGGGCCGCAGCGGCCGACCAGCTGCGGCCGGGCCGCCTCGACCGACCCGCTACGACGCCTGGCCGCCACCCGCCCGGTACACCTCCGCCGCGACCGCGAGGTCCTCCCACGCCATCCCGACGCTCTTGAAGAACCGCGGCCGCCCGGTCGGCACCAGCGCGTCGCCGCGCACCAGTTCGGCGAGGTTCCACACCTGCCGCCCGGCCACGCCCGCCATCAGCAGGTCCCCGGCTTCCCGGGCCGCGACCGACCGGGCTTCCACGTACAGCTCGGCGCGTCCGACGAGCGCCTCGTCGACCTCCCGCGCGTCCGGCTCGTGCGAGCCGACGGCCGCCACCGCCGCGTGCGCGGGCACCAGCGCGCCGTCGAACAGCGGCGTGCGCGCGGTGGTGCAGCAGACCACCAGGTCCGCCTCCGCGACCGCCTCCGGCCCGCCGACGGCGGCCGTCAGCCCGAGCCGCTGCCCGTACGCGACCAGCGCCGCGGCCCCCTCGGCCCGGCGTGCGACCACCGTGAGCCGGGTCAGCGGCCGGACGGCCAGCAGCGCGTCCAGATGCCCGTACGCCTGCGGCCCGGAGCCGAACAGCACGAGGTGTTCGGCCTCCGGCACCGCCAGCCGTCGCAGCGCGGCGGCGGTGACGGCCGGCGTGCGCAGTGCGGTGAGCGCGGCGCCGTCCAGCAGCGCGAGCGGTTGCAGGGTGGGCCCGTCCAGCAGCAGGTAGCTGCCGGTGATGCGGGGCAGCCCCCGTTCCGGGTTGGCGGGGGCGACCCCGGCGATCTTCACGCCCGCGTACGGTCCGGCGGCGGCCGGCATCAGCAGCAACTCGCCGGCCGGCACCGGTACGGCGGACCGGGCGGGTGCGGCCTCCGGGTCGAACCCGTCCAGCAGCACCCGCTCGATCGCCCCCACCGCCCCGGCGGGCCCGACTCCGCCGGTGCCCGGTACGGCGTACTGGAGCGGCACAACCGCCCTACCGGGACTTGCAGTTGGACTCACAGGAGGAACCCCGTCCCCAGTTCGTCGCCCGGCTCCAGGACGAAGCCGTGCTCGCCGGTGCGGCAGGCCGTCCCGCCGACCTCGGTGACGACGCCCTCGCCCAGCGGGTCACCGCCCGGGAGCACCCGGCCGGTGAACACCGTGCCGATGACGGACTCGTGCCGCAGCGGCTCCCCCGGCGCCAGCCGTCCCTCGGCGGCGAGCACCGCGAGCCGGGCGGAGGTGCCGGAGCCGCAGGGCGAGCGGTCGATCTGCCCGTCCGCGAAGACGGTGACGTTCCGCTGGTTCAACACCCCTTCCAGCGAGGGGAGTTCGCCCGGCGGGAGTTCGTCGTACAGGATCACCCCGTACACCCCCGACAGCCGGGGGTCGGTGGGGTGCGCCACGGCCTCCGCGCCGGCCAGCGCCGCCCTGATCTCCCACCCCAAGGCGGTGAGTTCGGGTAGCTGAGCGGGTTCCACGGCCAGCCCCAGCGAAGCGGCCGGCACCGAGGCGTAGCAGGCGCCGGAGTGCGCGACCGCGACCTCCACCGTTCCGCGCGAGGTCTCCACCGGCAGTTTCAGCGCGCTCACCCGGGTGGGCACGTTGCGGAAGGTGACGCCGGTGGTCCGCCCGCCGGCCCGGTGCACCAGCGCGGTGACCCGGCCGGAGGGCACGTCGATCCGCACCCGCGCCACGCCGTCCTCGGGGGCGGCCACCAGTCCGGAGTCGACCGCCCAGGCGCCGAGCGCGATGGTGCCGTGCCCGCAGGCCGTCGAGTAGCCGTCCTTGTGCCAGAACAGCACGCCCAGGTGCGCCTCGTCGTCGTCCGGCGGCACCAGGAATCCGCCGTACATCCCGGCGTGGCCGCGCGGCTCGCGGGTGAGCAGCTGCCGGACCTCGTCCAGCGCGCTGGGGCGGGGCGCGGTGGCGCTGCCGCCGGCGCCGAGCGCGATGGCCCGCCGTTCGGCGACGGTGTCGCCGGGGATCACGGGCGCGCCGTCCAGCACGATCCGGAACGGCTCGCCGGCGGTGTGGTAGTCGACGGTGCGGACGTACATCAGGCGCCTCCGCCGGGCAGCACGCTGACGGTCCGGCTGACGGTGTAGAAGTCCAGTGCGGCCTGGCCCTGTTCGCGTTCGCCGTGGCTCGCGCCCTTGGCCCCGCCGAAGGGCAGGTGGAAGTCGACGCCGCTGGAGGGGGCGTTGACCCGGATCATCCCCGCGTCCAGCCGGTCGGCGGCGGCCAGCGCCACGTCCAGGCTGCCGGTGTGCACCGAGGTGGAGAGGCTGTGCGGGGTGTCGTTGGCGAGCGCGATCGCCGCGTCCAGGTCGGCGGCGGCGTGCAGCACGGCGATCGGGCCGAAGAACTCCTCGCGGGCCAGCGGGTGTTCGGCCGGCACGTCGGCGAGCAGGGTGGGCTCGACGTACCAGCCGGCCCGCTCGGGCACCCCGCCGCCGGTGAGCACGTTCGCCCCGGCTTCGACGGCCGAGCCGACGGCGCGGGTGAGCCGGTCCCGGGCGCCGGAGTTGACCACCGGCCCGCACACCGAGTCGTCGACCGCCGCCAGCGCCTTGACGAGGGCCTCGCGCAGCGGCTCGTACGCGGCGCCGACCGCGATCACCCGGCTGGTGGCGGTGCACTTCTGCCCGGCGTACC
This sequence comes from Kitasatospora sp. NPDC033851, assembly GCF_055576085.1. NCBI lineage: Bacteria > Bacillati > Actinomycetota > Actinomycetes > Kitasatosporales > Streptomycetaceae > Kitasatospora > Kitasatospora sp. NPDC033851. The sequence continues at coordinate 54,047 of NZ_JBVIRL010000004.1, read as the reverse complement.
CGGCGATGGCAGCCGCGATGTGGCCGGCGGCCTGGGCGATGTCGGCGTCGGGAAGCACCAACGCGGCGTTCAGTCCGCCGAGTTCGGCCTGCACCGGCACCCCGCGCTCGGTCGCGGCGCGCACCACGGCGCGGCCGACCCCGGTCGAGCCGGTGAAGGAGACCACGTCCGCCGCGTCGACCAGCGCCGTGCCCTCCTCCGCCCCGCCGGGCACCACCGTGAACACCTCGGCGGGCAGCCCGGCGGCGAGAGCCAGCTCGGCGAGCCGCAGCGCGCACGCCGTCGCCTCGGGGGCCGGCTTGAGGACCACCGTATTGCCCACCGCCAGCGCCGGAGCGGCCTTCCAACTCGGGATCGCCAGCGGGAAGTTCCACGGCGCGATCAGCCCGGCCACCCCGTACGGGCGGCGCCGGGTGAGCAGCAGGCCGGGCCCGGCGGCGGTCTCGTGCACCGCCCCGGAGGGCGCGTACGGCGCCTGCGCGTAGTAGCGCCAGATCGCGGCGGTCCGGGCGACCTCGCCGCGCGCCTCGGCGAGCGGCTTGCCGACCTCGCGCACGATCAGCGCGGTGAGTTCCTCCGCGTGCGCCTCGACCGCGTCGGCGATCCGGCCGAGTGCCGCCGACCGGGCGCCCGCGCCGGCCGCGAGCCAGCCGGCCTGCGCCGTCCGGGCCCGCCCGACGGCGGCCCGTACGGCCTCGGCGCCGGGTTCCTCGACGGCGACCACGAGGTCGTCCGGGTCGGCGGGGTTGTACGAGGTGATGGTCACGACTAGCAGCCCTTCAGGGGGGGGTCAGAGCGGGAAGCCCGCCGGGTCGGAGCAGGCGGGGCTTACAGCAGGAACCCCGCCGGGAAAGGGTCGCTCGGGTCGAGGAAGTACTGGGCGGTGCCGGTGACCCAGGCCCGCCCGGTGACGGTGGGCACCACGGCGGGCCGCCCGGCCACCTCGGTGCCCTCGACCAGCCGCCCGACGAAGGTCGTGCCGATGAAGGAGTCGTTGCGGAAGTCCTGCCCGAGCGGCAGTTCCCCGCGCGCGTGCAGCTGGGCCATCCGCGCCGAGGTGCCGGTGCCGCAGGGCGAGCGGTCGAACCAGCCGGGGTGGATGGCCATGGCGTGCCGGGAGTGCTCGGCGGTGGAGCCGGGGGCGAGCAGCTGGACGTGGTGGCAGCTGTGGATGGACGGGTCCTCCGGGTGGACCGGCCGGTCGGGGCCGGCGTTGATCGCGTCCATCATCGCGAGGCCCGCGTCCAGGATCTCCTGCTTGCGCTCGCGCTCGAAGGGCAGCCCGAACTCGGCGAGCGGCAGGATGGCGTAGAAGTTGCCGCCGTACGCGAGGTCGTAGGTCACGGTGCCGTAGCCGGGCACCTCGATCTTGCGGTCCAGCGCGACCGAGTAGGAGGGCACGTTGCGGATGGTCACCGCCTTGGCGGCGCCGTCCTCGACGTGCACCTCGGCGATCACCAGCCCGGCCGGGGTGTCCAGCCGTACGGTGGTGACCGGCTCGACGACCGGCACCATCCCGGTCTCGACCAGCACGGTGGCGACCCCGATGGTGCCGTGCCCGCACATCGGCAGCAGCCCGGAGACCTCGATGTAGAGCACGCCGAAGTCGGCGTCCGGCCGGGTGGGCGGCTGGAGGATGGCGCCGCTCATCGCCGCGTGGCCGCGCGGCTCGTACATCAGCAGGGTGCGGAAGCGGTCCAGGTGCTGCTGGAAGTGCACCCGGCGCTCGGCCATGGTGGCGCCCGGGATGACGCCGAAGCCGCCGGTGATCACCCGGGTCGGCATGCCCTCGGTGTGCGAGTCGACGGCGTGGAACACGTGACGGCTGCGCATGGGTCACAACTCCCGTACAGGTTCTGGTGGTTGATGGGGGCCTGGCCGGCTGCCCCCGCAGCCGGCCGGGAAGTCCGGGGTCACCGGACCGAGCGGCAACCTCAGTCCGAGGCCACCGGACCGAGGGCAGCCTCAGGCGAGGCCCTCGGCGAGCGCCTTCTCGGTGGCCGCGCGCACGGCCGCCTCGACCTCCGGGGTGAGCGGCTGGCGCGGGGCCCGGACCGGACCGCCGGGGCGCCCGGCGAGGTCCATCGAGAGCTTGATCGCCTGGACGAACTCGGTCTTGGAGTCCCAGCGCAGCAGCGAGTGCAGCGACTTGTACAGCGGCAGCGCGGTCTCCAGGTCGTGCTTGACGGCGGCGTCGTAGAGCGCCACGGAGGCCTCCGGCAGCGCGTTCGGGTAGCCGGCGATCCAGCCGACCGCGCCGGCCAGCGCCAGCTCCAGCAGCACGTCGTCGGCGCCGATCAGCAGGTCCAGCCCGGGGGCCAGCTCGGCGATCTCGTACGCCCGGCGGACGTCCCCGCTGAACTCCTTGACCGCGACGATCGAGCCCTCGCCGTGCAGCTGGGCGAGCAGCGCGGGGACGAGGTCCACCTTGGTGTCGATCGGGTTGTTGTACGCGACGATCGGCAGGCCTGCCTTGGCGACCTCGGCGTAGTGCGCGCGCACCGAGGCGTGGTCGGCCCGGTAGGCGTTCGGCGGCAGCAGCAGGACGGAGCCGGCGCCGGCCTCGGCGGCCTGTTCGGCCCAGCGGCGGGACTCGGCGCTGCCGTACGCGGCCACACCGGGCATGACCCGCGAGCCGTCGCCGGCCGCCTCGACGGCCACCTCGACGACCCGGGCGCGCTCCTCGGCGGTGAGCGTCTGGTACTCGCCCAGCGAGCCGTTGGGGACGACGCCCTGGCAACCGGAGTCGATCAGCCAGCGGACGTGCTCGGCGTACGCGTCGTAGTCGACGGAGTGGTCCGGGCGCAGCGGGATCGTGGTGGCGACCATGATGCCGCGCCAGGGACGGGTGGTGTCGTGCGGGGTGATGGACACGGTGAACTCCTTGGTGAGGTGTGACATTTTATAAGAGCGGACAGGCCGGAGACAAGGTCCCCGGCCCGTCACGTTCGACAACGGGCCCGTTACGACTCCGGGGAGGGCCCCGCCGCCAACTGCGAGAGCGGCACCGGGCAGCCCAGCGGCCGTCGGTCCGGTCCGGGCTCACCCGAGCCGGCCAGGCAGGCCACGGCCGGACCGCACATCCGCCCCTGGCACCAGCCCATCCCGGCCCGGGTGAGCAGCTTGACGGTGCGCGGATCGCCCGCGCCCAGCTCGTCCACGGCCTCCCGGATCGCCGCGACCGGCACCTCCTCGCACCGGCAGACGTCGGTGTCCGGGCGCAGCCACCCGGTCCAGCCGGGGCCCGGCCGGTGGGCGGCGGCCATCAGCTCGGCGAAGGCCCGCAGCCGCGAGCGGCGGCGCAGCAGCGCGGCCGTCGGCAGCGCCCCGGCCACCGCGTACGCGGCCAGCTCGCCCTCGGCGAGCGCGAGGTCGGCGCCGCCGACGCCGTTGGTCTCCCCCGCCGACCAGAGGCCGGGCACGCTGGTACGCAGCCGGGCGTCGACCGCCAGTGCGACCGCGCCGTCCGGCCCGGTACGGGTCCGTGCGCCCAGTTCGGTGGCCAGGTCGATCTGCGGCAGCAGGCCGTGGCCGACGGCTAGGGCGTCGCAGTCGATCCGCCGCTCGGTGCCGGGCACCGGCCGCCACTCGGCGTCCAGCCGGGCCACCGTGACGCCGGTGACCCGGTCCGTCCCGTGAGCCTCGACCACCGCGCTGCGCGGGCGCAGCCGGACACCGTGCCGCAGCAGCGCGCCGCCGTGCCCGGCGCCCTCGACCAGCTTGCCGGGGACGCCCGCCAGCACGCCCGGCCGCCGCGCGTACCCGAGGTAGGCGGTGGCCTCGACCACCGCGGGCACCTCGGCCCCGGCGGTGACCAGCGAGGACGCCGCCGCGAGCAGCAGCGGCCCGCTCCCGGCGACCACGATCCGTCGCCCGGGCAGCACCAGCCCGGCCTTGAGCATCGCCTGCGCGCCGCCCGCGGTGACCACCCCGGGCAGGGTCCAGCCGGGGAACGGCAGCTGCCGCTCGTACGCGCCGGTGGCGAGCAGCACCGACCGGGACCGGACGGTGGCCCGGTCGTTGCTCTCGGGCCCGCGGGTGACGTGCGCCGCGAAGCCGTCCCCGGAGCGCTCCAGCGCCCAGACCTGGTGCCCGGCCCGGAAGGCGGCCCGCCCGGCCCGTTCGTGGGCGGCGAGCCGGTCGGCCAGGCCGGTGTAGGCGGACCAGTGGTGGTGCAGCCGGTCCGGCCGGGCCGCGCCGAGGCCGGGCGCCGGGTGGCGGTAGTACTGCCCGCCGGTGTGCTGCCCGCCGTCCAGCAGGACGCAGCGCAGCCCGAGGTCGGCGGCGGTGACGGCGGCGGCGAGCCCGGCCGGGCCGGCCCCGACCACCGCGAGGTCGAACGGCAGGGGGTCGAACGGCGAGGGGTCGAACGACGAGGAGTCAGACGGCGAGGTCGGCACGGCCGTGGCCCTCCTGGGTGGTGACGGTGGTGCCGGGCTCGGCGGGGAGCAGGCAGGTGCGCTGGTTGGGTCGGCCGTCCACGGTGGCCAGGCAGTCGAAGCAGCTGCCGATCCCGCAGAACGCCCCGCGCGGCTTCCCGCCGACCCGGGTGGTGCGCCAGGCGAGCACGCCGTCGGCCCAGAGCGCGGCGGCGATCGACTGCCCGGGCAGCGCGGGGACGGGCCGCCCGTCGAACTCGATGTGGTGGGCGGGCCCGGGCTCGGCCTCGACCAGCCCGGCGGGGGTGCGGCGGCGCATCGGCGGCTTCTCCAATCCAGGACGGAATCTCATGCGGGACGGAATCTCCTACGGGCCCGAGCTATGCGGAGCCCCGAGCTATGCCGGGCCCCGAGCTCACGCGGGGGCCCGAGCTCACGCGGGGTCGGTCTCAGACCGCCGGGAACCGGTCCGCGCGGAACGGCGCGAGGTCCAGCTCCGGCTGCTTGCCGGTGAGCTGTTCGCTGATCAGCAGCCCGGTCGCCGGGGCCAGCCCGATGCCGGCCCCCTCGTGCCCGCAGGCGTGGTAGAGCCCGGGCACCCGGGGGTCCGCGCCGATGGCCGGCAGGTGGTCCGGCAGGTACGGGCGGAAGCCCCGGTAGGCGCGTAGCACGGCGACGTCGGCGAGCAGCGGGAAGAGTTCCGCCGCCTGGCCGGCCAGGCGGCGCAGCACTTCCTGGGAGAGCGTGCGGTCGAAGCCGACCCGCTCCCGGCTGGCGCCGATCAGCACCGGTCCGCCCGGGGTGCCCTCGATCACGGCGGAGGTCTCCAGCCCGGCCGATCCGCTGGCCACGTTGGCCACGTAGTCAGCGGCGTAGACCTTGTGCCGGACGACCCGCGGCAGCGGCTCGGTGACCAGGACGAAGCCGCGCCGGGGCATCACCGGCAGGTGCACTCCGGCCAGCGCGGCCAGTTCGCCGCCCCAGGTGCCGGCCGCGTTCACCACGGCGGGCGCGGCCAGTCGGCGGCGGTCGGTCCGTACGCCGCGCACGGCGCCGTCCGGCCCCCGGTCGACGGCGGTCACGGTCTCCCCGGTGATCAGCTCGGCGCCGGCCCGGCGGGCCTCGCGCAGCAGGTGGGCGGCGGCCAGGGCGGGCTGGACCTGGGCGTCCTGCGGGTAGTGGAAGCCGCCGGCCAGGCCGGGGGCGAGGTGCGGTTCCAGTTCTCGCAGCCGCTCGCCGGGCACCTCCTCGGCGACCACTCCGACGGCGCGCTGCCCGGCGGCGAAGGCCCGCAGCGCGTCCTGTCCGGCGGCGGTGGAGGCGACCACCACGCCGCCCTTGGGCTCGTACTCGACGGCCGCGCCGAGGTCCTCGGCGAGCTCGCCCCAGAGCCGGGTGCTGAGCAGGGCGAGGTCGAGTTCGGGCCCGGGCTCCTTGTCGGAGACCAGCAGGTTGCCCTCGCCCGCGCCGGTGGTGCCGCCGGCCACCGGCCCGCGGTCCACGACGGCGACGGCGAGCCCGGCGCGGGCGGCGTAGTAGGCGCAGGCGGCGCCGACCACACCGGCGCCGACCACGACGACATCCAGGGGAGGTCTCTCGGTCTTCAGCACGTCAGTAATATGTCACATGCCATCCACCCTGCCAAGACCGCGCGGCCGAAACCCCCGCTAGCGCCCGGCCGGCACCCGGAAGGCCCCGGAAAGGGCCCCGACCAGCGGAAAGCCCCGGCGCGCCGCTCGCGAGCGACGGGCCGGGGCTCCCTCAGGACAGGTCGGCTCAGGTGATGTCGTCCATCTGCTCGTGGCGCGCGGCCGGCACCGGGGCGGCGGTGGCCGCCGGAGCCGCCGAGGCCTCGACGGTCTCCGCACCGGCCACCGGCTGGACGGTGAGGTCCAGGTGCGAGGCCTCCTCGTCGTCCAGCCCGGCGTCCGGGTTGCGGCGCGCCTTCCGCCGGTCGTTGAGCAGCGAGATGGTGACCGCGAGGAAGTACAGCGCCCAGATCGGCGCGGCCAGCAGCAGCATGCTGAACGGGTCGGCACCCGGCGTGGCGAACGCGGCGAACACGGTGATGCCCATGACCATCCCGCGCCACCAGCTGAGCAGCCGCTTGCCCGTCACGATGCCGACCTGGTTCAGCATCACCAGCAGCAGCGGGAACTCGAAGGCCAGGCCGAAGACCAGCACCATCCGGGTGGCGATGTCGAGGTAGTCCTCGGGCGGCAGGATCGGCGTGGTGTTGTTCGGCGTGAACGAGAGCAGCACGTCGACCGTGACCGGCAGCACCATGATCGCGGCGCCCACGCCGGCCAGGAAGAGCGGGGCCCCGCAGGCGATGAAGACGGCCGCGTACTTCTTCTCGTGCCGGTGCAGGCCGGGCGCCACGAAGGCCCAGACCTGGTAGAGCCAGACCGGCACGGCCCCGACCACGCCGGCGGTCAGCGAGACCTTCAGCATCCAGGTGAAACCGGCGGTCAGACCGATGTTGGAAACGAGGGCGCACTTGCCGTGGAACTGGTCGGCGGTGTCCTTCGTGCAGCGCGGCAGCGGCTTCAGCAGGAATTCCTCGAGCTGCTTGTGGTAGACCGCCGCGACGATCGTGATCACCAGGATGGCCAGGACCGACTTGACCACGCGGTTGCGCAGTTCCCGCAGATGGTCGGCGAGGGCCATCCGCCCCTCAGGGTCCTTCGACGCCTTGGACGCCGTCGGCGCCTTGGAGAGCTTGCTCAACCCCGGTCCTCACATCGTGCGTCGAGGCCCGCCGGTCGACGGGCCTCCATGGATAGTCGCGTGCGTCACGTGCGCCGTGTGCGCCGCGTTCAGTGCGGGCGGTCGCCGTCGGACGCCGACGGCCCGGCGCCGGGCTCCGCCACCGGACGGGCCGTGGCCGACGCGCCCGGAGCGGCCTGGACGGTCCTGACCGCGCCGCCGTCCACCTGCCCGGGAGCAGCCGGCGCCGCCGGGGCGCTCCCCTCGGACTCGCCGTCCGTGCGCATCGCCTTGGCCTCGCTCTTCAGGATCCGCAGCGACTGTCCCAGCGACCGCGCCAGCTCCGGCAGCCGCTTGGCTCCGAACAGCACGATGGCGAGGACCACGATCACCACGATCCCGGTCATCGAGATACGCATGCGCGACCACCTTCAGTCATGGCGGCCCGACGGGCCGTCCGCTGCGGATGGTAACCGCTGCGGATGACGCCACGACGACGGCCGCCCGAACAGGACAGCGACCCCCGGTACACGGTTTCAGGAGCCATCTGAGAGCGTAACCCGCCCCTGCCCGCGCGCAGCAGCCCCCGTACCGCCGACGCCCCGGCCGGGCCGGACCGCGGAGGCGCTACGACCGGCTCGGCACCGCGTCCGCCAGCTCTTCCGCCGCCGTGGCCAGCGCCCGCGAGGCGGTGTCCACGCCCTTGGCGAGCGCCCGCACGTCCAGCCACAGCCGGATCGCGAGGATCCCCAGGACCAGCAGGCCCGCGGTGGCGAGCAGGACGGCGGCGACGAGCATCCAGGACATGCGCCCCACCCTATACGGGCCCTACCCCTCGGCCGGGACGAGCCGCATGGTGCGGACCCCGGCCCCGACCAGCGCCTCGACGATCTTCTCCCCGGCCGGCTTGCGCACCGCCGCCCCGCACAGCGGGCAGCCGAAGCTGTAGTGCGCCTGGGCGGGGGTGCGACCGAGGGTGAGCCGGAACTCCTCGGCCGGGAGCTCCACCTTCTCCCGGCACTCCGAGCAGTACACCTTGAATCTGGTCCCGGGTTCCACCGCTCAGACCTGCCCCTCCCCGTAGGCGGCCAGCGCCTCCCGCGCAGCCCAGCGCGCCTGCTCGGCCAGTTCGGGCGGCGAGACGATCCGGCCGTCCCGGCCCAGCCGCAGCGCCAGCGGGCGCAGCTGGGAGGGGTCGGCGCTGCGCAGGGTGATCCGCAGCCCACCGTCGGGCAGTTCCTCGGCCCGGTCGTGGGTGTAGTACTCGGCCACCCAGCGGCCACCGGAGGAGACCTCGACGACCACCTCGGGGTCGTCCGCCGCCGGGTTGACCAGCCCGCCGCTCAGGTCGCGCGGCTCGCGCCGGGGCGGGTCGGCCGGGACGTCCAGGACGCGGATCTCGGCAACCCGGTCCAGCCGGAACATCCGGTGGTCCTCGGAGGTGCGGCACCAGGCCTCGAGGTAGGTGTGGCCCTCGGTGAGCAGCCGGATCGGGTCGACCTCGCGCTCGGTCATCCCGCCGCGCCCGTGCGAGTAGTAGCGCAGCCAGAGCCGGCGGCCCTCGCTGAGCGCGCGGTCGATGTCGGCGAAGACGTGGCTCTCCGCCTCGAAGGTCACGCCGACCCGGGCGCTGCCCTCGGCGCTCTCCCCCGCCGCGTTCTCGATCTTGGCGACGGCCCGGGTGAGCGCCTCCCGGTCCCCGGCCCGCAGCCCGGGCAGCCCGGCCACCGCGCGGGCGGCCACCAGCAGCGCGGTCGCCTCGTCGGCGGCCAGCCGCAGCGGCTGGGCCACGTCGTCGACGTTGTGCCACCAGATCCGCTCGCCGTCGGTGTCGATGTCGAGCAGGTCGCCGCCGCGGAAGCTGGTGCCGCACATCGGCAGCACGTTGAGGTCCCCGATCAGCTCGCGCTCGCTGATCCCGAAGGCCCGGGCCACCTCGGCGACCTCGGCCCCCGGCCGCTCACGCAGATAGGTGACCAGTGACAGCATCCGTCGCGTCTGGTCAATGGCGTTGCTCATGCGTCCACCTCGATACCCGCGACCGCCCGCAGCCGGTCGACCACATCCGCCCGGAGCTCCTCCGGCCCGAGCACCAGCACGTCCGGCCCGAACTCCGCCAGGTCGGCGCCCAGCCCGTTGCCGTACGGGATCTCCAGCTCGTCCCAGACCTCGTCCACCCGGGTGCTGTTCAGCGCCTTGGTGCGCAGCGGGAAGCCGGCGCCCCGGCGGACCCGGACGGTCGCGGTGGCGGTGGCGCCCTCCCCCGCGAACTTCGCCACGGTGGCCCGGACGTCCACGTGCTCGGGCACGGTGCCGAGGAAGGCCCCGTTCTTGGCCCGCACCTTGCCGGTGATCCGGCTGAGCCGGAACACCCGGGCGTCGCCGCGGTCGCGGTCGTACCCGGCCAGGTACCAGTGCCCGCGCCAGCACTCCAGCGCCCACGGCTCGACGCTGCGCTGCTCGACGGCGGCGGCGCCGGCCTTGCGGTACTCGAAGGTGACCGGACGGCGGTCCCGGGCGGCGGTGAGCAGCGGCTCGAACGCGGCCTCCCGGGCGGGGATGCGCGGCTCCAGGGCGGTACGGCCCTCGGGCTCGGCGAACGGCACCCCGGCCGCGCGCAGCTTCTGCAGCGCGCCGCTGGCCGCGCCGGACATCTTGGCCTGCTGCCAGACCCGGGCGGCCAGGGTCAGCGCGGCCGCCTCCTCGGCGTCCAGCGCGATCTCGGGCAGCCGGTTGCGGTCGGCGCGGGCCAGGTAGCCCAGCTCGCCGTCCAGGGCGCTCTCGTCGACGTCGATCACCAGGCCGAGCTCGCGCAGGTCGTCCTTGTCCCGCTCGAACATCCGGTTGAAGGCGTCCTCGCTGCTGCCCTGCCAGGCCTCGCGGTACGCCTCGATGGATTCCCGCAGCTCCTTCTTGGAGAGCGGACGTCTGGTGTTCATCAGGCACAGGGCGAGATTCATCAGCCGCTCTGCCTTGGCGATCGCCATCGCTGACCCTTCCGGTGTGCCGCGCCGCGCGCGGGGTGCGCCAACCGGGCGATCACCACCCGGCGGGACCGACCGTACCGGTAGCGGTACGCAGTGCAAAAGCGGCGTCCCACACCCGGTCCCGGAGCCGTGCCCGCCGGGCCCGGACATGCCCGTGGGCCGGGCCCCCGGAGGGGTCCGGCCCACGGCGCGAGCAGGCTCAGACAGCCAGCAGGTCGACCACGAAGATCAGGGTCGAGCCCTTCGGGATGAGCGGGGTCGGCGACTGGTCGCCGTAGGCCAGGTGCGACGGGATGGTCAGCTCGCGGCGACCGCCGACCTTCATGCCGACGACGCCCTGGTCCCAGCCCTTGATGACGCGGCCGGCACCCAGCGGGAAGCGGAACTCGTTCGGGCTCCGGTTCCAGCTGGCGTCGAACTCCTCGCCCGTCTCGAAGGTCACGCCGACGTAGCGGACGCTGACGTTCTGACCCTTCTTGGCCTCCGCGCCGTCACCGACGACGATGTCGCGGATCTGCAGCTCCGTCGGGGCGTCGCCGATCGGGAAGTCGATCTCGGGCTTCTCGTTGAGGTTGACGCTCACAGTCCCTCTTCTCACGTTTCGCGTTGCATTCCGACCCGAAGGTCACACTCCACCATTGTCACCCGAAAGTGGATCAGCCCTGACCGGCGTCCAGGATGTCCACCACGAAGACCAGCGTCGCGCCGGGCGGGATGTCGCCCTGGCCCTTGTCGCCGTAGCCCAGCGCCGCCGGGACCACCAGCTCGACGCGGCTGCCCACGGTCTGGCCCTCCAGGCCCTGGTCCCAGCCCGGGATGACCTGGCCGCCGCCGAGCGGGAAGGCGTACGCCTGGCCCTTGCCGAGCGAGGAGTCGAACATTTTGCCGTCCTTGAACAGCGCGCCGGTGTACTGGACGACGATCTTCTCGCCCTTCTCCACCTTCGGCCCGGTGCCCTTGATCAGGACGTGGCTCTTCAGCTCGGTCGGGTCCTTGGCACCGGCCACCGGCGTGATGTCGGCCGGCTTCTTGCCGTTGTCCTTGACCTGCGGGAAGTCCGCCGGCGGCGGGGTGACCGTGCCGCTGACCGTCGAGTCGGGCGCGTTGGCGTTGCGGATGTCGATCACGAAGATCAGGTTGTCCTTGGGCCCGATCGACATGTCGGCCTTGCCGTGGGAGCCGAACGCGGCGGCCGGCGGGGCCACCACCAGCAGCCGGCTGCCGGCCTTCTTCCCCATCACGGCCTGGTCCAGCGCCGGGATCAGCGAGTCGGTGCCCGCCTGGAAGATCTGCGGCTTGGCGTCCGCGTCGTACGAGCTCGGGATGTCCTTGCCGGTGTTCCAGTCCTTGGCGGTGTAGTCCACCGAGGTCCAGGAGTTCTTGTCCACCTTGGCGCCGGTGCCCTCGGAGAGCACCTTGACCACGAAGGTGCCGTCCGACGCCTCGCCCGGCACCTGGATGTCGGCCTTCTTACCGAAGTCGCCGGTGACGGTCGGCAGCACCTTGGCGCTGTCCTTGATCGGCGGCACCGGCTCGGCGCTCGGCGTGGGCGGCGCGGTCTTGGCGGCGTCCGGCTGGGCGGCGTTGGTGTCCTTGCTGCCGTCCTTGTTGACCATGTACAGCGTCACGGCGCTGCCGGCCAGCAGAACGGCCAGCACCGTGCCGAGGATCACACCGAGCCGGCCGACGCCGGGCGGGTTCTCGTCGTACCCGGCCTCGGAGGTGTCGGCCTTGCGCACGTTGGAGGCGAAGATCTGCGGGGTGTCGTCGGTCTTGGTCCCGCCCGCGGCACGCGGCGCCTCGCCGGGCTGCGCCCAGCCGGCCTGCTGCTTCAGGATCGACGGCGGGACGACGATCGACTCGCCGTCCCCCGGAAGCGGGCCGCCGGGGCGAGAGGCGGCCGGGTCACCCGCAGAGCTGTCGTTCGCCGCGGTGCCGGCCCCGCCCGGGCTCGGCGTCTTCTCAGTCATGACTCCCCATCCATCTCGCCACAGGTCTTTCAGGTCTGCGCCCGGCGTGCTGAGCGCCGGCCTGCCGCCGCACGGCCCGCCCCCGACCTGGCGCCGGGCGGCGCCTGCCACAGCGCGAGGGCAGTATGACAGCTCAGGATGAGGGCGGACGCTTCGTTGTACGAGCGTCCGCCCAAGCGTACGGAATCTTCCGGGTGACTTCCTAGACCGCTTCCAGAATGTCGATCACGAAGACCAGCGTGGAGTTCGCCGGGACCGCGCCCTGCGGCTTGTCCTGGTACCCGAGCGCGGGCGGCACCACGAGCAGGACCCGGCTGCCCACGTTCTGCCCGACCAGGCCCTTGTCCCAGCCCTCGATCACACTGCCGGTGCCGATCTGCACCGCCTGCGCGCCGCCGTGCGTCCAGGAGGAGTCGAACTGCTGGCCATTGCTCCACAGCACCCCGGTGTACTGCACCACCAGGGTCTGCCCGCTCTTGACCTGCTTGCCCTCGCCCTTGATCAGCACCGCCTGCTGCAGGTCGGTGGGCGCGGCCTGACCGGCCGGGATCGTGATCGTCACCGGCGCCTTGCCGTTGTCCTTGACCTGCGGCAGCGTCGCGGCCGGCTGGGTCATGTTCCCGGTGAGCGTGGAGTCCTGCGGCAGGCTCTCCATGATGTCCAGCACGAACACCACGGTGTCGTTCTTGTTGACGCCCAGCTGGCCGGAGCCCTGATCGCCGAAGGCCGCCGCCGGCGGGGCCACCACCAGCAGCCGGGTGCCCACCTTCTTGCCGATCACGCTCTGGTCGAACGCCGGCACCAGTTGCCCGCTGCCCGCCTGGTAGAGCTGCGGCTTCCCGCCCGGGTCGTACGAACTGGGCAGGTCCTTGCCGGTGGTCCAGTCCTTCGCGGTGTAGTTGACCGTCACCCAGTCGCCCTTGTTGACGGTCGAGCGCTCGCCCTCGCTGACCGTGTTCACCACGAACTGGCCGCTGGGCTGCTGCCCCTCGGGGATGGTGATGGTGGCCTTGCTGCCGAATCCGCCCCCCGAAAGGGTGGGCATCGGCGACGCCTCGCCGACCGGCGCCGGCACCGTCGGGGCGGCGCTCGCCGCGGACGGCGTCGCCGGACCGGCCGCCTTGGGGGTACTGCTGCAGGCGACCGCCAGCAGCAACGGCAGGGTGAGTAGCAAACCGGCGTTGCGGCGCACGGTGGTCCTAACTGTCGGTCGAAGTCGGCTCTCCTGACTCGACGGACAGCGTATGCCCGGCATGCGTCCGGCCCCGGTAGACACCACCGGGGCCGGCCGCACCGTGATCACGACGCCTTGATCACGATCGGGGCATCACATCCCCGCGATGAGCTTCTCCACCCTCTCGTCCACCGAACGGAACGGGTCCTTGCACAGCACCGTGCGCTGCGCCTGGTCGTTCAGCTTCAGGTGCACCCAGTCCACCGTGAAGTCCCGGCGCTGCTCCTGCGCCCGGCGGATGAAGTCCCCGCGCAGCCGGGCCCGGGTGGTCTGCGGCGGGATCGACTTGGCCTCGAAGGTCTTGAGGTCGGTGGTCATCCGCTGCGCCTGGCCCTTGCCCTGGAGCAGGTAGAACAGACCGCGACGGCGGTGGATGTCGTGGTAGGCGAGGTCGATCTGGGCCACCCGCGGGTTGGACATGCTCATCTGGTGCTTCTCGCGGTAGCGCTCGATGAGCTTGTACTTCATGATCCAGTCGATCTCGGTGGCGACCCCGTCCAGCCGCTCGCTGCGGACGGCCTCCAGGGTGCGGCCCCACAGGTCGAGGACCCGGGCGATCGTGCCGGTGTTGATGCCCTTGCGGTCGGCGAACTCCAGGGCCTTGCTGTAGTACTCCTCCTGGATGTCCAGCGCGCTGGCCTCGCGGCCGTTGGCGAGCCGCACCTGGTGGGTGCCGGTGAGGTCGTGGCTGACCTCGCGGATCGCCCGGATCGGGTTCTCCAGGGTGAGGTCGCGCAGCACCACGCCGGCCTCGATCAGCCGCAGCACCAGGTCGGTGGCGCCGACCTTGAGCAGCGTCGTGGTCTCGGACATGTTGGAGTCGCCGACGATCACGTGCAGCCGGCGGTAGCGCTCGGCGTCCGCGTGCGGCTCGTCCCGGGTGTTGATGATCGGCCGCGAGCGGGTGGTGGCGGAGCTGACGCCCTCCCAGATGTGCTCGGCGCGCTGGCTGACGCAGAACACCGCGCCGCGCGGGGTCTGCAGCACCTTGCCGGCGCCGCAGATCAGCTGGCGGGTGACCAGGAAGGGGATCAGCACGTCGGCCAGCCGGGAGAACTCGCCGTGCCGGGCCACCAGGTAGTTCTCGTGGCAGCCGTAGGAGTTCCCGGCGGAGTCGGTGTTGTTCTTGAAGAGGTAGACGTCCCCCGCGATGCCCTCCTCGTGCAGCCGCCGCTCGGCGTCCACCAGGAGCCCTTCGAGGATGCGCTCGCCCGCCTTGTCGTGCGTCACCAGCTCGACCACGTCGTCGCACTCGGGGGTGGCGTACTCGGGGTGGGAGCCGACGTCGAGGTAGAGCCGGGCGCCGTTGCGCAGGAACACGTTGCTGCTGCGGCCCCAGGAGACGACCCGGCGGAACAGGTACCGCGCGACCTCGTCCGGCGACAGCCGCCGCTGCCCGCGGAACGTGCAGGTCACGCCGTACTCGTTCTCCAGCCCGAAGATCCGGCGGTCCATGAGCACTCCATTCTTGTCGGAGCTGTCCGAAACCGCCTCCACGACGGCCGGGCCGTCGCAGGGGCACCGGAGTCCCGTACGACGGCGGTCCGGCCGCCGTACGGGACTCCGCAGGCACTGCTACTCCGGCGTGGTACCCGCCGGGGTGTCCTCGTCGTCCGACTCGGCGGACTGGTCTCCGTCGAGCAGTCGGCTGAGCTGGTTGCCGAGGATCCGCTTGAACTTGCGCTGCTGGAACCGCTGGCGGTCGAGGACCGCTACCTCCAGCTGCTCCGGGGTGAGGCTGCGCGGGCTGCCGCCGTTGGGGTCGCGGGCGAGCGAGTCGACCGCGACCTTGACCGCCTCGGTGAGGCTCAGGCCGACGCGGTGGCGCTGGCCGAGGTAGTTGCCGATCGAGTCGGCGTTGCCGCCGACCACCACGTAGTTCTTCTCGTCGACGACCGAGCCGTCCGGCGTCAGCCGGTAGATCTGGTCGTTGTCGGCGCCGCGGCCGACCTCGGCCACGATCAGCTCGACCTCGTACGGCTTGTCCCCGACCGAGGAGAAGATGGTGCCCAGGGTCTGGGCGTACACGTTGGCCAGGCCCCGGGCCGTGACGTCGGCCCGGTCGTAGGAGTAGCCGCGCAGGTCGGCGTAGCGGACGCCGCCGATGCGCAGGTTCTCGAACTCGTTGTAGCGCCCGACCGCCGCGAAGGCGATCTTGTCGTAGATCTCGGAGACCTTGTGGAGCGCTCTGGAGGTGTTCTCCGCGACGAAGACGATGCCGTCGGCGTAGGTGAGCACGACCACGCTGCGGCCGCGCGCGATGCCCTTGCGGGCGTACTCCGCGCGGTCCGCCATGGCCTGCTGGGGTGAGACGTAGAACGGTGTCGACACCGGCGGTCGTCCCCTTCCTGTGAGGTGATGGCTAGATCAGCGGGGCCTGCGGGCCATTGGGGTGGATCAGGCGCTCGTCGGTGATGGCGACGGCGACCTCCGCGACCTCCGCCTCGGTGAGCCGGCGGAAGCCGTCCTCGGTGATCAGCGAGACGATCGGGAAGATCTTGCGGGAGAGGTCCGGACCGCCGGTGGCGGAGTCGTCGTCCGCCGCGTCGTAGAGCGCCTGGACGACCAGGGTGACGGCCTGGTCGGCCGTCAGGCCGTCGCGGTAGAGCTTCTTCATCGAGCCGCGGGCGAAGACCGAGCCCGAGCCGGTGGCGGCGAAGCCGCGCTCCTCGGAACGCCCGCCGGTGACGTCGTAGTTGAAGATCCGGCCGCGGCCGAGGTCCAGGTCGTAGCCGGCGAACATCGGCACGACCGCGAGCCCCTGCATCGCCATGCCCAGGTTGCCCCGGATCATGCTGGTGAGGCGGTTCGCCTTGCCCTCCAGGGAGAGCGTGGTGCCCTCGATCTTCTCGTAGTGCTCCAGCTCCAGTTGGAAGAGCCGGACCATCTCGACCGCGAGGCCGGCGGTGCCGGCGATGCCGACCGCGCTGTACTCGTCGGCCGGGAAGACCTTCTCGATGTCGCGCTGGGCGATGACGTTGCCCATCGTCGCCCGGCGGTCACCGGCGATCACCACGCCGCCGTCGAAGATCGCGGCCACGATCGTGGTGCCGTGCGGGGCCTCGACCACGGAGCCCTCGGGGAGCCCGCGGTGGCCGGGGATCAGCTCCGGCCTGTGCTCGGCGAGGAAGTCGAGGAACGAGGACGACCCCGGGGTCAGGAAGGCAGCCGGTAGACGCCCGGTGCCGAGAGTGTTGGCTTCCACACGATTCCTTCCAGGTAGCTTGAAGCGCGCGCTGCCCGCACCCTACCCGCCCGACGATCACTGCCCGGGCGTGGAGGTGAGGTGCCGGACGGCCGGGCGGCGAGTGCCGCCCGACCGCCCTCGACGGTCACGACGTGAATTCCCGAATACCGGGACCGGACTATTGCCCGCCCTTCTGCACGAAGCCGCGCACGAAATCTTCCGCGTTCGATTCCAGGACCTCATCGATTTCGTCCAGCACCGCGTCGACGTCGTCGCCCAGCTTTTCCTGGCGTTCCTTGAGGTCGTCGGAATTCTGCGTTTCCGCGGCCTGCTCCTCGACCTCCTCGGAGGAACGGTTTGCCCGCTGCTGGCCGCCGCCGGTGTCCTTGCTCGCCATTTCCCTCACCCCGCTCGATTCGTCTGGCACGGTTTGGTCGGTAGGGTCGTTGCCGGTTGACACCGACCCTATACACAAGGTGCGACTGCCGCTCCCGGTTTGCCGGTGGCGCTTCCTGTCCAACACCCGCTGCCACCCCGGATGATTCCCATTCGGCGGACGTTCACCCGTGGTGATCGAAAAGTTACCCGCCGGACAGCACCCGGAGCAGGTCCTCCGCCGTGCGGCAGCGGTCCAGCAGCTCCTTGACGTGGTTGCGGGTGCCGCGCAGCGGCTCCAGCGTGGGCACCCGCTGCAGCGAGTCCCGGCCGGGCAGGTCGAAGATCACCGAGTCCCAGGAGGCCGCCGCGACGTGCTCGGCGTACTGCTCCAGGCAGCGCCCGCGGAAGTACGCCCTGGTGTCCTCCGGGGGCTTGGAGACGGCCCGCTCGACCTCGTCCTCGGTCAGCAGCCGCTCGAAGCGCCCGCGGGCCACCAGGCGGTTGTAGAGGCCCTTCTCGGGCCGCACGTCGCTGTACTGGAGGTCGACCAGGTGCAGCCTCGGGTTGTCCCACTCCAGGGCGTCCCGGCTGCGGTAGCCCTCCAGGATCTCCCGCTTGGCGACCCAGTCCAGCTGCTTCGAGAGCGACATCGGGTCGCGCTCCAGCCGGCCCAGGACGTCCTCCCAGCGTGTCAGCACGTCCACCGTCTGCTCGTCCGCGTCGGTGCCGAAGCGGTCCTCGACGTACTTGCGGGCCAGTTCGAAGTACTCGAGCTGGAGCTGGACGGCGGTGAGCTTGCGCCCGTTGCGCAGGGTGATCAGGTACTTGAGCGTCGGGTCGTGGGAGACCCGGTGCAGGGTGCGCACCGGCTGGTCGACGGCGAGGTCGGAGGCGATGAAGGAGTCCTCGATCATCGACAGGACCAGCGAGGTGGTGCCCAGCTTGAGGTAGGTGGAGATCTCGGAGAGGTTGGCGTCCCCGATGATCACGTGCAGTCGGCGGTACTTCTCGGCGTCGGCGTGCGGCTCGTCCCGGGTGTTGATGATCGGGCGCTTGAGGGTGGTCTCCAGGCCGACCTCGACCTCGAAGTAGTCCGCCCGCTGGCTGAGCTGGAAGCCGTGCGCCGAGCCGTCCTGGCCGATGCCGACCCGGCCGGCCCCGGCGACCACCGGGCGGGAGACGAAGAACGGGGTCAGGTGGCGGACGATGTCGGCGAACGGCGTCGCCCGCTTCATCAGGTAGTTCTCGTGGGTGCCGTAGGAGGCGCCCTTGTTGTCGGTGTTGTTCTTGTACAGGTGGATCTTCTGCCCGTTGGGCAGCTCGAGCGCGCGCTGCGCGGCGGCCGCCATGATCCGTTCGCCGGCCTTGTCCCACAGCACGGCGTCGCGCGGGTTGGTCACCTCGGGCGAGCTGTACTCGGGATGCGCGTGGTCCACGTAGAACCGGGCCCCGTTCGTGAGGATGACGTTGGCCAGGCCGATGTCCTCGTCGGTCAGCTGGCTGGCGTCCGCCACCTCGCGCGCCAGGTCGAAGCCCCGCGCGTCGCGCAGCGGATTCTCCTCCTCGAAGTCCCAGCGGGCCCGCCGTGCCCGGTGCATCGCCGCCGCGTAGGCGTTGACGATCTGGGACGAGGTGAGCATGGCGTTGGCGTTGGGGTGCCCGGGCACGGAGATCCCGTACTCGGTCTCGATGCCCATCACGCGCCGTACGGTCATGCGGCCCTCCTTGCCCGGTGCGCCGCCCCCGGCGGGCGGAACACGCTGACGTACCGCTGGACAACACCGGCGCCGGCCATCTGACCGCGGACGGTGGGTCGAGCCTAGAACCCGGCCCCGATCGGCGGGCCCCGAGACGCGCCGTCCGGCTGCGGGGCCGCGAGGCGCCACAGCCGGACGGTGTGCGTACAGCTCCGGGGACCGCTGTCGGCCCGGGTAACCGCGTGCTTACAGGTACTGCCCCGTGTTGGCGACAGTGTCGATCGAGCGGCCGGACTCGGCGCCCTGCTTGCCGGTGACCAGCGTGCGGATGAAGACGATCCGCTCGCCCTTCTTGCCGGAGATGCGGGCCCAGTCGTCCGGGTTGGTGGTGTTCGGGAGGTCCTCGTTCTCCTTGAACTCGTCCACGCAGGCGGCGAGCAGGTGGGAGACGCGCAGACCGCGCTGACCGTGGTCGAGGAAGTCCTTGATGGCCATCTTCTTCGCGCGGTCGACGATGTTCTGGATCATCGCGCCGGAGTTGAAGTCCTTGAAGTACAGGACCTCCTTGTCACCGTTGGCGTAGGTGACCTCCAGGAAGCGGTTCTCCTCGGTCTCGGAGTACATCCGCTCCACCACCGACTGGATCATCGCGGCCACCGTGGCCCCGACGGAGCTGTCGTGCTCCTTGAGGTCGTCCGGGTGGAACGGCAGCGAGTCCTTGAGGTACTTGGAGAAGATGTCCTTCGCGGCCTCGGCGTCCGGGCGCTCGATCTTGATCTTGACGTCCAGGCGGCCGGGCCGCAGGATCGCCGGGTCGATCATGTCCTCGCGGTTGGAGGCGCCGATGACGATGACGTTCTCCAGGCCCTCCACGCCGTCGATCTCGGCGAGCAGCTGCGGGACGATGGTGTTCTCCACGTCCGAGCTGACGCCGGAACCGCGGGTGCGGAACAGCGACTCCATCTCGTCGAAGAAGACGATGACGGGCGTGCCCTCGCTCGCCTTCTCCCGGGCCCGCTGGAAGACCAGGCGGATCTGCCGCTCGGTCTCGCCGACGTACTTGTTGAGGAGCTCGGGGCCCTTGATGTTGAGGAAGTAGCTCTTCCCCTGGGGCTGGCCGGTGACCTCGGCGACCTTCTTGGCCAGCGAGTTGGCCACCGCCTTGGCGATCAGCGTCTTGCCGCAGCCGGGCGGGCCGTAGAGCAGGACGCCCTTGGGCGGGCGCAGCTCGTACTCCTTGAAGAGGTCGGCGTGCAGGTACGGCAGCTCGACCGCGTCGCGGATCAGCTCGATCTGGTTGCTCAGGCCGCCGATCTGGCGGTAGTCGATGTCCGGGACCTCTTCGAGGACCAGCTCCTCGACCTCGGCCTTCGGCACGACCTCGTACACGTAGCCGGAGCGGGGCTCCAGCAACAGGGCGTCCCCCGCCCGGATCGTGAGGTCGCGCAGCGGTTCGGCGAGGCGCACCACGCGCTCCTCGTCGGTGTGGCCGAGAACCAGGGCGCGCTCGCCGTCCTCCAGGACCTCCTTGAGGGTGACGATCTCGCCGATGCGCTCGAAGGCCATCGCGTCCACGATGTTGAGGGCCTCGTTGAGCATCACTTCCTGGCCGCGCCGCAGTTCGTCGAGTGCGACGTTGGGGCTGACGTTCACGCGGAGCTTGCGCCCGCCGGTGAAGATGTCCGCGGTCCCGTCCTCGTTCGCTTCGAGGAAGGTGCCGAAGCCGGCCGGGGGCTGTGCCAGCCGGTCCACTTCCTCCTTGAGGGCCACGATCTGGTCGCGGGCCTCACGCAGGGTGGAGGCGAGCCGTTCGTTCTGGGCGGTCACGCCGGCCAGGTTGGTCTGGAGCTCGACGATCCGCTCTTCGAGGATTCTCGAATTGCGCGGCGAGTCGGCGAGCTTGCGGCGCAGCACGGCGATTTCCTGCTCAAGGTACGAGACCTGAGCGGCCTCGTCGGAACCACGAGCGGGCCTGCCGGTGCTGCGGTTGTAGTCGTCATCGTGGGCTGCCACGGTCCTCACCTCCTCCGGGGAGCTGGACGCTTCCAGACCCTACCTGGGACCAGGGGTCCGTAAACCCCTAGATCAAGAAAGATGGAACGGGCGTGTCCGATCTTCGCCCCAGCGTGCTTCCCCTCTGCTAAGGGGATACCCACCGCGCACCGCCCAAAGCGGGCCAGATGTATCGTCGAGCGAAGTGATATCCGATCGCGACCACGACTCGAGGTCCGATCGTTGTACGAATGGCGGGATTGCTCCCAGAAATGGGCGACCCGGGACAGAAACGGCAGGGGACCATGTCGGTGACCGAGCAGACGGCGGCGACGACCGAGGAGCTGGAGGTGTGGATCGACCAGGATCTGTGCACCGGCGACGGCATCTGCGTCCAGTACGCACCGGAGGTCTTCGAGCTCGACATCGACGGCCTCGCCTACGTGAAGGGGTCGGACGACGAGCTGCGCCAGCAACCCGGGGAGACCGTCCCGGTGCCGCTGACGCTCCTTCAGGACGTGGTGGACTCGGTGAAGGACTGCCCCGGCGACTGCATCCACGTGCGCCGGGCCGCGGACCGGGTCGAGGTGTACGGACCTGACGCGGAGTGAGTAACCGCCCTCCGGCTCGGAGGCGAGCGGGCGACCCGCCCCGAGCGGCGTCACGGGCGAGCGGGCGAACTCCCGCCCCGAGCCGAAGGGGCGCGCCGGTGCCGAAAGGGAGAAGCGAGGGAGCGAGGCACGAGCGAGGGAGCGCCGACCGTCGGCACCGGGTCCAAGCGCCCCGGAGGCGAGCGGGCGAATAGCAGCCTCAGGTCTGGCTGAGCGGGGCGGTGGCCTGGGAGCGTTCCCAGCCGCCGCCCCGGTGCGTCCAGGTGAGTTCGAGTGAGATGTCGGGCCGGAAGCGCGGCACGTCCTCGCTCGAATACCCCTGCGCGCGGCCGGTGATGGCGCCGTCGGAGCGCACCGCGAGCCGGCTCACGGTGAGGTTCTCGCGCTCGGTGAGCAGGGTGGCCAGCACCGTCGGGCGGTCGCCGGGGCCGTAGCCGAGCAGGAAGACGGCGTCCGGCGGGGTGCCGGTCTCGGCGGCGCAGTGCGCGGCGACCACCGTGCCGGGGCGTCCGTCGCCCAGCTCGGCGGGCACGCTGAGCGCCGTCGTGACCGGGAACGGGCCGCAGTCGATCGGGAGTTGGGCCTTGGCCGGGTCGGGGGCCGCGCTCGCGGCGAGGGCCTTGGGGGTGCCGTGGGCGGGCACCGGGGTGCCCGTCGCCGGGGACGCGGCGAGGGCGGCGCCCACGACCGCGCCGCAGCCGGCCAGGGCGAGGGCCCAGTGCCAGGGGGCGGTGCGCACGTGCGCGGGCCGGGTGCGGCCCCGCGGTGTCTGCTGTCCAGCCGTCGCCGTCGTCCCGACCGCGGTCTCCACCAGGCGTCCCCTCCAGAGCTCCAGGAGCTGGTCTGCGTGAGCGAGCATCGTCCCACACCCGGTCGACGGAAATGCCAAGGGGTGGCACGAGATTGCTCGTGCCACCCCTGCGTGGTGTGCGGGCTCAGCCCAGGTCGGGCTGGTCGTCCTCGCCGCGCGCGGCCTTGCGGGCGGCGGCGCGCTCCTGCAGGCTCGGCTCGGGCGCCCCGCTGTCGTAGTCCTCGCCGTACGCGCCCTTGGCGGGGCGGCGGCGGCGCAGCGGCGGCTCGACGCCGTCGGCCAGGCGGCGGGCGGTGAGCAGGAAGCCGGTGTGGCCGATCATCCGGTGGTCCGGGCGGACGGCGAGGCCCTCCAGGTGCCAGGTGCGGACCATGGTCTCCCAGGCCTGCGGCTCGGTGAAGGTGCCGTGGTCGCGCAGCGCCTCGACGGTCTTGGACATCTGCGTGGTGGTGGCCACGTAGCAGCAGATGAGGCCGCCGGGGACGAGCGCCTTGGAGGCGACGTCCAGGCACTCCCAGGGGGCCAGCATGTCGAGGAGGACGCGGTCGACGTCGGACTCGACCAGGTTGTCCTGGAGGTCGCCGACGGTGAGCTTCCACGCCGGGTGCGGCCCGCCGAAGTAGCGCTCGACGTTGCCCTGGGCGATGTCGGCGAAGTCCTGCCGGCGCTCGTAGGAGGCCAGCATGCCGTGCTCGCCGACGGCGCGCAGCAGGTACATGCTGAGCGCGCCCGAGCCGACGCCGGCCTCGACCACGCGGGCACCCGCGAAGATGTCGGCCATCGCCAGGATCTGCCCCGCGTCCTTGGGGTAGATCACGGCGGCGCCGCGGGGCATGGACAGGACGTAGTCGGGGAGCAGGGGGCGCAGCGCGAGGTACGGGACGTTACCCGTGGTGCGCACGACCGTGCCTTCGGGAGCGCCGATCAGCTCGTCATGCGGGAACGCACCCTTGTGGGTGTGGAACTGGTTCCCGGCCTGGAGCGTGAACGTGTAGTGGCGACCCTTGGGGTCGGTCAGCTGGACCTGGTCCCCGACCTGGAAGGGCCCGCGTCGGCGGGCGGCACCGGTCGGTTCGGACATACGGACAATCCTAAGGGAAGCGGAGCCTCCCGCCCGACCACGGTGATCATTTCCCGGCGACGGCGGCGGTCAGCCGCCGCTCGATGTCGCTGAGCGCGGCGACGCCGTACACCCGGCCGTCCGCCTCGACCACCAGGTACTCCCCCGCCGGGGTGGTCTGGACGGCCCGCAGCAGGTCCTCGCCGTGCAGGTCGGCGTCCAGCCGCAGCCCGGGCTCGAGGTCGCGGGCGAGCGGGCCGACGGCCACCCAGGGGCGGCGGTGCTCGGGTACGGCCCGGACCGCGGACTCGCGCACGATCGCGATCGGCTCGCCCCGGCCGTCCACCACGACCACCGCGCCGGCCTCGGCCTCGCGGGCGCGGCGCATCGCCTCGCCGAGCGGGGTGTCGGCGGTGACCTCGACGGCCCGGCGGGCGAAGTCGCGCAGCCGCAGGCCGGGCAGCGCCTCCTTGAGCCGGGCGTTGCGCACGCTGCCGGTGGCGCCGTTCCAGATGATCGCGGCGAGCACGGCGGCCAGCACCGCGTCCACCAGGGTGTCGGTGGTGGTGCGCTCGACCCCGCGGGCGGCACTGACCAGCGGCAGGCCGAACAACACGGCGACCGCCAGCACCCGGCCGACCCAGGCGGCGGCCACCGTGCCGGTCATCGGCTTGCCGGTGATCGCCCAGACGAGGGCGCGCAGCATCCGTCCGCCGTCCAGCGGCAGGCCGGGCAGCAGGTTGAAGGCGGCGACCACCAGGTTGGACACCATCAGACCGGTGAGCAGCACCCCGGGGACGGTGGACAGCTCCACGGCCCGCACCCCGAGGTAGAACAGGCCGCCGAGCGCCAGCGAGAGCAGCGGGCCGACGAAGGCCAGCCAGAACTCGCGCCAGGGCGTGGTGGCCTCGTTCTCGATCTCGGAGACGCCGCCGAAGAACTGCAGCTGGATCCGCCGCACCCCGAGCTTGTAGCGCAGCGCGACCAGGGTGTGGGCGAGTTCGTGCACCAGGACGGAGGCGTAGAAGGCGACCGCGAAGGAGAAGGCGACCAGGTAGCGGGCGCCGCCGAGGTCGGGCAGCACGTCGCCCAGCTGTCCGCCGAACACCCAGGTGATCAGCGCGGCGATGACGAACCAGGAGGGGGTGACGTAGATCGGCACGCCGAAGGGCCGGCCCATCAGGAGGCCGCCGCGGCGCTCCGGTGGCTTCCCGGCCGGGCGCCCGCGGTCGTCCTGCGGTGGCTGGTCGGAGGTCTGCTGCCCCCTGCTGTCGCTCACCGTGATCCCTTCGGTCGTCGCCCCCGTCGTGCCCCGGTGCGCCCACGCTACGTGATCGTGGCACTCCGGGGCCGCGCGCCCCTCCTGCTGCCTTCATACCCACTGCGCGGCCTGCGCGCGCCTCGGTGGCAGCACGGTGGCAGCGGGATGACAGCAAAGGGCAATAGGGTCGTAGTCATGCAGCAGACCGACACCACCAGCGTCACCGGGGCCCCGGTGCGCCCGGCGGCGGCGCCGACCGGCCTGTCCCCGTCCCGGGCGGGGGACTTCCTCACCTGTCCCCTGCTGTACCGGCTGCGGGTGATCGACCGGCTGCCCGAGCCGCCGAGCTCGGCGGCCACCAGGGGCACCCTGGTGCACGCCGTGCTGGAGCGGCTGTTCGACAGCCCGGCGGCCGAGCGCACGCCGGAACGGGCACTGGGCCTGCTGCGCCCGCAGTGGGAGCGGCTGCTGGGTGAACGGCCGGAGCTGGGCTCGTTGTTCCCGGACGACCCGGACGGCGCGGCGCTCACCCGCTGGCTGGCGGACGCCGAGAAGCTGGTCGGCCAGTGGTTCCGGCTGGAGGACCCGACCCGGCTGCATCCGGTGGAGCGGGAGCTGTACGTGGAGACGGCCCTGGACTCGGGGCTGCTGCTGCGCGGCTACATCGACCGGGTGGACGTCGCCCCGACCGGCGAGGTCCGGCTGGTGGACTACAAGACCGGCCGGGCGCCCTCGCGGGACTTCGAGGGCAAGGCGATGTTCCAGATGAAGTTCTACGCACTGGTGGTGTGGCGCTGGAAGGGCGTGATCCCCAAGCGCCTCCAGCTGGTCTACCTCGGCGGGGGCGGGGACGTGGTCAGCTACGACCCGGACCAGGCCGATCTGCTCGCGGTGGAGCGCAAGCTGCGGGCGTTGTGGGAGCGGATCGGCCACGCGGTGGCCACCGGGGACTTCCCGGCCACCCGCAACCGCCTCTGCGACTGGTGCGACCACCAGGCCAGCTGCCCGGAGTTCGGCGGTACTCCGCCGCCGTACCCCTTGCCGCTGGCCCGTACGTCTGATGAGGACGA
The DNA here is from genome assembly GCF_055576085.1 of Kitasatospora sp. NPDC033851. Classification (NCBI taxonomy): domain Bacteria; kingdom Bacillati; phylum Actinomycetota; class Actinomycetes; order Kitasatosporales; family Streptomycetaceae; genus Kitasatospora; species Kitasatospora sp. NPDC033851. The sequence goes on along the minus strand of NZ_JBVIRL010000004.1, from coordinate 28,701 downwards.
TCCCACGGGGGATCCGAGGAGCAAGGAGTCCTAGTGACGATCCGAGTGCTGCTGGTCGACGACCAGCCGCTGCTGCGCACCGGTTTCCGGATGATCCTGGAGGCCGAGTCCGACCTGGTGGTGGTCGGTGAGGCCGGCGACGGTCAGCAGGCGCTGGACCAGGTGCGGGCGCTGCAGCCCGACGTGGTGCTGATGGACATCCGGATGCCGAGGATGGACGGTGTCGAGGCGACCCGGCGGATCGCCGGCCCGGGGCGGGACGGCCCGGCCAAGGTGCTGGTGCTGACCACCTTCGACCTGGACGAGTACGTGGTGGAGGCCCTGCGCGCGGGCGCCAGCGGCTTCCTGCTGAAGGACGTCCCGGCCGAGGAGCTGGTGCAGGCGATCCGGGTGGTCGCGGACGGCGCGGCGATGCTGGCGCCGAGCATCACCCGCCGGCTGCTGGACATGTACGCCACCAAGCTGCCGTCGGGCGACGAGACGCCGCCGCAGGCGCTGGGCGCGCTGACCGACCGCGAGCTGGAGGTGCTGAAGCTGGTGGCGCGCGGGCTGTCGAACGCGGAGATCGCGGCGGAGCTGTTCGTCAGCGAGACCACGGTGAAGACCCACGTCGGCCATGTGCTGACCAAGCTCCAGCTGCGCGACCGGGTGCAGGCGGCGGTGTACGCCTACGAGAGCGGGCTGGTGCGCCCGGGCGCGCTGTAGCGGTCCCCTCCTGCGGCCCCTCCCGCACCGCGCGGTGGCCCGCAGAAACGTGACGGCGGCCCGTCCGCTCCCCGTGGTGATGTGGGGAGCGGACGGGCCGCCGTCGTCCGTGTGCTACTTGCCGGTCCGGCCGATCTCCCAGAAGCGGAAGAAGCCGGTGGTGTCGACGGTGGCCTCGACGCCGGTGACGTACGAACGCGCCGCGTAGAAGGCCTTGTTCTGGTACAGCGGGATCAGCGGCACGCTGACGGCCTCGATCTGCTGGATCTGCGCGTAGCCGGGCGCGGCGGCGCTGCGGTCGGCCTGCTTGAGGCCCTCCGGCACCAGCTTCCCGCTGATCTGCGGGTCGTCCCAACCGTGGTGGTAGGCACCGCCGTTGACCAGCAGCGGGGCGATGTAGTTGTCCGGGTCCGGGTAGTCGGCGAACCAGCCGATGACGTACGCCTGGTACTTGCTGTCGACCCAGCCCTTCTTGAAGGCCTCCCAGTCCGGCTCCTGCTGGACGGTGACCTGGAAGAGGCCGCCGGTCTCCAACTGCTTCTTCAGCGTGTCGGCCTCGTTGCTGCCGGCCCGCGAGCGGGACCAGGTGAGGGTGAGCTTGACCGGGGTCTGGACCTTGGCGTCGGTGAGGTACTTCCTGGCCTTGTTCACGTCCTGGTCGCCGTAGCGGTCGAAGAACGCGGTGGTGTGGCCGGTGACGCCGGCCGGGACCATCGCGTACAGCGGCTGGACGGTCCGGGCGAAGACGTCGCGGGCGAGCGCCTTGCGGTCCATCAGCTGCGCGGCGGCCTGGCGGACCGCGACGTTGCCGCCGACCGGGTCCTTGGTGTTGAAGACCAGCGAGCGGGTGTCGTTGCTGTCGCCCTCGGTGACCTGGAGGTCGGTCTTGCCGCCCTGCTGGTCGGAGCGGATCTGGGCGGCGGTGTTCGGCTCCAGGCTGTTGTCGGTGAGGTCGACGTCGCCCTTGTCCAGCGCGGCCTTCAGGTCCTCGGCCTTGTCGAAGTACCGCACGGTGAACTTGGTGTTGCGCAGCTTGGCGTCGCCGCCGTACTTGTCGTTGGGCGTCAGCACGACCTTGCCCAGCTGCTTGCCCGCCATCTCGACCGAGTCGATGCGGTACGGGCCGGAGCCGACCACCTTGTCGTTGGACAGGGCCTTGTCGGCCGGGAAGACCTGGTGGTCCACGATGGCGCCGGCCGGGCTGGCCAGCTTGGCCGGCAGGGTGGCGTCGGGCGTGGCGAGGTGGAACAGCACCTCGGTGTCGCCCTTGGCCTCGACGGACTTGATCGAGGAGAGCAGGGAGACCGGGCCGCCGTCGTCGTTGATCTTCTTGGTGCGCTCGATCGAGAAGACCACGTCCTCGGCGGTCAGCGGGTGACCGTTCGAGAACTTCAGCCCGGGCCGCAGGGTGCAGTGGTACTCGGTGGCATCGCCGCCGGTGAACTCGCAGGACTGCGCGGCGTCCGGGGTGGGCGTGCTGGCCGCGGCCGGGAAGGTCAGCAGCGACTGGAAGGCGTTGCGCATGACCAGCCAGGAGCCGGAGTCGTAGGAGACCGCGGGGTCCAGCACGCCGGTCAGCTGGGCGGTGCCCATGGTGATCGACTTGCCGCTGTCCCCCTTGACGGCGTCGGTCACCGATCCGCAGCCGGCCACCGTCACGGCGACCAGACCGGCACAGCCGAGTACTGCGAGGCGTTCAGCTGAAGTCTTCACGGGGCGCGTCCTTATCGGTGGCACGAAACCCGAGTAGCGTGCCATATCGAACACGCACGACCGATACCCGCGCAGATGACGTTTGGGACACGGCGGTTCAGGGCATCCCGGCGCGCTCGACGAGATGTCAGGCAATGCCCTTTTTCTCCCCCGATCCCCCCGAGTCGGAGCGCCGTCGAGCCGCTTACCGGCCGGTAGGGGCAGGCCGCAATGAGATGACAATCACACTCAAACTGGCGGTCCGTCAGACCCGCGAGGCGACCAGCGAGCGCAACAGGTCGAGGTCGACCTGCTCCAGCGAGGGCAGCACCAGCCGCCCGGGGGCCGGCTCGATCGCCGCCACCGAGGGCACCGCGATCACCGGGCAGCCGGCCGCCTCGCCCGCGCGCACCCCGGTCGGGGTGTCCTCGACGACCACGCATCGAGCCGGCTCCGCACCCAGCCGGCGGGCCGCCTCCAGGTACGGGTCCGGGAACGGCTTGGTGCGCGGCACCTCGTCCCCGCCGATGGTGAAGGCGAAGTGGTGGGCGCCCAGCGAACGGAGCACGATGTCGATCACGTGCCGGTGCGAGGCGGACACCATGGCGGCCGGGATCCCGTGCGCGGCAAGGGTGTTGAGCAGCCGCTCGGCGCCCGGCATGAGCGGTACGCCGCCGGCCAGCAGGTCCACGAAGCGCTGGTTGACCAGCACGCCCAGGTCGGCCGGGGCGATGTCCACCCCGGTCCGGGCGACCAGGTAGTCCATCACCCGGGTCATCGGGCCGCCGACCACATGGGCGCGGTCCGCCTCGTCCAGCTCGTGGCCCAGCTCGGCGAAGAGCGAGACCTCGGCCTGCCACCAGAAGTCCTCGGTGTCCACCAGCGTCCCGTCCATGTCCAGCAGCACCGCCTGCAGACCGCGGTCGTCCCCGTGGTCCAGGACACGGGTGGCGGTGGAGCTGGTGGTCATGGTGGGATCCTTCCGGCAGGCCCCGGGCGCACCCGGGGATGGCACAGGCCGGCCCGCTGGTGAGCGGACCGGCCCGTTCAGGATCATCCAGGATACGCCCGCTTCGTCCGGAAAGAGCGAACGGAGCGGGACGGAGGGATTACCGGGCGTTGAAGTACTTCGCCTCCGGGTGGTGGATCACGATCGCGTCGGTGGACTGCTCCGGGTGCAGTTGGAACTCCTCGGAGAGCACCACGCCGATCCGCTCGGGCTTCAGCAGCTCGGCGATCTTGGCGCGGTCCTCCAGCTCCGGGCAGGCCCCGTAGCCGAGGGAGAAGCGGGCGCCCCGGTACTTGAGCGCGAACATGTCCTTGACGTCCTGCGGGTCCTCGCCGGAGAAGCCCAGCTCGTAGCGGACCCGGGCGTGCCAGAACTCGGCCAGCGCCTCGGCCAGCTGCACCGACAGGCCGTGCAGCTCCAGGTAGTCGCGGTAGGAGTTCCCGGCGAACAGCTCGTTGGCCGCCTCCGAGATCCGGTTGCCCATGGTGACCACCTGCAGGCCGACCACGTCCCGCACGCCGGACTCCTCCGGGCGGAAGAAGTCGGCCAGGCAGAGCCGACGGCCGCGCCGCTGGCGCGGGAAGGTGAAGCGGGTGCGCTCGGTGCCGTCCTCGTGGAAGACGATCAGGTCGTCGCCCTTGGAGTTGGCCGGGTAGTAGCCGTAGACCACGGCCGCCTCCAGCCAGCCCTCGGTCTGCAGCCGGTCCAGCCAGGCCCGCAGCCGCGGCCGGCCCTCGGTCTCCACCAGCTCCTCGTACGACGGCCCGTCTCCGGCGCGCGCGGCCTTCAGGCCCCACTGCCCCTTGAACAGCGCGTCCTCGTCCAGCCAGGAGGCGTAGTCGGCGAACGGGATGCCCTTGACGATCCGGTCGCCCCAGAACGGCGGGGTGGGCACGGTGTTGTCGACGGTGACGTCGGAGCGGATCTGGCCGAGGTTGACCTCGGGCTCCGGTTCCTCCACCTCGACCCGGGCGTGTCGGCGCTGCTTGAGCTCGGGCAGGGTCGCGCCGGGCACGCCGCGCTTGACCGCGATCAGCGCGTCCATCAGCCGCAGGCCCTCGAAGGCGTCCCGGGCGTAGCGGACCTCGCCCTCGTAGATCTCGTGCAGGTCCTGCTCGACGTAGGCCCGGGTGAGCGCGGCGCCGCCGAGGATCACCGGGTAGCTCGCGGCCAGCTTGCGCTGGTTGAGCTCCTCCAGGTTCTCCTTCATGATCACGGTCGACTTCACCAGCAGGCCGGACATCCCGATCACGTCCGCCTTGTGCTCCTGCGCGGCGTCCAGGATCGCCGAGACCGGCTGCTTGATGCCCAGGTTGACCACGTTGTAGCCGTTGTTGGACAGGATGATGTCGACCAGGTTCTTGCCGATGTCGTGGACGTCGCCCTTGACGGTGGCCAGCACGATGGTGCCCTTGCCCTCGTTGTCGGACTTCTCCATGTGCGGCTCCAGGTGGGCCACCGCGGTCTTCATCACCTCGGCGGACTGGAGCACGAAGGGCAGCTGCATCTGGCCGGAGCCGAAGAGCTCGCCGACCACCTTCATGCCGGCCAGCAGGGTGTCGTTGATGATCTCCAGTGCCGGGCGGCCGGCCAGCGCCTCGTCCAGGTCGGCCTCCAGGCCGTTCCGCTCGCCGTCGATGATCCGGCGCTGCAGCCGCTCCTCCAGCGGGAGCGCGGCCAGCTCCTCGGCCTTGGAGGCCTTGACCGAGGCCGAGGAGACGCCCTCGAACAGCTCCAGCAGGCGCTGCAGCGGGTCGTAGCCGTCCCGGCGGCGGTCGTAGACCAGGTCGAGGGCGGTCTCGCGCTGGTCCTCGGGGATCCGGGAGATCGGCAGGATCTTGGAGGCGTGCACGATCGCCGAGTCCAGGCCGGCCTCCACGCACTCGTGCAGGAAGACCGAGTTGAGCACCACGCGGGCGGCCGGGTTGAGGCCGAACGAGATGTTGGACAGGCCGAGCGTGGTCTGCACCTTCGGGTGGCGGCGCTTGAGCTCGCGGATCGCCTCGATGGTCTCGATGCCGTCCCGGCGGGACTCCTCCTGGCCGGTGGCCAGGGTGAAGGTGAGGCAGTCGACCAGGATCGAGCCCTCGTCGATGCCGTAGTCGGCGGTGAGCTCGGCGATCAGCCGCTCGGCGATCTCCACCTTGGCGTCGGCGGTGCGGGCCTGGCCCTGCTCGTCGATGGTCAGCGCGATCAGGCCGGCACCGTGCTCGCGCGCCAGCGAGGCGATCCGGCCGAAGCGCGAGTCGGGGGCGTTGCCGTCCTCGTAGTTGACCGAGTTGAGCACCGCGCGGCCGCCGAGGGCCTCCAGGCCGGCCCGCAGCACCGGCGGCTCGGTGGAATCCAGCACGATCGGCAGGGTGGAGGCGGTGGCCAGGCGGCCGGCGATCTCCTTCATGTCGGCGACGCCGTCGCGGCCGACGTAGTCCACGCAGAGGTCCAGCAGGTGGGAGCCGTCCCGGATCTGGTCACGGGCGATCTCCACGCAGGCCTGCCAGTCGCCGGCCAGCATCGACTCGCGGAACTTCTTCGAGCCGTTGGCGTTGGTGCGCTCGCCGATCGCCAGGTACGAGGTGTCCTGGCGGAACGGCACCGCCTGGTACAGCGAGGCCGCCGAGGGCTCGGGCTGCGGATCGCGCACGGCGATCTCGCGGCCCTGGACCCGCTCGACCACGGCGCGCAGGTGCTCGGGCGTGGTGCCGCAGCAGCCGCCGACCAGCGAGAGGCCGTACTCGCGGGTGAACACGTCGTGCGCGTCGGCCAGCTCGACCGGGCTGAGCGGGTAGTGGGCGCCGTCCTTGCCGAGCACCGGCAGGCCCGCGTTCGGCATGCAGGACAGGCCGATCCGGGCGTTCTTGGCCAGGTAGCGCAGGTGCTCGCTCATCTCGGCCGGGCCGGTGGCGCAGTTGAGGCCGATGTAGTCCACGCCGAGCGGCTCCAGCGCGGTGAGCGCGGCGCCGATCTCGGAGCCGAGCAGCATGGTGCCGGTGGTCTCCACCGTCACCTGCACCAGCACCGGCAGGTCCAGCCCGGCCTCGGCCAGGGCGCGCTTGGAGCCCAGGATGGCGGCCTTGGTCTGCAGCAGGTCCTGGCTGGTCTCGACCAGCAGGGCGTCGGCGCCACCGGCGATCAGGCCGGCCGCGTTCTGCTGGAAGCCGTCGCGCAGCGTCTCGTACGGGGCGTGGCCGAGGGTCGGCAGCTTGGTGCCGGGGCCGATCGAGCCGAGCACCCAGCGGGTGCGGCCGTCCGCGGCGCTGTGCGCGTCGGCGCTCTCCCGGGCGATCCGGGCGCCGGCCTCGGACAGCTCGAAGATCCGGTCGGGGATCTCGTACTCGCCGAGCGCGGAGAAGTTCGCGCCGAAGGTGTTGGTCTCCACGCAGTCCACGCCCACGCCGAAGTAGGCCTCGTGGACGGAGCGGACGATGTCGGGCCGGGTGATGTTGAGGACCTCGTTGCACCCTTCGAGGTTCTGGAAGTCCTCCAGCGTCGGGTCCTGCGCCTGGAGCATGGTGCCCATCGCACCGTCGGCGACCACCACCCTCGTGGCGAGCGCTTCACGCAGCGCGTTCGCGCGGCTCTGCGCAGTGATGGACGGATTGGCTGCAGTGGCCATGGGGCTTCTCCCTGGTGCGACGGCTGTCGGCTTTGCACCCCCGCTTGGTCGGGGAGGCACGTGGTCAGGGTATCCGGCCGACGGGTCGGTCCGGGGGCCCGTTCCGTATCCTGAGCGCTCGACCGCAAGGGGGGAGCAAGCGCATGGCCCGATTCCGGACCTGCGCGCGGCGGATCGGCGGGGCCCTGGCGGCCCCGTTCCGGGCGCTGCGCGGCCGATGGCGGGGGTGGTCCCGGTGGCGCCGGACCCTGCTGGTCCTGGCGCTGGCGGCGGCGGTGCCGGTCGCCGCGCTCGGCTCGCTGTTCGTCGCGATCCGGCTGCACTATGTGGGTGAACCGGCCGCCGAGGCCCGCACCCGGGGCCGGGACGCGGTCTGGCTCGGCCACGCCTGGGTGGACGGCCGCAAGACCGAGGCGGACGTCACGGCGCTGGTGCGGCAGCTGGCCGGCACCGGCATCCGCGACCTGTACGTGCACACCGGCCCGCTGGAGCACGACGGCTCGCTGCCGCCCGCCGTCCACCCACGGGCCCGCTGGTTCACCGACACCGTGCACCGGGCACTGCCCGACGTACGGCTGCAGAGCTGGCTGGGCGACGAGGTCAAGCCGGAGAAGGACGCCCTGGACCTCGAGGACGCCGCCACCCGGGACCGGGTCACCGGCTCCGCCCGCCAGGTGCTGGACCTCGGCTTCGACGGCGTGCACTTCGACATGGAGCCGATCCGCCCCGGTTCGGCGGGCTGGCTGGCCCTGCTCGACCAGGTCCGCCCGGTCACCGCGGCACGCGGCGCCAAGCTGTCGGTCGCGGCTCCGCAGATCGACCCGGTGCCGGGCCTGCACACGGCCGGGATCCTGCTCACCGACCACGGCAAGTGGTGGGACGCGGCGTACTTCGCCGCGACCGCCCGCCGGGTCGACCAGATCGCCGTGATGACCTACGACACCTCGATGCCGACCGAACCGCTGTACGGCGGCTACGTCGCCCGGCAGACCGAACTCGCCCTGCGGGCCACCCCGGCCGAGGTGGACCTGCTGATCGGCCTGCCGTTCTATTGGGACGACAAGTGGGGCCACTGGGGCGACGCCGAGACCGTCGACGCGGCCGTCCGCGGCGTCCGGCTGGGCCTGGGCCGGGAGGACCTGCGGCGGCCGAACTTCGGCGTCGCGCTGTACGTGGACTTCGCCTCGACGCCCGAGAACTGGGCGGCGTACCGGCGCGGCTGGGTGGACGTCCGGTAGCCGCCGCCCGTCAGCCGGCCAGCCGGTGGGCCAGGGCGCCCAGGTAGCGGTGGACGGTCGCGTCCTCGCCGGTCAGGTAGTGCGAGACGGCCCGGTGGATCGGCCGGCGGACCTCGCCCCGCTCGGTGACGGTCAGCGAGCAGCCCGGCCCGGCCGGGGTGAGCACGTACGTCCAGGTGCCGCCGTACGGCAGGTCCTGGTCGGCGATGCCGGTGACCAGGCGGTGCGGGGCCTCGCTCGCCACCACCTCGTACGTGGTGTGCCCGTGCCGGTCGTACTCGCGCCAGCGCACCCGGCCGCCGGCCGCGGCGGGCAGCCGCTCGACGTGGGTGAGGCCCGGGCGCCAGGCCGGGTAGAGGTCGATGTCGGTCAGCACGTCCCAGACCGCGCCGGGCGGCTGGTGGAGCTCCAGTCCGCCCTCGGTGACGTGCTCCACCGGCAGCCGGCGCCCGGCCCGGTCCACTGCCGCCACCATCAGCGCGGCACCGGTCAGCGCGGCCGCGCCCGCGCCGGTCCACAGCCATCGGTTCATCGGTCCGGCCCCTTCCGCCCGGCCCCCGTCCGTTCGTCATCGCGCCTGTTCATCATCGCGCCGCCGGGCCGTCGCGGCACGCCCGTCGCACCGCGCCACCGGGCGGACGCGGTCCGCGCCCGCCCGTCGACTGACGGCCCGCCAGTCGGCGGGGTCCCGATATCCGCTGGATCGGGGCGGCCGGCTCCCCCAGACTGTCCCGGTGCCCGGCCGCGGTGCGCATCAAAGCCCGTAGGCTGGGCAGGTAGGGACCATGGGGCGAGGCGTTCCATGGGAGACGAGAGGTTCGACAGTCGGCAGCCGGCCCGTCGGCGCCCCGGCAAACCAGCCGGGGCGGTGCCGGCCAGGCCGCCGACCGGAGGGAGACGCTGGGTGATCGAGCTGGAAGATGTTCCCGAGTTGATCGACCCGGTGATGGTCTGCGCCTTCGAGGGCTGGAACGACGCGGGCGACGCCGCCTCCGCGGCCCTGGCGCATCTGGACGAGACCTGGGGCGGCAAGGTGATCGCCGCCCTGGACGCGGAGGACTACTACGACTTCCAGGTCAACCGGCCCACGATCTGGCTGGACGGCGGCATCCGCCGGATCACCTGGCCGACCACCCGGCTCTCGGTGATCCGGGTGACCGAGCCGACGCCCCGGGACGTCGTGCTGGTCCGCGGCATCGAGCCGAGCATGCGCTGGCGCTCGTTCTGCAACGAGCTGCTGGGCTTCGCGCACGAGCTGGGCATCGAGCTGGTGGTGATCCTGGGCGCACTGCTCGGCGACACCCCGCACAGCCGCCCGGTGCCGGTCAGCGGGGTCACCTCCGACCCGGAGCTGGCCCGCCGGCTGGACCTGGAGGAGAGCCGGTACGAGGGCCCGACCGGCATCGTCGGCGTGCTCCAGGAGGCCTGCACGCACGCCGGGGTCCCGGCCGTGACGCTCTGGGCGGCGGTGCCGCACTACGTCTCGCAGCCGCCGAACCCCAAGGCGACGCTGGCCCTGCTCAACAAGCTGGAGGACCTGCTGGACCTGCGCATCCCGCCGGGCGAACTCGGCGAGGACGCCCGGGCCTGGCAGCTCGGCGTGGACCAGCTGGCCGCCGAGGACAGCGAGGTCGCCGAGTACGTCCAGCAGCTGGAGGAGGCGCAGGACACCGCGGAGCTGCCGGAGGCCTCCGGGGACGCCATCGCCCGCGAGTTCGAGCGCTACCTGCGCCGCCGGGAGAACGTCGGGCCGACCGGCGAGAAGCCGGTGTCCGGGCACGCCACGGCGGAGCGGCCGGCCGAGCCGGAGGCGCCTGGAACGGCCCGGGAGGGCCAGGACGGCGCCGAGGAGGAGTAGTCACCGGGCGTCGCCCGGAACCGCCGAAGGGGCGTCAGGACACTTGGTCCTGACGCCCCTTCGGCGTTGCGGTGCGTGACGGCAGCGGGCCTACAGCGGGACTACGGCGGGCCTACAGTGCGACGCCGAGCAGGGCGTCCACGGTGCGGGACACCAGCCCGGGTGCGCCGATGTCGGTGCCGCCCTCGGTCTCCTGCCGCTCGGCCCAGCGGTCGACGGCGGCCAGCGCGGCGGGCGCGTCCAGGTCGTTCGCGAGCGCCGTGCGGACCTCGGCGAGCAGCTGCTCGGCCGACGGGCCGTCCGGCCGGGAGACCGCGGCGCGCCAGCGGGCGAGGCGCTCGACGGCCTCGTCCAGGACGTCCTTGGTCCACTCCCAGTCCGCGCGGTAGTGGTGCGCGAGCAGCGCCAGGCGGATCGCCGCCGGGTCGACGCCATCGCGGCGCACCGCCGACACGAAGACCAGGTTGCCGCGGGACTTGGACATCTTCTGGCCGTCCAGGGCGACCATGCCGGCGTGCACGTACGCCTGGGCGTACGGGTGGGTGCCGGTGGCGACCTGGGCGTGCGCGGCGCCCATCTCGTGGTGCGGGAAGGAGAGGTCGCTGCCGCCGCCCTGGATGTCGAAGGACATGCCGAGGTACTGCAGCGCGATGGCGACGCACTCGATGTGCCAGCCGGGGCGGCCGTGGCCGAGCTCGGTGTCCCAGGCGGGCTCGCCGGGGCGGGCGGCCAGCCAGAGCAGGGCGTCCAGCGGGTTGCGCTTGCCGGGGCGGTCCGGGTCGCCGCCGCGCTCGGCGAAGACCGGGCGCATGGCCTCGCGGGTGAGGCCGGAGACCTCGCCGAAGTGCGGGTCGGCGTCGACCGAGAAGTAGATGTCGCCGTCGACCTTGTAGGCCGCGCCGGCGGCCAGCAGCTTCTGGACGATCGGGACGATCCACGGGATCGACTCGACGGCGCCGACGTAGTGGGCCGGCGGGAGCATGCGCAGTGCGGTCATGTCCTCGCGGAACAGGGCCGTCTCGCGCTCGGCCAGGGCGGTCCAGTCCTGGCCGGTCTCGACCGCGCGCTGCAGCAGCGGGTCGTCCACGTCGGTCACGTTCTGGATGTACAGGACGTCGTGGCCGGCGTCCTTCCAGACGCGCTGGACCAGGTCGAACGCGTTGTAGGTGGCGGCGTGGCCCATGTGGGTCGCGTCGTAGGGGGTGATACCGCAGACGTAGATCCGGGCGGTGCCGTCCTGCGGCACGACCTCCCGGACCGTACCCGCTGCGGTGTCGTGGATACGGAGGGGGAGACCCTGACCAGGCAGGGCGGGAACCTCGGAGGCGGGCCAGGCATGCATGGAAACAACTTTAACCTTGCGAACATTTGAAAGCCTAACCAGTGCGCAAGATCGACTGGATTCGCTTCCTGCCGTTGCTTGACCGCTTCCCGACTGGTATTGCACGGATTTTCGACCCCGCCAGGACGCCCGCCAGGGAGCCTGCCCGGGTCCGGGCAGGGTTGAGCGCCCGGCCGGCCCTGCCGCCGACCGGGCGCCCGGCTCCCCGGGGGACGCGGCCGGAGCCGCTACGACCGCTGCCAGAGGGCCGGCACGTTCGGCGGTTCCCAGCCGACCATGGCGGTGTGTGCCTGGAGGCAGACGTAGGAGACGCCGGAGTAGGTGACGCGGTCGCCCGCGCGGTAGGAGGTGCCCGGGGCCCAGCTGCCGCTCGGCGGCGTGGTGGGCGTCCCGGTGGGAGTGGGCGTGGACGTCGGGCTCGGCGTGCCGGGGGTCTGCGGCACGTCCAGCACGAAGTCGTAGCTGCCCTCGCGGACGTTGCCGTTCTGCCGGACGTTCATCAGCAGCCGGGCGTCGTAGATGGTGTCGGTGCTGTTGCGCGGCTCACCCGGGAAGTACAGCTGGGTGGTGACGACCGGGCGGCCGGGGGCCTGGAGCTTGACGTGGATGTGCCGGGTGCGGCCCGGGTAGAGCCCGGGCACGATGGTGTCCAGCTTGAACGCGCCGCCCGCGTCGCTGAACTGGTGGCCTCGGAAGGTGTAGCCGGCGTTGTCGTAGGCGCCGTTGTCGTCGGCCTGCCAGAAGTCCAGCAGCACGCCGGAGACGGGCCGGCAGGCGCGGCCGAAGACGTAGCCGCTGACGACCAACCGGGTGCCGGGGCCGTCGTCGACCATGGAGCTGCGCAGCGGGGAGTTCGGCTTGAAGTAGGGGCCTTCGGTCTGCTCGCGGGCCAGTGCGGCCCCGCCGCCGACCAGCAGCGGGGCGGCCCCGAGCGCGGCGGCGGCCTTCAGGACGGTCTTGCGGCTGATCATGCCGTCGGGCGTGGGCATGCGCCGTCTCCTTCTCGTGAGGCGGGGGTCTCGCGAGGCCGGGGTTCTCGTGAGACGGGGTGCTCGTAAGGGGGGCGGCCCTTGCCATGGTGGGGGCATGACAAGGACCTGACCGGTCGCCCATCCGAGGGCCCCGGGCCGGCCACCGGTGGCCAGCAGTAAAGTTACGGGCCGTCCGGCGCGACCGCGATGGACGTGATCCGGGGATCGTGGTGATTTCCGTCGACCCGCGCCCGGAACTCCCCCGGGGTCATCCCGGTCTCCCGGCGGAAGAAGCGGCAGAAGTACGCCGGGTCCGCGAAGCCCGCCTCCTTGGCTACCTGACGGATCGTCAAATCCGTGCAGGCGAGCAGCCGTTTGGCTTCCAGGGTCTGCTGGCGACGGATCAGCCCGCCCGGCGTGCGGCCGGTGGCCTGCTTGACCAGGGTCTGCAAGTGACCCGGGGAGACGCCGATCACGCACAACTGCGGTGGCGCCAGCGGCCGGTGGACCAGGTCCAGGACGTGGGCGCCGCGGCCGCCGGTGACGTGGACGATCTCGTGGAACGAGTGCCGGTGGGGGAAGCCCGCCCGGGAGAGCGGGCCGATCGTGTCGAAGCTGCCGATGGCGAACGGGAGCAGCTGGGGCAGCGGGACCTGCAGGCGGTGCAACGGCAGGTCCGGCGAGCTGCGGGGGGTGGGGGTGGTCCGTCGCGCGGCCCGCGGAGCAGTGTGCGACCTGTTCCGGGGACAGGTCCAGACCATCGACCGGCAGGCTCCGGACCGTCCCTACACCGGCGGCCAGGGGATCGCGGGCCAGTCCTCGGAGGGCAGCGGATGGCGGCCGGAGCCGCGCAGCTCGGCCACCCGGGACCGGGTCGCGTCCAGCTCCGCCCCCGTCAGGTGCGGGGCGAGGCGCTCGGCGAGCTCGCCGTCCAGCTGCTCGGCGAGCCGGGCCAGCACCTCCAGCGCCTCGACGGGCAGCGGGTCCCCCGCCCAACCCCAGAGCAGGGTGCGCAGCTTGCCCTCGGTGTTGAAGGTGACGCCGTGGTCGATGCCGTACACCCGGCCGTCGGCGGCCGGGATCAGGTGGCCGCCCTTGCGGTCGGCGTTGTTGAGCACCGCGTCCAGTACGGCAAGCCGGCGCAGCTGCCGGTCGTCGTGGTGCACCAGCAGCGCGGTGCGCCCGCCCTCCACCTCGGCCCGGACGATCGGCAGCCAGCCCTCCTCCGGGCCGCGCGGGTCCTGCAGCGCGAGCAGCGGCTCGGCCTGCGGGTCAGGCTCGACCCACAGCTGCACCATGCCGGGCCCGTGCGGGCCGTCGCGCAGCACGGTGGGCGGGATCAGCGCCCAGCCGGTCGCGGCGGACAGTTCGTACGCGGCGACCTCGCGGCCGGCCAGCGTGCCGTCCGGGAAGTCCCAGAGCGGGCGCTCGCCGGCCACCGGCTTGTAGACGGCCTGCGCGCTGAGCGAGCCGTGGGCGACCGTGCAGTACAGCGCGGCGTTGGAGGCGTCGGTGAGCCGGCCGTGCACGGTCAGCTCGCCCTGGCGCAGCAGCGCGAGGGCGGTGGGCACGTCGGCGGCCAGCGCGGCGGCGGCCGTCGGGTCGGCCTGCGGCGGGGTCTCGGTGTTCAGCGCCGGTAGCCGTTCGCGCGCGGGCACAGGTGGCCCTCCGGGTCGAGCGGCAGGTTGCAGAACGGGCAGGGCTTGCGGCCGGCCGCGACCAGGTCCAGCGCGCGTTTGGCGAACACCCGGGCCATCGCGCCGGTCAGCCGCACCCGCAGCATGTCCGGGCCGGTGTCGTCGTCGGTGAAGACCGCCTCGGCGGCGTCCTCCTCCTCTTCCTCCTCCTCGACCAGCGCCTGCGCCTCGACGACCAGGCAGCCGTCCACGCTGTCCCAGGCCAGGGCCATCGTGCCGACCCGGAACTCCTGCTCCAGCGGCAGGTCGAGCGGGGCGGTGTCGAGCAGGTCCTTCGGGGCGGCGGCCGGGATGGAGGCGTCGCCGCCGCTGCGCCGCAGCGCCTCGTCCAGGACCTCCTCGATGCGCTCGGCGAGCGCCGCGACCTGGGTCTTCTCCAGCAGCACGCTGGTGATCCGGCCCCGGGCGCTGGCCTGCAGGTAGAACGCCCTGGCGCCGGGCTGGCCGACGGTGCCGGCCACGAACCGTTCGGGCTGGTCGTAGAAGTAGACCTGACGGGTCACGCTCTCGCTCCGGATCGTGTCGGTCGGCGCGAATCCGCCGTGGGGGATCGCGGGTGTTCGGACTCGTTAGTCACCCTACGACCTTCGGGCTTCGGCCGGGGAGCCGAGCCGACGGCCGCGGGCGGGGTGACACGGGCGCCCGGGCGGTGCCGCTCGGACGGGTGCCGCGGGCTTGCGCCACGGGTCGGGCAGTGTGAGTCGGCACTGGGGGGCGGCGCCGCGGGCTCGTGCCACCGGCGGCGCCGCGGGCTCGTGCCACCGGCGGCGCCGCTCAGGCGGTGCCGCCGACCACCGCGTCGCCGGCCGGGGTGGCCGGGGCGGGGCCGGTCCTCGGCGCCAGCGAGGCGAGGTCGCCGGTGTCGCCCATCCTCAGCACGAAGGGCCGGTGCGGGGTGTAGCGGATCGCGGTGACCGAGCAGGGCTCGACGCTGATGCGCTGGAAGTGGTCCAGGTGCAGGCCGAGCGCGTCGGCCACCACCGCCTTGATCACGTCGCCGTGCGAGCAGGCGATCCAGACCGCGTCCTCGCCGTGCTCGGCGGCGACCTTCCCGTTCCACTCGCGCACCGCGCTCACCGTGCGGTGGCTCAGCTCGCGCAGCGACTCTCCGCCGGGGAAGGCCGCGGCGGCCGCGTGGTCCTGGACGGTGCGCCAGAGCGGCTCCTTGGCCAGCTCGGCCAGCGGACGACCGGTCCACTCGCCGTAGTGGCACTCCCCCAGCCGCTCGTCCTCGGTCGGCTCGGCCAGCTCGGGCCGGGCGGCCAGCAGCGGCTCCAGGGTCTGCCGACAGCGCTCCAGCGGGCTGCTGACGGCCTGCGCCAGCGGGATGCCGGCCAGCCGGTCGGCCAGCGCGGCGGCCTGCGCGCGCCCGGTGTCGTCGAGATCCACGCCGGGGGTCCAACCGGCCAGGATTCCGGCGGTGTTCGCGGTGGAGCGGCCGTGACGGACGAGCAGCAGGGTGGGCATGGGGCTCAGCCTACGGCCTCCGGGCAGGGCCGTGGGGGCCGGTTACCGTCCGGTTATCTGCCCGGTCGCGGGTCCGGCGGGCCGGGCGGTGGGGCCGTTCCGCCCCGGCTCCGGGGTGGATCAGGGGTGGATCCGGGGTGGATCCGCTCCGGATCCGTGCCGGACGGCCGCGATCGGGTGACAATGGCCCGCATGATCGTCCACTGCGCCGCCTACTGCGACGGCCACCGGATCGAGGCCCCCGACGACCTGGCCGGCGCGCTCGCCGCCGCCCGCGCGGCCGGTCCGGACGGCTTCGTCTGGATAGGCCTCTTCGAGCCGACCGCCGAGGAACTCGACCACGTCGGCCGGCAGTTCGCACTGCACCCACTGGCCGTCGAGGACGCCGTCAGCGCCCACCAGCGCCCCAAGGCCGAGGCCTACCAGGGCTCGCTTCTCCTCACCCTGAAGACCCTCGGCTACGCCCCCGGCGCGCACGTCGTCACGATCGGCGAGGTGATGGTCTTCCTCGGCCGCGACTTCGTGATGACCGTCCGGCACGGCGAGGACAGCCCGCTCGGCGACCTGCGAGCCCGGCTGGAGAAGGAGCCCGAACTGCTCCGCTACGGGCCCAGTTCGGTGCTGCACTCGGTCGCCGACACCATCGTGGACGGCTACGTGGAGGTGGCCACCGCGCTGCAGACCGACCTGGACGAGCTGGAGTCGGACATCTTCACCCCCGGCCGGGTCGGCCGCGACACCGCCGGGCGGATCTACGGCTACAAGCGCCAGGTGATGTCCGTGCGCCGCGCCACCGGCCCGCTGCTGGAGCCGATGCTGACGCTGGAGCGCGGTGCCCGCTTCGTCCGCCCCGAGACGGCGCCCTACCTGCGGGACGTCGCCGACCACCTGGCCCGGGTCAACGACCAGGTGGACGGCATGGACCGGCTGCTGTCCGACATCCTCAACGCCAACCTGGCGCAGGTCAGCGTGCAGCAGAACAACGACATGCGGAAGATCTCGGCCTGGGCGGCGCTGGCCGCCGTGCCGACGATGATCGCGGGCATCTACGGCATGAACTTCGACGACATGCCGGAACTGCACCAGCCCTGGGGGTACCCGGCGGTGCTGGCGCTGATGGCCGTGGTCTGCGTGGCCCTGCACCGGGTGTTCAAGCGGCACGACTGGCTGTAGTGCCGCCCGTTCCCCGGCGCGTCCTAAGCCAGGCCGGCGCGCTCCAGTGCCTCGACGCCCGTGCGCAGCGCCCGGATCCGCTCGTCCAGGGTGAAGCCGGAGGGCGCCAGGGTGAGCGTGGTGACGCCCGCGTCGGCGTAGGCCTGCATCCGGTCGGCGATCCGGGCGGTGTCGCCGATCAGCGAGGTGGCGTCGATCAGGTCGTGCGGGACGGCGGCCGCGGCGCCCGCGTAGTCCCTGGCCAGGTACTTCTCCTGGATCTCGTCGGCGGCCTGCTCGAAGCCCATCCGCCGGGTCAGCTGGTTGTAGAAGTTCTTCTCCTTGCTGCCCATGCCGCCGATGTAGAGCGCGGCGTACGAGCGCAGGCCGTCGACCCCGGCCTTGATGTCCTCGCCGACCGCCAGGTTCACGGTCGGGCAGAGGTCGAAGCCGTCCAGCGTCTTCCCGGCCTTGGCGCGGCCGGCCGTCAGCGGGTCGAGGGACATCGCGGCGTGCTCGGGCGAGAAGAAGATGCCGAGCCAGCCGTCGGCGATCTCGCCGGTCAGCTCCAGGTTCTTCGGGCCGATCGCGGCGATGTACAGCGGGATGTGCTCGCGCACCGGGTGCACGGTGAGCTTGATCGGCTTGCCCGGGCCACCGGGCAGCGGCAGCGTCCAGTTCGCGCCCTCGTGGACCAGGCGCTCGCGGGACATCGCCTTGCGGATGATCTCCACGTACTCGCGGGTGCGGGCCAGCGGCTTGTCGAACTTCACGCCGTACCAGCCCTCGGAGACCTGCGGGCCGGAGACGCCGAGGCCCAGGCGGAACCGGCCGCCGGAGAGGGTGTCCAGGGTCGCGGCGGTCATCGCCGTCATCGCCGGCGTGCGGGCCGGGATCTGGAAGATGGCCGAACCGACGTCGATCCGCTCGGTCTTCGCGGCGACGTAGCTGAGCACCGTCGCGGCGTCCGAGCCGTACGCCTCCGCCGCCCAGCAGACCGCGTAGCCGAGCCGGTCCGCCTCCTGGGCCACGGCGATGTTGTCGGCGTCCATGCCGAGTCCCCAGTAGCCGAGGTTGATACCGAGTCGCATCTGCCGCACCTTCCAGTGGGTTGGGGTCGGGCCGAGGGTAACCGCGCCCGCGCCGGACATGCTACTGACGAGTAGTGGTGGTCTGGGTCACACGCGCCCCGGCCGCACCGGCCGTCGACGTCCTGCGGGTCTTCGCCCCCGCCCGGGCACCGGCCGCTACGCTCAGCCGACGTGGGGAGCGCACGCCCCACCTGCGCGTTTACACGGCTACCGGAACCGCCCGGGGCCACCGGCCAGTGAAAGGCCCGTCCGATGGAACAGCGTCACCTGGGCCGTACCGGCCTACAGGTCTCCCGGCTCGGCCTCGGCACCATGACCTGGGGCCGCGACACCGACGAGCACGAGGCCGCCGAGCAGCTCAAGGAGTTCGTCGACGCCGGCGGCAACCTGGTCGACACCGCCGACGTGTACGCCGACGGCGGCGCCGAATACCTGATCTCCCGGCTCACCGACAACCTCATCCCCCGCTCCGAACTCGTCATCGCCACCAAGGCCGGCAGCGTCCCCGAGAGCGCCCGCCGCTTCGACGGCTCGCGCGGCCACCTGCTCGCCGCCCTGGACGCCTCGCTGCACCGCCTCGGCACCGACTACGTCGACCTGTGGCAGGTGCACTCCTTCGACCCGACGACCCCGGTCGAGGAGACCCTCAGCGCCCTCGACATCGCCGTCTCCTCCGGGCGCGCCCGCTACGTCGGGGTCTGCGACTTCAGCGGCTGGCAGCTTGCCAAGGCCGCCACCTGGCAGCACGCCCACCACGGACGGGGGGCGCTGGCCGGGGCACAGCTGGAGTACTCGCTGCTGCAGCGCGGGATCGAACGCGAGGCCCTGCCCGCCGCCCTGGACTCCGGGATCGGCGTGCTGGCCGGCTCGCCGCTCGGCCGCGGGGTGCTCACCGGCAAGTACCGGCACGGCGTCCCGCAGGACTCGCGCGGCGCCTCGCCGTACCTGACCGGCTTCGTCCAGCCGTACCTCGGGGAGCGCTCGCGGCGGATCGTGGACGCCCTCGCCACCGCCGCCGACGGGCTCGCCAGCAGCCCGCTGGAGGTCGCACTCGCCTGGGTCCGGGACCGGCCCGGAGTCGCGAGCGCGCTGGTCGGGGCGCGGACCGTGGCACAGCTGCAGGCGGCGTTGTCGGTGGAGGCGCTTACGCTTCCGGGTGAGATCCGCAGCGCGCTGGACGACATCTCGTCGCCCGTGCACCGCTACCCGGACCAGGGGTGGACCGAGCTGTGACGCCCGGGCCGGATCGTCGAGTGGAACGTGTAGTGGAGTGACCTTTGGAGCGGACGACGATGAGTGACACGGGGAACGGCGCTCCGGAGGCGACGGCCGGGGCCCAGCTGACCCCCGAGGAGAAGGCGGCGAAGGTCGCGGAACTGGCGCAGCGGATGCGGGAGATCGCCGCGCAGGGGTCGGCGCCCCGAGCCTCGGCTCCGCAGGAACCGGTCCGGCAGCCGCCGTCGGGGCCCAAGGCTCCCGTTGCGGACGCTGCGGGCGGGAGCGGTCCGGCCGCTCCCGCTGCCCCGGCTGCCCCGGCTGCGGTGGCCGCGGTGGTGCCCGGCCTTCATCCCGGTGACGCGCTCGGCGCCACCGCCGCAGTGCTGACCGCCGGCGGCGCCCCGGCCGAACTGGCGGCCGCCGCCGTGGCCGAGCTCGGCGACGACGCCGCCGAGCGGCTGCGCGAGGACCCGTGGGCGGTGCTGGGCCTGCCCGGTGTCCGTCCCGAGCAGGCGGACGGCTTCGCCCGCGGACTGCTCGGCCCCGACGCCGAGCCGGGCGACCCTCGCCGCGCCCAGGCACTGGTGCAGTGGCTGCTGGAGCAGGCGGCGCTGCGCGGGCACTCGGCCCTGGAACTGGCCGAGGTGACCGCCGGGCTCGACCGGCTCCGGATGCCGGACCCGGTCGCCGCGGTCCAGGCCGCCGTCGAGGACGGGCGGGTGCTGCCCTCCCAGGAGGAGCTCACCGGGGCCGAGGCGCACGCGGCGGGCGGCGAGGACGACGAGCCGCCGACCCGGACGCTGCTCGCGCTGGAGGGGCCGGCGATGGCGGAGGTCAGCCTCGCGGAGAAGCTGCTCCAGCTGATGGCCACCTTCGTGCCCGGCGAGGACACCGCCGAGCCCGACGCGGAGGCCGAGGCCGAGGCCGAGACGGAGGATGAGGCCGAGACCGACACGGAGACCGAGGCCGACGCGGAGACCGGAGCTGCCCCCGGCCCGGCCGCCTGGGAAGCGGCGGCCGAGGCCGCGCCCTCCTCTTCCGCGACCGCCCTCATCCGCGCCGTCGCCGACAGCGCCCTGGTGCTGCACACCGGCGGCGAGGCGGCCCGCGCCGAACCGGTGGCGCTGATCGCCGCCGCCCGGGGTCTCGGGCTGCGGGCCTGGGCCGCCACCTGGACCGACCAGGGCCGGGACTCCTTCCTCGCGCTCGCGGGGAGCGGGGCGGCCGGACTCCCCGTGGTCACCCTCGCCGACCTGCTCTCCGGCGCGGCCGGCCCCGGCCGCGCCCCGGACGGCACGCTCGCCCTGGACCTGCTGGTCGTCCTGGACGCCCCGCTGCTGGACGTCGAACTGGCCGCGACCGTCCTGGAGTCGCTCGCCGACGGCACCCGGCTGGTGCTCAGCGGCGACCCGGGCCAGCTCTGGTCGGCCGGCCCCGGCCGCTTCTTCGCCGACCTGCTGGCCGCCAAGGTCTGCCCGGCGGTCGCCTCCCGCACCCCGGACTTCGGCCCGATCGGCGAGCTGGTCTCCGGCATCGGCATCGGCGAACTCCAGCCGGTCGAGGCGCCGGACAAGGAGGTGGTCATCCTGACCGCCAAGGACGCCGGCGAGGCCGTCCACCGAGCCATCCAGCTGCTCACCGACTCCATCCCGCGCGCCCTCGGCATCCCCGCCGAGCAGGTGGTGCTGCTCACCCCCGGCCACGGCGGTGCGGCCGGCACCCGGGCGCTGAACGCCGCCGCCAAGGCGCGGCTCAACCCCGGCCCCGGCCGGTTCGGCGGCTTCGACCCGGGCGACCGGGTGGTCGACTCCCCCGCACCCGGTATCACCCGCCCGGCCCGGGTGCTGGACGGCGACGCGACCGGCCTGCACCTGGAGTACGCGGACGGCTCGCGCCGGACCGTCCCGCCCGCCGAGGCCGCCCGGCTGCGGCACGGCTGGGCGCTGACGGTCCACCAGGCGCTCGGCCGTCGCTGGCCGGGCGCGGTGGTCGTGCTCCCGGAGGACGCCGCTCCGGCGCTCACCCGGCAGTGGGTCTACACCGCCTTCGGCCGGGCCGAGCGGCACCTGTCCGTGGTGCACGCGGCGGGCCCGGCCCTCGCCCAGGCCGTCGCCGAGCGCCCGGCGCAGCCGCGTACCACCCGGCTGCGGGCGGTCCTCGCCGAGAACGCCGCCCCGGAGGCCTGAGGCCGATGCACTGAGACTCGGTGCGCTGGAACCCGGTGCGCTGGAACCCGGTGCGCCTAGGCGCGGACAGGCTCAGCCGCAGAAGCGCGACGGGCGGGCCCCCGGTGGTGGGGGCCCGCCCGTCGTCCGTCCCGGACGGAGTCAGTCGTCCGGGTCCTCGTCGTCGTAGACCTCGCTCACGTCGAACCGGCAGATCAGCAGCTGCGGGTCGGCGTGCTCGAAGGGCTCCGGCAGCCACTCCCCCGGCTCGGTCGGCTCGGCCGCCGCGACCCAGAGCGTCGAGTCCCCCTCCTCCAGGCCGAACTCCTCGCTGCGGGCGGCGATCTCGTCCGGCTCGTACTCGCCGAACAGCACGCCGATCGCGGCGTTCACCCCGCCCGCACCGGCACCGCCCGGGGTCAGCGACTCGTCCAGGCGCTCGGCCTGGGCGCGCAACCGCTTCGGGTCGACGACGTGGTAGTCACGGCGGATCAGCACGCTGATCGCCTCGGGCTGTTCGGGGCCGTGGTACCCGCCGGGCCCCTCGTCCCCGGGGATCTCGAAGGGCGTGACCTCGTCGTAGGCCTCGTACAGGAGTTGGTCGTAGGCGATGGCCGCCGTCGCGAGCTGCTCGTAGGCGGCGGACACGGCGGGATCATCCGCTGCGTTGGGGCTTGACACCGCTTCCAGATGACGGTCGATGGCGGCCTTGACCGCCTCAGCGGCGGCGCGTACCTCGGCAATGGTTGGCTGCGCGGCATCAGACATGGTGCAGACGCTATCTCCCCGCGGTGTCGGTACGCACAGCGGTTGTCACCTACACCCGCGATTTCACCGCAACTTCCGCCCTGATGTCCGATCTGCACAGGTACGTCCCCCCGTGGTACCGGCGTGGGACGGGCGCAGAGGGCGCGCGGCGGGTCGGGCGGGGCCGCCCTGGCCTCGCTTCCCGCGCCGGGATCGGGGTATCCCCTCCACAGGTGCAACAGAACTGATGCACTGTCAGTCGACCGTTCAGGCCGCGAGCCCTCGGGCCGCCGCTTTCGCACCGGAGGACGGCCGGAAATACCCGGGCCGACTGTCCGGGGCAGGCCGTAGGCTTGCCCGCAGGTGATCCCCAGGAGGAGCGTTTTGATCCCAAGCAAGCCGGTCCGGCAGCCGGAGTACGAGTACCAGTCGCTGCGCATGCCGCGTGGCACCACGCGGAACGCGGCACGCCAACTGCTCACCGAGCATGCCGAGTACGGGCACTGGGAGCTCGACCGGCTGAGGCTGTTCCCCGACGGCAGCCGGACGGTCCGGCTCAAGCGGAGGATCATCCGCCAGGTCCGGAACTGGTGACGGGCGGGTCGCCTTGCCCCGGGCGGGAGCCGGCACGAAACCTTCGCGCACCCGCGGTCGCCGGATCATCCGGCGACCGCGGGTGCGTCGTTTCCGCGGCGGGTGCGCGCAGCCGCGCGTGAGGAGGCCCGGGTCCGCGATCCACCGGGTCCACGGCCTACCGGGCCCGAGGACTTACCGGCTCCACGGCCTACCGGGGCCGCGGACTACCGGTTCAGCGGGCCCCGGCGCGGGCGCGGCGGTAGAGCACGCCACCGCCGAGCAGCAGCGCCAGCCCGGCCGCGCCGAGCATCTCGACGCCGCCGGCGCCGGTGGAGGCCAGCTGGCTGTCGACGGGGGCGCCGGGCGCGGTGGCGGCCGGGGCCGACGTACGGGCGGCGGCCGGGACGGCCTGGACGCTCGGGCCGCCGTTGGCGGTGGGCGCGGCGGGGGTCGTGGTGGACGAGCCGCCGTTGCGCGGGTTGCCCGGGGGGGTCTCGCCCCCGGGCTGCGGCGGGGCCGGGTGGCTGCTCTCGGAGCAGTCGTCGCTCGGCTTCGGGGCGGGGGCCGGGGCGGGCTTCGCCACGTTGCCGCAGTCGTTGCCGAAGGCCGGGTTGCCGACGCCGGCCACGTTGACGGAGTTGCCGCAGGCGTTGACCGGGACGTGCACGGGGGCCTGGATGCTGTTGCCGGAGGCGACGCCGGGCGATCCCGCGGCGGTGCCGGAGGCGGAGGAGCCCGAGGCGGTGGTGCCCCGGTTCCCGCCGGTGCCGGAGCTCGCGGTGCCGCCGCCGGACTGACCGGGCTGACCGCCCTGGGGCGCCGCGTGACGGCCGCTGCCGGCATTGGCGCAGCGGTTGCCGAACGACGGGTTCAGCGCACCGATCACGTCGACCGTGTTGCCACAGGCGTTGATCGGCACCTCGACCGGCACCTGCACCGAGTTGCCCGAGGCGACGCCGGGTGACCCGACGGCACCCCCCTGTGCCTCGGCGCCCGCGTAGGCGTAGCCGGCGGTCGAGGCCAGCACACTGCCGGTGGCCACGGCCGTGAGGATCCCCTTCTTGGCTACATTCCTCATGTTTTCCCCTGACGTTTTCGGGACGTTTTCGAGACGACGCGTCGACGTTGACGTGAACCTTATGAAAGTCGGAATTTTGGTCTATCCATAAATCACGCAAGGTCTTCGACTGCACAGGAGTTAACGACAGGCGAACGACGAGGTTGAGCCGAACGCTGTGGCTTCACTCGATCGAGCGATCATGTCGTCGGTCGTGTATCACGGCCCCCGCGCACGCGAACGCCCCCGGTGCGGCGCGTCCGCCGCCCGGGGGCCGGGTCGAGTCCACTCAACAGGCCTCAGCGGCCCGGACGTCGGCTCAGATGTTGGCGCAGTGGTTGCCGAACGCCGGGTTCAGCACGCCGATCACGCTGACGGTGTTGCCACAGACGTTCACCGGGATGTGCACCGGAACCTGGATCTGGTTGCCCGAGGCGACACCCGGGGAACCGGCGGCCACACCCTCGGCACCCGCGTGAGCGGATGCGACACCGGCGGCGGCGAGCACCAGGCCACCGGTGGCGGCGGCGACAGCGGCGATCTTCTTGACCTTCATCATTCCTCCTGTATGGACAGCGCAACCCGTTCGGCGGGCTGCACAGGGATGAACGACGCTGCGGCAAACGGGGTACGGAACAGATTTCCCATTCACTCGCAACGGTGAGGTCTCGCACACATGATCGGCAAGCATTTCTCGGCAGAATCGTTTCTGTCGATCTCCCCGAACCCGTCCCACAATCATCAGCTCCGACAATGCGGTCGGCCCGCCCCCGGCACCCCGGGAGCGGGCCGACCCAGTCGTCTGATCAGCAGGCGCGACGCGGTGGGCGCGATCAGCAGGCGTCGATGAACCGGTCGAGCACCCGGACACCGAACTTCAGGCCGTCCACCGGCACCCGCTCGTCCACGCCGTGGAACATCCCCGCGAAGTCCAGCTCCGGCGGCAGCTGCAGCGGCGCGAAGCCGAAGCAGCGGATCCCCAGGTCCTGGAAGGACTTGGCGTCCGTTCCGCCCGACAGGCAGTACGGCACCGCGCGGGCGATCGGGTCCTCGGCCCGCAGCGCGGTCTGCATCGCCTCGACCAGCGCCCCGTCGAAGCCGGTCTCGATCGCCTTGTCCGAGTGCAGGCTCTCGCGCTTCACCCGCGGGCCGAGCACGCTGTCCAGCTCGGCCAGGAACTCCTCCTCGTAGCCGGGCAGGAAGCGCCCGTCCACGTGCGCGGTGGCCTGACCGGGGATCACGTTCACCTTGTACCCGGCGCCGAGCATGGTCGGCTGGGCGGTGTTGCGCAGCGTGGTGCCGATCATCTTGGCGATGCCGCCGAGGACGCGCAGCGTCTCGTCCATGTTCTCCGGGTCCAGCTCGACCCCGAGCGCGTCCGACAGCTCGTCCAGGAAGGCCCGGACGGTCTTGGTGATCCGCAACGGGAACTGGTGCCGGCCGAGCCGGGCGACCGCCTCGCACAGCTCGGTGATCGCGTTGTCGTCGTTCTCCATCGAGCCGTGGCCGGCCCGGCCCTCGACCGTCAGGCGCATCCAGTGCATGCCCTTCTCGGCCGTCTCCACCAGGTAGAGGCGGACCTGGTCGTTGACCGTGAAGGAGAAGCCGCCGACCTCGCCGATCGCCTCGGTCACACCCTCGAACAGCCCCGGGTGCTTGTCCACCAGGTAGCGCGCCCCGTACGTACCGCCGGCCTCCTCGTCGGCGAGGAAGGCCAGCACGATGTCACGCGGGGGCTTGCGCCCGGTGCGCAGCCGGTCCCGGATGACCGCCAGGGTCATCGCGTCCATGTCCTTCATGTCGACCGCGCCGCGGCCCCAGACGCAGCCGTCGGCGATCTCGCCGCCGAACGGGTCGTACGTCCAGTCCGCCGCATTGGCCGGCACCACGTCGGTGTGGCCGTGGATCAGCAGGCCCGGGCGGGAACGGTCCTCGCCCTCGATCCGGACCACCGTCGAGGCGCGGCCCTTGGCCGACTCGAAGATCTTCGGCTCGATCCCGAACTCGGCGAGCTGCTCGGCCACGTACTCGGCCGCCTTGCGCTCGCCCGGGCCGGAGCCGTCGCCGTAGTTGCTGGTGTCGATCCGGATCAGATCGCGACAGATCCCGGCGACTTCCGACTCAGCCGTCACCTTCGGCGCCGCCGACTCGCTCCGCTCGCTCACGGTCACTCCTCGTCTCTGGCCCGCACCGACGCACCAGCGCGCCATCCCCAGGACCTGCACCCGGGCCGTACGAGCACGTCCGTCCATCCTCCCCCAGCCCCCGACCCGGATCCACCCCCCGTACGTCCTCGAAACCCCCTGGTCACGCCCCCGCCACACGCGACCCCTTGTTCCCGCCACCCGCCCCGTACCCCGGTCCGGAACCGTTTTGGGAGCCCAAGCCGATCTTTGCTACAGTTACATCTGTCAGCGCGACGGACGAGAGATCGGAAGCCGCGAGGGCGACACCTAGTCCGGGTGGCGGAATGGCAGACGCGCTAGCTTGAGGTGCTAGTGCCCTTTATCGGGCGTGGGGGTTCAAGTCCCCCCTCGGACACCAGCAGGAACCCCAGAATCTTCTGGGGTTCTTTTGCGTTTCCCGGGGAATCCCGAAGAATCCCGGAACGCCCCGCCGCCGCCCGGCCCGATCACCGGGCCGGGCGGCGGCGGGGTCGGCCTCAGTGTTGCCGGTCGGCGGGCTGGTGGTGCCGGGTGGGGTGCGGGACGGGGGTGCGGGTGGGGATGGTGTGGCCGGTGCGGTCGTCGGTGTGCCAGGACTGGGACTGGAAGGCGAGGAAGATCGCGGTCCAGCGGTCCAGGGCGGGCAGGTGGATGAGCAGGCCGCCGTCCTGGTAGACGCCGTCGTCGCTCGTGAAGCGGCCGCTGTTGCCCTGGTTCAGGTGGATGTCGTGGACGCCGTTGCCGGGGAGGAAGCCGAACACCTTGTCGGGAACGGCCGGTTCGGGGCCGAAGCGCTGGCCGAAGACGTAGAGGGTGGCGGCCGGGTCGGCGGTGGCCTGCTGGACGTGGTGGTCGAGCAGGTCGGCGAGGTCGTTGTCCGCGCCCGGGGTGTCGGGCGGCAGGACGCGCATCGCGGCGGGGTCGAAGAGGTGCCCGCGGACGAAGTCCAGGCTCGCCGTGCCGGGCCGGGAGGGCAGCGGGTTCCAGCCGCTGCCGGCCGGCGGGAGGAGTTCGGTGACGGGGTGCCGGAAGTTCTCGGCGACGATGTAGAGCAGGTCCGAAGGGGCCTGCTGGGAGAGGACGTTGACCGCCGCGCGGTAGTCGGTGCCCTGCCCGTCGCGCAGGTGGATCTGGTAGTGCGGGGTGTCGGTGCCGCCTTCGCGGCGCCGGTCGACGGCGGTGGCGGCGAGCACGCCGTAGTTGCTGATCGGCATGGGTGGGGTCCTCGGAGTCGGAGCCGGTGGGGCAGGGATGGGGCAGGGACCCCTCCGTTATGGCGCATGCGGCGGCGCGGCCACCCACGAATCGACGGATGTTCACTTCCTGTCCCCCGCAGGGGTTTCCAGCGCACCGAACGTGTTGGCGCGGGCCGGCGGGGTGGTTCGCGCAATGTCACCGGCCTGGTGGACACCCTGGAACGGGAGGGCCCGGCCCGTCCTGGTCCGCGCCACCCCTGAGGACCTGGCCTGGCTGGATGCCTTCCGGGTGCCGACCGAGCGTGCGATGGCCGCCGTCTTCCGTGGCTTCGACCCGGACGAGCTGGCCCAACTGCGCCACCTCTGCCTGCGGTTGGTGGAGAACCAGCAGCAGATCGAGCGCCACCTCGGGTCGGCCCCCGAAGGCTCGGAGGTCAGCTGACCCCGGCCGCCGCCGTACGGTCGTCCGGGGCGGTGTCACGTCTCGGCCGGCTCCGGAGCGCCTCGCCGGTGATGAACGCCGTCACCGTGGCGACGATCAGCAGCGGCATCGCGTTCGCCGCCTCGCCGCCGAACAGGGCGGTGGCGAGGACGGCGCTGGTGACCGGCAGGCGGCGGCGGAGGCCGCCGGCCCGACGGCGAGGGCGGGTGCGGTGCCGAAGCCGGGCAGCGGCGCGCAGGCGATGCGCGCGGGCCGTCAACCGGGCCCGGCCCGAGCGCAGTTGCGGCGTACGGGTGAGCCGAGGCACGGCCCGTCGAGCCCGCCGGTCAGGCGTGCCCGGTAAGGCCACGTCGGTCAGGCCTCGACGGTCAGGCCTGCCGGTCAGGCCTGCCGGGTGTCGCCGCCGAGGGCGCTCTCGATGCCCTGGACCATGCGCCACAGCGGGGCCCGCCGACTGGCGACCAGGACCACGACCTCGTCGGACTCGCCCTCGCCGGCGGTCTCGGACGGCCGGTCGCTCCAGGTGCCGGTGACGAAGGCCATCGCCGCGTCCACCTCTGCCACCCAGTCGCTCTCCCCGCCCGACCGCAGCCAGGTGCGCAGGGCGTGGTTGTGCGCGGCGACGACCGCGGCGGCGATCACGTCCGCGCGCAGTGGGCCGTCCGGGCGGTCGGCGTAGCGGTCGCGGAGGTAGGCGGCGAGGGTGTGCTCGTAGCGCCAGACCACGGACAGCTCGTACGCCCGCAGGCCGGGCACCTTGCGGGTCAGCCGGTAGCGCTGCACGGAGAAGGAGGGCTGCTCGGCGTACATCCGCAGGACCAGACGGGCGGCGTCGCAGGCGTGCTTGACCGGGTCCTCCTCGCCGCTGCCGGAGTCCAGGAACTCGGTCATCTCGGCGAGGCTGCGCTCGTGGTCGGGGAAGACCACGTCCTCCTTCGCCGGGAAGTAGCGGAAGAAGGAGCGCCGGCCGACGCCGGCCAGCGAGACGATGTCGTCGACGGTGGTCTGCTCGAAGCCGCGCTCCAGGAAGAGCTCGAAGGCCGCGGCGACCAGCGCCTCGCGCATCGCGGGCTTGGCGGGCCCGTCGTTCATGGGCAGGTCCTGCTCTTCCTTCTCGCTCATTCTCCGGAACCTAGCATCGGCGCACCGCCGTGGGCGCCGACGGCCGGGCCGCGCTGCGGTCCGGCCGTCGGTGCAGGTCAGGCCCGGATTACGGGAGGTTGCGGGCCATGACGATGCGCTGGACCTGGTTGGTGCCCTCGTAGATCTGCGTGATCTTCGCGTCCCGCATCATCCGCTC
>NZ_JBVIRL010000003.1:425053-576972 GCF_055576085.1 Kitasatospora sp. NPDC033851 | reverse complement strand
ATGCAGACGCAACCCAGCCCGAACCTGGGAAGTGGTGTTTCAGAGGATTGGCCGCCCCGGGACCGTCCGCGCCGATGCGTGTCCGGTGCTCCCTGTCAGGCAACTCGAAGAACACTAGACCTCGGGGATGATCGAGTCAAGCTCCGCAAGCGGATTTTCGGCGACCGCTTCCGCCGGCAGGTGGAAGGCCAGGATGGCGACGTCGTCGTCGTGTTCCGAGGTCACTCCCATCGCCCGCAGCAGCCGGGCGCAGATCACCTCGGGGGTGCCGATCGCGCCGGTCAGCGTGCGGGCCAGGAGGTCGAGGCCCTGGTCGATGTCCTCGTCTCGGCGCTCGACCAGGCCGTCCGTGTAGAGGACACCGGTCGTGCCGGGGAGGAGGCGCAGGGTGTGGGAGAGGTGCAGGCCGCCGCCGGTGCCGAGCGGGGGACCGTTCTGTTCCTCGCTGCGCAGGATGGTTCCGTCGGGGCAGCGCAGCAGCATCGGGAGGTGGCCGGCCGAGGCGTAGGAGAGGGTGCGGCGCTGTGGGTCCCACACGGCGTAGGTGCAGGTGGCGATCTGGTTGGCGTCGATCTCCATGGCGATGCCGTCGAGGAGGCGCATCACCTCGTGCGGCGGCAGGTCGAGGCGGGCGTAGGCGCGGACCGCGGTGCGCAGCTGGCCCATGACGGCGGCTGCCCGCAGGCCGCGGCCCATGACGTCGCCGATGACGAGTGCCGTGCGCCCGCCGTCGATGGCGATGACGTCGTACCAGTCGCCGCCGACGGCCGCCTCGGCGCCGCCGGGTTGGTAGGTGGCGGCGACCCGCAGGTCCGCCGGCTGGTCGAGCTTCTGCGGGAGCAGGCTGCGCTGGAGGGTGACGGCGGCCTCGCGCTGGCGGCGTTCGGCTTCGCGCAGGCGGGCGGCGGCGAGGACCTGGTCGGTGACCTCGGCGGCGAAGATCAGGACGCCGGCGGGCGGGCCCTCGGCGGGGGTGTCGGTGGTGTCGCCGGGGCCGAGCGGGACACAGGAGACGTTGTAGTAGCGGTTGCCGGTGAGCCCGAGGATGCAGCGGGCCTTGACGCTGCGCGGGCGGCCGCCGCGGATGACCTGGTCCATCAGGGCCAGGACGCCCATGGTGCCGAGTTCGGGGAGGGCTTCGCCGGCGGGCCGGCCGGTGGGGCGTTCGCCGAAGAGTTCGCGGTAGGCGCGGTTGGCGTAGCCGAGCTGGTGGAGCGGGCCGTAGGTGACGGCGACCGGGGCGGGGATGCGGTTGAGGACCTCGCGCAGGTTCTGGGGTTTGTGCGGGTCGAGGAGTTCGGCGGCGGTGGTGGGGCTGGTCGGGTCGCGGGGGCTGGGCACGACGACACCGTCGCTGGAGGGCGTGCCCTCGTCGGTGCCGGCCCCGTTGGACGGGGTGGCACGCCAGGGGGCTCCGGTGAGCCGGGCGCTCCAACGCATGAGGTTCAAACGACGGCCGCTTCCTCGTTTTCCAGGCATATCATCACTTTTTGTGTACGCAGCAGCACACGGGGTAATGACCAGGTCGGGCTGATCCTGTCAGGCAGAGGCCCGATTTCGGAAGTCGCGCGCCCGGCGTGGCCGTCCGATCGACCTCCGGCCCGGGTCGGCGGGCGCGGTCAGCGGGGCGCATCCGGTCCGGCGTCGGACGGTCGCCCGAACTTCTGGTCGAACCCGTCCTCGAAGGCCGAACGCGGGTGCTCCATCGCACCCAGCGAAACCACCTCGCGGGAGAACACCCCGCCCAGCACCCAGTCCATCAGCACCCGCACCCGGCGCTCCGTGCTCGGCAGCCGCCGCAGGTGCCGCGCCCGGTGCAGCCACCAGGCCCGCCGACCGGTGAGCGTGCCGCCCCGCCGGGTGTGCGCGACGGCCCGGCGCAGGCCGAGCGAGGTCGAGCAGACCGCGGGGCCGGGCCGGTACTCGGCCAGGCCCGGCGCGTGCGGCCCACGGTCCAGGGCCACCGCGATGTTGCGGGCGAGCAGCTCGGCCTCGGCGAAGGCGTGCTGGGCGTTGGGCGCGCAGGGGGCGCCGTCCGCGTTCGGGTTCGGTACGGCCGCACAGTCGCCGGCCGCCCAGACGCCGGGCAGGGCGCGCCCGTCCGGTCCGACGGCCTGCAGGGTGGAGAGACAGCGGACCCGGCCGAGGGTGTCCAGCGGCAGGTCGGCGTCGCGCAGCAGCGGGGACGGCCGGACGCCCGCCGTCCAGACCAGCGTGCGGGCACCGAAGCGGCTGCCGTCCGAGAGCGCGACGACCCGGTCGACGGCGGACTCCAGGGTGGTGCGCAGCCGGATGTCGACTCCGCGTTCGCGCAGTTCGCCGAGGGTGTGCTCGGCGAGCTCGGGCGACTCCTCGGCGAGGATCCGGTCGGTCGCCTCGACCAGGACCCAGCGCAGGTCCTCCGCGCGGACGTTGTGGTAGCCGCGCACGGCGGCGCGGGCCATGTCCTCCAGCTCCGCGAGCGCGCCGACGCCCGCGTAGCCGGCACCGACGAAGACGAAGGTGAGCGCGGACTGGCGCAGCGCGGGGTCGCGGGTGGCGGAGGCGAGGTCGAGCTGTTCCAGGACGTGGTTGCGCAGGCCCACCGCCTCGCCGACCGTGGAGAAGCCGAGGCCGTGCTCGGCGAGGCCCGGCACCGGGGCCGTCCGGGAGACCGATCCGGGGGCCACCACCAGGATGTCGTAGGGGAGTTCGATCGGGGCGGGGGGTTCGCCGGGGCCCCCGGCGTCGGCCAGGGCGCGGCGGGCGGCGTGTTCGATCCGGGTGATCCGGGCGGTGAGCACCCGGCAGTCCGGCAGGACCCCGCGCAGTGGGACGACCACGTGTCTCGGGTCGATCGAACCGGCCGCGACCTCGGCCAGCAGCGGGTGGTAGGTGAAGTAGGCCTGGGGCTCGACGACGGTGATCTCCACCTCGCCGCGCCGCAGCCGCTCCCGCAGGCCGCGCTGGAGGTGGAGTGCGGTGGCGGTACCGGCGCATCCGCCGCCGGCGATCAGGATCCTGATGGTGCACCTCCTGCCGAGTGACGTTTCGTCCCGGCCTCGCGGCCGGGGGTGTCCCCCCATCACGCCCCCTATGAAGGACCGGCGGAGGTGGTCTTGTCCACAGTCCGTACGGGGCGGGTTGGGACGCGAGTGACTGTCGTGGCCAGTTGTGCTTCCTGGGCGACTTTCTGACGCACTTTCGGCCGCGAAGTGCCGTGAACTATGGTCGGATTGTGTACCGGGGCGGCTGTCGCCATGACAATCGGCGGCGACGCACCGTGGAGCGGCCACTACGGCCAGTTCCAGCGTTGGCGTGAGAACCCGACTGGGCCACAGTCATCCGGGGAAGGTTAGTTCCCGGACAGGGCCCCGGACGGTGCCGACGCGCCGAGCCGGACGTGGACCCGGCCCGGCGGCACGAACCGTGGTCACCGGAACGGGACGGGCGGCACGAGCGATGGGTCATCGGGTCATTTCTGACGAGCTGAGCTGCACCGGGGGGTGCGGGGGCGGGCGACGACAGGGTCCGGATTCGGACGCCTGCGGGGGAGAGTTGGGATGATGGAACAGGAGCAGGTGTTGGGTCGGGCGGGTGCACCGCAGGCCGGGCCGGGCATGGTGCCCGAGCAGCGCGGCCCGGTGGACCTGCCGGCGCAGACCGGGATGGCGCAGGTCGGCTTGGTTCAGGCCGGCATGGTTCAGGCCGGAGGCCCGTACCGGGCCGAGCCCGCACAGGCCACCGCGCCGGTGCCCGGGGCCCGGCTGCGGGTGGACGCCCGGCGGAACCTGGAGAGCGTGCTGCGGGCGGCCCGCGAGGTGTTCGGCGAGTTCGGCTACGGCGCGCCGATGGAGGAGGTCGCGCGCCGGGCCGGGGTCGGGGTCGGCACCGTCTACCGGCGCTTCCCGAGCAAGGAGGTGCTGGTCCAGCGGATCGCCGCCGAGGAGGTGGCGTGGCTGACCGCGCAGGCGCGCGAGTCGCTGTACGGCGGCGACGGCGCCTGGGCGGCGCTGGCCGGCTACCTGGCCCGGGCGGTGAGCAGCGGCGCCGGGCGGCTGCTGCCGCCGGAGGCGTTCCGGTACGCGGAGGAGCTGGGCCGGGTTCCCGAACAGCGGGTGCCGGAACCGCCCGCGGCGGTCCGCTTCGACCTGCGCGGTGAGGAGGCCCGCTCCGGCGGCGCGGCCGATCCGTCGGCCGCCGACGCCGATCCCCGGCTGCTGCTCCAGCTGCTGGCCGCGCTGGTGGCGCGGGCCGGTGCGGCGGGCGAACTGCGGCCGGGCGTCACGGTGTCGGACGTGGTGCTGGTGCTGACCGCGTCGGTGCCGGTGCACGCGACCCGTCCGTCGGTCTCGACTCCGCCGGCGGGCGGTTTCTCGCCGGTTTCCCCGCAGACGGACGGTCAGGCACTCGCCGGGCCATCGGACCGGCTGCTGCAGATCCTGCTGGACGGTCTGCGGGCACGCTGACATCCGACGGCGAGCGCGGGCGGCGCGCTTGGCGGGCAGGACAGTCGGACGGATCGCCGGCGCGCGGGACTGGAGCGCGCGCCGGGTGCGGGCGTCGTGCGACCCGGCGTCGCACGCTGGGCGAACACATCCGCGACGGCCCCACGGAAGAGTGGGGAACGGCCGGTCCGGCTACCGCCCGTCCCTGCGCTATGCCATCCTTTGCCCGTGGTTGGAGCCAATGTCCCGATGCGCGCCCTTCGCGCGCCGTCGGCGCCGTACGCTGGAGAACCGTGCGCCTACGTACTCCCGCGCGCCCTGCCACACTACGGGGGCTGTCGTGGAATCTGGGGTCCGTTGTGAGCGCCGAGGAACAGAACGACTACGGGTACGGCCTCGACTTCGGGGGCCTGTCCGGTAGTACCGCCGAAGGGTCCGCCGCGGGCCCGGGCGGGGTCGGCGGCGCAGGTGGCGCAGGTGGCATCGGCAGTGTCGGAGGGGCCGGCGGTGCCGGCGGGTCGGCCCAAGTGCCGGGCGCCGCACCGGGTTCGGCCGCCGGACACGTCCCCGACCAGGCCGGGATGCCCAGCCGCGAGTCACTCTCCGCCTCCGCCGCCGCGCTGCCCTCCGGCCGGGTGCCCGGCCAGGCCCCGGCGGGCCGGGGCGGCGTCGCCCCCGAGGCGTTCGTCGGTGAGCCGTTCGGCGACAGCCGGCCCGCGCGCCCGACCGTGCCCGCGCCCGCCGACCCGGTGGACGGCGAGCGCCCGCCCTCCGACGCCGAGTTGACCGCCCGGGTCCGGGCCGGCGACGACACCGCGTACGAGGAGATCTACCGCCGGCACGCCGACTCGGTCCGCCGCTACGCACGCACCTGCTGCCGGGACAGCTTCACCGCCGAGGACCTCGCGGGCGAGGTCTTCGCCCGCACCCTCCAGGCCCTACGGGCAGGCAGGGGACCGGAGTTCGCCGTCCGCGCGTACCTGCTGACCGCCGTGCGCAACGTCGCCGCCGCCTGGCACCGCAGCGAGCGCCGCGAACAACTCGTCGACGACTTCGCCGTCTTCGCGCAGACCTCGGCCGCCGTGGTCGACCTCGACCTGGCCGACCCGGGCGCCGACGCCTGGGCGATGGCCATGGCCGACCAGCGGATGGTCATGCAGGCCTACGCCGAACTGCCCGAGGACGACCGGGTGGTGCTCTGGCACACCGAGGTCGAACGCGAATCCCCCAAGACCGTCGCGGTGATGCTGGGCAAGACCGCCAACGCCACCGCCGTCCAGGCCCACCGCGCCCGCGACCGGCTCGCCGCCGCGTTCCTCCAGGCGCACGTCTCCGGCAGCCAGGACAGCGGGTGCGAGGCGTACGTCAACCGGCTGGGGGCGTACGCGCGCGGCTCGCTGCGCAAGCGCGCCTCGGCGGAGGTCGGGCGGCACCTCAGGGAGTGCGACCGCTGCACGGCGGCCTGCCTGGAACTGACCGAGATCAACACCGGCCTGCGCGCGCTGCTGCCCGGCGGCGTGCTCATCTGGGTCGGGGTCGGCGGGTTCAGCGCCGCCGCGGCCGCCGTCGGTGGGGTCGCCGCGGTCGGCGGCGCGGCGGCGGGGACGGCGGCGGCGACCGCCGGGTCCTCGGGGGCTGCGGCCGGTACGGCGGGTACTGCGGCGGGTTCGGCCGGTGCGGCGGGTGCCGCGGGCAGTGGTGCGGCCGGTGCCGGTGCGGCTTCCGGCGGGAACACGGCTGCGGCCGTGGTCGGCGAAGGCCTGGGGACCGCCGCCAAGGCCGGGATCGCCGCCGCCGTCGCGGTGGCCGCGGCCGCCGTCGCCGCGTACGCGCTGACCGGCTCGCCCGAACCGAAGCCGCCGGTGGCCGCTCCCCCGGCCACCAGTGCCCCGGCCGCCCCCGCCCCGGCACCGCCCGCTCCCCGGGCACCCGCCCCCGCGTCGGCCCCGCCCCCCGCTCCCGCCCCTCCGGCCCCGCAGCAGCCCGCGCCGAGCCCCAGCGCGAAGCCGTCCGCCAGGCCCGCGCAGGCTC
Source organism: Kitasatospora sp. NPDC033851 (assembly GCF_055576085.1). Taxonomy (NCBI): domain Bacteria; kingdom Bacillati; phylum Actinomycetota; class Actinomycetes; order Kitasatosporales; family Streptomycetaceae; genus Kitasatospora; species Kitasatospora sp. NPDC033851. The sequence continues at coordinate 570,514 of NZ_JBVIRL010000003.1, read as the reverse complement.
CGCCCGCCATCCGGGCGCCGAAGCCCGCCACGCCCGCGCCCAGCCGCCCGGCCGCCCCGAAGCCGACCATCGCTCCCCCGGTCGGGCCCGAGCCGACCCTGCCGCCGGTGCCCATGCCCGAGGTGCCCGTCGTCCCGACGCCCACCCTGCCGCCGATCCCGACCCCGACCGTCACCCCACCCGCACCGCCCAAACCGCCCGCGCCCACCGACTTCTGGGCCGACTCGCTGCCCGTGGTCAAGCCCGGCCACAACCGGGTGCCGCCGGACCGGCCGAGCATCCGGCAGAAGGGCAGTGACAACTTCTGGCAGCGCGAGGGCGGCTGGATCGGCGGCGACTACCACCCGCACGCCCTCACCGTGCACGCCCCGGCGACCACCCTGATCGACCTCAACCGCAGCTGCACGTCCTTCGACGCGGTGGCCGGGGTGGACGACGCCACGCTCTCACCGGGCGGGGTGGTCTTCTCCGTCCAGGCCGGCGATGGCCGCACCCTGTGGCACTCCCGGACGCTCGCCGCCGGCGACGACGCGGTGCCCGTGCACGTGCCGCTGGCCGGGCAGACGTCGATCCGGCTGGTGGTCACGCCGGCGCACGGGATCTGGTCGGCGCTGAACGTCGCGGACTGGGCCGAGGCCCGCTTCAGGTGCTCCTGAAACGGGCCTCGGGCTCCGGGCGGTAAGGCTCCGGGCGGCAGGGGTCGGCTGCGGTACGGGTCAGATGGCGCAGGAGCCGTCCGCGCAGGCCTCCCCGGCCGGGGCGACCTGCACCGGGGCCGGCCGGCGCTCGCCGATCTCGGCCGCGACCTGGTCCAGCACCTTGCGGAAGGTCTCGGCCTCCTGGCCGCCCTGGACCGCCCACTTGCCCTCGAACACGAAGGTCGGCACGGCGGTGATGCCCAGTTCCCGGCCCTCGGCCAGCTGGGCGTTGACCTCGGCGGTGCCCTCGTCGCCCGCCAGGTAGGCGGTCACCCGCTCCCGGTCCAGGCCGACCGCCACGGCGACATCGGTCAGCGCGGCGCGGTCGCCGACGTCGACGCCGTCGGTGAAGTGCGCCGTGAGCAGCGCCTCCTTCAGCCGCCCCTGGACGGCCGGGCCGTACTCGGCCTCGGCAAGGTGCAGCAGGCGGTGACCGAGGAAGGTGTTGGCGTGCAGCGCGGCGTCGAAGTCGTACGTGATGCCCTCGGCGAGGCCCAGCTCGGCCACCCGGGCGTCCATCGCCACCGACTGCGGGCCGTAGCGCTCGGCCAGCCAGGCACGGTGCGGGCTCGCCGTCGCGGGGGCGTCCGGGACCAGCTGGTACGGGCGGTAGACGACCTCGACCTGCTCCTTGCCCGGGAAACCCTCCAGGGCCTGCTCGAAACGGCGCTTGCCGATCCAGCACCAGGGGCAGGCGATGTCGGACCAGATCTCGACCTTCATGCGGGGGGCTCCAGGGGGCGTCTTGTCAGATGTGTACGAGATGGGTGAACGATGAACCATCTCGGTACATTCCCGACAACCCCCTGACCTGCCGATTCAGCCCGCGGGCGGCGCCGGAACCACCAGAACCGGACACGCCGAGTGGTGGACCAACGCCGAACTCACCGAACCCAGCAGCAGCCGGGCGAAGCCACCGTTGCCCCGGGTGCCGACCACCAGCGTGTGCTGCCGGGTCGCCGCCTCCAGCAACACCTCGATGACATTGCCCAGCACCACGTGCAGCGACATCTCCCCCACGTACGGGGCGGGGCGCTGCCGCTGCACGGCGGCCACCGAGCGGCGCAGCCCGTCCGCCGTACTCTCCACCAGCGTCTCCACGCTCTCCTGCACCAGCTCCGCCATCCCCGGCGGATAGCCGGCCGGCGCCGGGTTCACCACGGCCAGCACGTAGAGCGGCAGGCCGAACAGCTCCGCCTCCGACATCGCCCGGTCCAGCGCCCACAGCGACCCGTCCGACCCGTCACACGCCGCCAGCACCCCGGCCGGCCGGCCGGTCGGCGGCCGCCCGAGCACCGACAGCACCACGGGCACGTCCCGCCCCGCGCTCCCACCGGCCACCGCACACCCTCCTCACCCGGATCCACACCCCCGCCATCATGGCCCGCCCCGCCGACCGCACCCCCGCCACCGCGCCGAGAGCGAGAGGAGGAGACCGGCGGACGGCGGGCGGGGTTCGGGTGGGCGCCGGGGCTGAGCTCGGGGCCGGTGGGAGCGCGGGGCGGGGCCGGAGGGTCAGGGGGCCAGGGCGGGGGGTTGGGGGTGGGGGAGGCCGGTCCAGCAGGCGCCGTGGCGGCGGGCGCGGAGGCGGCGGAGCCAGAGTTCGGTGGAGACGAGGTCGGCGAGGCCGGCGAGGGCGGCGGGGGACAGGGGGGTGGCGGGGTCGGCGGAGTGGGCGAGTTCGGCGCGGACGGCGGGGAGGTCGATGAGGCCGGCTTCGGCGAGGAGGGGGGCGTCGAAGAGTTCGGCGAGGCCGTCGGCAGCGAGGCGGAGGCCGGCGCGGGCGGGGGCGGTGCGGTCGGGGCGGGGGCCGCGGCCCCAGTCGGGGGGCAGGTCGGTGCGGCCGGCACCGGTGAGGACGGCGTGCAGGAGGGCGTGCCGGGCGCCGGGTTGGAGGCGGACGTCGTCGGGGAGCAGCCGGGCGGCGCGCACGACCTGGTTGTCGAGGAAGGGCGCGTGCAGCCGCTGGCCGGGTTGTTCGGCGGCGTGCACGAGCGTGCGGAAGGAGCGCGCCTGGCGGTAGAGCGCGTGCCGGGCGCGGTGTGCGCCGGGGTGTTCCCCGGGTGCCGGTTTGCGCGCCGCCAGGCGGAGCCGCAGGGCCACCGAGGAGAGCGCCTCGTCGGAGAGCCAGCGGGCGGCCGGGCCGGGCACGCACCAGGCGAGGTCGACGGCCGAGCGGCTGCCCGCCGTCCCGCGGCCGTCCGGGACGTGGCGGGCGGTCAGTTTGGCGGCGGCCTCGTCCAGCGCCTCGGCGTAGCGGATCCGGGAGAGCCGGTGGGCGGCCCGGACCACGGTGAGCGGGGTGCGCAGCGCGCCGGTCAGGACGCCCGCGACGGCCCGGTCGGCCCCGGCCAGCGCGGCGACCGGGGGCAGGAGTTCGCGCGGGCGGCCGGCCCGGATGAGGTCGGCGAGGCGGGCCGGGTGGCCGTCGAGGACCTGGCGGGCGCCGTAGCCGGTGAGGTGGTCGGTGCCGCCGGCGTCGAAGCGGGCCTCGGCGCGGTCGGCGGCCACGAGTTCGGGCCCGGGCTCGTCGGTGAGCCGGCCGGCCTGCGGGTCGGTGCGGAGTCCGGCGTACGGGAGGGTGTCGGGGCCGGGGTCGAGCACGGTGTGCCGCAGGCGCGGGGTGTCGGGGGCGAGCGCGAGGGTGGCGGGGGGTTCGGTCTCGCCGAGCGTGACGGCGGCCAACTGCTCGGGGGCGGCGGGTTCCCGGGCGGCGGGCCGGGCCCAGGAGCCCTTGACCGCGCCGTTCCTGGCGCCGACGGTCTCGGCGGTCTGCTGGGCCGGGACGGTCGGCGCGGGCACCGGCGGCACCGGCGGCAGCGGGACGGCGGCGGCGAGCAGGGCGACGGTCGCGGAGGCCGTGCCGTACGAGAGGTCGACGCCGAGCCGGGCCCGTCCGACCGGATCGAGGACCGGCGCGGTGGTACGGACCCGGGAGCGGACGGATTCCAGCAGGGCGCGGGTGAGTTCGCGGACGGCGGGCGCCTCGTCGCGGGGCTGCTCGGCGAAGGGCGGCTCGTCGTAGGCCGACAGGTACGGCCGGCCGCCGCGGATCCCCAGCACGTGGCCGGGCGGCACCTGCTGGACGCCCAGGTACGGGGTGCCGGTGCCGAGCGCCTCGGGAGACTCGGGGCAGGCGAGGCGGGCGGCGAGGTGACCGGTGTCCACGGCGGCGCCGACCAGGTCGGCCAGCGGGAGGGCGGCGGTGGCGTACGCGGTGCCGCCGCCCCAGGGGGTGTGGAAGACGGGCTGGGCGCCGGCGAGGTCGGTGAGCAGCAGGGTGGAGCGGGTGCCGGAGCGCAGGACGACGGTGTAGCTGCCGGGCCAGGCGGTCAGGTGGCGGACGGCTCCGCCGCGGGCGCCCGCGAGGCCGGCGGCGAGTTCGGCGTCGGTGGCGCCGCAGTGGCCGAGGACGGCGAGCCGGGTGGTGGCGGGGGTGTCCTCGACCGGGTCGGGGGCGGTGGGGCCGGTGCTGACCACGGCGGGGGCGCCGGGGCGGAGCGTGACCAGGCGGATCTCCTCGGGGCGCCAGTCGCCGACGGCCCAGAGCGGGTCGGCTCCGGTCCACAGCGGGCGTGCGGCGATCGGCGCGACCGTGCCGGGCGTCTCGCGCGCGGGTGTGCCCGCCCGGGGTGTGCCCGCTCTGGGCGTGCCCGTGCACCAGCCCGTCAGCCACCGCATCGTGCCTCCACCGGACGAGGACCTGCATCCGCGCGGCGCGTTCGCCACCGGGCGGGCGGTGCCGTCGGGCGGCCGGGTGGGTGTGCCGTGGCGGCCCGCGCGCGTCCCGACGTGCCTCCGCAGCTCGACGCGCCGTCAGGGGACATCGTGCCACCGCTCGGCGTCGCCGGGGCCGGTGTTGCCGGTTCCGCTTCGGTGGCGACCGGCCGACGGCGGGTGGGAACGGGCGGAGCGGCTGTCGGCACCGCGGCAAAACCGCGCGGAGCGGCCTGTCGGCGCCGGGTGGAGCCGAGGTGGGGCCGGGCGGGCCGGGCCTCCCCCTCCGTGGCCCGGACCGCCCGCGGGCCGCCTTTGGCATGGGCATCGCGAGATGGCCGAAAGGCGTCACCCGGCCCGGGAGGGCATCCGCATGCCCTCCCGGACTTCACCGCCACCCGCGGGGATTGAGGCGGCGGCATCCCCGGCCCGCCGGGTCCTCGACGGCGGGCCGACCCACGACCACCAGCGAATCGCCGACCAGCCGGTCGGGCCAGGGGGCACGGCCGGGCGCACGTGAACACGGGACCGGAGCACGACGCTCCGGCGCGCGGCGGGATCGGCCGGATCCGAGCGGTCCGGACCAACTCCCGTGCGACACCGCCGAGTGCGCGATCCCGCCATCCGGAATGCGACCTCTTAACCGTCGGAACGCGTCCGACTACTCTAGGTACAGCAGCCACGGCCCGGTGCCGCCCGGGCCCCGCGCACAAGGCCGCAGGAGGTGCCGCCGCCACCATGACCGTCAGCCCACGTGGACCGAACGAACGGCTCGGCACGCTCCTGACCCTCGCCCAGATCAGCAACGCCGGACTGGCCCGTCGGGTCAACGACCTCGGTGCCCAGCGCGGGCTGACCCTGCGGTACGACAAGACCTCGGTGGCCCGCTGGGTCAGCAAGGGCATGGTCCCGCAGGGGCCCGTCCCGCACCTGATCGCCACCGCGATCGGCGGCAAGCTCGGCCGGCCCGTCCCGCTGGAGGAGATCGGCCTGGGCGACACCGACCCGGCACCCGAACTCGGCCTGGCCTTCCCGCGCGACGTCGCCGAGGCCGTCCGCTCCGCCACCGACCTGTGGCGGGTCGACCTCGATCTGCGCCGGGGCCCCGGCGGCGGCCGGTGGAGCGACAGCCTGGCCGGCACCTTCTCGGTCGCGGCCTACGCGACGCCGGTCTCCCGCTGGCTGATCACCCCGGCCGACGGCTCGGTGGCCCGCGAGGTGCCGCGCTCCCCCAGTGACACGTCCTCCTACCGGGTCGGCCACTCGGACGCCGCCAAGCTCCGCGAGGCCGCCCAGGAGGCACGCCGCTGGGACTCCAAGTACGGTGGCGGGGACTGGCGTTCGTCGATGGTGCCGGAGTGCCTGCGAGTGGAGGCGGCGCCGCTGCTGCTGGCCTCGTACAGCGACGCGGTCGGCCGGGCGCTGTTCGGCGCGACGGCCGAACTGACCCGGCTGGCCGGGTGGATGGCCTTCGACACGGGGCAGCACGAGGCCGCCCAGCGGTACTACATCCAGGCCCTGCGGCTCGCCCGGGCCGCCGCCGACGTGCCGCTCGGCGGCTACGTGCTGGCCTCGATGAGCCTGCAGGCGGGCTACCGGGGCTTCGCCGAGGAGGCGGTCGATCTGGCGCAGGCCGCCCTGGAGCGCAACCGGGGCCTGGCCACCGCCCGCACCATGAGCTTCTTCCACCTGGTGGAGGCCCGGGCCCAGGCCAAGGCGCGCAACGCGGCGGCGTGCGCGACGGCGCTCGGCGCGGCGGAGAGCGCACTCGAACGGGCACGCGCCGGGGATCCGGATCCGGCGTGGATCGACTTCTACGCCTACGACCGGCTCGCCGCCGACGCCGCCGAGTGCTTCCGCGACCTCGGAGTGCCCTCGAAGGTCCGGCAGTTCACCCGCGAGGCGCTGGCCACGCCCACCGAGGGCTTCGTCCGCTCGCACGGCCTGCGGCTGGTGGTCTCGGCGATGGCCGAGGCGGAGGCGGGCAACCTGGACGCCGCGGTCGCCGCCGGCGAACGCGCCGTCGAGGTGGCCGGCCGGATCTCCTCGCAGCGCAGCCGGGAGTACGTGGTGGATATGCTGCGGCGCCTGGAGCCGTTCCACGGCGAGCGCCGGGTGCGGGAGCTCGCGGAGCGGGCACGGGCGGTGATCGTCGCTCCGGCGTGAGCGGTCGGGCCGGCGGGCGGCGGGGCGAAGGGGCGAAGAGCCGGCGGGGCCCGTTACGGCCTGACGGTAATTGAGGTGCGCCGGCGAGAGGGGCCTGGCTATGGTCTCTCTCGTCCAGGTGCGCAGGCAGAGGTTACTTCCAACTCCTTATTGGGCAGGTCGCGGGTTCGAATCCCGTCACCGGTTTCGGACCGGTGTAGCTCAGTGGCCAGAGCAGCTTCGTCACCTCAGCCGCCTTCGATCTCTGGACACCTACACGTGAATAGGTTTTTCCGCACCTCCCGGTGCGACGGCAGCGGTTACTTCTGGTAGGCGCCGGATTTCCGGCGTAGCGGTTCGAACCCGCGAAACACCGCCGCCACTCCGATCTCGGGAGGCAGTGCGCTTCGGAGTGCCCGGTGCGCAGGCGGGGGTTACTTCGGATCTTGCGGTTCCGGGTTCGAGTCCCGGGTGTGCCGTGCGCGAGCGCGGCCGCTAGCTCAAGTGGTAGAGCACAAGGCATACACCTCCGCCGACGTCGGCCGTCCCACGGTCGGCACGATCTCGGGCACCCCTCATGCGGCATGCCTCCGTCCCACTGACACCAACAGGCCGAGGGGGGCTGTCGCATGTCCAGGTTCAACATCCGCAAGACCAAGGCGAGTCCGAGTTCACCGGTGGCCACGACCGGGCAGCTCACCCGCAACCACAACGGCGGCGTCGGCCACGTCCGGAACCGCAAGTCCGAGCTGTTCCTGCTCGCGGTGGCCAACATGGTCGGCAAGGACACCTTCTACGAGCGCGGCGGCGACCGCGACGACCGCTACACCGCACTGGTGCGCGAACTCGCCGTCGCCGAGCCCGAGTGGACCCTCGGGCTGCTGCGCTGGCTGCGCTACGGCGCCCACATGCGCACCGCCGCCCTGGTCGGCGCCGCCGAGTTCACCCGCGCCCGGCTCGACGCGGGCGCCCACGGACACTCCCGACAGGCCGTCGCGGCGGTGCTGCGGCGCGCCGACGAGCCCGGCGAGCTGCTCGCGTACTGGACCTCGCGCTACGGCCGGGCGCTGCCCAAGCCGCTCAAGCGCGGCGTCGCGGACGCCGTCCGGCACCTCTACGACACCCGCTCGCTGCTCAAGTACGACACCGCGGGCAAGGGCTACCGCTTCGGCGACGTGATCGAGCTGACGCACCCTTCGCCGGACCCGGACAAGCCGTGGCAGGGCGCGCTGTTCGCGTACGCGCTGGACCGCCGGCACCGGCCGGAGGAGGCCGTCCCGCCCGCGTCCGACCGGATGCTGACCGCCAACCGCGCGCTGCTCTCGCTGCCCGTCGAGGAGCGCCGGGCCGCGGTGACCGCCGAGGACGGCGCCGAGCGGCTGGCCGCCGCCGGGCTGACCTGGGAGGCACTGGCCGGCTGGCTGCGGGGGCCGCTGGACGCGCCGGTCTGGGAGGCGGTCATCCCGTCGATGGGCCCGATGGCGCTGGTGCGGAACCTGCGCAACTTCGACCGGGCCGGGGTGTCGGACACTGTCGCGGCCGAGGTGGCCCGGCGGATCTCCGACAAGGGCGAGGTACGGCGCTCGCGCCAGTTCCCGTTCCGCTACCTGTCCGCGTACCGGCACGCGCCCTCGCTGCGCTGGGGGCACGCGCTGGAGACGGCGCTCGGGCACTCGCTGGCCAACGTGCCGGAGCTGCCCGGCCGGACGCTGATCCTGGTGGACCGCTCCGGTTCGATGTTCGACCGGTCCGGCGGCCCGACCGAGCTCAACCGGGCCGACTCGGCCGCGATCTTCGGCACCGCGCTGAAGGTCCGCGCCGCCGAGGCGGACCTGGTCGAGTTCGGGACCACCAGCCGGGTGATCGAGGTCGGCCGGGGGGAGGCGGTGCTGCGAGTGCTGGATCGTTTCTCCAGTCTCGGCGGCACCAACACCGCCGACGCCGTCCGCGCCCACTACCGCGGCCACGACCGGGTGGTGATCGTCACCGACGAGCAGACCGGCCCCCACCACTGGGGCGGCGACCCGCTCGCCGCCGTCCCCGCCCACGTCCCCGTCTACACCTGGAACCTGGCCGGCTACGCCCCGGCCCACGGCCCCAGCGGCGGCGCCCACCGCCACACCTTCGGCGGCCTGAGCGACGCGGCCTTCCGCCTCATCCCCCTCCTGGAAGCCGGGGCGAACGCCCACTGGCCCTGGGAGGAGTAAGAGGAGCAGGGGGCGGCGGCCGGCACGGTCGGCGGCCGGCCCCGGGGGCCGCACCGACCGAGGGGAGACGGTCGGCGTGGCGGCGAGCGGCCGGGAAGGGACCCACGGGGGTGGTTCCTTCCCGGCCGCTCGCCGTTCCGGCGCGGGCCCGTCGCGCCCTCGACCGGTCCGGGCCGCCGTGGCAGCATCGGCGGCGGGGGCGGCCGGGCGAGGCGAGGAGTCGGTGGTGGCGGACGAGGTCGACGTGCTGGTGGTGGGCGGCGGGATCGTCGGGCTGGCCACGGCGTACGCGCTGACCCGGGCGCGGCCCGGGCTGCGGGTCGCGGTGCTGGAGAAGGAGGCCGGCTTCGCCGCGCACCAGACCGGGCGCAACAGCGGGGTGATCCACAGCGGCGTCTACTACCGACCCGGTTCGTTCAAGGCCCGGTACGCCGTGGCGGGTGCCGCCGAGCTGGTGGCGTTCTGCCGCGACCACGGCATCCCGTACGAGGTGACCGGCAAGCTGATCGTGGCCACCGGCGCCGCCGAGCTGCCCCGGCTGGCGGCCCTGGCGGAGCGCGGGCGGGCGAACGGCATCCCGGTCACCGAGCTGGACCGGGCCGGGATCGCCCGGTACGAGCCGGAGGTGGCCGGGCTCGCCGGGCTGCACGTCGGCACCACCGGCATCTGCGACTTCCCGGCCGTCGCCACCGCCTACGGCCGGCTGGCCCGGGAGGCCGGCGCCGAGCTGCGGCCCGCCAGCGAGGTCCGGACGGTGGCGCGGCGCAGGGACCTGGTGACGGTGGGCACCGCCACCGGCGAGCTGCGCTGCCGGGTGCTGGTGAACTGCGCCGGACTGCACAGCGACCGGATCGCCCGGCTGGCCGGGGACGAGACCGGGGTGCGGATCGTGCCGTTCCGCGGCGAGTACTACGAACTGACCGAACGGCGCCGGAACTTGGTGCGCGGCCTGGTCTACCCGGTGCCCGACCCGGCCTTCCCCTTCCTCGGCGTGCACCTCACCCGGGGCATCCACGGGGACGTCCACGTCGGCCCGAACGCGGTGCCCGCGCTGGCCCGCGAGGGGTACGACTGGCGCACCGTCCGCCCGCGCGACCTGGCCGGGACGCTGGCCTTCCCCGGCACCTGGCGGATCGCCCGCCGGCACTGGCGGTACGAGCTGGGCGAGCTGCACCGCTCGCTGTCCAAGCGGGCGTTCACCGAGGCCGTCCGGCGGCTGCTGCCCGCCGTCTCCGCCGAGGACCTGGTGCCGGCCGCCGCCGGGGTGCGGGCCCAGGCGGTGGCCCGGGACGGCTCGCTGCTGGACGACTTCGCCTTCGCCGGCTTCGACCCGCAGGACCCGCGCTCCCCGCGCCGCGCGGTGCACGTGCTGAACGCCCCCTCCCCCGCCGCGACGGCCTCGCTGCCGATCGGCCGGGAGGTGGCCCGCCGCGCCCTGGCCGCCCTGGAAGCGGGCGGCTGAGCGGGCGGGTCCGCGGGCGGGTCCGCGGGCGGGTCCGCGGGCGGACGAGCGGGCGGACGAGCGGGCGGACGAGCGGCGGAGAAGCCCCGGAATGAGCCCGGTCACAGGCCCTTCGGGGGAGCCCCGGCGGCCCCGTAGACTCGGGGGATTGTGACTGCCACCGCCCCGATCCCCCAGCCCTCGCCGTCCGCCCGGATGTCCGCGGCGCCGGCCGCGTACCCCGCGCCGATGTACCCGCACAAGGCCACCGAGGCCCAGCACCGGGAGCACCGGATCCGCAGCTTCCAGCCGCGCCGGGGCCGGATGACCAACGCCCAGGCGAGCGCGCTGGACCGGAGCTGGGAGACCTTCGGCATCCCGATCGACGGCGCCCCGCTCGACCTGCGGGAGCTGTTCGGCGAACTGCCGGTGACGCTGGAGATCGGCTTCGGCATGGGCGAGACCACCGCCGCGATGGCCGCCGCCGACCCGGGCATGGGCATCCTCGCCGCCGACGTGCACACCCCGGGCCACGGCAACCTGTTCGGCCTGCTGGAGCGGGACGGCTCGGAGAACGTCCGGTCGGCCGCCGGGGACGCGGTGATCCTGCTGCGCGACATGCTCCCGGACGCCTCGCTGGCCGGTCTGCGGGTCTTCTTCGCCGACCCGTGGCCCAAGCCCAAGCACCACAAGCGCCGGCTGGTCCAGCCCTCCTTCCTCGACCTGGTGCTGCCCCGGCTCGCCCCCGGCGCCCTGGTGCACTGCGCCACCGACTGGGAGCCGTACGCGGAGCAGATGCTGGCGGTGCTGTCCGCCTCGCCGGAGCTGGAGAACCTGCACCCCGAGGGTGACGGGACCGGCTGGCTGGAGCCCGCGGACCACCCGGACGGCAGCGTCCCCGGTTACGCACCGCGACCGGACTGGCGGCCCGTCACCAAGTTCGAACGGGCCGGGATCGCCAAGGGCCACGTGGTCCACGACCTGCTGTTCCGCCGCCGCTGACGCACCGGCCGCCGTTCGAACGGCGGCCACCCGCCGACCGTACGGGCGGGCCACCGGCGGACGGTTCGTCCCGAGTCCTCCCGGCGGGCGGCTGCCGTGGCCTACCCTGTGCCGCATGGGCGGCCCGTCCGGCGGCGGGTCCCGGCCGATCGTTCGGACGACTGTTCGGACAGAGGTTCAGGTCGCCGCCGACGCACCGGAGACGGTCCCGCGCACCGGCGACACCCGGACCATCCCGGGGCCCCGGAGGCGCCGGGTCCACCGCCTGCTGCCCCGGCCGGGCGGCCCGTTACCGCGGGCCGCGAACGCCCAAGCCGCCGCGCCCGGCACGCCCGGGGGGCCGCCGGGCCGCAGCCGCTCGGTGGCGCTCTCCTCGGTCACCGCGACCGCCGTCCTGACCATGGTCGGCTGCGGGGCGCTGATCCTGCACCTGGTCCAACGGCAGACCGGCACCGTCGGGCTGCTGGTCGGCCTGGGCCTGGCGATGGTGCCGCTGCCGTTCGTGCTGGGCGGCCTGGCCTGGCTCAACCTCACCGCCCGGGTGCCGCTGCGGCACACCGTGTTCTGCCTCGGCTGGGGCGCCTGCGCCGCCACCACCGTCGCCATCCTCGCCAACAACTGGACGGCCGACTACCTGACCCGGCACCAGGGTTCGCTCGGCGAACTGCTCGGCGCCGGAATCGCCACCCCGGTGATCGAGGAGACCGCCAAGGCCACCGCCCTGCTGGTGCTGCTGCTGCCGCTCGGCCGACGGCAACGCTGCCAGGGCCGCCGCACCGGGCGCCCCTGCGCGCCGCTGCTGCGCCGGCTGCCCGCGCCCCGGCGCCCCCGCCCGTACCAGCGCCGCCAGGTCGGCCCGCACGCCCGCGGCCGGCTGCGCCCGTACCTGCGGCCGCTGCCCTACCTCCGCCCGGCCCCGCCGTCCGGCGGCGCCGGGCCGCACCGCCGCTCCCGGCCGCGCACCCTGGCCGCCGGAGTGGTGCTCGGCGGGATGACCGCGTGCGGCTTCGCCTTCACCGAGAACGCCCTCTACCTAGGCCGGGCCTTCACCAGCGACCAGCGGCAGCGGCTGGACAGCATCGGCCTCGGCGATCGGCCCAGCCTGCGCGACTTCGACAGCACCGTGCAGACCTTCGTCCTGCGTGCCCTGCTCTCCCCCTTCGCCCACCCGCTGTTCACCGCGCTGACCGGGATCGGCCTGGCCGTCGCGCTGACCACCGGGCGGCGCCGGCTCGCCCGGCTGGCCGCGCCGACCGGGCTGCTGCTGGCGATACTGCTGCACGGCACCTGGAACGCCGCCGCCGACCTCGGTACGGACGGCTTCCTGGTGGTGTACGCGGTGCTGATGGTGCCCTGCTTCGTCGCGCTGGTCTGCTTCGCGGCCTGGGCGAGGGCCCGCTCGGCCCGGCACCCGGCGCGGGGCCCCCGGCGCGGGCGGTCGAAACCCTCGCCGAGGGGCGCTTGAAGAACCGATTTCCCATCTCGGTGACTTCCACGTATTGTTGTGTTCACCGACGCGGGGTGGAGCAGCTCGGTAGCTCGCTGGGCTCATAACCCAGAGGTCGCAGGTTCAAATCCTGTCCCCGCTACTCAGTAGCCGGAAGGCCCGGAGGATTCGTCCTCCGGGCCTTTCGCGTTCCCGGCACCACCGCACCGCCGCAAGGCCGCGAATAAATCCGTTGCCCTCCGATCGGTGGGCTGCCTATCGTGGCAGCACACTGAAAGGAGGTGATCCTGAATTGAGTACCGTCAGGATGTGTGAGGTGGCTGCTCGCTAGAGCCGCCCCTGCCTGCGCAGGGTGAGGCCCCTGGCCTCCGGCAGGCGAAATCCATAGCAGTCACCCGGCCCGCGGGCTCACCGGAACATCCCCGGTGCCTCGGCGCCTGGCCAGTGCACGGGCCGGCGCGGAGGAGTAGCCCGCGGGTCGTCTGCGTTTCCGGGGGCGCCCGGGCCGCCCGCGGAGTCCTGGCGCCGCAGTCGGTGCTCCCGTGTCGTAGCCGGGGCACCCGTGTGTAGCCGGGGCACCCGTGTCGCAGTCGGTGCTCCCCCGTGTCGTAGCCGGGGCGTGCCCGGGACGTTTCCGGGGTGGGCCGCGGCGCTAGAGTCGGCGCGGGGTTCCGGAGCGGAGCGGCACGGACACAGGGGGTAGGCGATGACGAAGGCGCGACGACTTGGCGGCGGATCGGCGCTGCGGACGGCGCAGTGGGGTGCCGCCGGAGTACTGGCCGGGACGGGGCTGATCGGGCTGCTGCTGTTCGCCCTCGGCCGGGACCAGACCTGGCAGGCGCTCGGCGGCGGCCTGGTGGTGGCCGGAGCCTCGACGGTGCTCGGCGGCGGCCTGGGCTTCCTGTTCGGTGTGCCCCGGGTGCGCGGCGACTCGGGCGAGCCGCACGGCTCGTACGCGCCGAACACCAATCTGGAGCAGGTCTCGGACTGGCTGACCAAGGTGCTGCTGGGCGTCGGACTGACCCAGCTCGGGTCGCTCGGCGAGCGGCTGCACGAACTCGGGTCGGCGCTGGCGCCCACGCTCGGCGGGGGCGACGCCGCGGTGCCGTTCGCGGCGGCCCTGGTGCTCTACTTCCTGGTCTTCGGCTTCCTCGCGGGCTGGCTGGTGACCAGGCTCGCGCTGCCGCGGGCGCTGAACGACGCCGACCGGGCGCTGGACCTCTTCCTCGCCGGGCAGGACCGCGACCGGCACGGCGACAAGGTGGGTGCGGACGACCTGCGGGTCCGCGCGATGCAGCAGCTCGGGCTGCTGGGCGGCAGCGCGGAGCACCCCGCCGCGCTGGCCGGGCAGCTGCCGCCCGCCTCGGGTTCGCCGGCCGGGCCGGCGGGCGTGGTGGCCGAGGTCCGCTCGACCGCGCGGCGGTCGGCGCTGACCGCGGACCAGGTGCGGGACCTCTTCACGGACGGCTCCGAGGGGCGGCGGATCCAGGCCCTCGCCCTGATGCAGGGCGACCCGTCGCTCGCGGACCTGGCGAGCGTGCTGGACGCGATCGAGCACCCGCGCTCGGGCTTCGAGCAGTACCACGCGCTGCTGGCCGCCCGGGGACTGCTCTCCCGGCTGCCGGCCGCCGAGGCGCAGCGGCTGCGGGACGCGGTGGCGGCGCAGCTGGTCGATCCGCGGGGCATCCCGTACGGGTCGGACCGCAGCTGGCTGGCGGAGAAGATCCTCTCCCGGCTGCAGGTGACGGCCTTCGTGCCGGCCCAGCAGGCCCAGGCACCCCAGCCGACCCAGCCGACCCAGCCATCCCAGCCGTCCGGCTCGGCTGCACCCGATGCACCGGCCGCACCGGATGCACCGACCGCACCGGATGCGCCGACGTCGCCCGCCTCGCCCGCCTCGCCCGCCTCTTAGCGGCCCCTACAGCCCGGCGGCCACGGGCTGCCCGGCCTCCGCCCGGGGGCGGCGGTCGGCGGCCCGCAGGACCAGGACGCGGCGGGTGCGTCCGTCCTCGGCCCGGGGGAAGCGGCGGACCTCGCTGGCTATCCGGCGCTCGCCGAGCGCGTACCGCAGGGGGTCGAGGTGCCCGCAGCGGCGGCCCCGGCCGTCGTGCAGGGGCTGGACGCGGACCTCGCCGCCCAAGGAGGTGACCCGGACCAGCTCGGTCAGGGCGGCCAACTGGTGCTCGGGGCCGAAGAGTTCGGGGTAGGCGAAGAGCAGGTAGCCGCTCAGGGTGAGGGCGAAGGTGCCGTCCGCGAAGGGCAGCCGGGGCAGCGCGGCGGCCACGTACCGCTGCGGGTGCGCGGCGGAGTCGGCGGCGAACAGCCGGCGGGCGCGGTCCCAGCTGCGCAGGTAGCGCTCGGGCCGGTGCGGGCGGGGCGCGGGGTAGAGGTGCGGGCGGGCGGCCATCGCGACGGCCATCGCCGCCCGGGCGGCCCGGGCGCGGTCCGCGACCACCGGCAGCGGCAGGGCGTACGCCGGGTCGGCGGCGATCACCCGGCAGCCCAGCGCGCGCGCCTCGGCGGCCAGGCCGGCCGCGCCGCCGGGGCAGTCCAGCAGCGGCCCGGGGAGGGCGGCGAGCTGGGCCCGGGTGAGGTCGAACAGGGCGCAGTACTCGTCCAGCGGGCGGGAGGTGACCAGGACGTCCGGGGGTTCGGGGGGAATGCCTGGGGCGGCCACGCGGTCATCCGAACACGCGGCGGCCCCGTCCGCATCCGGAGTGCGAACGGGGCCGGGACCGAGTCGGGGCCGGACGGTCAGCGCCTGGTCAGCGGCCGAGCAGGCCCTGGGCGGCGGCCCGGTTGACGTTGGTCAGGCCGCGGACGAGCTGCGCGGTGAGGAAGACCAGCACCACCCCGACCAGCGAGAACCCGGCGATCTGCCACATCCCCTCGACGTAGTAGACGTGCCGGACGTGGTGGCCGTCGGTGTAGTCGAACAGCTGGTACCCGCGCCAGCCGGTGTAGGTCGGGAAGACCCAGTGGTAGACCGGGTAGAGCGCCATCGCCCAGCCGAGCAGCAGGAACACCAGGGTCATGGTGAAGCTGAAGATCGCCCAGGGGAACATCACCACCTGGTACAGCGCGGCCTTCCAGCCCGCCCCGTCCGCCAGCCGCGCGGTGATCGCGCCCCAGTTGCCCGGGCGGACCGGGCGCACCGGCTTCGGGCCGGGAACGTCCAGGGCCAGCATGCCCCGCGCCCGGGCCCGCTCCAGTCGGCCGAAGCCCCGGGCGGCGATGGTCAGGCCGGCCAGCACGGGCAGGCCGAGGGCGGTGACGAAGGTGCCGAGGCCGAGGCAGAACAGGGTGATCGCGACGGCGAAGCCGGCGATCGCCACCGGCAGGCCGCTGAGCACGTAGCCGACCTCGCGGTAGTAGTGCGCGGAGAACGGCGCCGTCCAGAAGGCGGGCGGCTGTCCGGTCCGGTGGGCCCGGGCGGGGCGCGGGTCGTCGCCGTGACCGTCCAGGACGTCCCACTCGTGGTCCCGTGTGCTTCGGCTGCTGCTCATGTTCCGGCCCCCGGCCCCTCGTACTGACGGTCGTTCGTGCTCGCTGACGTCGTCCAGTCTGGCCGAACCGCAGGTCGCGGCGGCATCCGGAGGCCTGGCGGATCGGGGGTGGGGTTAACCCCCCGGCCCCCGGCCCCCGGCCCCGCCCCCGGCCCCCGGTCCGCCGGCCCGCCGGTCTCCCTGGCCACACGGGTGCGCCGTGGGGGTTCAGCCGGTCGGGCCCGGCCACTCGTCGACGAGCAGCGCGAAGAGGTGCGAGTCGGAGCGGACGCCGTTCTCGAGCCGGTCGTGCCGGGCCCGCACCTCCAGCCGGAACCCGAGTCGGGTGAGCACCTTGGCGGAGGCCGTGTTGCCCACGTCGGCCGAGGCCGTCAGCCGGTGCAGGTCCAGGGTGTGGAAGGCGAAGTCGCAGAGCAGGCCGGTGATCTCGCCCGCGTGGCCTCGGCCCCGGAAATCGCGGCCGAGGACGCAGCCTAGGTCGGCGGCGCGGTGCTTCCCGAGGGTGAGCGCGGCGTGTCCGATCGGGGTCGCGTCCTGCGGGTCCTCGGCGTCGGCGAGCCTGGTGACGGCGAGCCGGTAGGTGTCCCGCTCGCCGGCCATCGCCTCCTCCAGGTAGAGCTCGATCTGGTCGGCGCAGGTCTCGCGGTCGTACGGCTCGAACGGCAGGTGGCGGGTGACCTCCGGGTCGCCGAACAGGGCGTGCAGCGCGTCCACGTCGCCGTCGGTGTGGTGGTACTCGCGGATGGCCAGCCGGGGGCCGGTGAGTCGTACGGGGACCATGGCGGCCGACCCTACCGGCCCCCGGAGGCTACCGTTCGGACTATGAACGACGAAGACCTGCGACTCGCCCCGCGCACCAGGGCCGCCGACCTGCTCGCCTGGGCGGCCGAGCAGGGCCGCACGCCGGTGGCCGAGGCGCCGCTGCGCGCGGTGCTGGCGCTGCTGGAGCTGGGCGAGGGCAGGATGCACGACGGCTGGCCCGAACTGACCTCCGACGCGGTGGAGCACCTGCTGTACGAGCGGCTCCACCTGTACGTCCAACCCACCCCCGAGGAGGACCCGCTCGCGTACGGCGACGCGGTCCGGTTGCTGATCGACCACCAGCGGGCGGTCCGGCGGCTCAACGCCAAGCGCCAGGAGCGGCTGCACGCGGAGGCCGAGTGGCAGGGCGAGGTCGCGGCCGGGCTGCTGCGCCGCGCCGACCTGGTGACCTGGCCCCGGCTGTACGCGCTGCTGCTGCACGCGTACGGGGTGGACGTCGCGGACGAGGCGGCGGTGCGGGACTGGCTGACCGGCTTCGGCGAGCTCCCGGAGGAGGAGCGGCTGGCCGCGTACGAGTCGCTGGTGCCGGCCGGCTGGCTGGACGAGCCGGACGAGCGGGGCTGGGGACCGGGCCGGGTGCTGTCGGTCGGCATGGCCACGGACGGCGCGCGGCGGCTGCTGGAGCAGGGCCTGATGCGGCGCAGCTACCGCAACCTGGCCGAGCTGACCGCGCTCGGGCGGCCGATGCCGGACGAGCTGGCCGGTGACTTCGGGCAGTTCGAGGAGGCGGCGGTCGACGCGGCGCTCGACCTGTTCGGGGAGTGGACGGTGCCGGGGCTGCCGCGGCTGCTGGTGGCGGAGTTCCCCGAGCTGGCGCCGGAGCCCGGCCAGGAGGAGATCGACGCGTACGTGGCGCAGTTGCCCGCGGAGGAGTGAGACGCCGCGAAAAGCCCCCGGCCGCTCGAACCGAGCGTGCGACCGGGGGCTTTCGGGTGTCCGTTACGGGTTGAGGCCGTGCTGCTGGAGCCAGGGCTCCGGGTCGACCGGGGCGCCGCCGCCGGGGCGCACCTCCAGGTGCAGGTGCGGGCCGGTGACGTTGCCGGTCGCGCCGACCTTGCCGATCTGCTGGCCGGAGGCGACGCCGCCGGAGCCCTTGATGATCGAGGAGAGGTGGCAGTACCAGATCTCGGTGCCGTCGGGCAGGGTCTCGACGATCCGGTAGCCGTACGAGCCGGACCAGCCGGCCGAGGTGATGGTGCCCTGGCCGAGCGCGTACACCGGGGTGCCGGTGTCGGCGGCGAAGTCCAGGCCGGTGTGCAGGTTGGCCCAGTAGCGGGCGCTCTGGCCGTAGTGGGCGGAGAGCCGGTAGTCCTTCACCGGGAGGGTGAGGGCGGCGGCGCGCTTGGCCTCCGCCTCCGTCGCGGCGGCCTTGGCCTCCGCCTCCTTGGCGGCGGCCTTGGCCTCGGCCTCCTGCGCGGCCTGCACGCGGGCACCCTCCTCGGCGGCGGTGCGCTGGCTGTCGGCCTGCTGCTGGATGCGGGCGGCGAGCGCGAGGCCGGGGTCGGCGGCGAGCGCGACCGGGGTCTCGTCGGGGGCCTCGATGGCGGGCGCGACGGCCGGGGTGGCCGAGGCGAAGCCGGTGGCACCGAGGGTGGCGGCGACGGCGGTGACGCCGAGCAGCGGGGAGGCGCCGCGGGTCTGACGCGGCATCCGGTGCCGGTTGGCCTCGGCCTCCGGGCCGAGGGCCTCGGGCCCGTCCGCGCCGGGGTGGTCGAGGAGCTGGGTACCGGCTGCGGGGCCGGCCGGGTGTGCCGGGGTGTGCGTCGACGCCACGGAGGCGCGCTCCTTTCCTTCCTTCGCGCCTACCGGGTTAGCTGACGGGTTCGGAGCAGGAAGGTCTCCTACGGCCGGGCCGGGGCCCCGCCGATTCACCCCAAGGAACATGGTTCCCCGGCTCCCTGACCTGCCCGGAGGCCGGTCGGCGGGATTAGGCGACGGCGCACGGTGCCGTCTGGGAACGGCGTTGACGACCGCGCTGCGTTATCAAACGTTAATCCTAGGACGCTCTGATTCCAAGCCATCCGTCCGGGACGGCAGTGGAGCGAGTGATCGGACGTCAACGAACGACCCCTCATACGAGCACCCCATCTGAGTACTCCTACTCATGTGCGGCCCGGCCGGGCGGCCGCATCCTGGCGCCATGAGCGCACCGATGCAGAACCGCACGACGGCCGCGTACTACATCCAGGCCATCCTCTCCTTCGCCCTGTCGGGCACCGCCCTCGCCGTCGGGATCGCCTACCTGCCGGTCGGCGGGTGGACTCGGGCATTCCTCGGGATCGGCCTCCTCTACACGGTCACCTCCTCCTTCACCCTGGCGAAGGTGATCCGGGACCGGCACGAGTCGAACGAGATCGTCAGCCGGGTCGACCAGGCCCGACTGGAGAAGCTGCTCAGCGAGCACGACCCGTTCAAGCCCGAGGGGATCTGAGGCGAGCCGGCCTTCCCCTCTCCCGTCGACGCCCTCTTCAACGCCCTCTTCGACAGTTCCTTCGAGACTCTCTTCGGCCGGGGGCTTGACGGCTAAGGCTATTAGCCTTAGCTTTATGGCTATCGGCAGCAGCGCCGATGTCGCAGCGAAGGACCGAGGAGGCCCACCATGAACGCCCCCATCAGCCCGGACACCCAGTACCTGACCGTCCCCGGCGGGCGGATCGCCTTCGACGACACCCGACAGGGCGACGGCGCCCCCGTCGTCCTGCTCCCCGGAATGCTCGACAGCCGGGCCGCGTACCGGCACCTGCGCCCGCTGCTCGTCGCCGCCGGCCACCGCGTCGTCACCATGGACCTGCGCGGCTTCGGCGAATCCTCCATCGCCTGGGACGACTACGGCCCCGCCGCCATCGCCGGCGACGTCCTCGCCCTGCTCGACCACCTCGGCATCGAACGCGCCGTCCTCGCCGGGAACTCCTACACCGGCGCGACGGTCGTCAAGGCCGCCGGGGACGCCCCGGAGCGGATCGCCGGGATCGTCCTGATCGACGCCTTCGTCGAGAACCCGCAGCCCGGCGCCCTGATGCGCGGCGCCCTCCGCCTGATGAGCGCGGCCCTCGTCCACTGGCCCGCCTTCTGGGGCTTCTACCTGCGCCGGATGGCCTTCCCCGGCGCCAAGCCCGCCGACTTCGACGGCTACGTGGACGGACTGGTCGCCGCCCTGCGCACCCCGGGCCGCAAGACCGCCACCCGCGGATACGTCACCGGGGACTCGTCGCCGGCCGGCTGGACGGCCGCCGTGCGGTGCCCGGCGCTGGTGGTCATGGGCAGCAAGGACCCCGACTTCCCGAAGCCGGAACTCGTCGCCGACCGGCAGGTCGCGGCACTGGGCGCGCGGAAGGCGATGATCGAGGGGTCCGGGCACTATCCGATGGCCGACAACCCGCAGGCCACCGCGGACGCCCTGCTGCCCTTCCTCGCCGAACTCGCCTGACCGCCGGCCCGGCCGCCCGACCGAGCGGCCGTCCGGCCCGACCCGTCGCCCGACTTCCGTACGGAGAAGCCGAAACCATGCCCCGCGTAGGACTGACCCCCGACCAGGTCGTCGACCACGCCCTCGCCCTCATCGACGAACAGGGCGCCGACGCCCTCACCCTGGCCGCCGTCGCCGCCCGGGCCGGGGTCGCCACCCCCTCGCTGTACAAGCACGTCAGCGGCGGCCTCGCCGAACTGCGGCAGCTGATCGCCGTCCGGGTCACCGAGGAGTTGGCCGACCGCCTCGCGGACGCCGCCGTCGGCCGCAGCGGGGACGACGCCGTCGCCACCGTCCTGCGCGCCTACCACGCGTACGCCACCGAACGCCCCCACCGCTACAACGCCCTCCCCCAGGCCCCGCAGCCCGACGACGACCTGGCCCGGGCGGCCGCCCGGCTCGTCGGCGTGATCATCGCCGTCCTGCGGGAGTACGGCCTCGACGGCTCCGAGGCGATCCACGCCGCCCGCACCGTCCGCTCCCTCGCCCACGGCTTCGCCTCCCTCACCACCGCCGGCGCCTTCCAACTCGCCGAGGACCTCACCACCACCCAGGACCGCCTCATCACCGCCCTCACCACCGGCCTGCGCACCTGGCCGGCGTAGCGGCCCGACCAGGTGCGCAGGCCGTGGTGGGCGGGGGCCGGTGCGGCGGCTCGGTCACCCTCCACCGTCCGGGGAAATGGGGTATTAAGAATCAGTGCCCCCCTCCGAGGACGACAGCCGGACTCCCGACCAGCGCCGGACCCCGCTCAGCGGTTCGACCACGCGCAGTGCGATGCGCTGTGTGCGCCTGCTGCTCGGCTGCACCAGCGCCGCCGAACTGCTCGGCACCGTCCTGGCCGAGGGCCCGAGTTGGATCACCGGCGAGGGTTCCGCGCTCTACCTGCTGGATGCCGCCGGGATGCTCCGGCTGACCGTCTCGCACGGGCTGCCGGAGCGGGCGCACGAGCGCTACGGCGTGGTCGATCCGGCCGGTGAGCTACCCGCGGCGATGGCCCTGCGGCTGCGCCGCCCCTACCTGCTCAGCCCGGAGCACACCGGCATCGACTACCCGAACCGGAACGCCGGCATGGGCACAGGGATGGTCACCGTGATCACCCTGCCGATGGTGGTGGACGAGCGGCCGGTCGGTGTCCTGGCGCTCGCGCTGGCCCACCGGGGCACCGTCCCGCGCCGTGACCTGGACGTCCTGGAGACGATCGCGGAGGCCTGCGCGCACCGGATCGACCACCTGCTCGACCACGCCGCGGACGCCCGGCTCCCGCAGGGCGCCCGTTCGCCGCTCGGCGCCCGCTCACCGCAGGGCGTCCGGTTATCCGACGGCCCGGTGCCGGAGGGGGCGGACGGCCGCCCCGCCGGGCCGGCCCATCCGCTGTTGTCGCTCGCCGTCCGGGCCGCCGGGCACGGCGCGTTCGAGCGCGATCTGGTCACCGGGGAGAGCTACTGGGACGCCGCGGCGTTCCGGGTGGCCGGGCGGCCGGTCTCCCCGGACGGCGCCGCCCCCGAGCTGGACCGCCTGGTCCACCCCGAGGACCTGCCGGACGTGCAGGCCGCGCTGGCCGAGGCGCTGGCCGCCGGCGGGCACTACCGGATCGGCTACCGGGTGCAGCGCCAGGGCGGCAAGGTGGCGCGGGTGGAGGAGTCCGGCGAGGTGATGCCGGACGTGCACGGGCGGCCGGTGCGGATCGCCGGGCTGCTCGCGGACGTCGGTCACCGGGAGCGGCCGCCGACCGACGAGGGGAGCTCGCCCGCCACCGCCCGGACGGCGCTGCTGCTGGCGCTCACCCGGGCGCTGTCGCGGGCGGTGACCGTCCGGGACGTCACCGCGGCGGTCACCGACATCGCCCGGCCGGCCCTCGGCGCCGCCGGCATCGTCCTCGACCTGGTGGACGAGGGCCGGCTGCTGCCCGTCTCGCACACCGTGTACGGGGGCCCGCGGCGCACCGAGCTCACCCGGCTGGCGGACCTGTCCGAGGCCGTGATGCAGCGTTCGCCGGCCCGCTCCGCCCCGCTGTTCAGCGAGCCCTCCGCCGCCCGCGCCCGGCACGACCCGCTCACCCCGGCGGCCTGGGCGGTGCTGCCGCTGGTCGCCTCCGGGCAGCAGGTCGGCTCCTGCCTGATCACCTTCGCCGCCGAGCGGGTGTTCAGCCGCGAGGACCGCACCCTGCACTCGGCCTTCGCCGGCATCCTCGCGCAGTCCCTGGAGCGGGCCCGGCTGTACGACACCCACCACCACCGGGCCACCGAGCTGCAGCGGGCGATGCTGCCGCGCACCCTGCCCCGGCTGCCCGGGATCGCCAGCGCCGCCCGCTACCTGCCGAGCACCGAGGGCATGCAGATCGGCGGCGACTGGTACGACCTGCTGCGGCTGCCGGACGGCCGGGTCGGGCTGGTGATCGGCGACGTCCAGGGGCACAACGCCGAGGCGACCGCCGTGATGGGCCAGCTGCGCAGCGGCCTGCGGGCATACGCGACGGACGGGCACGACCCGGCCGCCACCCTGACCCGCACCAGCCGGCTGCTGGCCGAGCTGGACACCGAACTGTTCGCGACCTGCCTCTACCTGACCCTGGACCCGGCCGACGGCGAGCTGACGGCGGCCCGGGCCGGCCACCCGGCGCCGGTGCGGATCACCGCCGGCGCCCGGGCCGTCGAGCTGGACCTGCCGGGCGGGCCGCCGCTGGGCGTGGCCCCGGAGCGGCCGTACCCGCTGGCGGTGGAGCGGCTGGCGGTCGGCGAGACGCTGCTGGCGTACACCGACGGGCTGGTCGAGGACCGCGAGGAGGACTACGACGAGTCGGTGCAGCGGATGCTCGGCGGGCTGGAGCTGTGGGCCCGGCAGACCGGGCCGGGGCGGATCGGTCCGGCGGCCTCGCTGGAGCGGCTGGCCGACCTGCTCACCCTGAACGTGACCGAGCGGCGGTCCCGGCCGGACGACGTGGCGCTGCTGCTCCTGCATCGGACGACGCCCCTTCCGTAACGCCCTGCACACAGGTCCCACACATCACGGGACGTGAATCGGCCATCCGGCGTGACGCCGCCGCACCGCGGTCGGCCTGGCGGCGCCGTCCCGAGGTCTCGTGAGGTGCGGCGATCGAGGGCGAACGAGTCCGGGTTGAGGGCGGATTGGCGCGATTTTGACGAGATCCGGTCACTTGGCGAGATCCGTTCACACCTTCGTAGGATCATCACCCTAGAATTCGCCGCGTGACGATGACTCAGTGGTCCGTAACGGCAACCGGCGTACTCGCCGTCCTCGCCCTCGTGGCCGCCGCGCGGTACCGCGCCGTGTCCGTCACCCAGCGCCGCCGTGCCGACAGCCTCCAGCTCTCGCTGCACATCGCCGGCAAGGAGTTCCTCCTCGAACACAGCCGCCGGAACACCGAACTGGCCGCCGTGCAGCAGGAGCAGGAGCACACCGCCTCCACCCAGCGGGCCTTCCTCAGCGTCGCCCGCCGGATCCTGGTGATGGCCCACGACCAGCAGGCACTGCTGGACGAGATGGAGCGCACCCACGACGACCCGGCGCTGCTGGAGGGCCTGCTCAAGGCCGACCACGCGGCCGCCCAACAGGCCCGGCTGGCCCAGACCCTGGCCGTGCTGTGCGGCGCCCGGGCCGGGCGGCACTGGCCGGAACCGGTCACCCTGGAGGACGTCGTCCGCGGCGCCCAGTCCCGCATCCTGCCGTTCCAGCGGGTGGTGGTCCGCAGCCGGATCGAGACCGCGGTGGTCGGCGCCGCGGCCGAGGCGCTGATCCACGCGATCGCCGAACTGCTGGACAACGCCACCCGCTACTCCCCGCCCAGCACCCAGGTGTTCGTCACGCTGATGCCGGTGCACAACGGCGCCGTCATCGAGATCGACGACGGCGGCGTCGGCATGCCCGAGCAGGCCGTCGCCAAGGCCGCCGCCGCGCTCGCCGGCGGCAGCACCCTGGAAGTCTCCCGACTGGGCGAGGTGCCGCAGTTGGGCCTGGCCGCGGTCGGCCGGCTCGCCGAGCAGTACGGCTTCCGGGTCACCCTCAGCTCGGCGCCCTCACCGTACGGCGGTGTGCGCGTGGTCGTCCTGCTGCCGAACGCGCTGCTCACCGAGCCGCTGCCGCCCACCGTCCCCGGCCTCGGGCCGGACGACCGGACGTTCGACCCCGACCCCCGACCGGCCTCTCCCGTCGGTCACCCCCTGGTGGAGACCCCGCCGCCCGGTCGGGCCCCCCAGCTCGGCGACACCCCGCCGCCGCTGCCCCGCCGGAGCCACCGGCGCGACCGCGCCGACCGCCCCGCCCAGCACGCCGCTCCCCCGCCGCCGCCCGCCCCGCCGTACCGCTCCGCCCGGGACGCGCAGGCGTTCATGGCGATGTTCCAGGCCGGGACCGCCAGCGGCCGATCGGCCGCCCGGGCCCAGGCCCCCTCCGACCCTTCCCGTCCTGCTTCCCCCCGACTTCCCCAGCGCTCCGGAGAGTTCCATGACCACCACCCCTGATCTCGGCTGGCTGCTCGCCGACATCATCGCCGTCCCGCAGGTCCAGCACGCCGTCGTCGTCTCCAACGACGGCCTGGAGATCGGCCGCAGCACGGGCATCGCGCGCGAGGACGCCGAACGGCTCGCCGCGGCCTGCTCCGGACTGCAGTCGCTGGCCCGCGGCGTCGCGACGGGCTTCGGCGGGCCGGGCAGCGCCACCCGCCAGATCATCATCGAGTACGGCGGCGGCTACCTCTTCATCGTCGCCGCCGGGGCCGGGGCGCACCTGGCCGTGGTGACCAGCGAGGCGGTGGACGCCGGCCTCGTCGCGTACCAGATGCAGGTCCTGGTCGAGCGGATCGGAACCCACCTCACCAGCCCGCCGCGGGTCGACCACGCGGCGGGGGGCCACCGGTGAGCGGGCCGGTCCGGCCGTACGTCATCACCGGCGGGCGCAGCCGCTCCACCCGGGCCGAGCTGGCCGTGGAGAGCCTGGTCAGCGCCTTGCCCGGACCATTAGGGCGGCCCGAACCGCCGCAACTGCCCGAGCACGCACTCCTGAACCGGGAGCACAGGCGCATCCTCGGACTCTGCCACAGCCTGCTGTCCATCGCCGAGGTGGCGGCCCACCTGGGGCTGCCCTTCGGCGTCGTCAAGGTGCTGGTCGGGGACCTGTGGGACCTCGGCGCCGTGCAGGTGCTCCCGCCCGTCCCGCAGGCCGAACGCCTGCCCACAACCCTCCTGGAAGAGGTGCTCGTTGGCCTCCGCCAACTCCGCTGAAGCCGTCCCCGAGGCCGCCGGTGCGGCCGACGGGCCGCAGTACCTGCCGTCCTCGGTGCAGGGCGCGGTCAAGATCCTGGTCACCGGCCCGTTCGGGGTCGGCAAGACCACCCTGGTCGGCTCGCTGAGCGAGATCACCCCACTGCGCACCGAGGAGACCATGACCGCCGCCAGCAGCGGCGTCGACGACCTCACCGGGCACGACACCAAGACGACCACCACGGTCGCGCTGGACTTCGGCCGGATCACGCTCAACCCGCGGCTCGCGCTGTACCTGTTCGGCACGCCCGGACAGCAGCGGTTCTGGCCGCTCTGGGACGACCTGTCGCGCGGCGCGCTCGGCGCCATCGCCATGGTCGACCTGCGCCGACCGGACGAGAGCTTCGACGTCCTCGGCCGGCTGGAGGAGCAGCGCATCCCGTTCGCGGTGGCGGTCAACACCTTCCCGGACACGCCGAGCTACCCGGAGGAGGAGCTGCGCACGGCGCTGGACCTGCTGCCGGACGTGCCGATCCTGTTCTGCGACGCGCGCGACCGCCGGCAGTCCTACGACCTGCTGATCGACTTCGTCGACCACCTGCACCGCAGCTCGATCCTGGAGCTGCAGGGATGAGCGCCCCCGAACCCCCCATGCCCTCCGGGTGCCCCGTCGCGCACGGCGGCGGCCGCCCGCCCGGCAGCGGACTGCCCGTCGGCGTGCCGCTGACCCCGCTGTACGGACCGGCCGTCGCCGAGGACCCGCACGGCCTGTACGCCCGGCTGCGCGAACGCCACGGCCCGGTCGCGCCGATCGAGCTGGAGCCCGGGGTCGAGGCCTGGCTCGTCCTCGGCTACGCCGAACTGCTCGAACTCACCCGCAACGAGGCGCTGTTCTCCAAGGACTCGCGCCGCTGGCGGGTGCCCGCCGAGGGTCGGCTGCCCGCGAACTCCCGGCTGCTGACGATGACCTCCTGGCGGCCCACCCTGCTCAACCTGGACGGCGCCGAGCACCAGCGGCTGCGCTCCGCCGTCTCGGACACCCTCGCCCAGATCGACCACCACCAGCTGCGCGGGACCACCGAGGCCGCCGCCAACAGCCTGATCGACAGCTGGGGGCCGGACGGCACCGCCGACCTGATCACCCAGTACGCCCGGCGGCTGCCACTGCTGGTCTTCACCCAGCTGATCGGCCTGCCGGCCGAGGCCGGCCCCCGACTGGTCGAACTGATCAGCCACTTCGTGGACAGCAGTGCCGAATCGCAGCGCGCCGGCGCCGAGTTCCAGGCGATCCTGGTCGACCTGGTCCGGCGCCGCCGGGCCTCGCCCAGCGCCGACCTCACCTCCTGGCTGCTCGCCCACCCGGCCGGGCTGACCGACGAGGAGGCGGTGCACCACCTGGTGGTGCTGATGGTCGCGGGCAACGAGACCTCGATCAACTGGACCGGGAACACGCTGCGGCTGCTGCTCACCGACCGGCGTTTCCGGGCCACCCTCACCGGCGGCCGGCTCACCGTCTCCGACGCCCTGGAAGAGGTGCTCTGGCGGGACCCGCCGACGCAGAACTTCCCCGGCCGCTGGGCCACCGGCGACACCGTGCTCGGCGGCCAGTACATCAGCGCCGGCGACATGCTGGTCCTCGGCCTGGCCGCGGCCAACGCCGACCCGGCCGCCCAGGGCGTCTCCGCCGCCACCCAGGGCTCCCTCGGCGGCAACCGGGCGCACCTCGCGTGGGGCGCGGGCCGGCACGTCTGCCCGGCCCAGCACCCGGCCCGGATCATCACCGAGACCGCCGTCGAGACCCTGCTGCACCGCCTGCCGGACCTCCAACTCGCTGTCCCGTCGGGCGAACTGGCCTGGCGCCCGTCCCCGTGGTCACGGGCCCTGACCGCCCTTCCGGTGCTGTACAGCGCCTTCACCCCGCCCCGCCCGCCAGCCCCCGAGAGGCCCGCATGGACACCGCCGTCGACTCCGCAGGAACCCGCCCCGAGCCCATCAGACTCGACCCCTTCGGAAGCGACCAGCACGGGGAGAACGCCCGACTCCGCGCGGCCGGCCCCGCGGTCCTGGTGGAGCTCCCTGGCGGGGTGGTGGTCTGGGCGATAACCCACCACGACACCCTCCAGTCGCTGCTGGCCGACCCCCGCGTCGGCAAGAACGCCGGACTGTGGACGACCTTCCGGGAAGGGCGGCTCCCGGAGGGCTGGCCGCTGACCAACTTCATCGTCGTGCCCGGCATGGTCACCGCCGACGGGGACGACCACCGGCGGCTGCGCGGACTGGTCTCGCAGGCCTTCACGCCGCGCCGGATAGCCGCCCTGGCGCCCGCCATCGAGGCCAGGGCCATCACGCTGCTCGACGAGGTCGCGAAGCTGGAGGGCGAGTTCGACCTCCGCACGCACTTCGCCTACCCGCTGCCGATGCAGGTGATCGGCGAACTGCTCGGCCTCGCGCTGGAGCAGCAGGACGAGCTGCACGCGCTGTCCGACACCCTGGTCTCCAGCTCGGCCACCCCGGCCGCGGCCATCGCCGCGCAGCGGGACCTGAACGCGCTGCTGGCCTCGGTGGTGGCGGCCAAGCGGGCCGCGCCCGGTGACGACCTGACCACCGACCTGATCGCCGCCCGCGAAGCCGGCCACAGCCTCGACCAGCAGCGGCTCAGCGAGGCCGAACTGGTCGGCACCCTGCTGCTGATGCTGGTCGCCGGGCACGAGACCACGCTCAACCTGATCACCAACGCCGTCCGCGCCCTGCTCGCCCACCCGGACCAGCTGCGGCTCGTCCTGGACGGCGCGCAGCCGTGGTCGGCGGTGGTCGAGGAGACGCTGCGCTACGACTCGCCGGTCGGGCAGTTCCCGCTGCGCTACGCGGTCGAGGACATCGAGGTCGGCGACGTGGTGATCCGGCGCGGCGAGGCACTGCTGGCCTCGTACGCGGCGGCCGGGCGCGACGCCGGGCACCACCCCGACGCCGACCGCTTCGACCTCACCCGCC
Organism: Kitasatospora sp. NPDC033851; assembly: GCF_055576085.1. Classification (NCBI taxonomy): domain Bacteria; kingdom Bacillati; phylum Actinomycetota; class Actinomycetes; order Kitasatosporales; family Streptomycetaceae; genus Kitasatospora; species Kitasatospora sp. NPDC033851. The sequence continues at coordinate 541,853 of NZ_JBVIRL010000003.1, read as the reverse complement.
GGCCCGCCCGGCACCTGTCGCTCGGCCACGGCCCGCACTTCTGCCTCGGCTCCGGGCTGGCCCGGCTGGAGGCCGAGACGGCGCTGCGGCACCTGTTCACGCGCTTCCCCGGGCTGGCCCTGGCGGAGGGCCGGACGAACGAGCCGATCGCGTCGTTCGTCAGCAACAGCGTGCGCACCCTGTGGGTGACGGTCGGCGCCGCCCGGTGACCTGAGGGCGGCCGGGTCGTTCGGCAGGGCATGAAGAAACTCGCCACTCTGGCCGCCCTCACCATGGCGGGCCTCGCCATCGCCGCCCCGGCGGCCTCCGCCGCCACCCAGACCGCCTCCTCGCCGGACGCCACCGGCGGCCTGACCGACGGCCTGAGCCTCTCCCCCGCCGACCTCGCCCTGAAGACCGCGAGCAAGCTCCCGGTGGTCGGGCACACCGCCGACGAGGTGGAGGCCGTCGGCACCAACCAGATGAGCCACCCCGGGCTCAGCGGGCAGATCGGCTGACCACCCGGTCAGCCGAGGGCGGCCGGCCGACCCCCGAACGGCCGGCCGCCCGGTTCGAGGTGCTCAGCCGGCGAAGAGCCCGTTGAGCTCCGGGTAGGTCAGCCCGCCGTCGAGGGCGGTGTACGTGCCACTCGCGTACACCTCCTCGGCGGCCCGGCGGACCGCCGCGTACGCCGCCCTGGCCAGACCCGGGCCGAGGCTGATCCGGGCCACGCCGAGCTTCGCCAGCTCGGCGACCGACGGCGAGCCCGGGCCGGCCAGCACGTTCAGCGGCGCCGGGACGGCCGCGACCAGGGCGGCGATGGTCTCCGGGTCGGCCACGCCGGGGACGAACACGCCGTCCGCGCCCGCCTCGACGTACGCCCGCAGCCGGCGGACCGCCTCGTCCAGCCGGCTCTCCGGGGCGCCGATCCCCAGCAGGAACACGTCGGTGCGCCCGTTGACGAAGAGCGGGACGCCGGCCGCGTCGGCCGCCGCCCGGGCCGCCGCGATCCGCTCGGCGGCCTCCTCCAGGGGGCGACCCCCGTCCTCCAGGTTCACCCCGACCGCGCCGGTGTCGAGCAGCGCGGTGACGCTCTCGCCGACCCCGGCGGCGGTGTCCGCGTAGCCGCTCTCCAGGTCCGCGGTGACCGGCAGGTCGACCGACCGGACCACCTGGGCGGTCCTGGCCAGCACCTGCTCGCGGTCGGCGCCGCCGCCGTCCGGACTGCCGAGCGACCAGCAGACGCTCGCGCTGGCCGTCGCCACCGCGCGGGCCCCGGCGACGGCCACCAGGCGGGCGCTCGCCGCGTCCCACACGTTCGCCAGCACCAGGGGCTCGCCCGGGCGGTGCAGCTCCCGGAGCAGCCGGGCCTTCTCCTGCTGGGCGGTCAGCGTCGTCATGTCCCCGCTCCTCACTTCGCGGCCGGGCTCATGCGGGTGCTGACGGCGATCCGGTTCCAGGCGTTGATGGTGGCGATCAGCGCGACCAGCTGGGCCAGCTCCGCCTCCTCGAACTGCCCGGCGGCCTCCGCCCACACGGCGTCCGGCACGTGGCCCTGGGTCAGCAGGGTGACCGACTCGGTGAGGGCCAGGGCGGCGCGCTCGCGGGCGGTGAACCAGGGGGTCTCGCGCCAGGCCGGGAGGGAGAGCAGACGGTGCTCCCGCTCGCCCTGCTTGACGGCGTCGGTGGAGTGCATGTCGATGCAGAAGGCGCAGCCGTTGATCATCGAGGCGAGCAGCTTGACCAGCTCGACGATCACCGGGTCGAGGCCCGTCCGGGAGGCCCGGTCCACGGCCACCATCGCCTGGTAGTAGGCGGGGGCGTGCTCCGGCATCGAGAGGCGCTGGTCCGGGCCGGGCACGTGGGCGTGGGTCCCGTCCGCCGTCACGGTCTCATTCGTCGTCGTCATGGCTGCCAGCCTAGGCAGTCGGTGGCCCGTTGCACTGGTGCATTGGGTGCCGGGTTCCTTGGGCCACTTCCGGTGCACGAACAGGCGTGCGAGGATCGCTGGGAGGACGAGGTCAGGGGACAGGGTCGTGTGCACGGCGTTCGTCAGCATCGAGCCGGGTGCGGCGGCGCCGGTGCTACTGCTGTCCGTCCGGGACGAGTACCTGGGGCGCGCCTGGCTGCCGCCGGACCACCACTGGCCGGACCGGCCCGAACTGCTCGGCGGACTGGACCTCGCGGCCGGCGGCACCTGGCTGGCCGTCGACCCCACCCGGCGCACCGCCGCCTGCCTGCTGAACGGCTTCGGCCCGCTCGCCCCCGCCGACTCCCGGCGGACCCGGGGCCGACTGCCGCTCACCGCCGTCACGGAGGGCGGCATCGGCCACCTCGACCTCACCCCGTACGACCCCTTCCACCTCGTCCTGGTCCGCCCGGACGGCGCCACCGTCGCCGGCTGGGACGGCAACCGCCTGGCGGAGCGCGAACTGCCCGCCGGCCTCAGCGTGGTGCTCAACGACGGGCTGGAGGGCCTGGCCGCCAAGCGCTCCGCCTCCGAGCGGATCAGCGCGCTGATGGCCGCCCGCGCCGCCCATTTCCGGGCCCGCTTCACCGCCGCGCCCCGGCCCGAACCGACCGGCGACGGGCCCGCCGCGCGGGCCTGGGGCGGGTGGCTGCCGATCGTCTCCGGCGACGGGCTGGCGCGGGACGAGGACGCGGCGCTGATCCAGCGGCGGGACTTCGGCGACGGGCGGATCTGGGGCTCCTCGTCGATCTCGCTGCTCGCGCTCGGGCCGGACCGACTGCGGTACGACTTCGCGGCCGCCCCGGTGGCGGCGGACGGGTCGGGCTGGCAGCGGGTGGCGGTCTCCTGAGGCCCGCCGTCGGCGGCTACGGCGTCAGGGACTTGAACCTGACGTTGCGGGAGGCGGCATCGTGGCGTGCGCCGAGCCCGAAGCCGCACCCCGAGGAGCCACGATGCACCGCCTGCCCGCCGTCCTGACCGTCGCCCTGCCGCTGGTGGGCACGCCGCTCGCGGTGAGCGCCGTCGTCCTGCTCGGCGACGCGGCGCACCGGGCCGTCCCGTCCCCCACCGTACTGGCCGTCGTAGCAGGGGCGTTGATCCACCATCTCGGCGCCGATGTCGCCCGGACGTACGGTCGGTGAACTTCTGGCGGCGGGACTGCCGGGCGTCTACATGCCCGTAGTAGCTTCGCGAGGGCCACCGGATCAGGCCGGCCGCCGACCCCCCGAGCGAAGGTGCGCGATGTCCACCCTGACCTACCCGGAAGCGATAGGCGTCGGCCTGCTGCAGGGTGTGACGGAACTGTTCCCGGTCTCCAGCCTCGGCCACAGCATCCTGCTGCCCGCCCTGATCGGCGGGAAGATCCAGCACGACCTCGACATGACCGCCGAGGGCTCGTCCTACCTCGCCGCCCTGGTCGCCCTGCACCTGGCCACCGCGCTCGCGCTGGTCGTGTACTTCTGGAACGACTGGGTCCGCATCGTCGGCGGGCTCCTCAGCTCGATCCGCCACCGCCGGGTGGAGAGCCGCAACGAGAAGCTCGCCTGGCTGCTCATCCTCTCCACCATCCCGGTCGGCGTGGCCGGCCTCGTGCTGGAGAAGGCCCTGCGCAACGCGCTCGGCAAGCCCGTCCCGGCCGCCGTCTTCCTCGCCCTCAACGGGCTCGTGCTGCTCGGCGCCGAACGGCTCAAGCGCGGCGGCACCGGCCGCCGCCGGGCCACCGGGCACGCCGCCCCCGTCGACGAGCCGGGCCTGGACCCGGCGGTCGCCTCCGACCAGCGGCTGACCAGGCTGGGCTACGGGCAGGGCGCCTGGATCGGCGCCGCGCAGATCCTCGCGCTGTTCCCCGGCATCAGCCGCTCCGGCGTCACCATGAGCGCCGGCATCCTGCGCGGACTGCACCACGAGGACGCCGCCCGTTTCTCCTTCCTGCTCGCCACCCCGGTCATCCTGGCCGCCTCGGTGCTGAAGGTCCCCGAGCTGTTCAAGCCGGAGAACTCCGCCGTGCTCGGCCCGGTCGCCGCGGGCAGCGTCGCGGCCTTCGTCGCCGGGTACGTCTCGGTGCGGTTCCTCACCAAGTACTTCGAGACCCGCAGCCTGACGCCGTTCGCGGTCTACTGCTTCCTGGCCGGCGTCGGCAGCGCGGTCTACCTGTCCGTCTGACGACCCACGGGGAACGGCCGGACCGGGCGGGACGCGCCGCGGTGGGCGGCCCTCCGGGCCCGGCCGGCGGGGTGCCGGACGGGCCCCGAGCACCGGCCGGGCCTCAGACCACGAGGCCCAGGGCGGCCAGGCGGGTCGGGTCGGTGAGGATGTTCATCTCGGTGATGCGCCCGTCGTGGATGGTGAACGACATCACCGACAGCGGACGGCCCTCGGCGAAGGACACCACCCCGGGCGAACCGTTGACCAGGACCAGAGCGCCGTCGGCGGCGAAGCGGGCGAAGGCGATCGCCTGCGACGCGACGTCCGCCGCACCCCGGCGCAGCACGCTCGGCACCAGCGTGCCGCCGTCGGAACGGGCCACCACGTCCGGGTCCAGCACGGTCAGCAGGGCATCGAAGTCACCGCCCCGGGAGGCCGTCAGGAAGGCCTCCACCACCTCCCGCTTACGGGCGTTGTCGGCGTCCGCGGCCGGGGTGGCGCCCTGCACCCGACGGCGGGCGCGACTGGCCAGCTGCCGGGTGGAGGCCGCGGTACGGCCGAGCACCTCGGCGATCCCGTCGAAGGGCACCTCGAACATGTCGTGCAGCACGAAGGCCACCCGCTCCGCCGGGGACAGCGTCTCCAGGACCACCATGAGCGCGATCCCGACCGAGTCGGCGACCAGGATCTCGTGCACCGGGTCCAACGCCGCCAACCCGCTCACCACCGGGTCCGGCAACCGCACCTGCCCGTCCTGCTCCGGCAGCGGGTCCTCCCGGCGGGACGTGCGGGAGCGCAACTGGTCCAGGCAGACCCGGCCGACCACCGTGGTGAGCCAGGCCCCGAGGTTGCGCACCTCGCCCACGTCGCTGCGGCTCAGCTTCAGCCAGGCCTCCTGGACGGCGTCCTCGGCTTCGGCGATCGACCCGAGCATACGGTAGGCCACCGCCCGCAGTTGCGCGCGCTCCGCCTCGAAACGCCCTGCCAGCACGGCCAGTTCGGCCGGAGAAATTTCCTCGCTCACGCTGTCACATCCTCGCGTCGGGATCCGTCGGTCCAGTGACGGACGCTAACCGAAGAGGAGATCACCGTGACCACCGCCCGCATGAAGAACCCCGCCATGGTCCTGCCGGACGCGACCAAGGGCATCCAGGCCATCTACAAGGCCGCGTACCAGGGCGGCGTCGCCCCGCAGCTCCTGGAACTGGTCCACCTGCGCGCCAGCCAGATCAACGGCTGCAGCGCCTGCGTGTTCTCGGGCGTCAACGGCGCGAAGAAGCACGGCGAGACCGACGAGCGGCTGCACGCCGTCGCGGCCTGGCGCGAGGCACCGTTCTTCACCGACGAGGAACGCGCCGCCCTCGAACTCACCGAAGCCGCCACCCGCATCGCCGACCGCTCCGGCAAGGCCGTCCCGGACGCGATCTGGGACGCCGCCGCCGACCACTTCACCGAGGAGCAGCTCTCCGCGATCATCCTGATGATCGCGCTGACCAACTTCTTCAACCGCATCAACACCACCATCGAAGAGCCCGCCGGCACCACCTGGTGAACCCGGCTGGCAGCTCCCCCGCGCGAGAATGGGAGCGTGACCGGCTCCTGGACCTCCTTCGGCGGCGACCTGCACCTGGACCTCACCGAGCGGCGCGCCGCCGGAGCCGGGCTGCGGGCCGCCCTCGAGGACGCCCTGCGCGAGGCCGTCCAGGACGGGAGACTCGGACCCGGCACCAGACTGCCCTCCTCCCGGGCCCTCGGCGAAGACCTCGGGATCGCCCGCAACACCGTCGTCGAGGCGTACGGCCAGCTCACCGCGGAAGGCTGGCTGAACTCCCGGCAGGGCTCCGGCACCACCGTCGCCGGACGGACCGTGCCGGACCCGCCCGCCGCGGGCCGGCGGGCCGCCGCCCGGACCGAGCCCCGGCGGCGGCCCGTCCGGCACGACCTGATGTCCGGGCGGCCCGACCTCTCGCTCTTCCCCCGCACCGCCTGGCTCGCCGCCGCCCGCCGCGCCCTCGCCACCGCACCGCACGAAGCCCTCGACTACGGCAGCCCTCTCGGCCGGATCGAACTGCGGCAGGCCCTCACCCACTACCTGGCCCGGGTCCGCGGCGTCCGTACCGACCCCGACCACCTGCTCATCTGCTCCGGCGTCACCCAGGGCCTCGGCCTGCTCTGCACCGCCCTGCGGCAGCGCGGCGCCCAGGCGCTCGCCGTCGAGGAGTACGGGCTGCCGCCCCAGCACGCCATCGCCCGGGCCGCCGGACTCACCACCGTCCCGCTGCCACTGGACGAGGAGGGCGCCCGGACCGACCGGCTCGACACCCGCCCCGGCGCCGCCCTGCTCACCCCGGCCCACCAGTACCCCACCGGCGCCCCGCTCTCCGCCGAACGGCGGGCCGAGGCGGTGCGGTGGGCGCGCGAACAGGACCGGTACGTCATCGAGGACGACTACGACGGCGAGTTCCGCTACGACCGGCAACCGCTCGGTGCCATGCAGGCACTCGACCCGGAACGCGTCGTGTACGCCGGAACGGCCGCCAAGAGCCTCGCGCCGGGCCTGCGGCTGGCCTGGCTCGCCCTGCCGGACGCCCTCGTCGAACCGGTCGCCCGGCTCAAGGTGCTCGCCGACACGATGTCCCCGGTGCTCGACCAGCTGACCCTGGCGGAGCTGATCACCTCCGGCACGTACGACCGCCACGTACGGCGCTGCCGCCTCCACTACCGGCGCCGCCGCGACACGTTGGTCGCCGCACTCGCCGAACACGCCCCGCACGTCCGGGTCACCGGCATCGCGGCCGGCCTGCACGCCGTCCTCCAACTCCCGCCCGGCTCCACCCCCGAAGCCGAACTCCTCGCCCGTGCCCAAGCCGTCGGCCTCTCCCTGAACGGCCTCACCTGGCACCGCGCCACCCCGACCCCCACCGACACCCCGCCTTCCCTCGTCATCGGCTACGGCACCCCGCCCGACCACGCCTTCCCGGCCGCACTGCAGGCCCTCTGCGAACTGCTGCGCGGCGCGTGAGGAGGAGCGGGCGAAGGGTTCCGCCCGCCTCCCTCAGGGTGGGGGCGGGCGGGCGGCGGGGGCGGCTACTTGTTGCGGCTGCCGAGTTCGAACAGGAGCATGATGAAGCCGGCGAAGACGTGGATGCCGGCGGTGTAGATGACCAGCCGGAGGTAGACCCGCTTGTTGGCCCACTTGCCGGCGTCCATGGTCTTCGGGCCGGCGGGAGTGTCAGCGGCAGCGGCCGGGGTGGCAGGGGCCGGGGTGGCAGTGGCGGGATCGGCCATGGGGATCTCCTCCGAGGTGTTCTGACGGCAGGTCAGTGGGTCGCGGCGGGGCCGCCGCCGAGGCAGAGTTCGCCGCCGGGACTCTGCAGCAGGGTGTGGACGAAGAGCAGTTCGACGCCGTGGTCCGACTCGGCGGCGATGCAGTGCGGGGTGAGCGAGTCGAAGTGGGCGGAGTCGCCCACGGCGAGGTGGTGGACCCGGTCGCCGAGGGTGAGCCGGAGTGCGCCCTGCAGGACGTACAGCCATTCCTCGCCGGGGTGGACCCGGACCACCGCGTCCTGGACACCCGGCGGGACGTGCACCCGCAGGGCCTGCATGGCGCGGCCGGGGGCGCCGGCCCGGCGGTAGCCCCAGCCGCCGGCCCGGCCGGGTTCGATGGCGCCGCCGCGGACCACCGGGTCCGGTTCGGCCATGGTCTCGCCGAGCAGGCCGGACACCGAGGTGCCGTAGGCGCGGGCGAGGCCGAGCAGGACGGGCAGCGAGGGCTGGCGCCGGCCGGTCTCCAGCCGGGAGAGATACGCTGGGGACAGTCCGATCCGCGCGGCGGCCACCTCCAGGGTGAGGCGGCTGCTGAGCCGGTGCTCGCGGAGGCGGGCGGCGAGGCCGGCGACCTCCTGGTCGTCGAGCTGGTCGCCGGTGGCGGGGGTGCCGGTGGAGCTGGTGGTCATGTGCCCAGTGGACACCTGGCGTGCCGCACGGGCAAGAAATTTGCCTCAGAGGCAATCCCCGGAGGCGCTCCCCCGTCGCTCAGGGCCGGGGGATGTTCCGCAGGTTGCTCCGGGCCAGGTCGATCATGCGTCCGACGCCGCCGGAGAGCACCGTCCGGCCGGCCGCCAGCGCGAAGCCCTTCAGCTGGGCGGCGGTGATGTGCGGCGGGATGGACAGCGCGTTGGGATCGGTGACCACGTCCACCAGGGCCGGCCCGGGCCGTTCGAGCGCCTCGGCCAGCACCTCCCGCACCCGGGCCGGTTCGGCCACCCGCTTGGCCGGGATCCCCATCGCCCGGGCGATCCCCGCGTAGTCCACGTCCCCGTTGTCGATCTCGTACTCCGGGTAGCCGGAGACCAGCATCTCCAGCTTGATCATGCCGAGCGCGCCGTTGTTGAACACCACCGTCTTCACCGGCAGCCGGTGCTTCGCCACCGTGAGCAGTTCGCCGAGGAGCATGCCGAGGCCGCCGTCGCCGGACATCGCGATCACCTGGCGGCCGGGGTTGGCGAGCTGGGCGCCGATGGCGTGCGGGAGGGCGTTGGCCATCGAGCCGTGGAGGAAGGAGCCGATCACCCGGCGGTGGCCGTTGGGCTGCAGGTAGCGGGCGGCCCAGACGTTGTTCATGCCGGTGTCGACGGTGAACACCGCGTCCTGGGCGGCGACGTCGTCGAGGACGGCGGCGACGTACTCGGGGTGGATCGGCAGGTGCTTCTCGATGTCGCGGGTGTAGGCGCCGACCACGTCCTCCAGCGCGCGGCAGTGCTTGCGCAGCATGCCGTCGAGGAAGGCGCGGTCGGGTTCGGCGTCCAGCAGCGGCAGGACGGCCCGCAGGGTGGCGGCGACGTCGCCGTGGACGGCCAGGTCGAGCGCGGTGCGGCGGCCGAGGCGGGTCGCGTCGTGGTCGACCTGAACGGTGTGGACCTGCGGCAGGAAGGAGTCGTACGGGAAGTCGGTGCCGAGCAGCAGCACCAGGTCGGCGGAGTGCAGCGCCTCGTGGCAGGCCCCGTAGCCGAGCAGGCCGCTCATGCCGACGTCGTACGGGTTGTCGTACTGGATCCATTCCTTGCCGCGCAGGGAGTGGCCGATCGGCGCGTTCAGGGCCTGCGCCGCCTCCATCACCTCGGCGTGCGCGCCGCGCACCCCCGCGCCGCAGAACAGCACGACCTTACGGGCCGCGTTGAGCAGCCGGGCCAGCTCCTGCACCTGGGACCACGGCGGCGCGGCGACGGCCTGCTCGGTGAGGAAGTGGCTGGTGCCGGTGGGTCCGGCGGCGGGCAGCGCGGCGACGTCGCCGGGGAAGGCCAGCACCGAGACGCCGTGCGAGCCGAGCGCGTGCTGGATGGCGATCCGCAGCAGCCGGGGCAGCTGGGCGGGGGTGGAGAGCATCTCGCACCAGTTGCTGCAGTCGGTGAACACCCGCTCGGGGTGGGTCTCCTGGAAGAAGCCGGTGCCGATCTGGCCGGACGGGATGTGCGAGGCGAGGGCGAGGACGGGCAGGCCACTGCGCTGGGCGTCGTAGAGGCCCTGGACGAGGTGGGTGTTGCCGGGGCCGCAGGAGCCGGCGCAGACGGCGAGCCGGCCGGTGAGTTCGGCCTCGGCGGCGGCCGCGAAGGCGCCGGCCTCCTCGTTGCGCACGTGCACCCAGCCGATGCCCTCGGACCGGCGGATCGCGTCCACGACGGGGTTGAGGCTGTCGCCGACGACGCCGTAGACCCGCTCCACCCCGGCCTGCCGGAGCACCTCCACCATCTGTTCGGCCACGCTCGCCACGGGTGCGACTCCTTCGCTGGGCGCCGATCGTCATGGGCACCTGCACCCTCCGACGGACGGGGGGTGCGCGCAGCCGGGGTGCGCCGAACGGGTGACACGGCAGGTCGGGTGACAGGACAGGTCGGGGGGGTCGGGCAGGTCGGGGGGGTCGGGCAGGTCGGGGGCCGGGCGCTACTCGGCCGCGAGGTGGTCCGGTTGGCCGAGTTTGCCGGCGGCCAGGCCCGCCTGGGGTTGGCGGCGGGCGGGCTCGCGGCCGGGAGGCTGGGCGACGCGCTCCTGGGCGGGCGGGGCGGTGGTGGGCAGGGTGACCGGTCGGCCCGCCTTGACCTGGACCGTCTCGCCGTCGTGCCGCAGGTGGAGGACCTCGCCGCGGCGCAGCGTGTACGTCGTGTGCTCGTGGCTGATCCGGACGCCGAGCAGGTGTCCGCGCACCAGCAGGGAGAAGCTCAGCCGCATCAGCCCGGACGGCAGCCGGGGGCGGAAGAACAGCGTCTCGTCGTGGTCGCGCAGCCCGCCGAAGCCGGCCACCAGGGCGATGCAGGCCCCGGCGAGCGAGGCCATGTGCAGGCCGTCGCGGGTGTTGCCGCCGAGGTCGTGGAGGTCCATCAGGGCGGCTTCGGCGGTGTAGTCGTACGCGAGGTCGAGCTGGCCGACCTCGGCGGCGATGACGGCCTGGGTGCAGGCGGAGAGCGAGGAGTCGCGGACGGTGAGGCGCTCGTAGTAGGCGAAGTTGCGGGCCTTCTGCTCGTCGGTGAAGGCGTCGCCGCGGACCTGCATGGCGAGCACCAGGTCGGCCTGCTTGACCACCTGCTTGCGGTACAGGTCGAAGTACGGGAAGTGCAGCAGCAGCGGGTACTTCTCGGGCGGGGTGTTCTCGAAGTCCCACACCTGGTGGTGGGTGAAGTCGTCGGCCTGCGGGTGGACGCCGAGGTCCTCGTCGTACGGGATGTACATCGCGGCGGCCGCGTCCCGCCAGGCGGCGGTCTCCTCGGTGTCGACGCCGAGGGCGGCGGCCTCGCGCGGGTGGCGGACGGCGGCCTCGGCCGCGGCGCGCAGGTTCGCCTGCGCCATCAGGTTGGTGAACACGTTGTTGTCGGCGACGGCGCTGTACTCGTCGGGGCCGGTGACGCCCTCGATCCGGAACCTGCCGGCGACGTCGTGGTGGCCGAGCGAGCGCCACATCCGGGCGGTCTCGACGAGGAGTTCGAGCCCGTACTCGCGCTCGAACTCCTCGTCCGCGGTGGCCCGGACGTAGCGGGCGACGGCGGCGGCGATGTCGGCGCCGATGTGGAAGGCGGCGGTGCCGGCCGGCCAGTACCCGGAGCACTCCTCGCCGCGGATCGTCCGCCACGGGAACACCGCGCCGGACAGGCCGAGTTGGGCGGCCCGTTCGCGGGCCAGCGGGAGCGTGGTGTGCCGCCAGCGCAGGGCCTGGTTGACGGCGGCGGGCAGGCAGTAGGTGAGCACCGGCAGGACGAAGGTCTCGGTGTCCCAGAAGCTGTGCCCGTCGTAGCCGGGGCCGGTCAGCCCCTTGGCGGGGATGGCCCGCTCCTCGCTGCGGGCGCCGGCCTGCAGGACGTGGAAGATCGCGAACCGGACGGCCTGCTGGAGTTCGACGTCGCCCTCGATCTCGATGTCGCTGGTCTCCCAGAACTCCCGCAGGAACTCGGCCTGTTCCGCGACCAGTCCGTCCCAGCCGGTGTACCGGGCGGCGGTCAGCGCGGCCTCCACCTGGTCCCGGACGGCGGGCAGCGAGCGGGTGCCGGACCAGCCGTAGGCCATGAACTTGGCCAGCCGCAGCCGCTGTCCCGGCTCCAGCACGGAGGTGACGCTGATCCGGCACTGGTCGGGGTCGGCCTCGGCGACGGTGTCGAGCTTCTCCGGGCCTTCGATGACGTGGTCCATCCCGGCCGCGACCCGGATGCCGCTGTAGCGGGTGCGGTGGACCAGGACGCCCTTGGTGGCAGTGGCGTGGTGCGCCTCGGACTGCAGCGGCGCCTCCAGGACGGCCGCGGCGCGCGGGTCGCCCTCGGGGCCTCCGGGCAGCTGCTCGTTGGCGACCAGCTCGGACTGCAGGACGATCCGCACCGGGCCGTCCACCGCCTCGACGCTGTACTCGACGGCGGCGACGGCGCGCTGGGTGAGCGAGACCAGCCGGGAGGAGCGCACCCGGATGGTCCGGCCGGCCGGGGAGACCCACTCGGCCTCGCGGTGCAGCAGCCCCTCGCGGAAGTCCAACCAGCGCTTGTGGCTGATGAGTTCGCCGTAGCGCAGGTCGAAGGGCTCGTCGTCCACCAGCAGCCGGATGATCTTGCCGTTGGTCACGTTGATGACGCTCTGGCTGGACTCCGGGTAGCCGTAGCCGCCCTCGCCGTACGGCAGCGGGCGCAGCTCGAAGACGCCGTTGAGGTAGGTGCCGGGCAGGCCGTGCGGCTCACCCTCGTCCAGGTTGGCCCGCAGGCCGATGTGCCCGTTGGAGAGCGCGAAGACGGACTCGGAGCGGGCCAGCGCGGCCAGGTCCAGGCCCAGTTCGGTGATCTGCCAGGGGTCGATCGCGAAGTTGTCCGAGGGACTCATGCACCCACCTCGCTGCGCTCGGCAGGGGCATCCGCCCAGACGCACCCCTCGATGACTCGCTCACTACGCTCGCTCATGCACCCACCTCGCTGCGCTCGCTCATACGGGCTCCTGCAGGAGTTCGGAGAGGTCGTCGACGACCACGGTGGCGCCGTCGCGGCGCAGTTCGGCGGCCTGTCCGGTGCGGTTCACGCCGACCACCGCGCCGAAGCCGCCGGCCCGGCCGGAGGCGACCCCGGCGAGCGCGTCCTCGAAGACGGCGGCGCGCGCGGGCTCGACGCCGAGCGCGCGGGCGGCGTACAGGTAGGTGTCGGGGGCGGGCTTGCCGGGCAGGCCCTCGGCCTTGGCGACGGTGCCGTCCACGATCACGTCGAACAGTTCCTCGATGCCCGCCGCCCGCAGCACGTCACGGCAGTTGGCGCTGGAGGAGACCACCGCGCTGGGCAGCCCGGCCGCGCGCAGCCGGTGCACGTAGGCGACCGAGCCCTCGTACGGCTGGACGCCCTGCTCGCGGATCATGCGCAGCACGGTGTCGTTCTTGGCCCGGCTGATCCCTTGGACGGTACGGGAGTTGGGCGGGTCGTCGGGGGTGCCCTCGGGCAGGTCGATGTCTCGGCTGTGCAGGAACGCCCGGGTGCCGTCGAGGCGTGGGCGGCCGTCCACGTAGGTGTCGTAGTCGATGACGGCGTCGAAGGGGACGAACGGCCCGCCGGTGCGGGCGGCTTCGGCGCGCAGGAAGGCGTCGAAGGTGTCCTTCCAGGCCGCGGCGTGCACCTTCGCGGTCTGGGTGAGCACCCCGTCGAGGTCGAAGAGGAAAGCGCGGATGTCGTCCGGTAGCCCCAGCATGGGTGCAGTCTTACCCGGGAACGGGGGGAAGCCGCCCATTTCCCGGCGGCGCGTCGCGGGAAGGGCGGCTTCCGCCGGCCCGGCCGTGCCGCGGGCGGCTACGGGGGGCACGCGGACGACTACGGGGAGTCGGGCAGCTGCGCGTCGGGCGCCTGGACGACCGCGAAGACCGCGCCCTGCGGGTCCCGGACCACGGACATCCGGCCGGACTGCATGTCGAACGGCGGCTGGATCACCGAGCCGCCCGCCTTGACCAGGGCGTCCACCGTGGAGTCGGTGTCGTCCACCGAGAAGTAGGTCATCCAGTGCGAGGGGGTGCCCGGCGCCAGGTAGCCGGGGATCGGCTGCATGCCGCCCACCGTGCGGTCGGCGACGTTGAACGAGAAGTAGCCGTCCATGCCCTGGATAGTCGCCGCGCGCAGCCCGAGCGCCGGCCGGTAGAAGCGGCCGGCCGCGTCGGTGTCGGCGGTGTTGAGCTCGTTCCAGACCAGCGCGCCCGGTTCGTTGACCACGCCCGCGCCGATGAAGTCCATGGCCTGCCAGACGCCGAACACCGCGCCGGTCGGGTCGGCGGCGACCATCATCCGGCCGATCGTGCCGACGTCCATCGGCTCGTACAGGATCGTGCCGCCGGCTGCGGCGATCGCCCGGTTGCTCTCGTCGGCGTCGTCCGAGGCGAGGTAGGTGGTCCAGGCGACGGACGGTGCCACGTTGCTGCCCGACGGCGCGACCGCCGCCATGATCCCGGCGACCGGCCGGTCGTTGAGCATGCACACGGAGTAGCCGCCGAACTCGGCCGGGCCGACCTCGCCCTGCCAGCCGAACAGGTCGCGGTAGAAGTCGAGCGCGGCCTGCTGGTCGCTCGCCATCAGGTCGACCCAGCACGGGGTGCCGGGCTGGTACAGATCGGTGACTACGGGCATTGCGGGGCCTCCCGGAGGCGGTGGTGGCCGACGGCTGTGGAGACAGGGGGGCGGGGAAACAGGGGGGAAACAGGGGGGAAACAGGGGGGGCGGTGGTCGCGGGAACGGGGCCGGTGCGACGGCGCCCCACCGCCACCATCGGCCCGGCGCCGCGATCCCGCCACCGGACGGCGCCCCGGCGGGCGACCTGCGGCAGGTTACGGAGCGTCGTGGCGCCGGGCCGTGACGAAGTACGGCTGCACCTTGCCGCTCTGCGCGTAGTCCTTGAGCCGGACCAGCAGTTCGGCCCAGGTGCCGGCCACCGCCGGGACGCCTTCCTCGCTGCCCGGCTGCCAGCCGCCGTGCCGGAACAGCAGCCGGGTGCGGTCGGGCGCTCCGGGCTGCTCGGGCTGTCCGGGGTGTCCGGGGTGTCCGGGGTGCTGAGGCTGCTCGGGCTGCTCGGCGAGGTCCCAGCTGATCCAGGTGCCGGCCCAGTGCGGCGGGAAGGCTCCGGCGTTCGTCCACACCACCCGGTCCTGGTCGGCCCGTTCCACGCGGAGCCGGAACGGCTCGGGGACCTCGGGGAAGTCGAACAGCAGGATGTCGTCCTCCCGGTCCACGGCGGTGGTCCACCAGGCGGTCAGCCCGTCGTGCGTGGTGAGTGCGGCGAGGACGACGGTCCGGGGCGCGGCGATGTCGAGCTGCAGGGCGATCTCGGGCATGGGGTCCGCCTTTCGGGACCTCGGACAGGCCTACGGCCACCATGGCACGACCCCCGGGCCCACGCGCCCCGGAGGGCGCCGGCCCGGGGGTCGTCCCCGCTGTCCGGTGGCTGCGGTCAGCCGCCGCTGCCGTAGGTGGTGTTGGCGCAGATGTCGTCGTCCGCCGAGCGGGCGTCGTTGGTGACGGTGGTGGGCAGCGGCTGCGGCGGGGTCGAGGCGCCCGGGGCGCCGCCGGCCGCGGCGGAGGGGACGCCGAGGCCGACGGCCGACGCGAAGTCCTGGCCGACGATCACCGAGATGCCCCGCGAGCTGCCGGAGGAGAGCTCGGCGCCGGGGAACAGCGCGGCGATCTTCTCGGCGTTCGCCTTCTGCCCGGAGCCGTACTCGATCGTGGTGGTCTTGTACTTGGTGCTCGCCGCCTGGCCCCCCGTGGTGGCGGTGAACTTGGCGGCCTTCAGCTGCTCGGTGCCCTTGCCGGCCAGGCCGTTGACGACGGTCCCGTTGTAGACCGCCACCTTGATCGCGGCGTTGGAGGCGTCCCCGACCGGGGCGGGCGGGGTGGTGGGCGAGGGCTGCTGCGGAGCCGGGCTGGTGCCGCTGCCGGCCCCGTCCGGCTGCTGGCCGGTGGCGTTCTGGCCGTCGATGGTCTGGTCGGCCTTGAGGGTCTCCCAGAGCTTGTTGGCGTCCGGCTGGATGAGGTCGATGTTGGCGTCCTGGGTGCGGTAACGCCAGGGCGCCGTCACGAACTTGAGGTCGTGCAGGTCGATGTTCTTCAGCGACAGGCCGAAGGAGAGCAGCTTGTCGGCGGAGTCCAGGCCCGGGTCGACGGTCAGCGACTTGGTGGCGGCGTCGGCGAGCGGCAGGAGGGTGGTGGGGCCCATCCCCTCCTTCTTGATCTTGCTGATGAGGGAGCTCATGAAGGCCTGCTGGCGCTTCATCCGACCGATGTCCGAGCCGTCGCCGATGCCGTGGCGCAGGCGCACGTAGTCGAGCGCCTTCTGGCCGTCCACGGTCTGCTTGCCCTGCGGGAGGACGAGCGCGCCCTTCTTGTGCAGGTTGGGGTTGATGTCCCCCTCGTAGATCGGCTCCGGCAGGCAGACGTCCACGCCGCCGACGGCCTTGGTCATCGAGGAGAAGCCGTTGAAGTCGACCACGAGGGTGTGGTCGACCCGGATGCCGGTCACCTTCTCCACGGTGTTCTGGGTGCAGGCCGGGTTTCCGGCGTCAGTGCCGCCGGTCGAGAAGGCGGCGTTGAACAGGTCGTTGTTGCCGCCCTTGCTCCATTTGCCGTTGGGCAGCTTGCAGGACGGCAGCTGGACAATCGTGTTGCGCGGGATCGAGATGCCCACGGCGTGCTTGTGGTCGGCGTAGACGTGCAGCAGGATCGTGGTGTCCGAGCGGGCGCCGCCGTCCTCGCCGCCGCCGAGGTCGTTGTTCCCGTTGCCGCGGCTGTCCGAGCCGATCAGCAGGATGTTGACCGGCTTGTTGCCGTCCGCGTCGGCCTTGGCCTCGGGCGGCCGGTCGGTCGCTATCGCGTCGGCGTCGAAGGACTTGATGTTGGCGTTCAGCTTGAAGTAGATCGCACCGCCCGCGCCGGCGATCAGCACCAGCACACCGGCCGCCGACCAGGCGACGATCTTCTTCACGTTCTTCTTCGGCTTGGCGTTCTTGCGCGCCGCCGCCCGGCCGCCGGCCCCGGAGTCCGCGTTGCCGCCGCCGCGGCCGCCCTTGCCCTGGGCAGCGGCACGGCGGGCCTCGGCCCGTCCGCCGGACCGCGGGGACGGCACGGCGTCACCGCTCTCGGTGCCCTCCGCCGTGAGGGCACCGGGCGCGTCCTCGCCCCGAGCCGGGCCCTCGCCCCACTGACCTGACATGCGCGTACCTTTCACCGACGGAAGCGACGCCCCGGACGATCTGGCGCACCGCACACAGAGAGACGGCCCGAACCGTTCCCAGGTTGCACATACGACCGTCGGCATCAACCGACGATCGTGGCTTCCGATCATATTTAGGTGCGACACGGTCACGGACCCCCGGTCGGCGGGCAAACCCGCCGACACCCGGGCAACCACCAGGCAGAACACCCGAAACCGCCCGATTCCGACGTGACTTACGCCACTCCGGCGCTCCCTGCCCGGGGTGCGGACGGGCGCTGCGACGGGCTCCGCAGCAGGCCCTGGGGCATGTCCCGGGACATGCCCCGGGACATGCCCTGAGGCATGCCCCGCACAAGGCTCAGAGCCAACCTCGGCGCCCGGCCAGGAGGCCGGCCTCGAAGCGGCTACGGGCGCCGAGCCGGTCCATGAGGTCGGCCATCATCCGGCGCACCGTGCGCAGGGAGACACCGAGGTGCTTGCCGGCCGCCTCGTCGGTGTAGCCCTGGCCGAGCAGGCGGAGCAGCTCCTGTTCCTGGCGGGTCAGGCCCTGGGCGTCGCGC
Organism: Kitasatospora sp. NPDC033851; assembly: GCF_055576085.1. Classification (NCBI taxonomy): domain Bacteria; kingdom Bacillati; phylum Actinomycetota; class Actinomycetes; order Kitasatosporales; family Streptomycetaceae; genus Kitasatospora; species Kitasatospora sp. NPDC033851. The sequence continues at coordinate 524,507 of NZ_JBVIRL010000003.1, read as the reverse complement.
TCGCGCGGGGCCCCGAAGGGGGTCGCGTCGGCCCAGGTCTGCTCGAACAGCGAGAGGAGGGCGGTGATCACGCCGGGCGAGGAGATCTGCACCGCGCCCTTGCGGGTGTTGGCCGGGTCGATCGGGACGAGGGCCACCCGCCGGTCGATGACCATCATCCGTAGCGGGAGCGCGGGCACCGTCCGCACCTCGCAGCCCAGTCCGGTCAGCCACTCGGCGTGCTGGACGGTGGCCCGGTCCTTGCGGACGCTGTCCAGGTAGACCGTCCGCATCGCCACGCCGCGGGCGAGCAGTTCCTCGTTGCCCGGGCGGCTGGCCTGGAGCGAGGCGGCGGACTGGGCCCCGCCGGGGTTGAAGGTGAGCAGTTCGTTGGAGACCGAGCGGACCAGCTCGTCCAGTCGGGCCTGCACCGTGGCGAGCCCGATCAGCCGCTCCAGCTGGCTGTCCTCCCGCGCCGACTCGTCCCGGTACTCGGCGAGCAGGGTGGTGATCGCCGCCTGGCGCCGCTCGAACTCCTGCTGGGCACGCTGCTGGACGGACTCGTAGTGGCGCAGCAGGGCGGGCAGCCCGACCCTCGGGTCGACCGGCCGCAGGCCGCCCGGGAGCTCGCCCGGGAGTTCCTCGGACGGTCGGAGCAGGCGGAGGTCGGCGAGCTGGTCGAGCGCGCCGCGGACCCGCCCCTCGGTCAGGCCGAGCTCCTCGGCGAGGCCCTTGGCATCCAGGTGATGATCGGTCAGCATTAACCGGTAGACCGCCTGTGCCGCGTCGTCGATCCCGTCCAACATCGGCGCACCACCCCCGCAGTCCGTCCCCTCGACCGGCAACTTCGACCGGACGAGTTGCCGCCTGATCATGCCAGGGCGAACGGACCGGGACAACCGTCCGACGCCCCCCGTTCCGCCCCCCGGATCGGCCGGATCGGGACAAGGTAATGGAAGGGTAATGGCACCATCGTGCCAGGGCGATCTTCCTGCCGTCCCGAACACCTTCCGGTGCCCCTCGGCGTGCAGCAGACTTTCGGTTGTCGGGGAGCGGCGAGCTCCCCGGCCGGGCCCGCCAATGACCGCGGACCGCCCTCACCGGCGGTCGACCGCCGCAGCCGCGGAAATGCCCGGCATCCGCTTCCGAAACATCGCTCGTCCAGGGGGAATCCATGCTTTCCTGTCGCAAGTTCGCCTGCACCACCGCCGCCGCGATCGCCCTGGCCTGTGGCGTCCTGGCCGGGTCCGCGCAGGCCGCGACCGGCCACGCACCGACCGTCGGCACGGGCGTCACCCTCCCGGCCGCCACCGTGCTGGGCCACCTCGCCGACGAGATCAACATGTCCCGGCTCGCCGAGGCGCCCGCCATCAACACGCCGGGAGACTGGCGCTGGGAGTGATCGGCAACACCGCCGACGAGCCCCGCACATGACGTCTCCTCACCGCACCCCGGCAGCCGGGCAGCCTGACCGGACGGTGAAGGACTTCCCGGCGGACGCGCCCGGCCACTGAGCCGGGCGCCGACCCCCATACACCGCGCACCCCCCACCCGTCCGCACCGGCCGCAGCGCCGCCGACAGGTGCTCCCCGGCCCCGCACGCCCCACCTGGGCCGTCGCGGCCGGGACGAACTCCGGGTGCCATCAGAAATTGAATGTGCAACAAACCCGTCAGGAGCGACAGTGCCGGTTATCGAACCGATTGTGCTGAACTTCTTCGGCATCGAGGTCGGCCTCGTCCGGGCCGACCGCGACGAGATCTCGTTCCATTTCGGCCCGCACCTCACCGGGATTTCCCAGGACCCCGACCAACTGCGGGTGGAATTCTCCGGCACCCCCGGAAAGGGCGACCCGGTCGATTTCCTGGTCCGCCGCAGCGACGGCACGCCCCTGCTGCGCCGCACCTTCCGGGGCTGGGGCAACGTGCCGCCCGCCGTGCCGCCGTTCGCCGCGCTGCAGGACCGGTTCTGCCTGGCCCCGGCCGTCGTCCTGGCCAAGGGCGGCGCCACCGTCGCGCTGCTCGGCGGACCGTACTCGGAGCAGGCCAACGTGGGCGCCGCGCTGGCGCAGCGCTCCTGGGAGTTCGTCTCCGGACGGCTGCTGGTGCTGGACCGGCGCAGCGGCCACGTGCTGCCCTACCTCGCCCCGCTGGAGGCGCGCGGACCCGCCGCGGCCTGGCTGCGCGGCGCCGGACTGCCGGAGGGGATGTGGCGCACGGTCGCCTCGCCCATCGGCGGTGAGGTGCTGCTGGTGCGCCCGGAGTGCCTCGGCCCGGTCGTCCCGGTACGGGCCCGGCTGGCGCCGCCGGCACTGGTTCGGCTGTGTCGCAGCGCCGACGAGGAAGTACGCCTGGCACCATGGGAGTTCACGACCCAGACCTGGCCGGCCGGATCGGCCGGCCTGCTCGCCGAAGCGCCGACCCACTGCCTTCACCTGCCCGGTGTGGGCGGAGCGGAGGAGGCGGCGGGCCTGATCGACCACGCAATGACCAACGAGAAGGACGAGTCGTGCCTCGACGTACCCGCTATGCCATCGGTGCACCGTGCTGGGCTGACTGCATCACTCCCGATCTGAGCGGCAGCCGGGACTTCTACTCGGCGCTGTTCGGCTGGGAGTTCGTCACCGAGTCGACGGACTACCAACTGGCCATGCTGGACGGGGAGATCATCGGCGGCTTCGGTGCCGCGCCGACCGGGCTGCCGCCCGGCGCGGTGTGGAACATCTACCTGGCGACCAAGGACGCGAACCACAGCTGCGCGCAGGTCGGGCGGCACGGGGGCCGGGTGGTGATGCCGCCGGTCCCGGTCGGGGCGAACGGACGGCTCTTCCTCGCCGTCGACCCCGCGGGCGTCGCGGTCGGGTTCTGGGAGGGCAGCCGCGCCGAGGGCGTGGTGCTCGCCGACGAGGCCGGCGCGATCTGCGGCCACGAGCTGCGGGTGCCGCTCGCCGCCGCCGCCGAGTCCTTCTACGGCGCGCTCTTCGGCTACCGGCTCACCGCCGACGGGGAGTTCGAGCTCGACGGGGTCGGGCAGGCCCGGGTGGTGGAGAGCGACCAGGGCCGCCCGCTGTGGCTGCCCCACCTCGGCTCCCCCGATCCGGCGGACACCGTGCGCCAGGCGATGGAGCTGGGCGCCCGGCTGATCCGCCCGGGCCGCGAGGAGCCGCCGGTGCTGCGCGATCCGTGGGGCGCCGAGTTCGGCGTCGTCGCGGTGCCGGACGGGGCCTGACCGACCGAGGCCGCGGGGGACGGCACGGGGGCCGAGGCCGCGGGGGCCGGCACGGCCCGGGTCACGGGGGACCCGTGGGGGGCGGGAACGGGGGGACCGCACGGGGGCGGGAACCCGGGGGGAGCGAGTGGGCGGGGTCACGGCTTACGGCCGCGGCCCCGCCCGTCGGCATGTCCGGGCGTGGGGCGGGGCCGGGCGGGGCCCGAACCGGCCCCCGCCGTCACAGCGCCTTGACGGCCGAGGCCAGTTCGGGCCTCCCCTTGATGGCCAGCTTGCGGTAGATCCGGCCCAGGTGGGTGTCGACGGTGCGCTTGCTGAGGCAGAGGCGTTCGGCGACCTCCAGGTTGCTCAGCCCCTGCAGGACCAGTTCGGTGACCCGGCGTTCGCTCGGCGTGAGCCGGACCGGGCCGGCGTCGCGGGTGCCGATGGCGGGGCCGCGGTCCTCGGCCGGACGGGGGCGGGCGTCGCCGCCGGGGAGCGGGTCGGCGGCGATGGTGCGGGCGGCGGCGGGTTCGCCGAGTGCCTGGTAGGCCTGTGCGGCGTGCGAACGCCACGGTACGCAGGCCGGGTTGGCGATCCCCCGGGCGGCCAGCTGGTGGCCGCACTCGAGGAAGAGCCGCAGCGCCTGCTGGTGGTCGCCACGGTGGGCGGCGAGCAGCCCGCGGGCCTCCAGCACCACCGCGCGCAGCAGCGGGTGGGCCTCGGCCGACAGGTCGACCGCGGCGAGGTCCGCGCCGTCCACCGGCAGGCCCCGGCGCAGCCGGGCCCGGACGACCAGTGCCCTGGCCGCGCCCGCGAGTTCGTCCGCCCGGACCCGGCAGGCCAGTTCGGCGGCGTGTTCGGCGTCGGCCAGGGCGGCGTCCAGCCGGCCCTGGCGGTGGGCGATGTCGGAGCGGGCCAGCAGGGCGAGGGCCAGTTCGCCGCGGTGGTTCCAGCGCTGGGCGGAGCGGACCGCCCGGCCGGCCCAGGCGGCGGCCTCGTCCAGCCGGCCGGTCCAGGCGTAGGCCATCGCCGCGCCGAGCACTTCGACGCCGGCCTCGGCGGGCGAGACCCCGCGCACGCTGCGGGCCGCGAGCCGGACCGCCGTACGGGGCAGTCCGCCGGCGGCGGCCACCGCGGCCTGGGCGCCCAGCAGGTCGGGGGCGGCGGCCGCGGAGGCGTCGGCGCGCAGCGCGGCGACGGCCTGCCGCAGGGCGGTGCGCCGGCCGGTCAGCAGCGCCTGGGCGGCGAGCGGCAGCAGGAGGTCGGCGGGCGGTTCGGTGGTGGCGGCGAGGGCGTGGGCGGCCTCGGTGAAGGGGACCGGCGCGGCGCCTGAGGAGCTGAGTGCCAGGACCGGGCCGGCGAACGGCCGCAGCAGCTCGGCCCGTTCGACCGGGTCGGCGACGGCGGCCAGGCCGGTGGCGCAGCGGGCGGCGGCGGAGACGTCCCGGTGGAGTTCGACGGCGCCGAGCTGCCCGGTGAGCGAGCGGACCGTGTCCGGGTCGGTGGTGTCGGCGAGCGCGCGCTGCAGGTAGCGGGCGGCGTCGTCCCAGTGGCCGTCGACGGCGGCCTCGCGGGCGGCGGTCCGCAGGACCGGGACGGCCCAGTCGAGGCCGGTGGTGCCGGAGGACATCAGGTGTTCGGCGGTGCGGCCGGCCGGGGCCCCGAGCCGGACCAGCAGGGCGGCGGCCCGTTCGTGCAGGGCGACCAGGACCCGCGGGTCGGTGCGGGCCAGCACGGCGGTGCGGACCAGCTCGTGCCGGAAGGTCTCCGGCGGTCCGGGCTCGATCAGGTCGGTGCGGCGCAGTGCCTCGCGGGCCTCGTCGGCGAGCAGTTCGCCCTGGCCGGCCAGCAGGGCGGCGGTGGCGAGGTCGGCGTCGGCGCCGAGGACGGCGAGGCCGGTGAGCAGTTCGGCGGCGCGGGGGTGGCTCTGCCGCAGCCAGCTGAGTGTGGTGTCGGCGAGGGTGCCGGCGCCGATCCGGCGCACGGTGTCGAGGTCGGGCGAGCCGGGTGAGATCCGGGCGGCGACCAGCCGGGCGGTGAGCTCTTCCAGCACCAGCGGGTTGCCCCGGGAGAGGTTGTGGCAGACGGCGGCCAGTTCGGGGTCGACCGGGGCGTCGAACTCCTCGGCGACCCGCTCGGCCACGCAGCTGTCGCAGAGCGGTCCGGGGGTGACGGTCCGGGCGTGGCCGAGTGCGCCGAGTTCGGCGGCCAGTGGGTCGTCGGCCTCGTCGGCGGTGGTGGCGAGCAGCGCGACCGGCAGGCCGTCGAGCCGGCGGGCGAGGTAGGAGAACCACTGCCGGGACTCCTCGTCGGCCAGGTGGAGATCGTCCACGGCCATCACGACGGGGGTTCGGGAGGTCAGCGAACGGGCCGCGTGGAAAAGGCTGTTGAGGACCCTTTCGCGCCCGTTCCCGGGGGTTTCGGAACTCTCCGGGATCGCTTCGGCGAGGAATTCGCCGCCGGGGAATTCCCCGTCTTGCGCGGAGATGCTTGACATGCGCATGATGGGGTCGAAGAGCTGGCGCACCACCCCGTACGGAAACTCCCGCTCGTTGTCGTGACATCGGGCCCGCAGCACCACCGCCTCGCCCGGCATCCGGGCCAGCGCGGCCCGCAGCAACGCACTCTTGCCGATCCCCCGCGGACCCCTGACCAGCACCACCGCAGGCCTCCCGGCACCGGCACCGGCCACCGCGCGGGCCAACTCGGCCAGCTCCTGTTCACGGTGCAGCAAAACTCCAGTCGGCATCGCAACCCCCCGTCGACACGCTCGCGCGGACACAGCAGTATCCCCTGCCCCACCCCACTGTCAACGCACCGGACGAATACGTACCGCACTACGTACCGGCGCCGCGGAATACGTAATTCCACGCGATGCGTATATCGACCAGCCGACCGAATATGCAGTATGTACAGCTGTTTTGACGGCGTGTTGAATATCCGCAAGGAACTTGTGAACACAGGGGGATGACTTATGGAGCGTCCGCGGCTCAAGGCCCATTTCCTCACCGAGACGGTGGGCGAAAAGGTCTTCCTGCTCGGAGAGGGTCAGGACTACCTCGTACCGGGGGCCGCCGCGGTGCGCCTCCTGCCCTACCTGGACGGACGGCGCACCGTCGCCGAGATCCTCCAGGAACTCGGCACCACCGTGCCGCTCGGCCAGGCGCTCACCGCGCTGCGCCGCTACGAGGCGGCCGGGCACCTCGCCGAGGGCCGGCCCGACCTGCCGGACCACGTGCTCGCCTACTGGGACGCCCAGGGCGTCGACCCGGCCGTCGCCCTGGAGGCCGCCCAGGCCACCGAGCTGCTGGTGCTGGCCCTCGGCGCCGCCGACGCCGCGCCCGTCGTGGACGCGCTGACCGCGACCGGCCTGCGGGCCCGGGCGGTGACCGAGGACGACGCCGTCGCCGCCGGCCCCGACACCATGGTGATCGCGCTCACCGACGACTACCTGGACGGCGCGCTGGAGCGGCTGAACACCGCCCGCCTCGCCGACGGCCGCCCTTGGCTGCTCGCCAAGCCCACCGGCACCGCCCCGTGGCTCGGCCCGCTGCTGCGCCCCGGCGAGACCGGCTGCTGGACCTGCCTCGCCCAGCGGATCAGCGGCAACCGCCAGGTCGAGCGCTACCTGGCCGGCAAGCGCGGCGAGACCGTGCCGCTGCACCCGCTGCGCGCCGCGATCCCGGCCGGCCCGGCGATGGCCGCCCAGCTGCTGGCCGCCGAGACCGCCCGCACCCTGGCCGACGAATGCTGCTCCGCGCTGGCCGGCACGATGGTCAGCCTCGACCTCAACACCCTGCAGACCACCGAGCACACCCTGGTCCGCCAGCCGCAGTGCCCGAGCTGCGGCGACCCGGCGCTGCTCACCGAGCGCAGCCCCAAAGTCGTCCTGCAGCCCAGCCCCGCCCGGCACACCACCGACGGCGGCTACCGGGTGCAGGCCCCGCAGTTCACCTACGACCGGCTGAAGCACCACATCAGCCCGCACCTGGGCGCGATCACCCGGCTCGGCGCGCACGAGGACACCGGCAACGGCATCACCTACAGCTTCACCGCCGGCCACAACTTCGCCATGGTCAACGACAACATGGACCTCCTGCGCCGCAACATGCGCGGCCAGAGCGGCGGCAAGGGCCGGTCCGAGATCCAGGCCAAGGTCAGCGCGATCTGCGAGGCGATCGAGCGCTACTCGGCGGTCTGGCGCGGCGAGGAGCCGGTGGTGCGCGCCGCCTACCGCGACCTCGACCCGGCCGTCGCCGTCCACATGGACGCCCTGCTGCAGTTCTCCGAGGAGCAGTTCGCCGGCCGCGCCGCGTGGAACGCCGACCCCAACCACCGGCTGCACCTGGTGCCCGACCCGTTCCCGACCGACGTCGAACTGGACTGGACCCGCGCCTGGTCGCTCACCCACGACGCCGAGCGCCTCGTCCCCTCCGGCTACGCCTGGTACGGCCACCCCGACCTGCAGCAGCACTTCTACTGCGTCGGCGACTCCAACGGCTGCGCCAGCGGCAACACCCTGGAGGAGGCGATCCTCCAGGGCTTCTGCGAGGTCGTCGAGCGCGACGCGGTGGCGCTGTGGTGGTACAACCGGCTCGCCCAGCCCGAGTTCGACCTCGACTCGCTGAACGACCCGTACGTGGACACCATGCGCGCCTTCTACGCCTCGGTCGACCGCGAGCTGTGGGTCCTGGACATCACCTCCGACCTCGGCGTGCCGGTGTTCGCCGCCATCTCCCGGCGCAAGCACGCGGTCGAGGACATCATGGTCGGCTTCGGCGCCCACCCGGACCCGCGGATCGCCGCGATCCGCGCGCTCACCGAGGTCAACCAGTTCCTCCCGTTCGTCGACCGCCGGGACGAGGAGGGCAACACCCTCTACCGCACCGACGACCTGGAGACCCTGGAGTGGTGCAAGACCGCGACCGTCGCGAGCGAGCCCTGGCTGCTGCCCGCCCGCGACCAGGCCGCCAGCACCCTCGCCGACTTCGCCCCGCTCGTCGGTGACGACCTGGCCGGGCACGTCCGGGACTGCGTCGAGCGCGCTGCCAAGGCCGGCGTCGAGGTGATCGTGCTCGACCAGAGCCGCCCCGACCTCGACCTGAGCGTGGTCAAGGTGATCGCCCCCGGCATGCGCCACTTCTGGCGCCGCCTCGCCCCCGGCCGGCTGTACGACGTGCCGGTGCGCCAGGGCCGGCTGGCCCAGCCGCACACCGAGGAGCAGCTCAACCCGAAGAACGTCTTCTTCTAGGAACGGCCGGGTGCTGACACCATGACCACCGCACTGACCACCGCGCCGACCACCGCCGTGGACGAGATCCACCTGCCCGCGACCGCCCGTACGGTGCGCCGGCTGCGGCTGCGCCCCGACGGCGCGTTCGCGCCGCTCGGCCCGCGCGCCGTCCGGCTGACCGCGCCCGTCGGCGCGCTGAACCTGAACGACCTCGCCCCCGGCGCCCTGGAGGCCGTGGCCGCGCTGGCCGCCGGGGAGCAGACCGAGGAGGAGCTGGCCGCCCTGGTCGCGGCCCGGGACGGCGACGCCGGGCTGCTGCGCTGGCAGCTGACCCGCCGCCGGCTCGGCACCGCCGGGCTGCTGGAGCACTCCGTCCACCTGGTGACCGAGGCCTCCGAGGCTTCCGAGGCCTCGGACGAGCCGCTGGCCCGGCTGCGGCCCGTCGGGCGCGGCGCCGCCGAGCCGGGGCCGACGCCGGACCCGACCGGACAGGTCAAGCTGTCCCGCTTCGCCTCCGCCTCGGCCGAGGACGGCGCCCTGCTGGTCCGCGCCCCGGGCAGCCCGCTGGCCGTCCAGCTGACCGCCCGGGCGGCCGGGCTGCTGGCCGCGCTGGCCGGCTGGACCAGCCCCGCCGCCCTCGCCCAGCTGCCCGGCGGCCTGCCGCTGGACGCCGTCCGGCAGACCCTGCGGCTGTTCGCCGCGGCCGGCCTGCTGGCGTACGGGGCCCCCGGCGCCGAGCCGGAGGCCGAGGAGCAGCGCTTCGCCCAGTGGCAGGCGGCCGACCTCGCGTTCCACTCCCGCACCCGCCGGCCCACCACGGTCGCCGGGTACGGCGGCACCTACCGGTTCGGCGACCGGTTCGCCCCGGAGCCGGCCTCGCCCGCGCCGTTCCCCGGCGAGAAGGTCGCCCTGCCCGTCCCCGACCCGGACGAACTCGCGCGGGCCGACCGGCCGTTCACCGAGGTGCTGGAACAGCGCCGCTCGGTGCGCGACCACGACGAGCAGGCGCCGATCACCGTCGAGCGGCTCGGCGAACTGCTCTGGCGCTCCATGCGCCGACGGCAGACCTTCACCGGCGGCGACGGCCAGGAACTGGCCGACCGGCCGTACCCGAGCGGCGGCGCGGTGCACGAGCTGGAGGTGTACCCGCTGGTCACCTCCTGCGCCGGCCTCGCGCCGGGCCTGTGGCACTACGCGACCGACCGGCACGAGCTGGAGCTGGTCAGCGAGCCCAACGCGGCGACCGCCCAACTGGTCGCCGGCGCCCGCAAGTCGAGCCTGATGAAGGCCGACCCGCAGGTGGTGCTGCTGGTCACCGCGCGCTTCGGCCGGGTGATGTGGAAGTACGAGACGGTCGCCTACCCGCTGATCCTCAAGCACGTCGGCGCGCTCTACCAGACCCTCTACCTGGTCGGCACCGCGATGGACCTCGCGGTCTGCGGCCTCGGTGGCGGCGACGCCGCCGACTTCGCCGCGGCCAGCGGCATCGACTACTTCACCGAGGGCACCGTCGGTGAGCTCGTGATCGGCAGCCGGCCCCCGACGCTGCGCCAGGACGTCGGCGTCCCACGGAGAGAAGCCAGACGATGAAGTTCCGTTTCAAGGCCCTTCAGCGGATGCGCGAGCCGGACGAGCTGGACTCGCCCACGCTGCTCGCCGCGCCGCGGGGCTGGATCGCCCTGTTCGTCGTGATGATCACCATGGCCGCGGCGCTGCTGTGGACCTTCGCCGGGAACATCCCGATCACCGTCGACGCCCCCGGCCTGCTGACCCGCCCGCACGGCACCGCGATGATCCAGAGCCCGTTCGGCGGGATGGTCCGCTCCGTCCTGGCCCGGCCCTCCGACCAGGTCAAGCAGGGCCAGTCGGTGGCCCGGATCGAGGACGCCGAGGGCCACAGCCGGGAGATCACCAGCCCGTTCGGCGGGCGGGTGGTCGGCCTGTCGGTCACCGACGGGCAGGTCGTCACCCCCGGCTCCCCGGTCGTCTCGGTCGAACGGATCGAGGACCCGCAGGAGGGCATGGTCGCGATGGTCTTCGTGCCCGCGGCCCGCACCGTCGGGCTGGAGCCCGGCGACCAGGTCGACCTCAACGTCTCCACCAGCCCGGCCGGCGCCTTCGGCCTGCTGCGCGGCACCGTCAGCTCGGTCAGCCCGTACGCGCTCACCAAGGAGGCCGTGTCCGGCCTGGTCGGCGGCGACCTCGCCGCCCAGCGCTACCTGGGCAAGGAGGCGCCCCGACTCGTCGTCGTCGACCTGATGCCCGACCCGAACACCCCGACCGGCTACTCCTGGACCTCGCAGAGCGGCCCGCCGAACCCGCTCGGCACCCAGGTGTCCGTGACCGCCACGATCAACGTCGGTCAGCAGACGCCGTTCAACCTGATCCTCGGCCGCTGAGGGGGGCTCCGATGACAGCCACGATCCCGGAGAGCACCCGGACCACCGCCCCGGAGCCCGCACCGGGCAAGAAGCCGAGGAAGAGCCGCCGCGACCGCCCCACCCGGGCGGCCGCGTCGCGGCGCTGGCGGCACGTCGTACCGACCGTCCTGCAGATGGAGTCGGTGGAGTGCGGCGCCGCCAGCCTCGCCATGATCCTCGCCTACCACGGCCGCTGGGTGCCGCTGGAGGACCTGCGCGGCGTCTGCGGCGTCTCCCGCGACGGCGCCCGCGCCTCCACCCTGCTCAACGCCGCCCGGACGTACGGGCTCAAGGCGCGCGGCTACCAGACCGAGGCCGAGAAGCTCCGCGACCTCGACGGCCCGGTGATCATCTTCTGGGCCTTCCAGCACTTCATGGTGGTCGAGGGCATCCGCACCCGGTACGGCCGCACCGTCGTCGCGGTCAACGACCCGGCCAGCGGCCCGCGCCTGATGGAGTGGGACGAGTTCGACTCCGGCTTCACCGGAATCGTGCTCTCCTTCGAGAAGGGCCCCGACTTCGAACCCGGCGGCGACAAGGGCGGCATCACCCGCGCCCTGCTGGAACGCCGGCTGCCCACCGGCCGCGCCATGCCGCTGGTGCTGCTCGCCAGCCTGCTGCTGGTGCTGCCCGGCATCGCGATCCCCGCCTACACCCGGGTGTTCATCGACCGGGTCCTGGCCGGCAGCGGGAGCGGCTACCTCCTCCCGCTGCTGGCCGCCATGACCGCCACCGCCGTGGTCGTCTTCGTGCTGACCTCCGTCCAACGGCACTACCTGCTGCGGATCGAGATCCGGATGGGGCTGGTCAGCTCCGCCCGGTTCTTCCGGCACCTGCTGCGGCTGCCCGTCGACTTCTTCCTGCAGCGCCGCCCCGCCGAAGTGGCCAAACGGGTGTCCGGCAACGACGTGGTCGCCGAGATCCTCTCCCGCGACCTCGCGCTGACCGTCATCAACCTCGGCCTGGTGCTGTTCTACGCGGCCATCCTGATCCGCTACGACATCCTGCTCGGCGTCGTCGGCGTCGGCATGGCGCTGCTCAACATCGTCGTCCTCCAGGCCGTCGCCCGGTCCCGCACCGACGCCGTCGCCGCGCTGCGCACCGACCGCGGCAACCTGACCGCGACCACCTTCACCACCCTCTCGCTGATCGAGACGGTCAAGGCCACCGGCGCCGAACCGGACGCGTTCAGCCGCTGGGCCGGCTTCCTGGCCAAGGTGGTCACCGCCAAGCAGAAGCTGGGCATCCCCAGCGCCGTGCTCACCGTCGTCCCGCCGATGCTGGCAGCCCTCAACAGCGGGCTCATCCTGCTGGTCGGCGGGCAGCGGGTGGTGGACGGCGCGATGAGCGTCGGCATCCTGGTCTCCTTCCAGACCCTGCTCTCCTCGCTCAGCCGCCCGGTCACCCAGCTCACCAACCTGGGCGGCCGGCTGCAGGACGTCACCGCCGACATCAAGCGGCTGTACGACGTCGAGCGCTACCCGGTCGCGGCCGCCTTCGCCAAGCCGGAGCCGCCCGCCGGGCCCAAGCTGGACGGCAACCTGGAGTTCGAGAACGTCCGCTTCGGCTACAGCCCGCTCTCCGACCCGATCATCAAGGACCTCAGCCTGACCGTGGTCCCCGGCCGCCGGATCGCCGTGGTCGGCGGCTCCGGCAGCGGCAAGTCCACCCTCGGCCGGCTGCTGACCGGCCTCTACACCCCGTGGTCGGGCCGGATCCTGCTCGACGGGCGGCCCCGCGAGGAACTCTCCCGGACCGTCCTGGCCTCCTCGCTGGCCTACGTCGACCAGGACATCTCGCTGTTCGAGGGCACCGTCCGGGACAACCTCACACTGTGGAACGACGACGTCCCCGACGAGGCGGTCACCGCCGCCCTGCACGACGCCGCCGTCTTCGACACCGTGATGACCAGGCCCGGCGGCATCCACAGCCCGGTCCTGGAAGGCGGCCGCAACTTCAGCGGCGGCCAACGCCAACGCCTGGAACTGGCCCGGGCCCTGGCCACCGAGCCGACCCTGCTGGTCCTGGACGAGGCCACCAGCGCACTCGACCCGGAGACCGAGCGGGTGATCATGGACAACCTGCGCCGCCGCGGCTGCGCCTGCCTGATCATCGCGCACCGGCTCTCCACGGTCCGCGACGCCGACGAGATCATCGTGCTGAACCAGGGCGAGATCGTCGAACGAGGCACCCACGACGAGCTGTTGGCGCTGGGCGGGCACTACACCGCGCTCATCGAGTCCGCGCGCCGCGAGGAGGAGGACGAGCTGTGAGCGAGCGAACCATCAGAAGGTGCGACTTCGCGGCAGCGGCTGCCGAGCGAAGCGAGGTGGCCGCATGAGCACTGCCCTGGAGGTCTTCTCGCCGTTCTTCACCGAAGCCGCCGAACCCGTCGAACCGCTGACCGACCGCTACCTCGTGCTCGACGACCCCGGGCGGATGCTGCTGGTCCGCTCCGGCGCCGTCGACCTGTTCGCCGTCAGCCTCGACTCCGGCACACCACAAGGCCGTTGGCACTTCCTCTGCCGGATCGAGGCAGGCACCCTGGTACCCGGCGCGGCCGCCGGACCGCGCCGCGGCATCGTCGCCCGCCCGGTGCTCGGCGCCGAACTCTCCTTCCTCGCCACCACCTGGGTCGAAGGCCTCTCCGCCCGCGGCCGCGAATGCGGCACCGCGGCCGGCGCCGCCGTCCGGGCCCTGCCCGCAGGCGAACAGCAGCAGGCCGCCGACCAGTTCCTCGCCGGGCTCGCACGCGGCCTCACCGCACTGGCCGGCGCGCTGCGCGACACCCTGCCGCCCCGCGAGTTCACCCCGCTCGACCCGGCCGAACCGACCGTCCTCAAGCGCGGCCAGGCGCTGCGCTCCGTGGACGGCCTGCAGTGGGTCCGGGTCGAGGAAGGCGCCGTCGAGGCGCCCGAAGGCGCGGCCGGCTGCGCGGCCGGCGAACTCGCCGAGGGCGCCGAACTCTGCCTCACCGAGAAGGACTGGCTGGTCGCCACCGGCCCGGCCACCGTCCGGGCCCGCTCCCCGCGCGAACTCCTCGACGAAGGCGGCCTCTGGGAACGCCTCGCCACCCACTGCGGCCGACTGCTCGACGCCGTCGACCGCCGGATCGGGACCCGCCGCGACAGCGAGACCGAACTCATCGCCGCCCGCCGCGAACGCGACGCCGGCACCCTCGCCGACTCCGCGCGCGGCTTCGAGACCATCCTGCGCGACACCGCCTCCCGGCTGCGGATCGGCGACGCCACCGGCGACGATCCCACCCTGGCCGCCGCCCGGCTGGTCGCCGCCCACGAGGGCTACACCGTCACCGCCCCGGTCTCCGGCAACGGGCACGACCGCCGGCTCGACCGGCTGCAGGCGATCGCCCTGGCCTCCGGCGTCCGTACCCGCTCCGTCCGGCTGGACGGCCGCTGGTGGCACCACGACCTCGGCGCGATGATCGGCTACCGCAAGGCCGGCGCCCCCGTCGCGCTGCTCCCCCTCGGCGACGGCTACGTCCTCGCCGAGGGCGGCAAGGTCACCCCGCTGACCCCGAAGGTCGCCGCCGAACTGCAGAACAAGGCGACCGTGCTGTACCGGCCACTCCCGGCCACCGTACGGACCGTCGGCGGACTGCTGAAGTTCGGCCTGCGCAACAACCGGCGCGACCTGTGGATGTTCACCGGCATGGCCGCCCTCGTCGCCCTGATCGGCCTGCTCGTCCCGGTGATGACCGGCGAAGTACTCGGCACCTTCGTCGCCCACGCCCAGCGCAACCTGATCACCGAAGGCGCGCTGGTCGTCATCGGCTCCGCGATGGCGGTGGCCGCGCTGTCCATCGTCCAGAACATCGCCGTACTGCGGATCGAAAGCCGCTCCACCGCGGCGATGCAAGTCGGCGTCTGGACCAGGCTGCTGTCCCTGCCCGCGCCGTTCTTCGCCAACTACTCCACCGGCGAACTCGGCACCACCGTGCTCGGCGTCAGCGCCGCCCAGGAAACCCTCTCCGGGATGATGACCACGGCAACCCTCGGGCTGCTCACCGGGCTCGCCAACCTGGTGCTGGTCTTCTTCTACGACCTGCGGCTGGCCGGGCTGGCCACCCTGCTCGTCCTCGTCGGCGGCGGCTTCGCCCTGGCCGCCGGCCGGTTCGAGGTCCGCTGGCAGCGCCGGCTGTACGCGCACGAGCAGACCATGTCCGCCCGTGTCTTCCAACTGCTCACCGCCATCCCCAAGTTGCGGGTCACCGCAGCCGAGGACCGGGTCTTCGGGGTGTGGGCCGCCGAATTCGGCAAGGGACGCGGCCTCGCCGCCTCCTCCCGCCGGGTCCAGAACGCCGTCACCACCTTCAACGCCGGCTTCCCGCTGGTCTGTTCGGTCATCGTCTTCGGCGTGATCGCCGGCCCGCTGGACGGCCGCGTACCGATCCCGGTCTTCCTGTCCTTCTTCACCGCCTTCAACCTGCTGATCGCCTCCAGCCTCCAGTTCACCTCGGCCGCGGTCACCGCGATGGGCGTCGTCCCGATGCTCGAGCGGCTGCGGCCGATCCTCGAGGAGAAGCCCGAGGTCGACGACACCAAGGCCGACCCGGGCGACCTCTCCGGACGCCTCGGCCTCAGCCACGTCACCTTCCGCTACGGCCAGGACGGCCCGCCCGCCCTGCAGGACGTCACCCTCACCATCGAACCCGGTGAGTTCGTCGCCGTCGTCGGCCCGTCCGGCAGCGGCAAGTCCACCGTCCTGCGACTGCTCCTCGGCTTCGAACGGCCCGAGGCCGGCACCGTCCTCTACGACGGCCAGGACCTCGGCGAGTTGGAGGTCTCGGCGGTCCGCCGACAGTGCGGCGTCGTGCTCCAGCACGGCGCACTACTGGCCGGCGACATCAAGGCCAACATCGTCGGCTCCACCAACCACACCCTCGACGACGCCTGGGCCGCCGCCGAAATGGCCGGCATCGACAAGGACATCGCCGCCCTCCCGATGGGCATGAACACCGTGCTCTCCGAAGGCACCAGCACCCTCAGCGGCGGCCAGCGGCAACGCCTCATGATCGCCCGCGCACTCGTCTCCCGGCCCCGCATCGTCTTCTTCGACGAGGCCACCAGTGCCCTCGACAACCCCACCCAGCGCCTCGTCACCGAATCCACCCGCCGGCTCAACGCGACGCGCGTGGTGATCGCCCACCGGCTCTCCACCGTCGCCGAAGCCGACCGGATCATCGTCATGGACCAGGGGCGGGTCGTCCAACAGGGCCGGTACGAGGAACTGCTGGCCGACCGGGACGGACTGTTCGCCCGACTCGCCAGCCGCCAGATGTAGGCCGTTCTTCCCGGGGAGGGGACGCATGGAGTACGCACTGCTGGTCTACGGCCAGGAAACGGACTGGGACCGGATGACACCCGAAGAACGCGAGGCGCGGTTCACCGCCAACCGCGCCTTCGGCCGGGAACTCGCCGAAGCCGGCGTACGGATCTCCTACGGCGCGCGGCTCGCCCGGCCCGCCGCCGCCGAAGGCGAGGCCCGGGCAGCGGACGGCGTACCGGAGGTCGGCGGCCTCTGGGTGATCGACGTGCCCTCCGACCAGGAGGCGCTCGGCTGGGCGGCGAAACTGCCGGTCAGCGAATCAGGCCGGGTGGAGGTCCGTCGCTGCGACGGACCCCCGCGGACCAACCGGCCGGTGGGAACGGAGAACTGAGGATCATGGAATACACCCTGCTCATCCACGGCGACGAGCGGGTCTGGAACGGGCTGACCGAGGCCGAGGAGGCCGAACTCGACGCCGCCCACGCCAGATTCGGCCGCGACATGCACGAGGCAGGGGTGGCCGTCCGGTACGGCGGCGGGCTGCACCGCAGCTGCAGCGCCCGACTGGTAGTGCCGGGCGGCGCCTCCGGAGCCCCGGTCTCGGACGGACCGTACCGGGAGGGCCACGAACACCTGGGCGGCATCTGGGTCATCGACGTCGCCGACGAGGCGGAAGCCATCACCTGGGCCCGCCGACCCCCCCCCCCCGGGGGCGCCCGGGGCGATGCCCGCCCGGGCGGGCCCACGTGGGGGGTGGGCGGGTGGTGTGGGATGGGGGCTGGCCCGACTCCCCACTCCTCCTTGCTTTGGCGGGCTTCACGGGACATCGGTGAGGTCGAGCTCCGCCCAGACCGTCTTGGAGTTGGGGTGGCGGGGGATGGTGCCCCAGCGGTCGCAGAGGGCGTCGATGAGGGTGAGACCCCGCCCTGACTGCGCGGTGGGGGTGAGGTCGGAGGGGAGGACAGGAAGCCTGTCTCCCCTGGGGTCGCTGATCTCGATGCGCAGGGTGGTGCCCCAGCGCGCGGTGGTGAGCGCGAGGTGCAGCTCGAAGCCGCGCCCCGGAACACGACTGTGCGTAGTCGCGTTAGCGGCCAGCTCCGCGACGATCAGCAAAGCCGAGTAGAACGGCTCGATGTGCGTCGAGTTCAGCCCCCAGAGGGTGAGTTGACGTCTGGCGATGCGCCGGCAGATGGCAGCGCCCTTGGGCGAGGCGGCGAGCGTGGTGGTGTGGCTGCGCGGGCTGTCGAGCGGGATTTCGGTCGTCATGGGAGAAAAGCGTGACGGCACGGACGTACCCTGACCATGCATCCGGCGAGTACGGAGAGTGCATGTGCGGATGCGCAGGGTCTGCCTGTCGGGTGGCCCGGATCATTCGATCGAAAGGGCGGGTGATTGCCGTGGGTGGCGTCGAACGCACGGTCTCCGACGACGGCGAGACGGCGGAGAACTCCGACGGGGTCGCGGAGTTCTACAGCGCGGTGGGGAAGCTGATCAAGCTCTTCCGGGAGCGGGCGGGGCTCACGCAGAAGCAGTTCGCCAAGCTGACGGGCTACAGCGAGGACCTGATCGGCGCGATGGAGCGCGGGGTGAGAACGCCGAGGATCGAGTTCCTGATGATGGCCGACGGCCTCCTCAACGCCGGTGGCGCACTGAGGGCCGTCGCGGACGACGTGATGAAGGCGAAGATCCGGGTGGCCACGCGGCACCCGGCGTTCAACAGGGCCTTCACAACGGAAGAAGCCAAGGCCCTGGAGATCCACGACTACAGCACGCTCGACATCCCAGGCTTGCTTCAGACCGAAGCGCACACCCGGGCGCTCTATGAGATGCGGCGACCCTGGCTGTCAGTCGAACAGATCGAGAAGTGGGTCGAAGCGCGCCGAGCGCGGCAGGAGATCCTCACCCGGTGGCCGCTGCCGCTGATGACCTGGGTGATCGACGAGAGCGTTCTGCGGCGCCCCCTGGGCGGTTGGGACGTACATGAGGGGCAGCTCCGACACATCCTCAAGGTCGCGGAGATCAGGGGCCTTGAGATGCAGGTGGTTCCGCTCGACAGCACGGAGCACGCCGGGATGGGCGGACCCTTCACCCTGCTCACTCCGCCCGGCCGTCCACAGATTGCGTACGTTGAGGTCCAGCACGTCAATAGACTCATCACGGGCCCCGAAGAAGTCCGTAGGATGGCCGCACGATACGGCACCCTCAGGGGGCAAGCGCTCAACATGAGGGAGTCCTTGGCCTTGATCGAGAAGATCCTGGGAGAGCGGTGAGCATGTCCGAGATGGCATGGTTCAAGAGCAGCCACAGCGGCAACGAGGGCGCCAACTGCGTGGAGGTCGCCGAGACCCCCGGCACCGTCCACGTCCGTGACTCCAAGGACAAGAGCGGCCCCCAGCTGGCCTTCGAGCCGGCCGCCTGGGCGGCGTTCGTGGCCTTCGCCGCCACCACCGAGGTCTGACCGGACTTCTCCCGTCGGCCCGCCGCTCCCGAGCGGCGGGCCGTTGGCGTACTCGCCTCGCATGTACGGGTGGCGCGCACCTCGGCACGGCCTTCCCCACGGTGCGGGAACACCGGCACGCACGGCCCGCCGATCGCGGTCAGGTAGCAGCCGATTACTATCGGACAGCAGAACGCTGTCGGATACGCGGCCCCAGGCGGCGCCCCGGGGCCCGACTGCAGGGGGGGAACAGATGGCAGACACTGATCTGGCCTTGGAGCTCAAGGTCAATCCGGCCGAGCTGGACGGCTGCGGGCAGAGCGCCCAGCACATCGGTGGCCTCATACCGGGCGAGACCGCGAAGATCACCGAACCGTCCAACCAGGCCGCCGGCACCCTGACGGGCTGGCAGCTGGCCGCCGCCATTCAGAACTGCGGCACCAACTGGAAGACGCTGCTGGACAAGCTCGGCGGCGACATGGGGGATGTCGGCACCAAGCTCGCTTCGTCGGCCGGCTACTACCGCCAGGTCGAGAAGAACATCCACGCGAGCCTCAAGGACCCCAACTCGCCGACCACGGACGAGCCGGACCCCTTCGGCACGGTCGTCGCCCCGGGCCCCGTGAAGCCCTACAGCGCGAAGGCGGCCGAGTAGACGATGGACATCAAGACGCTCTACGACGCCAACATCAACAACATCACCGTCGCGAAGAACGCCTACGACGCGCTCTTCACCGCCTTCGGCCAGCACATCGAGTCCTGGGACCACGACGTGGTCAATCGGCTGACCAACTCACACTGGACCGGTACGGCCTCCGGCCACGCCCACGCCCGCATCCAGTTCCTGGGCACCGAACTCCAGGCGGCGAAGCAGGAACTCGGCCTCATCAGCAAGGCGCTCTCCGACGCCGCCGAAGGCATCGCGGCAGCGCAGTCCCACCTCATCAGCGCGCTGGACGACGCCAAGAACAACAAGATGACCGTGGCTCCCGACGGCCGCATCACCTGGGACAACGACCCGAACTCCGCCAACTACGCGGGCGAGAAGGCCGAGGGCATCGCCCAGGCGATCAGCAAACGGATCACCGACGCGCTCACCGAGGCAGATCACGCCGACCAGGCCATCAGCGCACGGCTCGGCCACCTGTCCACCAACGCGACCAACGGCACCGGACTCGACGCCGCCACGGCGAAGAACGACCAGGCCGCGGCGAACGCACTCAGCCAGGTCCCCGCCGCCGGCACCGACCCGGACAGCGTGAAGAAGTGGTGGGACGGCCTCACCGACGCGCAGCGCCAGCGGATGATCGTCACCGCGCCTGACAAGGTCGGCGGCCTCGACGGCGTCCCCGCCGTCGCCCGTAGCCAGGCCAACCGGATCAACCTGCAGCGCGGCAAGGAGGACCTCCAGCGCCAGATCAACGACCTCGGCCCCGAGCCGGTGAAAACCCTGGCGACCGTCAACGGCCAACCCGTCAAGAATCCTGACTACGACGAGTGGAAGCGCAAGCACGACGCCCTCAAGGACAAGATGGATGGCGTCAAGGCCATCGAGGAGCGGATCAACAAGCCCGTCGACGCCGATAACCCGCCCGCGTTCCTGCTCGGCTTCGACACCAAGGGCACGGGCCGTGCCATCATCGCGGTCAACAACCCGGACACCGCCGACAACGTCTCGACCTACGTCCCCGGCACTGGAGCCCGCGTCGGCGGCAGTCTCGCCGGCGACATCGAGCGCTCGGACCTGATGGTCGCCTCGGCGAACGCGGCCACCAATAACTCCAAAACGACGTCGTCGATCACCTGGGTCGGCTACACCGCGCCACAGTCGATCGTCCCCGAAGCCGCAGTTGACCTCTTCGCAAAGGCCGCAGAGAACGACCTGCACAGCTTCGAGACCGGGCTCCGCGCCACCCATGAAGGAAAACCGTCGAACAACACCATCCTCGGCCACAGCTTCGGCACCACCACCGTGGGCTACACCCTGCGTGACAAGGGGCTGCCGGTCGACAACGTCGTCCTGATCGCCAGCCCGGGCGCCGGCGTCGAACACGCCCGTGATCTGGGCGTCGACCCGTCCCACGTCTTCGTGGCACAGGGCGACAAGGACGCCATCAAGTTTGCGATTCCGGAGAACGCGGACAACGCGGTGAGCAACATCGTCAACAACGTCGGCGCTGACCTTGGATACAACGACAATCCCGACCATCACGTAGCCTTCGGGCGCGACCCGAGCGTCCCCCAGTTCGGCGCGCAGACAATCCCCACCAGCCCGGGAACGGATCACAGCGGGTACTGGGACAACAACAGCGCCTCCCTCATCGCGATGGGAAAGGCCATCGCGGGAAAGCCGATCTCATGAGCACCAGGATTCATGCTTCCACAGCACCGTCACTGGCCAAGAGGTTCGCAGTCACAGCCGTGCTGGTGATCACGACGCTGGGCCTGAACGCCTGTGGGGTGGAGACGGCGAAGGAACGGTCAAAGCCCACGATGACGCAAGACCAGGCGAAGAAACTGATCGACAGCTACCAGACAGACATTCTGGCGAATCTGCCCATCAAACCGGTGTCGAGTCCGGCGCCATTCCGCGATCTGGAGTGCGACCTCAACAACGTTGGTCCGCACGGCCGGAAGCAGACTTGGCGGTCCGCCACCTTCGAGGACCTCCCACTGCCCGACAGGACACAAGCGGCGGACGCCTTCCGCACCTACCTCACCGGGCGGGGCTTCCAACAGGTCGAGGCCGACACCCATCTCGGCTGGGTGAAGATGAAGAACCCCAAGGACGACTTCGTCGCCGTCCTGGACGGAGCGGCCGACGGGAGCCGCGTCTTCCAGCTGGACGTCAGCTCGCCCTGCGTCTGGCCCAACGGCACCCCACCTGCCTGATCCGGCTCCCTCTCCGTGGGGCCCCCCCGCCCCCCCCGGGGGGGCCCCCCCCCCCCCCCCCCCCCCCCCCCCCCCCCCCCCCGGCCCCCCCCCCCCCCCGGGCCCCCCCCCCCACCGCACATCTCCCGCAGCACCACCACGCTGACGTGTGCTGCTCGGCGACGTTCGCGGCCGCATTGGCCCCGCGGCCGGCAGCTCCGCATCGAGGACCGATCGGCCGTACGCGTGCGGGCATCCGGAACATGAGATACCGCCGTGCAACGCCAAGTGCTGTACTCGGCATGGCAATTCCTTCATCAATCTTCGCGCCGCACCTCTTGCTGGGCTCATGACAGGTCGGCAACTCTGGACTGCCGCCGCGTCACGGCCACCCCCACGGCTCGTGCCGGCGTGTGAGCCTCCTGCCTGTTCCCCCACGAAGGAGCCAGCATGCGCACGTCCCTGATACGCGTCGCCACCCTCGCGGCGGCCGCCGTCCTCGCCGCCCCCGCCGTGCCGGCCACGGCGGCGGCCGCGCAGGCGGTGTCGTTCCGCCCGCTGAGCTACAACACCAACGGCTACAACTGGGGCGGCTACGCCGCCACCGGCAGCGGCTTCACCTCGGTCTCGGCGACCTGGACCGAGCCGCACGCGACGTGCAACTCCACCAACGACCTCTACGCCCCCTGGGTCGGCATCGACGGGTACGGCTCCTCCACCGTCGAGCAGACCGGGGTGGCGACCGACTGCTCCAGCGGCAGCCCCGTCAACCAGGCCTGGTACGAGATGTACCCGGCGAACCCGGTCTACCTGAGCCTCAGCTCGTACCCGGTGTCGGCCGGTGACTCCATCACCGCCTCGGTGACGTACGCCGGGAGCAACAGGTACACCCTCAAGCTGACCGACTCCTCGCGGGGCTGGACCTACAGCACCACCAAGTCCCTCACCGCGCAGCGGACCAGCGCTGAGGTCATCATCGAGTCGCCGACCGGCTCCTACCCCAACTTCGGCACCCTGAGCTTCACCTCGGCGACCGTCAACGGCAAGTCCCTCGGTTCCTCGGGCCCGGTCGCCCTCGACCCCAGCTCGAACGGCACCTACGAGGCCCGCACCGGTGGGCTCGGTTCCAGCGGCACCAGCTTCACCGAGACGTACCTGCACCAGTAGCCGCACCGACGTCGAAACGGCCCGTTCCCTGCGCGCAGGGAGCGGGCCGCACTCGTACGACGTTCAGGCGAGGTGCGCGGCGATCAGCGGGGCGCAGACGTCGGGGCGCTCCAGGAGCGGGAGGTGGCCGGTCTCCTTCAGCGACGACAGCCGGCAGTCCGGCACGGTGTCGCGCAGCAGCTCGGCGTTGCGGACGAACGCGGGCATGTCCTCGTCGCCGAGCACGACCAGGGTCCGTGCGGTGATCCGGCGCAGGTCGTCCGCCGTGTGCCGGTGGGCGGTGAGGGCGTCCATCGCCCGGTTGCCCAGTTCGGCCCAGCTGTGGCGGGCGATGACCTCACGCAGGGCGGCGCGGAGTTCGGGGTGGCGCCGGGTGCCGGTGAAGATGTCGGGCGGGGACTGCATCCAGAGGTCGGCCAGCTGTTCGCCGGGGCCGGCGAAGCGGTAGAGCATGGCGAGCTGCCGGTAGCGGACCCGGGCCGAGTCCTCGTTGGGGGTGCCGGCCAGGGTGGGGGCGGCGAGGACCAGGCGGTCGAGCAAACCGGCGTCCTGAAAGGCGAGTTGGATGGCCGACATGGAGCCGAAGGAGAGGCCGACGAGCCTGCGGGCGCCGGTCTCCTTCGCGACCTCGGCCAGCTGCCCGGCCAGGGCGGTGAGCGTCAGCCCCGGGGGGAGCGGGGCGGAGCCGCCGTGGCCGGGCAGGTCGACGCCGATGTGGGTCCAGCCGGGGAGGCGGTCCCACAGTGGCTGCCAGGTGGTGGAGTCCATGGTGTAGCCGTGGATCCACAGCACGGCCGGGCCCTCGCCCTGACGGCGCAGGTGCAGGTACGGGGCCTCAGGCACCGGTGCCTCCGGAGAAGTCGGCGCAGAAGGCCCGGAAGGCGAGCACCGGCTCGTCCCGGGCGTCGTAGCGCGGGGTCATCGTGTGGTCCAGGTGCTCCCAGACCACCTTGTCCTCGGCGAGCGCCTTCTCGCTGCCGCCGAGCAGGGCCGGCAGCGCGGCCCGCTGGTTCCCGCGCACGCCGATGGCGACCCGGGCGACGCAGCCGCCGTCCTCGGTGGGCACCGAGCCGGTGACGATCACCTGCCGTTCCTCGAGCGGGCCGAACTCGGTGACCACGATGTTCGGGCTGAACGCCTGGGCGTGGAAGCGCGGTTTGAAGTCCCAGCGGACGCGGCCGGTGCGGACCGCCTCCCAGCGGATCTCCTCCAGCTTGCGGGCGTCCTGCCAGGGCGAGGCCTGCATCAGGAACTCGCCCTCGATGACCAGCTCGCCGTTGTCGCCGGCGCGGGTGGTCATGCCGCGGGTGCCGGGGACGCCGTGGACGGCCTTGAAGTGGTCGGGGTCGAAGGCGTTCTCGACCACGTACTCGGAGGACACCGCGACCGGCAGGCTGACGGCCGCGACCAGCGGGTAGTCGTCCTCCCAGTCCTTCAGCGCCTGCTCGAAGCCGCGGTCGCCGTCCGGGTCGTCGGAGAGCCGGACGAACAGCGCGTCGCCCCACTCCAGCACCCGGTGCTCGGCGACGGACCAGTGCCTGGACGGGTCGCCGAGGGCGATCCGCTTGCCGTGGAACGGGCAGACCAGGCAGTCGCCCTCGCGCCGTCCGCCGTAGCCCAGGTGGGCGCCGCGGTGCGGGCAGTTGGCGTCCAGGACGCGGATCCGCCGGCCGCCCTCGCGGACGGCGATCAGGCGGCGCGGGCCGATCGCCAACGGGGTGATCTCGTCGGCCAGTTCGGATCGGAAGGCCAGCAGGTACCAGCCGTGGTGCACGGTCATCGGACTCACGTTCGTCGAATTGCCTTGAGGACTTGTTCGGCGGCCCGCTCCCCGCTCGCCAGGGCGCCGTGCACCCAGGGCAGCCGTTCGCCCGCGACGGTCGCCTCGCCGGCGAAGAACAGCGTGCCGTCCACCGGCTCCGCCCACTCCCGGGCGGCTCCTTCCAGTCCGGCGCGGGGCGCGGTGAACGCGCCGCCGGCGTACGGGTCCCGGCCCCAGTCGGCGACGGTGAGGCCGAGGACGGTGGCGTCGGAGGTCCAGGGCAGTGCGGTGGCGAGCAGGGCGGCGAGCGCCGTACGGTCGGCGGCGGCCGCGCGCAGGTCGGCGGCGGCTCCGGCCTTGGCGACCACCAGTGCCTCAGGGCGGCCGGCGGTGCAGCGGACGAAGCCGGTACGGCCGTCCACGTCGAAGACGATCATCGTGTCGGGTGCGGGCCGGTCCAGTGTCACCACGGCGCAGCAGCCGTCCCCGGCGGGCAGTCGGGCGGCGTCCGCCAGCTTGCGCGCGGGCAGTCCGGCGATCGCGCCGGCGGCGAGGACGGCGGGCGGGGCGGTGAGCACGACGGCGCGGGCGGTGGCCGTGCCCGTGTCGGTCCGGACGGTGACCCGCCCTGGTCCGTACATCAGCTCCCGGACGGGTTCGCCGAGCCGGACGTCCAGGCCCTCGGCCAGCCGCTCGGGCAGCCGGGCGAAGCCGCCCTCGACGGCGAACTCGCCCTCGCCGACGCCGTCCCGGCGGTGCGCGTCGGCGACGGCGGCGGCGCTCAGCTCGTCGGGGTCGGCGGCCCAGTTCTGCCGGAACCACTCGGTGGCGGCCGCGGCCTCCGGGCCGGTGCTGCCCTGCGCGCGCAGCCAGGTGCCGACGGACAGGCCGGTGATGCCGGGCGCGCGCTGCAGCATGGCTTCCAGCTGCCAGGGCGCGCGCCGGCCGAAGCTCAGTGCGCCCATCTCCCGGTTGGCGCCGTCCTCGACGATCCGGGCGGTGACCCGGCGCGGTACGGCGGTGGTGGCGCCCGGGCCGACCAGTTCGTGCACCGGGTTGTGCTCCCCGTGCACCACCTGGGCGCCGAGTTCCAGCGGCGGGCCGCCGTCGGCGGGGTGGTGGGTGTGGATCCGGCCGCCGAGCCGCTCCCGGGCCTCGAGCACCACGACGCCCAGGCCCTCCTGGCGCAGCAGGCGGGCGCAGTTCAGGCCGGAGGCGCCGGCGCCCACCACGATGACGTCGTACGTGCTCACAGCTCGCCTCCGAGGTCGATCGGCAGCGCCCGCAGGCGGCGCGGCACCAGGCACTGGTCCCAGTCCGGGGCGCCGGCCGGGCCGCGCAGGGCCGGGTAGCGGCGGACCAGGCGGGGCAGCAGCAGGGCCATGGTCTGGCGGACCAGCGGGGCGGCGAGGCAGAAGTGCGGGCCGCCGCCGAAGCCGAGGTGGGGGTTGGGGTTGCGGTCCAGGCGCAGTTCGTCGGGGTCGGCGAAGACGTCCGGGTCGCGGTTGGCGGCGGTGAGCACCGCGAGCACCCGGGCGCCAGGCGGGAGCACGCCGCCGTCGAGTTCGACCCGGTCGGTGGTGACCCGGGCGGTGAACGGGATCGGCGCCTCCAGCCGCAGCAGTTCGTCGACGGCGAGGCGGCCGGCGTCCTCGCCGGCTTCCGCGAGCCGGGCGACCGCCGAGCGGTCGGGCAGCAGCAGGTGCAGGGCGTTGCCGATGGACTCGGCGAGCGGCTGCCAGCCGCCGATGACGGCCAGGTTGAGGATGCCGAGCATCTCGGCGCGGCTGAGCCGGTCGTCGGCGGCGAGCGCGGCGAGCGGCACCTCGGCCCCGGAGACGGTGATCCGGGCGGTGTGCTTGTCGAGGTAGTGGGTGAGCGCGCCGGCGGCGCTGCGGCCTAGGGCGGCGCGGGCGGGCGGCACCATCGGGTCGAGGTTGACCGAGGCGGCCCGGGCGAGCGCCTCGAAGCGCTTCAGCTCGGTGGCGGGCAGGCCGAAGAGGCGGGCGTAGACGGCGGTGGCGAGCGGCCGTCCGAGGTCGGCGACGGCGTCCACCGGCCGGTCGACGGGAAGGGTGTCGAGCAGTGCGTCCACGTCGGCGGCGAGGTGGACGCCGAGCGGGCGGACGGCGGCCGGCCCCAGGAGCAGCGCCCCCGGGGCCCGGAGCCGGTGGTGGTCGGGCGGGTCGGTGGTGAGCATGGACGGCGGCAGGGCGTCGTCGCGGGCGCGTTCGCGCTGGCCCTGCGCGGCCGAGAAGCGCGGGTCGCGCAGTACGGTCGCGCAGTCGGCGTGCGCGGTGACGAGCCAGAGCCGGGACGCGGCGTCGTAGTGCACCGGGTCGTTGGCCCTGAGCCACCGGTACGCCGGGTGCGGGTTCGCCCGCCCGGCCGGGGCGAACGGGTGGATCAGGTGCTCCGGCAGGCGCACCGGCGCCGTCGTCATGTCCGGCTCCGAGCGGTCGTCATGGTCCGGCTCCCAGGGGGTCTCAGCGGACCCGGGGTCCGCGCCAGCGGAAGGAGAAGGCGGTCAGTACCAGGCCGGCCAGCGACCAGGCCACCAGGACCATCGCGATGTGCCCCAGTTCCCAGTTCCCGGCGGGTTCCACGACGGTGAAGGAGTCCGGCAGGAAGACCGAGCGGAAGCCCTGGGCCATCCACTTGACCGGGAAGAACGCGGCCACGGTCTGCATCCAGGCGGGCAGTTGGCCGAACGGGAAGAACACGCCGGAGATGAACTGCAGCACCATGAAGACGGGGGTGACGATCGCCGCGGCCGACCGGCTGTTGGGGATCAGCGCCGAGTACGCGGCGCCGGCCATCGCGCAGGCGACGGTGCCGAGCGCGAGGTCCCAGCCGAGGGTGAACCAGCGTTCCGGGGTGCTGGGCAGCGGCAGCCCGAACAGGGCCAGCGCGATGCCGATCAGCAGCACCGTCTCCAGCGCGGTGGTGACGATGACCCGGACCAGCTTGCCAACGAAGTAGGCGGACTTGGGCATCGGGGTCATCGCGAGCCGCCGGACCGTGCCGGTGTCGCGCTCGATCGCGATGTTGATCGCGAGGCCGGAGAAGGCGGTGCTCATCACGCCGGCGGCGATGATGCCGGCCATGAACACCAGCTTGACGTCGGTGTCGGTGCCGGCCACCTTGCCCGAGAAGATCGAGCCGAAGACGACCAGCAGGATCACCGGGAACATCAGCGTGAAGACCAGCGACTGCTTGTTGCGGAAGAACGCCCGCAGTTCCACCTTGGAGCGGGCCGCGCCGGCCCGCCAGATGCCGGGCGGCCGGGCGGCGCTCCGGGGCGCCTCGTCGGCCTTGCGGGCCCGGGCGGTCGCGGTCGGTTGGGTGAGGGTCATCGCTTGCCCGCCTCGGGGGTGCCGTGGCTCGTGCCGTGGGTGATGCTCTGGCTGGTGTCGGCACCGCGGTCGGTGCCGTCGGCGTGCTCCCGGATCAGGTCCAGGTAGACGTCCTCCAGGGTGGGCCGGTGCACCCGCAGCTCGGGCAGCTCGCCGACGCCCGCCTGGTGCGCCCAGGGGACCAGCGCCGCGAGCAGCGCGGTCGGGGCGTGCGTGGCGATCCTGAGCACGTTGTCCACGCCCACCGGGGCCGGTTCGGCCCCGGGTGGCAGCGGCGGCAGCGTGCGGCCGGCCAGCTCCGGCGGAATCCGGAAGGAGACCGTGGTCGGAGTCTGCGTACGGCCGCCGAACTCGGCCAGCGGCCCGTACTGGACCACTCGGCCGGCGACGATCACCGCGGCGCGCTGGGCCAGCGCCTCGGCCTCGTCCAGGTAGTGCGTGGTGAGCACGGTGGTGCGACCGCGCTCGGAGAAGTAGCGGACCAGGTCCCAGGCCTCTCGGCGAGCCACCGGGTCCAACCCGGTGGTGGGTTCGTCGAGGAAGATCAGGTCCGGGTCGCCGACGATGCCCACCGCGACGTCGAGCCGGCGGGCCTGGCCTCCGGAGAGGTCCGTGCTCTGCTTCTTCTCGTGCTTGCCGAGTCCGACCATGTCGATGACCTGGCCGACCGGCAGCGGGTTCGGGTAGAACGCGGCGAAGTGTTCGACCACCTCGCGCACGGTCAGGTCCGAGTAGGCGCCGGTGGTCTGCGGGACCACCCCGATCCTGGCGCGCCACTCGCGCCGGTCCTCGGCTGGGTCGCAGCCGAGGACCCGCACGTCACCGCCGGTTCGCTGGCGGACGCCCTCCAGGATTTCGACGGTCGTCGTCTTGCCCGCGCCGTTCGGCCCGAGCAGGGCGAAGACCTCACCCTGGTGGATGTCCAGATCCAGACCCTGGACCGCGTGCCAGTCGCCGTAACTCTTGCGCAGGCCGCGGACTGAGACGGGGTGTTCCCCGACGGCAGTCGCCACTGTGGATCGCTCCTCTGTGGGGTGTTCAGGCCGACCCGGTACTCGGGTCGACCGGCCGGGCGCTCTGCCCGGCGGGCGGGTTTCCCGGCTGGATCAGGTGCAGCAGCAGCACGGGCAGCAGCAGGAGTTGCCGCCGGCCGCGATGTCCGACAGGTCGCCCTCGCTCAGCTCGGCGGTGTCGATCTGCGGGGTCTCGGGGATGTGGAACTCGTAGCGACCGGTCGCCAGACCGATCTCGAAGAGCTCCACCTGCACCTCGAGGTTGCCCTCCTGCTCGCCCTCGGCGGCAGTCTGGACGATGACGATCTCGGCGTCGGCCGGGAGCTCCAGGCCGGCCTCGGCGAGGGCGGCGCGGGCGTCGGTACGCAGGCGGGCCGCGTACTCCTCGCTCGACCAGGCGCTGATCAGGGCACGGGTGTAGCCGTTGACGAACTCGGCCCGCTTCCTCTGGTCCAAAGCCATGTGACTTTTCCTTTTCTCGGTTTCCGGTGGTGCCGGCGGCGCTTCCCGGCGCTGCCTGCAAATGAAGAATGACACGGCCGCAATCGGCCGCCAAGACCTCATTTCCGGTGCCCGGACTAAGTATTGAGCACGTGCGGCAGGTGCGGTAGATTTCAGCCGTCACGCGCCCATGAATACGTATCAGAATACGCATCGGAATACGTATCCGAATACGTACGTGGAATTTCCGCGTACGCATTCCGGAGTCACGTACGTATTCCGGAGTCCCGGGTAAGCATCGAGAGGAAATCACGGGGGTGGTCCGCACCGTGCCTACGCACACCGTCCCGCCAGGCCCTGCCGACGACATCGACATGGCACTGATGAGGGAGTCGCCGCTCGACTTCATCACCGACCTGGCCCGCCGCTACGGCGACATCACCCGCCACCGTGCGGACGGCGACACCGTCTACCTGCTCAACCGGCCCGAGTACGCCAAGCACGTGCTCAAGGACAACGGCGCCAACTACACCAAGGAAGGCACCCCGGACGACGCCATGCTGCGCCCGCTGCTCGGCAACGGGCTGCTCACCAGCAACGGCGCCGACTGGGCCCGGCAGCGGCACCTGACCGCCCCGGCCTTCCGCCCCAGCGCCGTGCGCACCTTCGACACGATCGTCACCGACGCCACCACCGGCATGCTGGAGCGCTGGCGCCCGGCGCTGGAGTCCGGCGCCCCGGTGGAGGTGGACGAGCAGTTCACCGCGCTCACCCTGGGCATCCTCACCCACGCCATCCTCGGCGCCGACATCGACGGCATCGGCGAGGGCTTCGGCCGCGCGGTCGACGCCGTCAACCGCTGCATCGGCCACTACGTACCGGACCCCGACCCCGACCCGGCCGACACCGCGCGCCGGTTCGCCGACTTCGGCCGGGCCCGGGTCTTCCTCAACACCGTCACCCGCACCCTGATCGCCTCCCGCCGCGCGGGCGGCAACGGCGGCGGCGGGGGCGGCAACCTGCTGGACACCATGATGTCCACCGACCACCTGGTCTCCGACGAGGACCTGCGCGACCAGGTGCTGACCATCGTGATGGCCGGCCACGAGACCACCGCCAAGTCCCTGACCTGGACGCTCTACCTGCTCGACCGTCACCCCGAGGAGCTGGCCAAGGTCCGCGAGGAGGTCGACCGGGTCCTCGGCGGCCGCCCGCCGACCGCCGCCGACCTCCAGGACCTCCCGGCCTGCCGCCGGGCGATCCAGGAGGCGATGCGGCTCTACCCGCCGGTCTGGCTGATCTCCCGGCGGGCGGTGGAGGAGGACACCGTCGGCGGGTACCGCGTCGAGCCCGGCACCCTGGTGTGCGTCAGCCAGTGGGTGCTGCACCGCCACCCCGACTACTGGGACGCGCCGGACGCGTACCGCCCCGACCGCTTCGACGGCGCCACCCTCCCCAGCCACCTCTACCTGCCGTTCGGCGGCGGCGACCGGATCTGCGTCGGACAGCACTTCGCGATGCTGGAGGCGGTCCTGGTGCTCGCCACCCTGCTGCAGTCGGTCCGGCTGGAACTGGTCGAGGGCTTCCCGGTGGAACCCGAGGCCCTGGTCACCCTCCGCCCCAAGCACGGCATGACGATGATCGCGAGGCCCCGATGACCACCGCCCCTGCCCTTGACCGCCCGGCCGAGGACCGTCCCGTCGGCGGCTCCTACGACCCGGCCCGCACCACCGGCGGCGGCCTGACCGCCGAACTCGACCGGCTGGAGGCGCAGGCCGCGCTCTCCTTCCCCGAGGAGCTGCGCATCCTGCGCGAACTCGGCCTGGGCGGCGGCACCGTCCTCGAACTCGGCGCCGGCCCGGGCGCGGTGACCCGACGGCTGCGCGCCGCGCTGCCCGCCGGCACCGCCCTGATCGCCGCCGACATCGACGGCGGGCTGCTCGCCCACGCGGCCGGCCCCGGCGTCACCCTGCTGGTCGCCGACGGCGCCGACCTGCCGCTGCCGGACGCGAGCATCGACTTCGTCCTGCTCCGCTACGTCCTCCAGCACGTTCCCGACCCGGCCGCCGTCCTGGCCGAGGTCCGCCGGGTGCTGAAGCCCGGCGGGCGGGTCGCCTGCACCGAGGTCGACTCCGCGCTGTGGGGCGCCGCCGAGCCCTCGTACCCCGAACTCGCCGGCGTGCACGCCAAGATGGCCGCCGCCCAGCGCGCCGACGGCGGCGACCGGTCGATCGGCCGACGGCTGCCCCGGCTGCTGCACGCGGCCGGCTTCGACGAGGTCGTGCTGCGCCCCTTCGCCACCACCAACGACGACCACCCCACCGACGCCTTCGCCCCCCAGCTCGGCCCGCAGCGGCTGGAACCGCTGGTGGCCCGGGGCGTCCTCTCCCTGGCCGAACTCGCCCTCGCCGCCGACCGCTGGAACCGCTTCCGGTCGGACCCCGACGCCTGGGTGATGCTGCTCGGCCTCACCGCCGCCGCGACCGCACCCGCGGGCCGCGGACCGCAGGAAACCGTCCGAGAGCAGCACTGACAGAGCAGCACTGAAAGGAAACCCGTGCACCCCAAGGTCAAGATCTTCATCACCATCTTCTGCTACATCAGCGCCGTGGCCGGCCTGATCACCGCCGTGATGGACGCCAGCCACAAGCCCGCCCAGACCACCGACGCGGTCGTCGCCGGCGTGCTCGGCGTCGCCTTCCTGCTGGGCGGTCTGGCGCTGACCCGGAAGCCGCGCTACTGACGGTGGTGTCGACGCCCGGTCGCTTAGCAGCAACAACGGGTCGGGGGGTAAGGCTTCAAAAGCCTTACCCCCCGACCCGTTTCCGGTACGGCCTACTCCGCGTCCGCCTAACGCGACCGGCGCAGCGGGTTGATCACCCCGAACGCCCCGGTCAGCGTGGACGGGTCGACGAAGGAGCCGCCCGGCCCGTGCGTGCGGCGGAAGTTGTCGACCAGCCCGCGGAACGACGGGTCGACCTTCGCGCGGTACGCGGCCAGCAGGTTGACCCGCTCCGGCGTGGACAGCTCCTGCTCGGCACGCAGCTGGTGGCTGCGCGACAGGTGGTACATGCCCTCGACGGTGTACCCGGCGTCCAGCCAGCCCTGCCACAGCGCGTCGCGGTCCGCCTCCTGCCCGGCGAAGTACTCCAGGGCGCGCTGCCGCGGCTCGGTCGGCGCGGCCGCGGCCGGCACCGGCTCGGCCCGCAGCTCGACCCGCCGCCCGCACAGGTACAGCACCGCGACGCCCTTGCGGACGCAGAAGTTGAGCGCCTCCCCGGCCTGGTCGACGACGGCCTCGGCCTTGTCGTTGAGCGAGGTGTTGCACAGGATCGGCACCCCGGTCGCGGCCCGGAACGCGTCCAGCGCCCGGTGCAGCCGCGGGTTGGACTCGGCGGTGACGGTCTGGTGCCGGGCCGAGCCGTCCAGGTGGACGATCGCGGGCACCAGGTCCCGCACCTCCGGCCGGACCTGGACGGCCTCCAGCATGTACGGCGACTCGCGGTCCGAGGCGAACCACTCGCCCGCGTACTCGGCCATCACCATCGGCGCGACCGGGCGCCACCACTGGCGCCGCTTGTACGTGTTCAGCAGGTCCTTGACCTTGTGCGAGCGCGGGTCCCCGATCAGGCTGCGGTGGCCCAGCGCGCGCGGCCCGAGCTCGGCCCGGCCGTCCACCCAGGCGATCACGCCGTCCGAGACGTCGGCGACGAACCGCTCGGCCTCGAAGTCCGTCACCGAGGCGATCCACGGCGCGAACTCGGCCAGCGCCTCCTCGACGTCCAGCACGTCCCGGCCGTAGTACGGCGAGACGATCCGCAGTCCGGCTTCCGCCAGCGCGCCGGCCCCGTACAGGCCGAGCAGGCCGAGGCCGATGCCCTGGCCGGAGTCGTTGGCGCACGGCGGGGTGACCAGGCCCTTGAAGCCGAACCGGTCCATCAGCAGCGTGTTGGTGGGGCAGTTGAGCGCGTAGCCGCCGCTGGTCGACAGGTGGGTGTCCTCGGCGCGGATGCCGCCGACCTCCAGCAGCCGTTCCACGTTGCGGATCGCGACGCCCTCGCAGCAGCGCTGGATGACCTTCATCACCGCGCTGCGCAGGTGGTCCTCGCGGCTGAGCGTGTCGTCGAGCTCGACGCCGGCCAGTTGCTCGTCGGCGGCGGCCACCACGGCGCGCACCAGGTCGTGCGCGGCCTTCCAGGGCTGGGTCGCGGCGCCGCCGAAGAAGGTGACTTCCGCGATGGCCGCCTCGGCGTCGTACTCGATCGCCGCGGTCGAGGCCGAGGCCAGGGCCATCAGCGAGCCGGGCTCCAGGCCGAACACCGTCTCGGCGGCGGTGTACAGCGGGCCGGGAGACTCCACCGGCTCGAAGGTGATCCGCCCCTGCTTCACCACGCAGCCGGCGTACCAGTAGGTGTTCGGGCGGCTCTCCTGCGCGTAGTCGGGCAGTGCGTCGATCGCCAGACCGATGATCTGGCCGTCACGGAACAGCGGGACGTCCCGCAGCACCCCGCTGAACAGGTGCGCCAGGCTGTGCAGCGGGAACTCCTCCGACCCGGCCGGCTTGGGCACCGGCTGCGCCTTCGGCAGCCCCGGCGTGCCCCAGGTCGCCGTCACGTCGTCGAGGGTCAGCCCCTCCTCGGCCAGCAGGGCCGACAGGAAGGCCTCGGCCCGGCCCTCGGTGTACAGCGGCCAGAAGTGGTGCTTCTGCCCGCTGACCCGCTCCAGTTCCCACACCCGCACCAGTTCGACGTCGGCGCCGTCCCGGCGCCACAGCGCGACATTCTGGTCGTGCCGCACCGAGAAGACCGCACCCGGCCCCGGCGGCGTGAGATAGGCGGAAAGGAAATACTCGGCCACGGTTACCTCTTTTTTCCTCGGTCTGCCCAGGAGGAGGTAATTCCGGCCCGTTCGCGAGGGGATTTCCCGCACCCCGCCCAGGGCCGGCCGCCCGCCCCCGGCACCAGCGACTACCCGGTCATTCGACCATGCGTGCGGACGCCCGGTACATACTGAAATCCCCGTTTACGCACGTCCCGGCCGCCCGCATACGCATGCGCAGCGGGGCCGGCGGCCCGTCTGACGGAGTTTTTGACAGAGCAGCCAAGAACTGCCATCATCCTCCCATGGCACGCCCGAGGAAGTTCGACACCGAGGCCGCGATCGACGCGGCCATGAACACCTTCTGGACCAAGGGGTACACCGCGACCTCGACCGACGACCTGGCCGAGAGCACCGGCATGCTGCGCGGCAGCCTGTACAACGCCTTCGGCGGCAAGCGGCAGCTGTTCGAACTGGCACTGCGCCGCTACCGGGAGCAGGGCGCCGCCGGCGCGAACGCCATGGCCGACGACCAGCCGCCACTGGAGCGCATCCGGCGGCTGCTGCGCACCGGGGTGGACCGCACGACGGCCGACCACCGCGGCTGCCTGGCCGTCAACACCGTGACCGAACTGGCCGGGCCCGAGCCGGAGTTGGCACACCTGGCCCGACAGGCCTTCATCCCGCTGGAGTCCGCGCTGACGACGGCGGTCGAGGCGGGCCGGGTCCGCGGCGAGATCCGCGCGGACCGCACCCCGCAGCAGCTCGCCCGGCAGGTGATGGCCGCCTTCCACGGCCTACTGCTGCAGGCCAAGGCCGGCTTCGAGCCCGAATCGCTGCACGCGACCGTCGACGCCGTCGTCGACGACCTGCGCGCCTGAGTTTCTCCGCCGGGCCACCCCCGGCGCTTTTCCTGCCCAAGTTTTTGGCACTTCAGCCAATAACAGCCCTCACCGGAGGCCTGACCCGATGTCCGTCCAGCCCCGCCCGACCCATCAGTCTCGCCCGCCCCGTCCGTCCAGCCCGCTCCAGCGGCTCCGCCCACCCCTCCTGCCCGTCATCCTGGCGGCCTTCTTCATGTACGGCTTCGACGGCAACGTCGTGAACGTCGCCCTGCCCGCCATCCGCGCCGACCTCGGCACCGGCCAGGCCATGCTGGAACTCGTCGTCGCCGGCTACGTGTTCAGCTACGCCACCGGACTCGTCCTCGGCGGACGGCTCGGCGACATCCTCGGCCACCGGCGGATGTTCCTTACCGGGATGGCCGCCTTCACCCTGGCCTCCGTGCTGTGCGGACTGGCCCAGTCCCCCACCCATCTGGTGCTCGCCCGCCTGCTCCAGGGCCTCACCGCCGCCGCCATGGTGCCCCAGGTGCTCGCCCTGATCACCACCGCCCTCCCCGCCGAGGGCCGGCCCCGCGCTCTGGCCTGGTTCGGCGTCACCGGCGGACTCAGCGGCGTCTGCGGCCAGTTGCTGGGCGGCGTCCTGCTCGACGGCGACCTCTTCGGCCTCGGCTGGCGCGCCGTCTTCCTCGTCAACCTGCCGGTCGGCCTGATCGTCCTCGCCGTCGCCGCCGCCGTCCTGCCCCGCACCACCACCGGCCGCCGCCCCGCCCTCGACGGCATCGGCGTGCTCGCCGTCTCCGGCTCGCTGGCCCTGGCCCTCGTCCCGCTCGTCCTCGGCCGGGAGGCCGGCTGGCCGCTGTGGGCCTGGGCGATGCTCGCCGCCGCCGTCCCCGCCTTCCTGGCCGCCCTGCGCCGGGAGAGCCGCCTCGCCGCCCGCGGCGGACAGCCGCTGCTCGACCCGGCGCTGTTCCGCGGCCGGGTCTTCCGGACCGGACTGGCCGTCAACGCCGCCTTCATGGCCTTCTTCGCC
Organism: Kitasatospora sp. NPDC033851; assembly: GCF_055576085.1. NCBI lineage: Bacteria > Bacillati > Actinomycetota > Actinomycetes > Kitasatosporales > Streptomycetaceae > Kitasatospora > Kitasatospora sp. NPDC033851. Next base: position 488,637 of record NZ_JBVIRL010000003.1, on the reverse strand, counting down.
GGCTTCGTCTTCGTCATCAGCCTCACCGTGCAGACCGGCTTCGGCTACAGCCCGCTCCGCTCCGGCCTGGTCTTCACCCCCATGGCCGCCCTCGCCATGGTCTCCTCGCTGACCGGCAAGCCCCTGATCCCCCGGTACGGGCTCCGCGTCCCCGTCGTCGGCGGACTGATCACCGCCCTGAGCCTGCTGCTCACCGCCCTCGCCCTGCAGACCGACGGCGAACGGCATGCCCTCCCCTGGCTGCTGACCACCATGGGCCTGATGGGCATCGGCAACGGCCTCGTCCTGCCCTCCCTGATCGGCGCCCCGATGGCCGGCATCACCCCCCAGCGCGCCGGCACCGCCGCCGGCACCCTCTCCACCACCCAGCAGTTCGCCGCCGTCACCGGCGTCGCCGTCCTGGGCGGCACCTACTTCGCCGTCCTCGACCACCACACCCACGCCACCGCCGCGGCAGCCGCCACCTGGCTCGCCCTCGCCGCCGTCCTCGCCATGATCGCCCTCACCCTCCGCCTCTCCCGCGCCACCACCGCCCCCGCCCCCGCCCCCGCCGAAGCCTCTCCCGCCCGCACCGCCGGCCCGGCACCCGCTCGGGCGAACTGAGCGACCTCCGGCGCCAAAGGCCCCTTGGGCACACCGCAGTTGAGCCTCCACCCGGGCCCGACCCGCCCGCCCCGGCCGGGCCCCTCCCCGGCCCCGAAGACGACGAAGGGCGTCCTCCCCTCAGGGGAGAACGCCCAGGTCGGACAGCATTCGATCGGGTGGGGCACCAGGGGCTCGAACCCTGAACCTACGGATTAAAAGTCCGCAGCTCTGCCAATTGAGCTAGTACCCCGCGGCCCTTGGTCCCGGTGGTGCCTGGTGGGAGGGCCAGGGCGATCCTACCCGGTGGGGCCCCGGGCTCCGCCAGTGGATTGCGCGGGCGCGCCGGGGGTGTGCAGCGGCCCTTGAGGCGGGGTGTAGTGGGCGGCGCGGACGCGGCGGAGCCAGGCCTCGGCGGGGCGGGGGTCGGGAGCGGCCGGGAGGACGCCGGGACCGGCCAGCCGGTCGGCGGCGTCGGCCAGCAGGGATTCGGCGACGGCGGGGCGGTCGGCGATGCGTTCGCCGAGGTCGCGGATCCGTTCCGGGTCGGGCAGCCGGATCAGGTTGTGGCCGGTTTCGTGCAGGCGGACGGCCTGCTCGACCAGCCGGACCAGGTGCCGGGCGTGCTTGGCGGCCCGGCGGCGGGTGGCCGGGTCGGTGGTGTCGCGGGTCAGCAGCTTGCGGAACTGCTGGTCGGCGTACCCGAGGTAGGCCTTCCGCACGGCGGGGGCGCTGAGGAAGGCCGCCCGGATGCCGATCAGCTCCTCGCCGAGCGGAGTGCGGGTCTCGTACAGATGGTCCGGCAGCCAGACGAGTTCGGATGCGGTCGGGTTGCAGGTCAGCGCGAGCCGGCACCACTTGGCGGCCTCGTGCAGGGTGAGGTCGGGCCGGGTGCTGACGTGCGACTCGGCCGGGCGGTGCAGGCCGTGCAACTCCTCGGTGGGGGTGGCGAACAGGCCCAGCCGGTCGAGGTCGGAGCCGGCGTGGGCGAAGCCGTACGCGGTGGAGCCGACGATGCCGGAGAGCAGGACGGTGCCCGGAGTCTCCGCTGGGGACAGGGCTGCGGGCACGGGCGGTCTCCTCCCGGGAGGCGTACGGACGGGCTGCGGACAGGCTGCGGACAGGTACGGGGCATCTTCTCCGGAACAGGCCGCGCCGGGCGAGCGAATTCCGGTCCGGGGCCCGCCCGGCCGCCGATACTGGCCGCATGGAGCACGATCCCCACGTGGAAGCGGTGGCAGCCGTCGGCGTCGAGAAGCTGCGGGCCTGGTGGTCGCACCGGCAGTGGCTGGACCGCCCGCACAGCGGCGCGTCCGCCGCCGAGGTGCTGGCCGCCACCGGCTGGGCCCGCTCGGTGGGCGGCGCGGCGCCGTACCTGGGCCTGTTCGCCCGGGCCGGGATCCGCCGGGCGGCGGTGGACGCGGCGGTGGCCCGGCTCGAGGTGCACGAGCTACCGGCCGCGCGGGGCTGTACGTACGTGCTGCCGGCCGCCGACTTCGCGCTCGGCCTGGCCGCCGGCGCGGCCGCGCCGGCGGGTGAACTGGTCGCGGCGGAGAAGCACCTGGGGGTCGGCCGGGACGAGGTGGAGAAGCTCTGCCTGGCCATCGAGCGCGTCGTGTCCCCGGACGAGCCGCTGGACCCGACCACGATCCGGGAGTCGGTCGGCGACGCGGTCCGCCCGCTCGGCGACGCGGGCCGGAAGCGCGGCGTCGCCACCACCCTGCCGCTCGCCCTCGGGCTGATGCAGTCGCGCGGCCGGCTCCGCCGGGTGCCCGTCAACGGCCGTCTGGACCAGCAGCGTTACGGCTACGTCGGCTGGGACCAGCCGGTCGCGGGGGACGCCGTCGACCTCGCCCGCCGCTACTTCGCCTGGGCAGGCCCGGCCACCCTCAAGCACTTCCGCTGGTTCTCCGGCTTCACCGCCGCCACCGCCCGCCGGGCCGTCGCCGAGGCGGGCGTGGTGCCGCTCACACCCGGCTCGGAGCTCCTGTTGCCACCCGAACTCGCCGAGGAGTTCGCCGAGTTCAGGGCACCCCGCACACCGCACTACACCCTGCTGGCCGGCATCGACGGCATCCACCTGCTGCACCGCGAGCTGTCCCGACTGCTCGACCCCGCCGACGCCGCCCGCCCGCTGCCCGCCGGCCGGGCCGGCCGCGCCTTCGGCACCGAGGCCGACCCGCAGACCCACGTCGTGCTCGACCGCGGCCGGATCGTCGGGCTCTGGGAGTACGACACCGAGCGGGCCGAGATCGTCCTGCTGCCCTTCGTCCCGCTCGACGACGCCCTGCGCGAGGCGGTGGCGCGCACCGAGGCGTTCGTCCGCGAGGAGCTCGGCGACGCCCGGGGTTTCAGCCTCGACTCGCCGAAGAGCCGGGCGCCGAAGATCGCGGCGCTGCGGGCGGCGGCGGGCGCGGCGGGCGTGGCCCGCCCAACGGCCGGGTAGCGTACGGATCATGTCGACCACCACCACCGACGGCGTCCTGCTCGTCACCGGCGCCGGCCGCGGCATCGGCGCCGCCACCGCCCTGCTGGCCGCCCGCCGCGGCTACCGGGTCTGCGTCAACTACCGTACGGACGAGGCCTCGGCGGCCGCCGTGGTGGACGCCGTCCGGGCCGAGGGCGGCACCGCCCTCGCCGTCCGCGCCGACGTCAGCCGGACCGCCGAGGTGGAGCGGCTGTTCGCCACCGTGGACGCCGAACTCGGGCCGCTCACCGGCCTGGTGAACAACGCGGGCACACTGGAGAAGCAGTGCCGGCTGGAGGAGATCGACGAGGACCGGCTGAACCGGATCTGGGCCTCCAACATCACCGGCCCGTTCCTGTGCGCGGCCCAGGCCGTCCGTCGGATGTCCACCCGGTACGGCGGGCGCGGTGGCGCCATCGTCAACGTCTCCTCGGCCGCCTCCCGGATCGGCTCGCCAAACGAGTACGTCGACTACGCGGCCGCCAAGGGCGCGGTGGACTCGATGACCCGCGGCCTCGCGCTGGAGGTCGCCGCCGAGGGGATCCGGGTCAACGCGGTGCGGCCCGGGCTGATCCACACCGACATCCACGCGCTCGGCGGCGAGCCCGGGCGGGTCGACCGGGTCGCCCCGAACCTGCCGATGCGGCGCGGCGGGCAGCCGGAGGAGGTCGCCGAGGCGATCCTCTTCCTGCTCTCCCCGGCCGCCTCGTACACCACGGGGGCCTTCCTGGAGGTCTCGGGCGGCCGCTGACCGCCGTTCCCGGGCGGCTGACGATCCCCGAGGGCCGTTCCCGGGCGGGTCGGGGACCGATTTCGGACAGCGTCGACCCGCTACCGAACGGCCCCCTCCGGTTTCCTTCCGCACGTCTGCCCCCGCCCGTACGGTGGGGGCCATGACCGACGCCTTCATCGACATCCCCGGTGTGCGCAACTTCCGTGACGCGGGCGGCATCGGCGCCCTCCGCCGGGGCGTGCTCTACCGCTCCGGCTCCTTCCACGCGCTCACCGAGGAGGGCGCCCGGCGGCTCAAGGCCCTCGGTCTGCGGACGGTGATCGACCTGCGCAGCGCGTTCGAGCTGGAGATCTGGCCGGACCAGCGGCACGGCCTCGACCACGAGGCGTTCAACCTGCCGACCCTGCCCGCCGACCGCGGCGGCGTCGACCGGCCCTGGCCGGAGGACCAGGCCGCCCTCTACCCCTTCATGGCCGAGACGGCCGGGCCCTCACTCGCCGCCGTCATGCGCCGCCTCGCCGCACCGGATTCGCTGGCCGTCGTGGTCCACTGCGCCGTCGGCAAGGACCGCACCGGCCTCACCATCGCCGTCCTGCAGTCCCTGCTGGGCGCCTCCGAGGCCGACATCACCGCCGACTTCCTGCTCTCCAACCTCGGCCTCGGCCTGGACAAGGGCCCCGTCCCGTACGTCGACGAGACCGGCGCCGAACGCCTCTCCCGGCCGGTCGGCGCCGAGCTCCTCGCCTCCTCCCTCGCCTGGATCCGCACCCACCACGGCACGATCCCCGCCTACCTGCGCCACCACGGCGCCACCGAGGCCGAACTGGACGCCGTCCGCGCCCACCTCTCGGCCTGAGCGGCGGCCGGGCCCACCGCTACCCCCGGCGCTCGAAGCGCCACCACTGGGTCGGCTCGTCGAGGTCCTCCCACTGGTGGACGACACCGTCCGGGCTCTCCGGCGCGGTCAGCGGCTTGCCGCTGATGAAGCTGGTGACGGTGTACGTCCCGGGGGCGTCCACGTGGGCTTCCAGCAGCCATTCCTGGGCGCCGAAGGCGTTGGCGCCCCACTGCTGGACGGGGACGCCGTTGTCCGGGGAGGCGCCGGTGACGTCGAGGCGCTTGCCGCTGGCGGCGTTCTCGACGTGGAAGAGCGCGCCGCCCGGGTGGACGGCGGTGAGGTGCCAGAGCTGGGCGTCGGTGCCGTCGTCCGCGCCCAGGACGATCCGGGCGCCGCTGCGCCGGGAGGCGTCGGCGACCTGCAGCAGCAGGCCGCTGCCGACGTTGCGGAGGAGGTAGCTGCCGTCGGTGATCGCGGAGTCGGTCGCGCTGTCTGTCACGGTCGAAGTCTGCCACCGGGCACCGACAGGCCTCGTGGCCGAAGTGGCCGCGCGGCGGGCGTTTCGACCGGACCGGCTCCGCCGCCTATGCTGCGGCGAATGTCCACCGAGCAGATACCGTCGCACCGTCAGCAGCCCGCGTTCCTCGACGCCGTGGCCGAACTGGAGGCGGTGGTCGCCGCCGGGGACGACGAGCGTTTCGGCTCCACCCTCGGCCTGGTCGGCGGCCTGTTCGGCTCGGCCGACCCGGAGGAGCGGGCGGCGGCCGGCCCCCGGCTGGCCGCGCTCCTGCCGGACGCCCCGCCGTTCCCCCGTTCCCACCTGGCGATGGTGGTGGGTGCCTGCGTCGAGTACGGCGCCGACCCGGTCGCCTGTGCCGGCCCGGTGCTGGCCGGCCTGCGCGGGGCGCTGACCGGGGTGGAGCTGCTGGTGCGGCGCTGGGCCGAGACCGGCGGCGGCCCGCTGCCGGACCCGGAGGAGGACGATCCGGCCGCGGCCCACGAGCGGATCGCCGACCCGGCGCTGCTGGACGAGTGGCACGCGCACCTGGCCGTGGTCGGCTGGTGGACGCTGCACCTGTGGCAGCAGGCGTCCTGGGCGGTCTACTCGCACGCCCCGGTCCGGGCCGAGGCCCACGCCTCGGGGGTGACCGAGGCGCTCGTGGAACTGTTCGGCCGGTACGGGGGCGAGCAGCACGACCTCAGGGGCCTGGGCCACCTGGCGCTGATGCTGGACGACGAGCCGCTGCTGGTGCTCGACCGTCCGACCGGCACCGGCTACCTGCTGCGGATGAGCGGCCTGAGCGACACTTTCCAGCTGCACACCCTGCTCGCCGATGTGCTGATCGGCGGCGGCCACCTGCCCGGCGCCCCGCAGGACCCGGAGGTGGCGGCGCTGGCCCGGACGGCCTTCCTGGACGGCCGCCGGGTGACCGCGACCGGCGCCTTCAACCTGGTCGCCCCGGACGGCTCCTGGCTCTGGAACGAGGGCACCCCGAGCGACATCCCGGTGCTGGACGGCCTGCGCACCCTGGTGCTGGAGCCGCTTCCGTACGAGCGCAGCTGGTCGGCCGGGCGGTTCATCCAGGAGGTCCCGGGCGACCTGCGGCTGGAGCGGGTGCTCGACCCGGCGGAGGCGGCGCACAAGCTGGCCCGTACGGTCCCGGGGCAGTCCCCCGCGGAGGCCTTCCGGTAGCGGGCGTACCGACGAGCCGCAGGCCCCGGAGGTTCGCCGGCCCGGTCGGGTTAGGGTCGGAATCCGACACAGCCCCGAGGAGTGGAGTCGACGATGGCGAAGGTCCCGAACGTGCTCGCGGCCGCCGCGCCCGCCGCGCTGACCGCGGCGAGCGGTCTGGTCGGTGGTTACGGCGTCGCCCGCTGGACCGGCCGGCGCGAACTGGGCGGCGCGGTGCTGGCGGTGGCCGGCGCCGGGGCGGCCGCGCAGTGGCGCCGGAGCTCGGGCCCGGGCGCCGCGGCGGCGCTGACCGGCCTGTACGTGTCGGCCTTCGGCGGCTCGCACCCGCTGGCGAAGAAGATCGGCGCCTGGCCGTCCGTCTTCGCCGTCACCGGTGTGGTCGTGGCGGCCTCCACGGCCGCGACGGCGCTGTCCGCCCGCAAGCGGTAGCCGGCCCGCGGTAGCCGGCCCGCGGTAACCGGCGGCCCGCGGTAACCGGCGGCCCGCCGAACGGGACGGCCCGCCGCTCCCGCTACTGCTCCCCCTTGCCGAACCGGGCCTCGAAGGCGGCCCGGTTCGCCGAGACCGGCGAGCGGTCCCAGACCGCGAACACCACCCGCTCGAAGGCCGCCCCGTACCGGGCCAGCGCGGCCTCGAAGGCCTCGGCGACCTGGGCCGGGTCGTTGCCGAACACCCCGCAGCCCCAGGCGCCGAGCACCAGCGCGCGCACCTCGTGCCGGGCCGCCGCCGCGAGCACCCGGACGGCCCGCTCGGCGAGCACGCCCCGCACGTCCGTACCGGGCGAACGCCGTTCCAGCTGCCCGGCGTTGGGCGCGGGCGAGGTCAGGAAGGTGACCGGGTACGGCTGCGCCAGCAGGTCCCCGCGCCGGTCCCGGATCACCGGCACGTCGGGCGAGACGATCACCCGGTGGCTGTACCGGAGGTCGGTGGAGGCCCGGTGCGCCTCGTAGTAGTCCGGCGCCTCCAGCAGGCAGCTGTACAGCAGCGCGCTGCGGCACACGTCCTCCTCCTGGGCGCGGGTCCCGCGCAGGTACCCGCCGCCGGGGTTTCGCGCGGAGGCGAAGTTCAGCACCCCGACCGGGCCGCCCCCGGCCTCGACCAGCCGCCGGGCGGCCTCGATGCTCCCCTCGGCCGTCACCTCGACGCTGCCGCGCGCCCCCGGGCCCGGCTCGCCCGCCGCCACCAGCGCGTCCAGCGCCTGCGGCGTGTACGACACCGTGCCGGCCTGCGCCGCCGTCAACTGCTTCCCCACCCGCACGGGTTCGCCGCCGGCCGTCCGGTAGTCCCCCCGCTCGGCGATCTCCTCGTTCACCCGTGCCACGTCCTGCAGTCTGCTGCTCATGCTCCGGACGCTACGGGACTACCGCGTCCACGCGCCACAGGTTATTCTCACTTCCAGAACAACACCTCGGGGGGAGCATGACGAGGTGTCGGGGGGTATCGGGGGAACGCGAAGGGCCCGCTCCGGGGGACGGAGCGGGCCCTTCGTACGTTCAGCCGGGCGGGCGGTCGACTACCGCCCGTACGACGTCAGTTCTTCCAGCGCGGCTTGCGGTCGTCGCGGTTGAAACCGCCGCGGTCGGCGCCACGGTCGCGGTCGCCGAAGCCACCACGGTCACGGTTGAAGCCACCGCGGTCGGCCTGCGGACGGCCGCCGGAGCGGTGGTCGTCGCGGCGGGCGAACGGACGGCTGCTGCTGCTGCCGCCACGCTCGTCACGGCCGAAGGCCGGACGGTCACCGAAGGAACGGGCCGGACGGTCACCGAAGGAACGGCCGCCGCGGTCGTCGCCACGGTCGCGGTTGAAGCCGCCGCGGTCGCCACCGCGGTCACGGTCGCCGAAGCCACCGGAGCGACGGTCGTCGCGGTCGCGGCCGCCGAAGCCGCCACGCTCGCCACCACGGTCACGGTTGAAGCCACCGCGGTCGCCACCACGGTCACGGTCGCCGAAGCCACCGGAGCGACGGTCGTCACGGCCACCGAAGCCACCGGAGCGACGGTCGTCGCCACGGTCGCGGTTGAAGCCGCCGCGGTCGCCGCCACGGTCACGGTCGCCGAAGCCACCGGAGCGACGGTCGTCACGGTCGCGGCCGCCGAAGCCGCCACGCTCGCCACCACGGTCACGGTTGAAGCCACCGGAGCGACGGTCGTCGCCACGGTCACGGTCCCGGTCGCGGTCACGACCGAAGGCCGGACGCTCGCTGCGCGCCTCGCGGTACGCCGGGGCGCGGTCCTCGGTCTTCGGCGCGGAGGCGCGGTCCTCGGCCTTCGGCGCGGAAGCGGGGGCCTCGGCGGCGGCCGGAGCGGCAGCGGCCTCGGTCGGCTCGCCGGTCTCGTCGGCGGCCGGCTCCTCGTCCTCGATGCCCAGGTCGGCCCGCTCGCGCGCCGCACGGGCGGCCAGGCGGTCGGCCTCCTCGCGCAGCTCGGTGGCGCGACGCTGCGCGCGCTCCAGCTGGCGGGTCATGTCGGCGATCTCGCGCTCGGCGGCACCGGCGATGTTGGCGGCGCTCTCCGCCTGGACCTCGGTCAGCGAACGGGCGCCGGTGATCCGGGCGACCTCCGCGTCGAAGGCGTGGTCCAGGATGTGGCGGCTGGCGTCGACGCCCGCGTCCTCCATCAGGCGGAAGATGCCGCGACGCTGGTGCGGCAGCACCAGGGTGACGACGGCGCCGGAGCGGCCGGCCCGCGCGGTGCGGCCGGAGCGGTGCAGGTAGTCCTTGTGGTCGCCGGCCGGGTCCACGTTCAGGACCAGGTCGATGCCGTCGACGTGGATGCCGCGGGCGGCGACGTCGGTGGCGACGACGACGTTGACGTAGCCGTCCTTGAAGTCGCCGAGGACACGGGTACGGGCGCCCTGGGTCATGCCGCCGTGCAGCGCGTCGGCCTTCACCCCGGCCTCGATCAGCTGCTCGGCGACCCGGTCGGCGCCCATCTGGGTGCGGACGAAGATGATCGTGCGGCCCTTGCGGGCGGCGATCGCGTTGGTGATCGGCGCCTTGTCCTTGGGCTTCACCACGAGGATGTGGTGGGTCATGGTCGTGACGGCGCCGGCCGAGGGGTCGACCTCGTGGGTGACCGGGTTCTTCAGGTAGCGCTTGACCAGGGTGTCGATCTCGTTCTCCAGGGTGGCGGAGAACAGCAGGCGCTGGCCGCCGGCCGGCACCTGGTCGAGGATCTCGGTGACCTCGGGCAGGAAGCCCATGTCCGCCATCTGGTCGGCCTCGTCGAGCACGACGGTCTGGACGTCGGCGAGCTTGGCACTGCCGCGGTTCAGCAGGTCCCGCAGGCGGCCCGGGGTGGCGACCAGGACGTCGACGCCGCGCTCCAGCGCGTAGATCTGGTTCGACATCGAGGTACCGCCGCAGACGACCTTGAGCTTGAGGCCGAGCACCGAGCCGAACGGCTCCAGGGCGTCGGCCACCTGCATGGCGAGCTCGCGGGTCGGGACCAGGATCAGGCCGCGCGGGTGCTTGGGCTTGGTGCGCTCGCCGTCGGCGAGGCGGGTCAGCAGCGGCAGGCCGAAGCTGAGGGTCTTGCCGGAGCCGGTACGACCACGGCCCAGCACGTCCTTGCCGGCCAGGGCGTCCGGGATGGTCGCGGCCTGGATCGGGAACGGGGTGGTGACGCCGCGCTTGGCGAGGGCGCGCACGACGTCGTCGTGCAGGCCCAGGTCGCCGAAGGTGAGGGTCGGCTCGGCGGCCGCCTCCTCGGTGGCCTCCACGGCCTCGGCGATCACCTCGTCCGCGGCGGTGTCGATGGTGTCGATGGTGTCGGTGACATCGGCGGCGGCCTCGTTCGCGGGCATGGCGAAGCGGGCGTCGTCAACGAGAGACATGCAAAACCTTCCGGAAGTGGCACGCGCCAAAGTCCGGGGTTCTGTTTCACAACCGCCTCTATGCGGTCAGCCACGGATCGCCGGAACGCGCCAAGGGCGCCAGATGAATTAGGGCGCCAGTCAAATGAATCAAACGAACGATCTACCACCATAGAGGACCCGGGGGGGCGGAGGCAAATGCCCTGGTTGATCCCCCAGTGCCCACCCCCGGCGCCCACCGCTAGTGCCCGGCGGCGCGCGGGCTCGGCGCCGGGGAACCGGAGCTGCCCGACGAGGGTTCCGGGCCCGGCGGGACGGTCGCGGCGGGCGAGGTGTGCTCGGGCTCGGGGGTGCTCGACGGGCGGCTGCTCGGGGTGGCCGAGGGGGAGCCCGCCGAACCGCCGGAGCGGGGCTCGCCGGTGCCGCCCGTCCCGCCGGAGCCCGTCGTGCCGCCGGAGCCGGTCGACGCGCCGCCGCCGGGGTGCGGCGCCGGGCTGGTGTCCACCGCGCCCGCCGAACCACCACCGGGCGCACCCGCCGGAGCCCCCGGCACCGGGACCACTCCGGTCACCGTGCCACTCGCCCCGGGCGCCACCTCGCCCGGCGTCGAAGCCGTGGCCCCGCCCGGCGCGTTCTCGGCCTGCGGGCCCCCCGGCCGCTCCGGGCGCCCCGACACACCGCCCGGGTGCCCGGCCCCCGGCGAGGCCGACGGCCCGCCCGTCGCCCCCGGCCGGGCCGCAGCACCGGCCTGCCCGACCGGCGCCACCCCGCCGTGCTTCTCCTCCGCCGCCGGGCCCACCGACATGCACCCGGTCAGCCCCATTCCGGCCACCGTCAGCACCGCCGCCGCCCGCACCGCCCGTGAGCGCAGCACCGCCGTGTTCCGCACCCGCACCGCCCGCACCGCCCGCGCCGCTCGCACTGCCCGAACCGCTCGTCCTGCCCGAACCGCCCGCACCGAAGCCACCGAGGTCCCTCTCTACCGCCCCACCCGGGCCGCCCACTCACGCGCGGCCGCTTTCGGTGCCCAACGCGCGCCCGGCCCGGCGGGACACGGGCAGGGCGGCAGTTCGCCCCCGGTCTCCCGCCGAGGGCGCCGCCTCAGCCCCGGAGTTTCAGCCCCGGAGCATCCGCCCCGAAGCCTCAGCCCCGAAACCTCAGCCCCAGAGCGCCGAGGCCAGCTCCGCCCCGGCGTACACCGCGGCCAGCCCGGCCACCACGCTGCCGGCCACGTTCGCCAGCGCGAACCGCCCGGCACCGGTCTCGGCCAGCCGCAGCGTCTCGTACGAGAAGGTCGAATACGTGGTCAGCGCACCGCACAGGCCCGTCCCCAGCAGCAGCTGGACCCGCGAGGACGCCGCACCCGCCGCCACCGCGCCGGTCACCGTCCCGAGGATCAGGCAGCCGACCACGTTCACCGTGAAGGTCCCCCACGGAAACACCGAGTCGTGCCGGGACTGCACCGCCCGGTCGGTCAGATACCGCATCGGCGCGCCGACCACCGCGCCCGCCACCACCAGCAGCCAGTTCACCCCGCCGACTCCCCCCGACCCGAACCCTCGCCCGACCCCCGGTCCGAACCCTCGCCCGAGCCGCCACCCGCGCCGTCACCCGAACGCCCGTCCGGGCCGCGCCCGGTGTAGGTCACGACCTCGCACCGGTCCAGCAGCACCAGGCCCTCCGCCACCAGTCCGTCCAGCTGCGGCAGGAACGCCCGCACCCGCTCCTCCTCGTCCACGATCACCACCGCCACCGGCAGGTCCTCGCTCAGCGACAGCAGCCGCGTGGTGTGCACCAGCGACGACGCCCCGAACCCCTCGATCCCCCGGAACACGCTCGCCCCGGCCAGCCCGGCCGCCCGCGCCCGGTGCACGATCTCGCTGTACAGCGGGCGGTGGTGCCACCGGTCGCTCTCGCCGACCAGCACCGTCAGCCGCAGCGCCGGCCCGCCCAGCCGGGTCACCGCGCGCCCCCGCCGGTCGCGGCGCCGCCCCGCACGGCTCCGCGGCGCACCGCGCGGTGGATCAGACGCCGGGTCAGCCCGGCCGCCGCCCACACCGCGACCAGCGCGCCCAGCAGCGTCAGCCCCAGGTACGCCAACCCCGGCCCGAGCCGGCCCGCCTCCAGCAGCCGCCGGACGTCCACCGCGTACGTCGAGAAGGTGGTGAACCCGCCCAGCACTCCGGTGCCGAAGAACGGCCGCACCAGCGGATGCGCCTGGCGCCCCTCGGTGATCACCACCAGGAACACCCCGATCACCGCGCAGCCGACCACGTTGACCAGCAGCGTCGTCCACGGGAAGGCCGTCGGCCCGGTCTGCCAGCCGAGCCCCGCCGCGTACCGGGCCACCGCCCCGATCGCCCCGCCGGCCGCGACCGCCGCCACGGCGGGCCCCTGCCCGCGCAACACCGGCGGCCGGTTCGGCACCCGGGCCGCGACCGGCGGCGGCGTCCGGGGCGGACCGTCCACCGTGCCGTCCAACGCGCCCTCCGAGGTCGTCATAGCCCCATCAAACACCGGCCTCCGCCACCTGGCACACCGTCACCCCAGACCCGACAATGATCCGGTGGAGATGACCCGGGAAGAGTTCGAGACGCTGGTCAGCGATGCGCTCGACCAGATCCCCCCGCAGCTCGCGGCCATGATGGACAACGTCGCGATCTTCGTCGAGGACGAACCCGACCCGAGCGACCCCGAACTCCTCGGCCTCTACGAAGGCACCCCGCTCACCGAACGCGGTGAGTGGTACGCCGGCGTCCTGCCCGACCGCATCCTGATCTACCGCGGCCCCACCCTCCGCCACTGCGAGACCCGCGAGCAGGTGGTCGAGGAGGTCCGCACCACCGTGATCCACGAGGTCGCCCACCACTTCGGTTTCGACGACCACGAACTCGACGAGCTCGGCTGGTCCTGACCCCCTCCGCAGCCCCGCCCCGCCCCCGCTCCACCGGCCGGCCGAAACCCGTTTTGGCGTTCCGCCCGACATCCCATATGCTTCTCGACGTCCCCGAACGCTGGAAACAGCGGGACAGGCCGCAAGCCCTCATCGTCTAGTGGCCCAGGACGCCGCCCTTTCAAGGCGGTAGCACGGGTTCGAATCCCGTTGGGGGCACGCAGTACCGTAGTAAAGTGCAGTGCCGCAAGACCTTAGTGGTTCGCCACTACCAGGTCCCGTGGAGCAGTTGGTTAGCTCGCCACCCTGTCAAGGTGGAGGTCGCGGGTTCAAGTCCCGTCGGGATCGCTCGTCTCGCAAGAGACGGTGCAGTACGGCCAGGTAGCTCAGTTGGTACGAGCGTCCGCCTGAAAAGCGGAAGGTCGCCGGTTCGACCCCGGCCCTGGCCACAAACGCCTGAACAGGCAAAACGGCCCCGGAGAGATCACTCTCCGGGGCCGTTCTCATGTCCCGTACGCCAACCGGTACGCCAACGGCTCAGCCGAGCTTGTCACTCAGCGACCCGAGGGCCTTCCGCTGCTCGTCCAGGGACGCGTGGGCGTAGACCTTCATCGTCACGCCGATATCGCTGTGCCCGGCGATCTGTCGGACGATGTGCGGCGGGACACCGAGGTCCAGCAGCAGGGTCACGCAGGTGTGGCGGAGGTCGTGGAACCGGAGCGAGAGCCCGAGCCGATCCCGGAGCGGGTACCAGCTCCGCCGGAGGTTGTCCGGCTCGATCGGCGTCCCGATCCGACTGGTGAACACGAGACCGGTGTCCTTCCACCGCTCGCCGGCCGCCACCCGCTCCTGAGCCTGCCGCTCGCGGTGGGCCCGCAGAGCCGCCAGAACGAGCGGCGGGAGCGGGAGCGTCCGCAGTGAGGACGCCGTTTTGGTCGGGCCGATCTGGAGGGCGCCGTCCACCCGCTGGAGGTTGCTGGACACGATGAGCGTCCCGCGCTCCAGGTCCACCGCCGCCCAGTGCAGGCCCAGCAGCTCCCCGCGCCGCAGACCCATGGCGAGGGCGAGGACGTAGAGGGCGTGCAGGCGGTCCGTGCTGGCCGCCTTCAGGAGCAGACGGGCCTGCGGGACGGTGAGGCCCTTCCCGGTGCCGTAGTCGGGTGTGGGGACCTGCACCAGCTTGGCGACGTTCCTCAGGATCAGCTCCTCCCGGACGGCGTTCTCCAGAGCGTTCCGCAGGACGGAGTGGATCGACTGCACCATGCGGCGGGACAGCTTGGTCTCGCAGCACTCCCCCGCGGCACAGCACTCCGGCTTCGGCCGGGCCGCGTCCCACTCGTTTTTGCAGCACTGGCACGCGGTCGCGACACTGGCCAGCCACTTCCGGACGTCGGCGGCCCGGAGGGTCCGGATCTTCTTGGTGCCGAGCCCGGGAATCAGGTGCACTCGAACGACGCTTTCGTACCCCTGGTAGGTCTTCGGCCGGCGGTTCACCTTCACCACGGTGGCCAGCCAGTACGTCAGGTACTCCTCCATCTTGGCGTTGGTGTCGGGCGTCGGGATTCCCTGGTTGTTCTGAGCCTGAAGCTCCGTCATCTTGTCGCGTACCTCGTCACGGGTCTTGCCGTACACGGAGATGCGCTTGACCTTCCCGGACGTCGTGGTCACGTAGACACGGCCGTGGTAGAGGTCGCGGTTCGTCATGCGGGTGATGCTGCCGTCGCCGTTGGCGCGCTTGGCCATTAGAGGCTCCTGCTCTGGGTGCGGATGTAGGTGGTGAGGTCGTCGGCGGCCACGCGGCGGGCGCGGCCGATGGTGAAGCTCGGCAGGGCGCCGGAGCGGAAGAGGTCATAGACCTTGCTGCGGCCGAGCCGGAGCGCGGCCATGACTTCGGGGACGGTGAGCGCTTCGGCGGGCGGGCTGGCCAAGGTCTCCTCCGGGGCGGGTGGGCTGTCGTCTGCCCTGTCGCCTCACCTGTCGTGTGGCCTGTCTGTCACCTGTCACCTGTCGCCTGTCTGTCGCCTGTAAGGCGCAGGTCAAAGGGGGGTTTCGGGGCTGTGGGGCCCGTTTTGGGGTGGGGACGACAGGTGACAGGCGACAGGTGACAGGTGGGTCGGGCGGGCGGTGGTCGGGCCGATCAGGCGGTTGCGGTGGGTAGTGGCGTCAGGGGTGTCAGGGCGGGTGTCAGAGGCGTCAGGACCGTCAGAGCGGGCCTTCGGGTGGTCGGTCGGGGGTGTCAGGCGCGTCAGAAACGGCGCCGGAGGGGGTGTCAGGACCGTCAGCGCGGGGTGTCAGGACCGTCAGCGCGGGGTGTCAGGACCGTCAGCGCGGGGTGTCAGGAGCGTCAGAAGGGGTGTCAGACGGGGGTTCCTCGCGCGCGCGTGCGCGTTACCCGGGGATCTGGGCGTCAGGGGCGTCAGACGGTTTCTGACACCCGGGGCCTGACGGTCGCGGTGCCGGGCCTTCGTGACGCTGGGTGGTGGTCGGGAGCCTTTCGCGCGTACGCGTGCACGCGTACGTTGGGGCCCCGGATTCACGGAGCGGCGTGATGAAAGTGAGCGCGGAGCGTGAGCGCCCGGGGCGGTCCCCATCTCCCCCCACCCACCCCCCACCCGGCCGGGAGGCCGCTTTCGGGCCCTGAGCGGGTGGGGGAGGGCTTGGGAGGTGGGTGGGGGGTGGGTGGGGGGAGATCCGGGCGACGGTGCCCGGTGACTCCTAGCGGGGGCTGGAGGGGTGCGGGGCCCGGTTCGGGCGGGCGGCGGGGTTCGGCCGGCGGGGGCGCTAGGTGCTAGGCGGCTGGTCACTGCCGGTTTTGCTCGCTAGCGGGGTCGCTAGGTCTAGCGAGGGGCGATGCTAGGCCGGGCGGCCGTCCGAGGGCGGCCGGGGCTTGGTGGGGAGCGGGCGCGGGGCGTCGTGGTGGCCGGTGGGGTGTCCAGTTTTCTGGACGGCCGGGCGGGGCGGGCGGCGGGCGTGCGAGGCATCGCGGGGCTCCGTTCTGCGGGGTGCCAGAGGCTTCAAGATCAGGTGCCAGCGGGGGTGACAGGCGGTGCCTGTCGCTCTCGCGGGCGCGTTACCTGGGGAAATCGGGCCCGGGTGCGAGTCACTGACTGGCGCCTGTCACCTGACGGTCGGTCCGGCCGGAGGGCCCCGGGGCGGCGGAGGTTGTCCCCGGGGGTGGTCCGGAAAGGCCGGAAAGGCTGGAAAGGGGTCTGAGCTGGGGTTTTGCGTGGCGGAAAGTGGTCCGGAATGGTCCAGAAAGGGTCCGGGAGGTTCGGGGTCGGGGGATCGCGGACGACCTTCCGGACCATTCCGGACCACTTTCCGCCAGGCGTTTGCGCTGGTCAGAGGGCTTTCCGGCCTTTCCGGCCTTTCCGGACCGCCTGTCAGTCGGGAGGGGCGTAGATGTAGACGGTCTGGTGGCGTCCGCCGGTGGAGAGCTGCGCGGCGGCGAACCCGGGCAACTGGCACAGCCGGGCGGTGACGTCGGCGCGCTGGGTGGCGTTGAGCCGCTTCAGGAGCACCTGCACCTGGCTCTGCGTCATTCCGCCCGCCCCGGCGGTCTTCACCGCGTGGACGAGCTTGTCCAGGTGCGGGTCGCCGGTGCTGGCGGCGGCGGTGGGGCCGAGGATGTGTGCGGCGCTGGCGCGGGCGTACCGGACGAGGGCCCAGGCGGCGCGCAGGTGGGCCTCTTTGATGTGGTCGGTGTGGTCGAGGAGGGCGTAGACCATGGCGGTGCGCTTGGCGTAGGGGGCGGCGCGGGCGGTGAACTCCGCGATCGGCCCTTCGTCGGCCTCGTCCCCGCACAGGGCCGGGTAGACCTCCTCACGCCAGAGCTGGGCGGCCTGCTCGTCGAGGCGGACCTCCCCGACGCGGCGGGCGTCGGTGAGGACGGTCTTCCAGGCGGTGGCGAGGTTGTCGATCAGCTCGTCGGGGGCGCCTTGGCCGTCCGGGTCGAGGAGGTTGCGGTGGACGAAGACCGGCAGGAAGCGGTTGTAGGTGCCTCCGGCCATCTCGGCGTCCTGCATCTTCGCCCGCAGCTCACGCGGCGAGATGTGGCCGATGACCGCGATGTGCGGGGCGGTGGCGTGCAGCGCGTCGCGGTTCATGACGCCGAGGTCTTCGCCGTTCCACGCCTGGCGCAGGATGCCGCTCAGGGACGAGCCCTCGCGCCGTCCCCGCGCCATGGTGACGCCGTACTCCGACTCGACCACCCACAGGCGCTTGTCGAGGACGCCGGGGTCCTTGTCGCCGTCGCCGTCGCGCACCATCTCGATCAGCCCCTCGCCGGAGGACAGGCCGGAGCGCATGTTGCAGGCGATGAAGTCCGGCACGGCGGCCTTGAACAGCCGCTTGGCGGTGTTGGTGCCCGCACCCTTGCGACCGGCGGCGGTGGCGCCGACCGTCAGCGCCCAGATCAGGGCGGGGTGGCGGTCGTTGCCGATCCACATGAACGGCCCCGGGCCGATCGCGGCCCCGCCGGCGGACAGGAGGTTCACCAGCACGCCGACCGGGTCGGCCTCGGTGGTCGGGTCGAGGTCGCGCACGGTGTCCCCGACCCAGCCGCAGAACACCTCCGGGTCGGGCACCGGGCCCGGCCGCGAGGGTCGGTCGATCCCGGGCGCGGGGTCGTACATCGGGTTCGGGCGGGTCTGTGGTCGGCCGAACGCGTCGGTGGCGAGGTGGAGTTCGACGGGCATCAGGCGCTCTCCGCAAGGCTGTTGGTGTCGGGCAGGTCGGCCTGGCGGCCGTCCGGGAGCCGGTGGCGGTGCCATCCGGGCTGTCCGGGGATCGCGACCGGCGGCCAGGCGGAAGAGGCCACCACGGGCCGTTGGGCGGCTTCGGCGGCGCGGGTGCGGCGTTCGGCCAGTTCCAGCGCGGTCGGGTGGTTGGACCAGGCCCGCACCGTGCGCACGAGGTCTTTCCAGGCGGATTCGTCCTGGGCCACCCATTCGGCGCGGGCCTGCTCGCCCAGCACCAGGTCCGTGCGCAGTCCGGCGTGGATGAACTCCGGGACGTGCTCGGCCTGCTGGCGCCAGGCTTCGGCGGCGGTGATGAGCGCGGCTTCGCGGCGCGGGTCGCCCTCGGGGAGGGCGGCGAAGGCGGGGGAGCCGTAGTCGGGGATGCCGACCGGCTGTCCCCACCGGTCGAACACCACGGCGGGCCTGACCCTCTTAAGAGCCAGCAGGAAGCGACCGGCGGCCCACCGGGCGGTGGCACGGTGCGCGTCCCGCACCGGAGCGGGCAGGGTGATCGGGTCGGGCATCGGCGCCGCTTCAACCGCGTCCGGGTCCGCTTCAACCACACGGGCGGGCGTTTCAGGGGCACCGGCGGCGGGGGTGTTCACCGGGCGCTCACCGGTGCTCACGACGCGGCGTTCACCGCTCACGGGCGGGCCCGTTTCAGGTCCACCGGGCACCGCTTCAACCACACGGGCGGACGTTTCAGGGGCGGGGTGAACGGGGCGGTGAACATCCGGCTGAACGGCGCTCACGGCCGATCGGTCGGCGCTCACGGCGGCGCCCGTTTCAGGCCCGGGGACGGCCGTTTCAGCGGCGGCGACCCGGATTTCAGGTCGAGGTGGTGGAGGTTCCTGGGGGCGGGAGTCGGCCCCGTTGAGGCTGGTCACAGCTACTCCTCAAGAGTCGGGAGTCGGGCTGGGAGTCGGGGCGTTCACCGGTGAACGGCCGGGAGGTTCACCGGTGAACGGGTCGGCTGTCGGTCGGGTCGTGACCGCTGGTCAGAAGGCGACCGATGCTTGGGGGTAAAAGGCGGGAAGCGCTTCCCGGGAACCGGGAACGGTCGGCGGGTAGCGCCGGGAACGCTTCCGTGAGCGGCGGTGAACACTCGGGTGTTCACCGCTTCGCGGGCGGGCCTGAAAGTCGGCCGACCGGGGTTGAAACGGGCGCCGCCGGACGGTCGGGTGAGCGGCTGGTGAGCGCCCGTGAGCGTCGGTGAGCGCTCACCCGGAGTCGGGTCGCTCAGACCGCGCAGTGGTCGGCCGGGAGCACACCGGCCGGGACGCTCACCCACCCACGGGCGGCGCCCTCCCGGGCGGCGAACGGCTCGTCCGACGCGACGCCGAACACCCGGGTCACGGCGTGGCCCAGGGCCCGCACGTAGGCCGGGGCCGGGTGCGGACGGCGGCCGGTGTAGTAGTCCATCGCCAGGTGGGCGTGGTCCGTGATCGCCGTGTGGGCGGAGCTGCCCAGCTCGTACCGGACGGTCTCCATGACGGCCGCGTCGTCGGCGGCCTCCTCCTCGCCCAGCTCGCAGACGTTGAAGACCAGCAGGCCCAGGAGTTCCGCGAACGACGGGCTCAGCGTGAGCTGGATCGCCACGCGCGGCGCCGTCTCGGACGGGTCCTTCTCCCCGAACATGTCCACGCCGGCCAGGAGGGCACCGGTGGAAACTCGCTGGCTGGTGAGCATTGCAGGCATGATGGAACTCCCCTCAGTGGGGCCTGAAGCGGCGTACGGACTTGGCGGTTTGAGCGCCGCTTCAGGCATTTCCGCAGGTCAGAGCAGGCCAAAGAAGGCCCTTGCCGTCTGCGACCTTCCGTCGTCGCTTCCGACACCCACAACATAGACAACCTGCCTAGGCAGGTCAAGAGAGCTGGGTCTCTCGCGTCTGTTGGGCACCTGCCCTAGCATTGGCGCATGGCCCTAGACCCGGATGACTCGCGCCCCCCGTATCAGCAGGTCAGCAGCTCTCTGCGGGCCTCGATCCTCACCAAGAAACCCGGCTTCGAGACCG
The DNA here is from genome assembly GCF_055576085.1 of Kitasatospora sp. NPDC033851. Lineage (NCBI taxonomy): Bacteria > Bacillati > Actinomycetota > Actinomycetes > Kitasatosporales > Streptomycetaceae > Kitasatospora > Kitasatospora sp. NPDC033851. Next base: position 468,865 of record NZ_JBVIRL010000003.1, on the reverse strand, counting down.
GCGACAAACTTCCTTCCGGCCCCGAGCTGGCGAAGCACTTCGGCGTGGCGCGCGGCACCGTCGACAAGGCGCTGGACCTGCTCCGGACCGAGGGACTGATCGTGACCCGCCAGGGAAGCGGCTCGTTCGTCCGGGAGCGCACCTCTCGGCCGGTCGGGCTCCGGCCCCACCTCGAAGCGGCCTTCGAGCAGCAGCAGGTGACTCTGGACTTCGCCGGCTTCTCCAGCGAGACGCTGCACAACGCGCTACAGGAGCCGCTGGACAAGGTCCGGTCCGGTCGGCTCACCCCGGAGTCCATCACCGTGCGCCTGCTGCTGCCGGACACCACACAGCCGATGGCCGTCCCCGTGCTGGTCGACGGACTCAAGGACGAGGTGGCGCTTCGCGAGCGGGCCCGGAACATCGCGCTGACCAACGCCGGGGGCATCGCCCACTCAGTCGAGGTGCTGGCAGAGCTGGGGCTGGTCCAGTCGGCGAGTGTTCAGGTCAGGGTGCACCGGGCATCCAGCCTGTTCAAGCTGTACATCCTGAACCGTTCGGAAGCCTTCTTCGGCTTCTATCCGCTGCGTGAGCGGACCATCGCGGTGGACGGCACGGACCACACGTTCTACGACGTGACGGGTAAGGACACCACCCTGTTCCACCACGCCGCCGGCCCGGATGACGCCTCGCTCGGATCGCAGTACGTCCAGCAGGCCCAGATGTGGTTCGACAGCGTGTGGAGCACGATCGCCTACGAGCGGCAGCCATGACGACCACGCTTCAGCAGCTCGCCGATGTGCTCCGGCCGGTGAAGCACGTATTGCTCGACTTCGACGGCCCGGTGTGCTCGGTCTTCGCTGGTTTCCCCGCCCCAGACGTCGCGCGGCGACTCCGTGAGGGCTGGCTCGCCACCGGCGCGCAGGCCCCGGCCGCGGCCGAGGACGAGAGCGACCCTCTCGCCCTGCTCCGGCTGATCTCCGATGCCCAGCCAGACCTCACAGAGAGCACGGACGCCGCGCTGACCGCTCTGGAGACCGAAGCTGTCCAGGTTGGTCGGCCGACCCCGGGCGGAGAATCGGTTCTGCACGCCTGTGCCCGCTCCGGTCGGCTGGTCTCGATCGTCAGCAACAACGCGGGCGTGGCCATCGAGACATACCTCTCCGAGCACGGTCTCGACGGGTACGTGGCGGGCGTCTTCGGGCGCGCCCCGAGCGACCCCTCCTCCATGAAGCCAAACCCGCGCCTCCTGCTCGAAGCTATGGAAGCCGCAGGCACCGGACCGGAGCACTGCATCTTCATCGGCGATGCGGCCCGGGATGTTGAGGCTGGGACAGCGGCAGGTGTCTCTACGATCGGCTATGCCAACAAGCCCGGCAAGGCGACCAAGCTAGCTGGCGCTGGAGCCGTCGCGATCGTGGAGTCGATGCAACTCATCGCAGATACCCTGTTCCCGCCTCTCCCGCTGAAGGTCATGGAACACTGACTTCTCATGGATTCGTCGCTATGGCTGTCGCTTGTCGGCGTGTTTGGAACCTTGTCCGGCAGTGCTCTCACCGGCGCATTGACAGCCCGAAACGAGAGACGAAAGAACGAAGCTCTGTCCCGGCAGCAGGAGCTGGAGCTTGAGGCGCGGGCGCAAACGCATCGTCGTGAACTGGTAGCTGAGCATCACAAGTGGCGCCGCGAGCACAGGCAGGCTGCCTACACAGCTTTCATCGTCGCGATTCAAGAGGTGCACTGGGCCCACCGGCAGATCCGACCTGTAGCTGAGCGGAGCGTCAGCACCCTTGAGACGGCTGTCCAAAGGTTCGAAGCAGTGAACGAGAAGCAAGACGCCGCTGCCATTGCGCTGGCAGCAGTACGGCTAGAGGGCCCTGAGCAGGTGGGAAACCTGGCAAATGGCATGCTCGCCACACTGACACGCATCACCGCTACGTGCCATGAAACCTTCAACGACCCGACCATGGAAATGGACGAATTGCTCCGCCCGCTCATCACACAGAGCTCCCGGGAGGAAAGCGAGTTCCTCCGGGCGGCTCAGATGGCACTGGACCTGCTTGAAAACTGACTCCCGACCATCACTGCAGCAACAACCTGGCGTACTCCAACCCGTACGCCAACAGCAACGCACGATGCCGGACGGCGTAACACAGTCGAGGACTCTCTCCCCGGACTAAACGACCACAGCTGGCGGTCTCACGCGGCCTGAAAAGCGGAAGGTCGCCGGTTCGACCCCGGCCCTGGCCACATAGCCTGACCAGGCACGATGCCCTCGAAGCAGATCGCTTCGGGGGCATTTTCGTGTTGTTTGACGCCAACGGCGCAGCGGACGGTCACTCCCCTCACCAGCCCAGTGAGTACGTGACGTACTTGACGTACTTCCACCGGAGGGCGACCCTGGCCCTCGGACGAGGAGGCTTCCCATGACAGCGGTCCACTATGAGAGCTATACCGAAGCCCGAGCACATCTGAAGGACCTGCTGGACGCGGCGGGGCAAGGCCGGGTCGCGACCGTTCGCCGAGACACCGGGTACGCGGCCGTGGTCGACGCGGGGCGGCTGCGCCACGCTCTCACTCTGCTGTGCCCTTCCAAGGCCGAGGTGGTCGCCGAGGGCGGCGGCTGGTCGGTGTTCTTCCCCGGCCTGCCGGTCGCCGCGGACGGCGGCACATTCGATGAGGCCATCGACGAGATGGTCGACGCGCTGCGCGAGTATGCGGAGGACTGGCAGGACCGTCTCCTGAACGCGCCGAATCACCGCGGCAATTGGGGCCTGGTCCAGCTCATCGGCCTCAGCGACGACACCCAGCTCCGCGACTGGCTACTCGGAGCCGCGAAGTGACCTGGCCTCAGCCGACACGCGAACGACACGAGCAGTTCTGCAAGATCGAAGGCTGGGGCCGCGTACGGGACGCCCGTGGCCGCGCCGGCACCCATCACGTGACCTACGAACTCGGGCTTGCCGCCGGGCGCGTCCTGCGCACCCGAGTGTCTCATCCGGTGGACCGCACCGCGTACGGCGCCGGTATGTGGGCACACATCCTCCGCGACCAGTTGGATGTGACGGAGGACGTGTTCTGGCCCTGTGTCCTGGAAGGCACGCCTCCCGGTCGAGGCGCGCCTGAGCCACCACGCGAGACACTTCCCGCAGATCTGGTCCACCTGCTGATCAGCCGCGCCGGACTCACCGAGGACCAGGTCGCCGAGCTGGACAAGGCCCAGGCGATCGCGCGACTCCAGCAGTTCTGGACCGAGGGCCACTGACACACTGCCCTCGCTGCCGGTTCAACGCGCCCGGCGTGCCGAGCTCCCACCTCGGGTCTGGGAGCTCCGAAGCGACTTCACCGCCACGGCACGACGCACATCGCCCTGCCCGAGGGCTTCGGGCGATCCCCTGGTCAGCGGTCGGCCAGCAGCGCGCTCGCCAGCGCCGATGCGGTGCTCGGCCCCTTGCCGTGGCGCGGTCGTGCTGCGGACAGTGACGGCATGCGCTTGGGACCGCGTTCCTGGCGGGCCCTCTCGATGACCGTAGTCCCGGTCTCCGCCTCCAGCACGGGGGCGTAGCCGGCGGCACGAAGCGCAGTAAGGGTCGCTTCCGGCTCGGCCGTGCTGATCAGCACGGTCGGTGCGATCCGGCGCAAACCGAGCTTGGAGAGCACACGGGCCGCGGCGAGCTCCGACACCAGTGCCTCGTCGTCGGAGCGGATGCAGCAGGCGGAGCGCACCACTCGCATCCGGCCGTGGGTCCGCGCGGTGTCCTTGATCAGGTACTCCAGGGGCTGCGGAAGCGGCCGCCCGCCCGCGGAGACGTCGGCCAGCCGAGCCAGCAGGTCGGCGGCGTCCAGTCCGGAGTCCAGCGCCCGGCGGACCGCCGCCGGGGTGATCCGCCACACCACGGCATGGCCCTCCGACTCCCGGTCCGCACAGGCGGCCAGCAGGTCGGTCAGCTCTGGTGCGGCAGCTCCGGCGACCACGGCCGTAAGGTCCGCCTGGAACCGGGCAGTGGTCTGCGGCGCGGGCAGCAGCGCGTCCAGGGCAGTGGACAACTGCCGGACCGCCTCGTCCAGAGCAGGACGGTCGTGCAGCGCCGGCCCCGCGCCAGGAACGGCGGGGAAGTGGCGGTGCGCCCCCGCCCTCAGGAGCCCGAGCACGGCGTGCCCGAGCGGGGTCAGCGCTCCGTGGGCGACGACCCCGAGCAGCTCCGCCTCGGCCAGGGTCGCCTCGACCCGCTCAGCCTCCCACGGCCCTTGGGCGAGGGCGGTCGGGCGGAACCAGGCCGCCGTGGCGCTGAGGCCGGCGAGAGCGGTCGCCCGCGCGCGGGCGGACTTGCCGGTGGGGACTCCGCGCCCGGCCGGGAGGGTGGCCAGAGCCTCCAGCACGGCATGGCGCAGATCGACGGCCTCGCCGTCCTCCGGCGTGACCAGCGCGACCGGGGTGTCGTTCTCGTCCGGCCAGTGGCTGAATACCTCGGGCACCACCGCCCAGGTGGCGACGAGCGGCAGCAGCCGTTGAGCCGGTGGGGCCGCCAACCACTCGTCGTACCGCTCGGTGGGCAGCATCCGGGCAGGTGGCGGGGATTCCGGCCGACGCGCGCGGCCCCGTCCTCTTGCCGGGGCCTCCGGTTCCGCGGCGCAAGGGGTGATCAGGTCCGCGTTGTTCGCCAGGTCGAGCCACAGCCGGGCCCGTTCCTCCGACATGCCGACCGCCTTCGCCAGCCGACGGGTGTCCCGGACTGCGATTCCGCCCGCCTTACGCACGGCGAGTGGCTGCGCGGCAACCTGACGAAGCATCAGCTCGACCCGGGAGGCCGCCTCGGCCAAGGCCGCCTGCGCCTGGCTCTCGACTGCACCACCTGGGATCTCCACCGTGCCCTCGACCGGGGGCGGGGCAGACTGGTAGCTCGGCGCGCGATCGTGGTCGCGCAACGCGTCGGCCACCTCGCGCGGCAGTTCCGCCAGGTCCTCATCCACCGGAAGGACCAGGCCGCGGGCGGCCAGCCAGTCCGTGCCGGGATCTCCCGAGCCGCCTTCCCGGAAGGTGAACTTGCCTCCGGAGCCCGGGTAGAAGCCGCCGTACCGGGAGACGAAGCAGTGCGTACGCAGCAGTGGCGGGCCCGGGACCAGTTTGTCTAGCAGGTCCAAGGCCGCGGGCGGCGCCTCGGCGGCCATGGCGCGCACGCGCTTCGCGTCCCTGAGCACGTCCACGATCTGCCGCTGCGCCTCGTCCCGAGTCCGCGCCTTCGCGAGCCCCAGCCCCTGCGCGATGCGGTGGATCTCCGGAGCGTTGAAGGCCTCGGTGAGCAGTTGTTCGGCGGGCCGGCCGTAACCGTCGCCTTCACCCGCCTGGCGGTGGACCAGGATCGGAACAATGACCCTGCTTCCGGACGAGGGCAGTACCAGCGCCCGCTCGGTCAGCCGGGACAGCGCGGCCCCGGCCGCAGACCGGCCCCCGCCGTCGAGTTGCAGGAATCGGAAGAGCTGGTCCCGGGGCACGGACCGGTCGGCCGGGTCGACCGCAGGCGCGTCGAGCCGTGGTGAACGGCCGCCGTAGCCCATGAACAGGTGATGAGCGGGCGGGAGGGCCGGTAGCGGACCGTGCAACCGTTCGGCCAGGGTCGCCACAGCGACCAGCAGTTGAAGATCCCCGAGGTTGATCTCGCTCAGCCCCAGGGCCGTCGAGGCATCCGTCAGCAGGTGGCCGGCCAGGTCGGTCAGGCTCGCCACCCTTGCCGCGTAGGGCAGTTCGCGCTGCTCCAGCAGTTCGGTCAGCTGCGAAGGAGTACGGTCGGCCAGCCAGATCGCGAGACTTCGTGCTGCTTTCACCGCGCCAAGCGTAGTGAATCGCCAGCGGGGATGGGGCCAGAGGTTTGAACCAGGGACCTTCCACCGTCGCTTGACGCCGACGCGAACCGAAGTGGGCTAGGGCATCCGTTGACGCCCTCTCCCCCGGCCTTCGGCCGGGAGGTACCCCGAGGTGCCCCCGGCGGACGGTGGTCCCTCGGCGAAGTGCCTGGCGTCAACCACGGAGAGCCCGGTGGTCGAGTCGGCGCAGCAGGCCGGGCAGGTGCCGGTACTCCTCGCGGAGCCATCCTCGTCTTTGACTCAACGCTGCCAACCCCGCTTCACGCCGCGTCGGCGCGCCGACGCGGCACGAAGCGCATCGTCGTCCTTCCGTCCAGCGGGGCCAGCTGGATGTCGAGGTCCGCCTCCAGCGCTTCGGCGAGCCGTGCCAGGAGGGGGAGGGTGGGGGTGGTTTCCCCCAGTTCCACGCGGGAGATGCCGGGCTGCGTCATGCCGGCCCGCCGGGCGAGTTCGGCCTGGGAGATTCCCAGTTGCCTTCGTCTCTCGCGTAGAGCGGCCGACAGCTGCTGCCCGTAGTCCATGGCTTCCCCTCAGGCAGCGCGAGCAGCGAAGCTGACTGCCGTGCCCGAGGTCGCCAGGTGGACGTCCACGGACACCTCCAGAGCCGCGGCAATCCGGAGCAGCAACTCGGAGGTGACCGGGAGGACTCCCCCAACCTCGAGGTGTTCCACCTCGTCGGCGGTGACACCGAGGCGAATCGCCAGCTCATCCTCGTTCAGGCCCAGCTGGGTGCGCCGGTCGTAGACCAGCTGACCGAGTGCCATGGCCAGACGGATCTGCTCTCGCTCGGCGACGATTGCGGGGGGCTCGAACTCCCCGTGCAGCGCGCGCTTGTCCCTAGCCAGCTGCCAGCGTGCGTGGTTCACCGCTCCTCCTCCGCCGTGCACGGTCGCGGCAGCCGGTTCGCCGCGCATGCGGCGCAGGAGTTCGGCTCCCAGCTGAGGCTCGTCCCCCAGCGCGAGGCGCAACAGGAGGTCGTCCTTCTCCTTCTCGGGAAGCGCGGCGATCAGCGGCGCCAGCTCCTTCTTCCCGGGCCTCTTCCGAGGTGCGGGGGCCGGCGGGCTGGCCTGGGCGGCGACCGCCAGCAGGTCGGCGTCGACGCGCAGGAAGTCCGCGAGCGCTCGCTGCGGGGCGGTGAGCCGGTCGAGCCCGGCCGGGACCGGGGGCTCGACCGATTCCCGGTAGGCCTCCTCGTCGTCCTCCTGGAGCGCCCAGGCGCCGATGGCGGACAGCCATGCGAGGTACAGGGCACGGTGGTCCCCGGCGGCCAGCTCGGCCCGCACCCCGGCGATGGCACCCAGTGAGTCCTCGGCGCCCTCGTCCCAGTCTCCGCTCTCGTCCTCGCTGCGCAGGTCCAGGACGAGGTGGGTCTTGGTCGTCCATGCCTCGACGCACTCGTCGAAGCAGTACGGCTCCACCGCCCGCAGCGGGAGCTGCCCCTTGGGCAGGCGCAGGATCACCTGATGGGTGCCCCAGTTGGTCAGGTAGAGGTGGGCGTCGTAGTACTGCTCCACCATCCGCCGAGGATCGCCGCGGAAGTTGCCCCACTGATATTCGTTGGTGAAGCTGGTCGCGGTGATCCGGGCCCGGGTGGACAGCGACCGCAGTTGCCCCTGCTCGTCGCTGGTCAGCGGCCGGTCGATCGCCAGGAACTCGTAGTACTGGTACTCGCTCATCGCGGCGACCCTAGCGGGAATGCCGGTCGTCGCTCTTCTGGAGACCGGCGACGCCATCGACCCGGCCATCGGTGACAGGACATTCAAGACCAAGTCCAGCCAGGAGCTGTACCACCTGAACCTGCTGGTCGAATGGGCCAAGGCGGCCCGGCTGCTGCGGGTCACCGGCGGCCGCCTGGTGCCCGTCAAGAAGAACGCGCGCGTGCTGGAGGACCCCGAACGCCTCCTCGACGCGCTGTTCGAGGCCGTTCCGCGCATCGGCGAGGCGGTACTCCCCTTCGGCTGGCTCGGCTCGATGCTCTCTGAGGAATACCCCGCCGGGCTGCGGGCGGTGCTGACGAGCCTCTACGCTGCGGACCTCCCGGTGCCGGAGCAGAAGCTGCGGACTGCGGTGTGTGACTACGGTTGACGCCAACGCTGACGCCAACCGCCCCGAACGATGGCGTCCGACGGCAGCCTTCCGCGGACGAGAGAATCACCCAAACTTGGGCATCTCGACGCCCCGGCTTGGCCTGAAAAGCGGAAGGTCGCCGGTTCGACCCCGGCCCTGGCCACAACCGGGAAGCCCCCGTAGCGAATTCGCTACGGGGGCTTCGTCGTTCCGCAGGCCCGGCCACGGGCTGCTACCCGGCGAGAACACCGATCTGATCCCGCCCGACGTCGGCCCTTCTCCAGCAGGCCGGACGCCACCCGCCACCACCGGCGCGAGGACATCGGCTTCGGGGAGACGCTGCGCGTCCCGGACCCCTTCGGCTTCGAGCCGGCCACCGACGGCCTGCTGCCGTACCGGCCCCGCGCCGCCCGAGATCCCCCCGCAGGGGGAGGGGGAACCACCGGCGGGACGATCCGTCGGGGTGGGGCGGGGCGGGACCGTGGGGGCATGGAGACGACGAGGGACACGGGCTGGAACCGGGTGGCGGCGGGGGCCGGGTACGTGGCGGCGGGCTGGGCGGTGGCCTTCGCGCTGGTGCACGTGTACTGGCTGGCCGACGGGCGGCTCGGGCTGCCGGAGGGCCGCTCGGTGTGGAGCAGCACGCCGCTGCTGGTGATCGACGTGATCGCGATCCCGCTGTGCGCGGTGGCTGCGGCGGTGGCGCTGGCGCCGGTGCGGCGGTGGGGCGGGCGGGTGCCGGCGCGGCTGCTGACCGGTGCGCTGTGGGGCACCACCGCGCTGCTGGTGCTGCACGCCGCGCCGTCCGTGCCCGACTGGATCGCCCTGGCCGTCGGCAGCCGGTCGGGCGCCGAGCTGGACGCGATGGCCCGGTTCGCGACCTTCGGCTACGAGCCGTTCTTCCTGGCCGGCGGCCTCCTCTTCGCCCTCACCTCGCTCGGCCGACGGGCATCCCGCCGGTCAGCCGTGCGGTCAGCCGCGCGGTGAGCCGGTCGGCGGTGGTGGCGAGCCAGTCCGGCAGGGCGGGGCCGAGCAGGTGGTTGCCGTCCGGGACGAGGAGCAGCTCGGCGTCGGGGGCGTGCTCGGCCAGGGCGGTGGCGGCGGTGACGCCCGGGATCCGGTCCTCGCCGCCCTCGACGACCAGCAGCGGCAAGGCACCCCGCCCCGCTCGACGTGCCCGGCGAGGACCTCGGGGATCCGGCTCAGCCGCTTCGGGTGGAACCCGGTGGTGTTGCCCATCGGTCGGCACCTCTCCGACCCTTGACGGCACATCAGGTCGATCGGGGCCACTGTGCCGCACGGCACCGACAATTCGGACGAGGCGGGCGGTCCGGGACGGCGGAGGGCGGCTCAGGACGTGCGGAACCAGTTGTCGTCGGTGCCGAGGACCGTGCCGTCGGCGGCGTAGAGGGTGAAGGTCCTGGCGTCCGAGCCCGGCTTCTTCGGGATGGCGAACCAGCGGGTCGTGGAGTCGCCGACGGCGACCGGCACCGCCTCGGTGGAGCCGCCGGTCTGCCAGGTGACCACGACCTTCGCGACCTCGGGCGTGACTCCGGCGACCACCACCGGCGAGGCGCCCAGCTCCCCGCCCTTGGCGCCGAGCATCGCCCCGCCGCCGGAGAAGGCGGAGGCGGGGACGGACCCGGGGGCGGACCCGGCGCCCGGCTTCCCAGGGACGGCGGTCTGGTGCACGGTGTCGTCCACCTGCCGCCGGCCGTCGAGGGTGAGGTAGAGGTTCACCTCGTCCAGGTCGGCCCGCCAGTGGCGGTCGACCTCGCCGTTCGTCATCTTCGGCAGCTGTGGGATGGCGGTGTGCCGGTCCTCCCAGCGCAGCTCCTCCTGCCGGTAGGCGTCCTCCTTGGTGGGGGCAGCCGGCCACAGGGCGGCCCAGGCCTGCCAGGTGTGGCCGTTGGCGGTGCCTTCGCCGACCTTGACCCGGATCGGGGTGAACGGGTCCCGCGCGGGCTCGGTGGGGGTGGCCGCCGCGGAAGCCGGGGCCGAGCCGGACGCCGAGGCCGCCACCGCCACGGAGGAGACCGCCTGCCGGCCGCGCTCGCCGAGCACCGCCCCGCCGCCGACGACCGCCGCGACCAGCACCGCGGCCGCGCCGGCGGTCAGCAGCCGCCGGCGGCGCAGCCGGCGCCGCCCTCCGCTGAGCAGCCGGTCGTACGGCACCGTCCCGATGTCGACGCTCCCGGCCAGTTCGCCGAGGGCCCGCGCGGCCTCCGCCGCGTCGTCCCCGGCGCCCGCGGGGCCCCCGGTCATCGACTCCTTGTTCATCTTCCGCCTCCGATGGTGGTCAGTCCGCTGAGTGAGGAGGCCTGCCGGAGCTTGGCGAGCCCTCGGGCCGCCTGGCTCTTGACCGTCCCGACCGAGCAGCCCATGGCCGCCGCGGTCTGGGTCTCGGTGAGGTCCTCCCAGTAGCGCAGGACGACGGCCTGGCGCTGGCGCGGCGGCAGTGCGCCGAGCGCGGCGAGCAGCGCGGCCCGGTCGTCCGGGTCGGCCCCGGCCGGTGCGGCCCGGTCCGGGACGGCGTGCACGAGCTGTTCGACCGGTCTGCGCCGGAACCGCCGGGCGTGTTCGTTGACCAGGATCCGGCGGACGTACGCGGGCGGGTCGTCGGCCGCGCGCACTCGGCCCCAGGCGACGTACGCCCGCTCCAGGGCCTGCTGGACCAGGTCCTCGGCGCCGTGCCGGTCCCCCGCGAGCAGGTAGGCCGTCCTGAACAGCCGCGACCACGCGCTGCCGGCGAACGCCCGGAACTCCTCGTCCCGTGCGGTCTTCTGGGCTCCCATGAGCACCTCCTCAAACCCCCAGAGCCCGCAACGGCCGCGGACCGTTGCCCGCCGTTCGCGATTCGCCGTCGGCGGCTGTGACACTGGAGGGGCTCGAAAACCGAGGTGCGCTCCGCCGTGCCTCCTTGCGAACCTAGAGGGATGCCCGCAGTGAGTTCTCCCGCAGTCCAGTCCGCCCCCGTCCCCGCCGAGGGTCCCGGAATAGGTGAGCTGGCCGCCCGCCTGCCCGAGCTGACCTTGCGCGACGAGGTGCGGATCGGGCGCCGCCTGGAGGGGGCCCGCCGGGTCCGCAAGGCCGAGGCCCGGCAGAAGGTCGCGGCCGAGATCGCCGCCGACATCGACCGCGCCGAGTTGCTGGTCGAGCAGCGCCGGCGCGCCGTTCCGCCGATCACGTATCCCGCGGAGCTGCCGGTCAGCCAGAAGAAGGACGAGATCCTGGCGGCGATCCGGGACCACCAGGTGGTGATCGTCGCGGGCGAGACCGGCTCCGGCAAGACCACCCAGATCCCGAAGATCTGTCTGGAGCTCGGCCGCGGCGTGCGCGGTCTGGTCGGCCACACCCAGCCGCGCCGGATCGCCGCCCGTACGGTGGCCGAACGGGTCGCGGAGGAGCTGAACAGCCCGCTGGGCGAGGCGGTCGGCTGGAAGGTCCGGTTCACCGACCAGGTCGGCCAGGACACCCTGGTCAAGCTGATGACGGACGGCATCCTGCTCGCGGAGATCCAGACCGACCGCGATCTACGCCAGTACGACACCCTGATCATCGACGAGGCGCACGAGCGCAGCCTCAACATCGACTTCATCCTCGGCTACCTCAAGCAGCTGCTCCCCCGGCGCCCCGACCTCAAGGTCGTGATCACCTCCGCGACCATCGACCCGGAGCGCTTCGCCCGGCACTTCGGCGACGCCCCGATCGTCGAGGTCTCGGGCCGGACGTACCCGGTGGAGGTCCGCTACCAGCCCGTCCTCGACGACGACGCCGAGGAGCCGGACGAGGCCGACCGCGACCGGGACCAGGTCCAGGCGATCTGCGACGCCGCCCAGGAGCTGCAGGCCGAGGGCCCGGGCGACATCCTGGTCTTCCTCTCCGGCGAGCGCGAGATCCGCGACACCGCCGACGCCCTCAACCGGCTGAAGCTGCGGAACACCGAGGTCCTGCCGCTGTACGCCCGGCTCAGTTCGGCCGAGCAGCACCGGGTCTTCCAGCGCTCCGGCAGCCGCCGGATCGTGCTGGCCACCAACGTGGCCGAGACCTCGCTCACCGTCCCCGGCATCAAGTACGTGATCGACCCGGGCACCGCCCGGATCTCCCGCTACAGCCACCGCACCAAGGTGCAGCGGCTCCCGATCGAGGCGATCAGCCAGGCCAGCGCCAACCAGCGCAAGGGCCGCTGCGGCCGGACGTCGGACGGCATCTGCATCCGGCTGTACTCGGAGGAGGACTTCCTCTCCCGCCCCGAGTTCACCGACGCCGAGATCCTGCGCACCAACCTGGCCTCGGTGATCCTGCAGATGACCGCGGCCGGTCTCGGCGACATCGCCGCCTTCCCGTTCCTGGACCCGCCGGACTCGCGCAACATCAAGGACGGCGTCCACCTGCTGCACGAGCTGGGCGCGCTGGACCCGGACGAGAAGGACCCGCGCAAGCGCCTCACCCAGCTCGGCCGCAAACTCGCCCAGCTCCCGGTGGACCCGCGGATGGCCCGCATGGTGCTGGAGGCGGACCGCAACGGCTGCGTCCGCGACGTCATGGTGATCGCCGCCGCGCTCTCCATCCAGGATCCGCGCGAGCGCCCCGCCGAGAAGCGCCAGGCCGCCGACGACCGGCACCGCCGGTTCACCTCGGAGACCTCGGACTTCCTCTCCTACCTGGCGATGTGGCGGTACGTCCGGGAGCAGCAGAAGGAGCTCTCCTCCTCGGCGTTCCGCCGGATGTGCAAGGCGGAGTTCCTCAACTACCTGCGGATACGGGAGTGGCAGGACATCTACACCCAGCTGCGCACGGTCGCCAAGCAGTTGGGCGTGACGATGGAGGAGCCGCATCCGGACGCCGAGCCGGACGCCGACCGGATCCACCAGTCCCTGCTGGCCGGCCTGCTCTCCCACATCGGCCTGTTCGACGTGGAGAAGCGCGAGTACGGCGGCGCGCGCGGCGCCCGCTTCGCGGTCTTCCCGGGCTCCGGCCTGTTCAAGAAGCCGCCGCGCTGGGTGATGTCGGCCGAGCTGGTGGAAACCTCCCGGCTCTGGGCCCGGATCAACGCCAAGATCGAACCGGAGTGGGTCGAGCCGCTGGCCGGCCACCTGATCAAGCGCAGCTACAGCGAGCCGCACTGGGAGAAGAAGGCCGGCGCGGTGCTGGCGTACGAGAAGGTCACCCTCTACGGGATGCCGGTCGTCGCCCAGCGCAAGGTCAACTACGGGAAGATCGAACCGGAGCTGTGCCGCGAGCTGTTCATCCGCAACGCGCTGGTCGAGGGCGACTGGGAGACCCACCACAAGTTCTTCGCGGAGAACCGCAAGCTGCTCGGCGAGGTCGAGGAGCTGGAGAACCGGGCGCGCCGCCGGGACATCCTGGTGGACGACCAGACCCTGTTCGAGTTCTACGACTCCCGGCTGCCCGACGAGATCGTCTCCACCCGGCACTTCGACTCCTGGTGGAAGAAGGCCCGGCACGAGCAGCCGGACCTGCTGAACTTCGAGAAGTCGATGCTGATCAACGACGCCGCCGACGGCGTCACCGAGGCCGACTACCCGGACCACTGGCAGCAGGGCAAGCTGCGCTTCCAGCTGACCTACCAGTTCGAGCCGGGCAGCGACGCGGACGGCGTGACGGTGCACATCCCGCTTCCGGTGCTCAACCAGGTCACCGCGGAGGGCTTCGACTGGCAGATCCCCGGTCTGCGGGAGGAGTTGGTCACCGCGTACATCAAGTCGCTGCCGAAGGCGATCCGGCGCAACTTCGTGCCCGCGCCGGACTTCGCCAAGGCGGCGCTGCGCGGGGTGAAGGACCGCCAGTCTGCAGGCACATTCGGCTCCGCCGAGGGGCTGCTCCCGGCGCTGGAGCACGCCCTGAAGCGGCTGACGGCGGTCACCGTGCCGCCGGAGGCCTGGGACGACGAACGGGTGCCGGACCACCTCAAGGTGACCTTCCGGGTGGTGGACGGGCGCCGCAAGCTCGCCGAGTCCAAGGACCTGGAGGAGCTGCGGCTGAGGCTCAAGCCGAAGCTCAAGGAGACGCTGTCCTCGGCCGCGTCCGGCCAGGGCATCGAGCAGAGCGGGCTGACCGCGTGGCCGGAGTCGCTGCCGGTCCTGCAGCGCACCTTCGAGCAGCGCTCGCGCGGCCACGCGCTGCGCGCCTACCCGGCCCTGGTGGACGAGGGCAGCGCGGTCGGCATCAAGCTGTTCGACACCCCGGAGGCCCAGGCGCAGGCGATGTGGGAGGGCACCCGGCGGCTGCTGATGCTGACCACCAACTCCCCGGCCAAGTCGATCCAGGGCCGGCTGGGCAACCAGGCGAAGCTGGCGCTCTCGCACAGCCCGCACGGCTCGATCGCCGCGCTCTTCGAGGACGTCGTGTCCGCCGCGACGGACCGGCTGATGTCCCAGGCCGGCGGCCCGGCCTGGGACGAGGCGGCCTTCGGCAAGCTGCACGAGAAGGTGCGCACGGACCTGTACGAGCTGTCCGCGGACACCACGCTGAAGACGGCCACCGCGCTGATCGCCTTCCACAAGGCCTCGACCCGGCTGAAGTCGGTGAGCAGCCCGGTGCTGCTGAACGCGGTGAACGACGTGCGGCTGCACCTGGCCTCGCTGGTGCACCCGGGCTTCGTGACCGCCACCGGCTGGCAGCGGCTGCCGAACCTGAAGCGCTACCTGCTGGCGGTGGACCGCCGCCTGGAGGCGCTGCCCAACCATCCGCAGCGGGACGCCCAGCAGTTGCTGAAGGTGCAGCAGGTGCAGCAGGCGTACGGGGAGCTGCTGGCGGCGGTGCCGGCCGGGCGGCAGCCGTCCGAGGAGGTGCGGGCCATCCGCTGGATGATCGAGGAGCTGCGGGTCAGTTTCTTCGCCCAGTCGTTGGGCACGCCGAGCCCGGTCTCGGAGAAGCGGATCATGAAGGCGATGGAGGCGGCCAGGGCGACGCTCTGAGCTGCGGGTGGGCCTTCAGGAGCCAGTTCGACCTGGAGGCCCACCATGGGCTACGATCTGTCTTGTTCGCAGCGCAAGCGAGTGAACGAGATCAGAACACTCTGGTCCTGTGGAGCAGTTGGTTAGCTCGCCACCCTGTCAAGGTGGAGGTCGCGGGTTCAAGTCCCGTCAGGATCGCCGTACCGAGAGGCCCGGAACCGTCAGGTTCCGGGCCTCTTGCGTTTGACCGTCCGGCTCCCTACCCCGGCCGGGTCCGGACCTCAAGCGACAGCCCGCGTGACGGTCGTCACTCATGTTCCCCGAAGGCCGGCCCCGGGGCGGACCTATCCGAACACCACTAATTTAATATGTAAAATTGTACAGCTATTCACTGTATTTCCCCCCCGCATCATGCGCATCAAATCGTTATCCGGAGTTCAACATTCCGACCGGCCGACCGGTACCGGCCACCCGGAGCCGAACACGACAAAGGGGCCGCTTACCGGACCCGGCGGAGTCCGGTAAGCGGCCCCTTTAAAGAGCCTTTGGCCTATCAGGCCTCAGTGCGCTGAGCCGGAATCCCGGCAAGCAGGGCGCGCACCTCCGCCTCACGGTAACGGCGGTGACCGCCGAGCGTGCGAATCGACGTCAGCTTGCCCGCCTTGGCCCAGCGGGTGACCGTCTTCGGGTCCACGCGGAACATGGTGGCAACCTCTGCCGGCGTCAGCAGCGGCTCAGCATCAGGGGTACGAGCGGTCATGAGCGGCCTCCTCGGGAGAACCGAACCAGGGCGGTTCTATCCTTCAAATTCTGCACCTTGGCCCGCGATGCCCGAAATGGCATAGACGGGCCGAGTCGGTTATAGGACGAACGGCTTGTCCTGGTGTCTACAACTACACCATCCGTCCAGCCCTATCGACCAAACCGCCAAAATTGACCCCTCACGGGTTCAAGGCCGACGGATGGCAATGGACCACCCCATAACGGACAGTCACGCGACGATGACGTCCGGTTACGGAGGGGCCAGACCCTCCGTTTCCCCACAAAGCACGCATCGACTCCAGAACCACCCAAAAGTGGGCACGCTCACGTGAAGTTGGGCTGGTTGTCCCATTTTTGCACATAGGGGTAAGTTCGCGTCAACGGTGAGTAGTGTCACGTTCGACAGCTATTGACCCGAACCGGGACCTTGGTCATGGGTGGGGCGCCCCTCAGGACTCTTACAGTCATACACGGGCGGTCGGACGTCAGTTCGCGTGCCGCAGCGCCAGCACCCGGCGCCACCGCGCCGTCAGTTCCCCGTACACGCGCAGCGCCTCCGCGGTGTCCCCGGCCCGCAGCGCGCGCAGCCCCTCCTCCAGCTCCCCCGCCGAACGGTCCGCCAACAACCGGTCCGGCCCCAGCAGATGCACCAGGCCCCCATAGTCCAGTTCCACCAGCGAGCGCGGATGGAACTCCTCCAGCCACCGCCCGATCCGCTCCGCCCCCCGCACCAGCTCCCCGTCCGGCACCGCCTCGCGCAGCGCCCGGTAGGCCCGCGCCACCCTCCGGCGCGCCTGCGCCATCGGCACCAGGTAGAACAGCGACGCCGGCCGGGCGCCCCGCTCCCCCGCGCCCCCTGCCGCGCCCGCCTCCCCCGGCAGGAAGCAGCGGTCCTCGTCCCCGAACGGCAGGAACCAGCGCACCGGCACCTCCCACCGGCTGGTGAGGATCCACGGCCGGGCGTCCGGGTGCTCGGCCCGCCAGCGCTCCCGGTCCGCCTCCGCGGCCTCCCGGGTCGCCGGCGGCAGCGCGGTGTCCAGCAGCGCCACCGGCCCGGTCCGCAACTCCTCCAGCGCCTGCCAGCTGCGCAGCCTGGTCGCCCACGGGCAGACGTACAGGACACCGTCCACCACCCGCAGGTAGGCCCGCCCGCTCTCCCGCTCGGGCAGCGCCCGGGGCGTGCGCGCGACCAGCTCCGCGAGGGCCTCCCGCTGCTCCTCCAGCACCGCCGCCGCCACCGGCTGCGCCGCCGCCCCGGCGTCCGGCCCGCGCTCCGCCGCGTAGGCCTGCCAGCGCGCCCGCTCGGGCTCCGGGTACGCGGCCAGCGGCTCGTAGACCCGCAGGTGGGCGGCGTAGGGCGGCTGTACGGAAGTACGTACGACGGTCACGTCCTGCATGGTCGCACGCGCCGCGCGGGCCCGGGAGGGCGCGACCCCGAACAGTTCGCGCCCACACCGCGCACCCCCTCCTGTCTCACCCCTCGGACAACCGGCACAAGCTCGGACAAGAGGGCGGATCGGCGGCGCCCACCCGACTACGCTTCGCCCTAGGCGCCCGCACCACAGCAGCGGGCCTTCGATACTGGAGTCACCACAGTGACCGACGTACAGACCCCCGCAACGCACCCCGCACCCGGCGTGCTCAGCAGGATCTTCCGTACCGAACAGGACGGCGCCCCCGGCGACGGCCACGAGCAGGTCGTGCTGTGCCACGACCGCAGCTCGGGCCTGAAGGCGATCATCGCCATCCACTCCACCGCCCTGGGCCCGGCCCTCGGCGGCACCCGCTTCTTCCCGTACGCCTCCGAGGAGGCGGCGCTGGAGGACGCGCTGAACCTGTCCCGCGGGATGTCCTACAAGAACGCGCTGGCCGGCCTGGACCTCGGCGGCGGCAAGGCCGTCATCATCGGCGACCCGAACAAGGACAAGAACGAGGCGATGCTCCGGGCCTACGGCCGCTTCGTCGAGTCCCTGCGCGGCCGCTACATCACCGCCTGCGACGTGGGCACCTACGTCCAGGACATGGACGTCATCGCGCGCGAGACCGAGTTCGTGACCGGCCGCTCGCCCGAGCACGGCGGCGCCGGCGACTCGTCCATCCTGACCGCCTTCGGCGTCTTCCAGGGCATGCGCGCCACCGCCCAGGCCCGCTGGGGCCAGCCGACCCTGCGCGGCAAGCGGGTCGGCGTCGCCGGCGTCGGCAAGGTCGGCCACTACCTGGTCGGCCACCTGATCGCGGACGGCGCCACCGTCGTCATCACCGACCCCTTCGAGGCCGCCGTCAACCGCGTGCGCGCCGCCCACCCGGACGTGGAGGTGGTCGCCGACACCGCCGCCCTGCTCCAGGCCAAGCTGGACGTCTACGCCCCCTGCGCCCTCGGCGGCGCCCTGACCGACGCCGTGGTCGCGGCGCTCGGCGAGGCCGGCACCGCCGTCGTCTGCGGCGCGGCCAACAACCAGCTGGCCCACGCCGGCGTCGAGAAGGACCTCGCCGACCGCGGCATCCTCTACGCGCCGGACTACCTGGTGAACTCCGGCGGCGTCATCCAGGTCGCCGACGAGATCGAGGGCTTCAACTTCGAGCGGGCCAAGAACAAGGCCACCAAGATCTTCGACACCACCCTGGAGATCTTCACCCGGGCCGCCTCCGACGGCGTCCCGCCGGCGGTCGCCGCCGACCGCCTGGCCGAGAAGCGGATGCGCGAGATCAGCGCGCTGCGCACCGTCCTGCTTCCGGGCGCCCGCCGCGGCTGATCCGGCCGCCGTCACCGGACCCCGGCTGCGCGGGGGGCTGCCACCGCGGCCCCCCGCGCATCACGATGTGGAACCGGATTCTCACTTCTCCGCCCGAACGGGTGATCCGAGGTCCCCCTAGGGGGGATAATCGGTCCTGGAACGACGGACCGAAGACACCTCTGGACAGCGCGCAAATCGCCGCAAAACCTCCCCTGACCTGGGAAGACCTGGCCTCGGGTGCGGTCGGTGCGCGCCACGTCACACCGACGACGTACCGTCCAGCGGCGGAAACAGGTACCGTTAATGCTCCAAGGGACGGTCCTCCCATTCGGGCAGACCGGTCCTGATCATGAACACGTGTCAGACTCGGGGCCGTGAGCCCCATCGTTGAGGGGGTCGACCCATGGGGCGCGGCCGGGCCAAGGCCAAGCAGACGAAGGTCGCCCGCGAGCTGAAGTACAACAGCGGCGGGTTCGACGCTAACCGTCTGTCCAACGAGCTGGGCGTATCACCGTCCACCGCTTCGATCGACCCTGAGCCGATCGAGGAGGAGGAGGAGGACGACGACCCGTACGCGGAATACGCCGCCCGCTACGCCGACCTCGACGACGAGGACGACAACGAGCCGGGTGCCGGGGCCTCGCAGGCCTCCCGCCGCTCGTAACCAGCCGGCTTCACCGGACCGGTCCAGGCGCCCAGGGCGCCGGGCCGGTCTTCGGCGTTCCCGCGCACGGGCAGGCACACCGGCCGCCCGCCGGGTGTCGCCCGAGCCGCACGGGCTTTCCGCCGAACGGTGCACGGGCCCGCTCGTCGAGCGGTGCCCGTGGAACGCGAGAGGGCCCCTCCGGTACGCCGGAGGGGCCCTCTCGTCGTCGCCGAGCCTGCTCAGGCCGGTCTTGGGCCGCTCTAGGCCCGGAAGCCCTCGTAGGCGTTGTAGAGGGCCGCGCCGCCCTCGTGCTCGTCGGTGCGCTCGACGACGTCGCCGAGCAGCCAGGCCTCGACGCCGCGGTCCTCCAGGATCGACAGCACCGCGTCCACCGAGTGCGGCGGGACGACGGCGACCATGCCGACACCCATGTTGAGCGTCTTCTCGATTTCCAGGGTGGCCACGTTGCCGACCTCGGCGACGGTCCGGAAGACCGGCAGCGGGGTCCAGGTGCCGCGGTCCAGGCGGGCGTGCAGGCCGGCCGGGATGACCCGGTCCAGGTTGGCCGCCAGGCCGCCGCCGGTGACGTGCGAGAAGGCGTGGACCTCGGTGGCGCGGGTGAGCGCCAGGCAGTCCAGCGAGTAGATCCGGGTCGGCTCCAGCAGCTCCTCGCCGAGCGTGCGGCCGAACTCCTCGACCTTGCGGTCCAGCTTCCAGCCGGCCTCGTTCAGCAGCACGTGGCGGACCAGCGAGTAGCCGTTGGAGTGCAGGCCGGAGGCGGCCATCGCGATCACCACGTCGCCGGCCCGGACCCGGTCCGCGCCGAGCAGCGCGTCGGCCTCCACGACGCCGGTGCCGGCGCCCGCCACGTCGTACTCGTCCGGGCCCAGCAGGCCCGGGTGCTCGGCGGTCTCGCCGCCGACCAGGGCGCAGCCGGCCAGCGCGCAGCCCTCGGCGATGCCCTTGACGATCGCGGCGACCCGCTCCGGGACGACCTTGCCGACGCAGATGTAGTCGGTCATGAACAGCGGCTCGGCGCCGCACACCACCAGGTCGTCCACGACCATGCCGACCAGGTCGTGGCCGATGGTGTCGTGCTTGTCCATGGCGGCGGCGATGGCCACCTTGGTCCCCAC
Source organism: Kitasatospora sp. NPDC033851 (assembly GCF_055576085.1). NCBI lineage: Bacteria > Bacillati > Actinomycetota > Actinomycetes > Kitasatosporales > Streptomycetaceae > Kitasatospora > Kitasatospora sp. NPDC033851. The sequence goes on along the minus strand of NZ_JBVIRL010000003.1, from coordinate 448,758 downwards.
GCCGTCGGTGGCCGAGGCCAGCAGCGGCCGCTCGTAGTTCTTGAAGGCGGACGCGTCGAAGAGGCCGGCGAAGCCGCCGAGACCACCGACCACCTCGGGGCGGTTGGCCTTCTTCACCCACTGCTTCATGAGCTCGACGGCGCGGTCGCCCGCCTCGATGTCGACACCGGCGGCGGCGTAGGTGGCGCCGTTCTGGTTGCTGGTCACTGCGGTGCGGCCCTCTCGGGTCTGGGGGGTGTTCGGGAACTCTGGGGGGTGTTCGGGAACATCGGGGGCGGAACGGCGGTGGGGCCCCGGTTCGCGGGACCCCACCGTGGAACGCTTACGGGCGGCGCAGCGCGTCGGCCGCGCCCGCCCCGCCGAGCAGCGACTGGACGCCGTCCAGGTCGCTGCCGCTGGTCGGCTTGCCGCGGACGGCCGGCTGCTGCTGGCCGCCCTTGATCTCGGCCTCCAGCAGGAGCTTCCCGAGCAGCGCCGGGTCCGGCAGCTCCATCGGGTACTCGCCGTCGAAGCAGGCCCGGCAGAGCTTGTCCTTGGGCTGCTTGGTGGCCTCGATCATGCCGTCGATCGAGATGTAGGAGAGCGAGTCGGCGCCGAGCGTGCGGCCGATCTCCTCGATGGTCATGCCGTTGGCGATCAGCTCCGCGCGGGTGGCGAAGTCGATGCCGAAGAAGCAGGGCCACTTCACCGGCGGCGAGGAGATCCGGATGTGGACCTCGGCGGCGCCGGCCTCGCGCAGCATCTTCACCAGCGCGCGCTGGGTGTTGCCGCGGACGATCGAGTCGTCCACGACCACCAGGCGCTTGCCCGCGATGACCTCGCGCAGCGGGTTGAGCTTGAGGCGGATGCCGAGCTGACGGATGGTCTGGCTGGGCTGGATGAAGGTGCGGCCCACGTAGGCGTTCTTCACCAGGCCGGAGCCGTACGGGATTCCGCTGGCCTCCGCGTAGCCGATCGCGGCGGGGGTGCCGGACTCGGGCGTCGCTATCACCAGGTCGGCCTCGACCGGGGCCTCCTTGGCCAGGCGGCGGCCCATCTCCACGCGGGAGAGGTGCACGTTGCGACCGGCGATGGAGGTGTCGGGGCGGGCCAGGTAGACGTACTCGAAGACGCAGCCCTTGGGCTTGGCCTCGGCGAAGCGGGAGCTGCGCATGCCGTTCTCGTCGATGGCGATGAGCTCGCCGGGCTCGACCTCACGGATGAAGGAGGCGCCGCAGATGTCCAGCGCCGCCGTCTCGGAGGCGACCACCCAGCCGCGCTCCAGCCGGCCGAGCACCAGCGGGCGGATGCCCTGCGGGTCGCGGGCGGCGTAGAGGGTGTGCTCGTCCATGAAGACGAGCGAGAACGCGCCCTTGACCTTGGGCAGCACGACCTTGGCCGTCTCCTCGATGGAGAGGTCCGGGTGGCCGGCGAGCAGCGCCGTCACCAGGTCGGTGTCGTTGGTCGCGGCGGCCCGGCCGGAGCGCGAGACGTGCTCCTCGCCGGGCAGTTCGGCGACCATGGCCGCCAGTTCGGCGGTGTTCACCAGGTTTCCGTTGTGCCCGAGGGCCAGCGAACCGTGCACGGTCGCCCGGAAAGTCGGTTGGGCGTTCTCCCAGACCGAGGAACCGGTGGTCGAGTAGCGGGCGTGTCCGACGGCGATATGCCCGTGCAACGACCCCAGGGAGGCCTCGTCGAAGACCTGGGAGACGAGTCCCATGTCCTTGAAGACGAGAATCTGGGAGCCATTGCTCACTGCGATGCCCGCGGATTCCTGACCGCGGTGCTGCAGGGCGTAAAGGCCGAAGAACGTGAGCTTGGCGACCTCCTCGCCGGGAGCCCAGACACCGAAGACGCCGCAAGCGTCCTGGGGGCCTTTCTCACCGGGAAGAAGATCGTGGTTGAGTCTTCCGTCACCACGTGGCACGCCTTCGAGTCTAGGGCAGTTGGCGGACGCTTCCGGAACCCGGGATGCCGGGATTGTCGGACGGTCGAGGAGTAACGCGCGTAGACAAAACCCCTTACGGGGTGGGGATTTCGGTGTGCCGGAATTCCGGCGGGCGGCGGTTGGCCTTGTGGTTCGCGCCTGTTGGGGATTTCCGTGTGCGGAGCGGCGGGTGTCGGGGCACGGCCGAACGTGAGCCTGCTCACCCGCCGTTCACGCCGGCTTCACGCCGCCGGGAGCAGCAGGCCCCAGGCGCCCGGGTGCACCGTCCAGGTCCGGGCGCGGACCGGGCCGACCGGGTGGCCGTCCGCCTCGTAGCCGAAACCGCTGCCGACCACCGAGACGCTCGCCGCCCGGGCGCGCACCAGGGCGCCGGAGGCCCGGACCACGATCTCCATCTCGCCCGTCCCGTCCGAGGCGCCGGACGGCAGGGAGACCTGGACCAGCCGGACCGGTCGGTGGACGTCCGCGAGCAGCCGGCCGTCGGCCTCGACCCGGACCCGGGGGCTGTGGTCGGCGCTCTCCGGGGTGAGTGCGTTCGCCTGCTCGGCCGCAGCCAGTTTCGCCCATAGCGAACGCAAGCCACCCGTACGGCTCACCAGTCGGCGCGCGCCCCCGCCGATGATCCGCACCCCGCCCAGCGCCACCCCGCCGCCGTCGTCCACCAGGAGATCCAGCCGGCGCGGCGCACCCGACAGCACCGCCCGCGCGGCCCGTACCGGCTCCGACGGCACCCCGAGCGCACGGGCCGTCGACAGCTCCCCCGTACGACCGACCGGAACCATCCCCACCGGTTCCGTGCCCAGCTCACGCTGCCGATGCAGCGCCTGCAGCACCCGCTGCAAGGCGAGATCGGAACCGATCACCACCGGTCGCCGCCGCCCCCGGTGCGAAAGCACCCGGTCGAGTTCGGAAGGGCTCTCCGGATAGACCACCTTGACGTCCGCGCCCCCGCACAGCACGTCCTTCGCGATCCGCACCGACTCGCCGTCGGTCTGCCGGGCCACCGGGTCGAGGAGCAGCAGGAGCGGCTCGGGACCGCCGGATGCAGGCGTGGACAGGGACGACACGACCGGTCCTTCCTCAGGTAATCTCTCGGTGCAAGAGCCCCTTGCGCCATTGCGCCAGGGGCTTCGTCTATCTCGGGGCAGACTGCGGCCTACGCAGGATGCCCCAACCGGAAGGGGTGTACGCCTGTGCCGGCACTCGTGCTCGTTGGCGCTCAGTGGGGGGACGAGGGCAAGGGGAAGGCCACCGACCTCCTCGGCGGCTCCGTCGACTACGTCGTCCGCTACCAGGGCGGCAACAACGCCGGTCACACGGTGGTCATCGGCGACCAGAAGTATGCCCTGCACCTGCTTCCTTCCGGAATCCTCAGCCCGAACGTCACCCCGGTCATCGGCAACGGCGTCGTGATCGACCCGGCCGTCCTGCTCTCCGAGCTGGCCGGACTGAACGACCGCGGCATCGACACCTCCAAGCTGCTGGTCTCGGGCAACGCCCACCTGATCACGCCGTACCACCGCACCCTGGACAAGGTCACCGAGCGCTTCCTCGGCAAGCGCCGGATCGGCACCACCGGCCGCGGCATCGGCCCGACCTACGCGGACAAGATCAACCGCGTCGGAATCCGGGTCCAGGACCTGTTCGACGAGTCGATCCTGCGCCAGAAGATCGAGGCGGCGCTGCACGACAAGAACCAGATCCTGGTCAAGCTCTACAACCGCCGCACCATCCCCGCCGACCTGGTCGTCGAGGAGTACCTGGGCTACGCGGAGAAGATCAAGCCCTTCCTCGCCGACACCACCCTCGTCCTCGACGAGGCGCTGAAGGCGAACAAGGTCGTCCTGCTGGAGGGCGGCCAGGGCACCCTGCTCGACGTCGACCACGGCACGTACCCCTTCGTGACCTCGTCGAACCCGACCGCGGGCGGCGCCTGCACCGGCGCCGGCATCGGCCCCACCAAGATCGACCGGGTCATCGGCATCCTCAAGGCCTACACCACCCGCGTCGGCTCCGGCCCGTTCCCGACCGAGCTGTTCGACGCGGACGGCGAGGCGCTGCGCCGGATCGGCGGCGAGCGCGGTGTCACCACCGGCCGCGACCGCCGCTGCGGCTGGTTCGACGCGGTCATCGCGCGCTACGCGACCCGGGTCAACGGCCTCACCGACTTCTTCCTCACCAAGCTCGACGTCCTGACCGGCTGGGAGCAGATCCCGGTCTGCGTCGCGTACGAGATCGACGGCAAGCGGGTCGAGGAACTCCCCTACAACCAGTCGGACTTCCACCACGCCAAGCCGATCTACGAGACGCTGCCGGGCTGGACCGAGGACATCAGCAAGGCGAAGACCTTCGCCGACCTGCCGAAGAACGCCCAGGCGTACGTGAAGGCGCTGGAGGAGATGTCGGGCGCGCCGATCTCCGCCATCGGCGTCGGCCCGGGCCGGTACGAGACGATCGAGATCAACTCGTTCATCTGAGCCTGATCGCGTCGAGGGCCCTGCGGGACATCCGTCCCGCAGGGCCCTTTCGCTTGCCCATCCGCCGATGCATTGCACTAGTTCAAATATCTATTGCATCTAGTGCAGAGCGGCGCTACGTTCGGATCATGACCGCGAAGCTGCCCGCACCCATCACCCTCACCGGCCGCCACATCCGTCTGGAGCCGCTGGAACGCCGCCACCTCGCCGAGCTCTGGGCCGCCGTCGGCCACGACCCCGAGGTCTGGCGCTGGGTCCCCACCCACACGCCCGCCACCGAGGAGGAGCTGGGCGCGTTCCTCGACGCCCGCCTCGCGGAGGCGGCCACCGGGGAGTCGGTGTACTTCGCCGCCGTCGACCTCGCGAGCGGCAAGGCCGTCGGCGTCACCGGCTACCACGACGCCGACGCGGCGAACGAGCTGGTGGAGATCGGCGGCACCTGGTACGCCCGCTCGGTCTGGCGCACGGCGGTCAACACCGAGGCCAAGCTGCTGCTGCTCACCCACGCCTTCGAGGACCTGGGCATGGGACGCGTCTTCTGGAAGACCGACTCCCGCAACGAGCGCTCCCGCAACGCGATCCAGCGCCTCGGCGCCCGGTTCGAGGGCGTCCACCGCCGCCACCGCCACCTCCCCGACGGCACCTGGCGGGACAGCGCCTACTTCTCGATGCTCACCGACGAGTGGCCGACCGCCAAGTCCCGCCTGACGGAGCGCCTTTCGCGCGGCTGAGGAACGGCGCCGGTCCCGCCTGCCGGGCGGGGCCGGCTGTCATTTCCGTTCTCCGGTGACGGAATGGCCGGCCGCGATGCCGCGCTTCGCCGGGCGGGGTTCGCGGGGCTGGATGTTGACCAGCCAGACCAGCCAGCCGACGAATAGGACGGCGAGGAGGAGTGCGGACAATGCGACGACGAGAAGCGCATTCACCGGGATACGGAAATGCGGCGGGAAGGACGGGGATGGCGGGGAATACGGAGAGGCGAGGGAAGGGGCATGGCTGTCTCCGGTCGGTGATGTCGGGCGCCGTGACCATGCATCTGGTGTGTAATTACGGCTGATTGACGACTGTTTAGGCGACAACAAGTCAGCGAGTGACACGGACGACCCTAGGGTCAGGGTGCCAGAGTTGCTACCGAGCGGGAGAACGTTCACTCCATCGTGGGGTATCCCCCATTTCGGTAGCTAGGGCCCGGTACGCGCGGCACACTTCACCGGAAGCATCGACCGAAGCCGCGATCCGGAGAAGAGAGACATGCCACCCCGCTTGTCGCCGACCGTACGCCAGCAGCGCCTCGGGATCGAGTTGCGCAGGATGCGCGAACGCGTGGGCGTCACGCCCAAGACGCTGGCCGCCACCATCGGCACCGACCTGCCGAAGATCTCCCAGATGGAGAACGGGAAATCGGGCATCAGCGCGGACCGGCTGCGGACCTGGGCACACACCTGCGGCTGCGAGGACGGCCCGTACCTCGACGCGCTGCTCGCGATGACGCAGGACCGGCGCAAGTACTGGTGGGACAGCTACCGGGGCCGGCTGCCGAACGGGATCATCGACATCGCGGAGATGGAGCACCACGCGGCCTCCCTGTCCATCCTGAACAGCACGTTCATCCCCGGCCTGTTGCAGACCCCGGCGTACGCCGCCGCGGTGTTCGAGCGTCTCCCCCCGCAGTACCGGCAGGAGGCGGAGGTTCGGAAGGCATTCCGGATTCGGCGCCAGCAGATCTTCGTCGACCGTCCGAAGCCGTACAGCGCATTCCTGCACGAGTCCGCCCTGCGCATGCAGTTCGGCGGTCCGGAAGTACTGCGGGACCAGTTGCAGAGCCTGGCGGAGAATTCCGAGCGGCCCGGGGTGGAGATCCGGGTGATCCCGTTCAGCGTCCCCACCTACACGGGGTCCGGGGAGAGCCTGTACCTCGCCCGCGGGCCGGTCCCGGAGCTCGACACCGTCCAGATCGATCTCTCTCACGGGCCGAAGTTCGTGCACTCCGCAGAGGAATTGGACTCCTACCGCCGGATCAAGGAGAGGACCGCGATGATCGCGCTCGGGCCGGAGGAGTCCTGGGACTTCATCCGGACCTTACTGAAAGACTTCTCATGAGCAGGTGGCGCAAGGCCTCGGCCAGCGGAGAGAGCACCGACTGCGTCGAGGTCAGGGCGGCGGGCGGGCTGGTGGAGATCCGCGAGTCGGACCAGCCCGAGGTGGTCGTACGGACCACGCCGCGCAAGTGGGCCGCCTTCGTCCGCGGGGTGAAGGCCGGGGAGTTCGACCGGTACGGCGACCTCACCCGGCCCTGACCGCAGCCGTCCGGGCCGGCGCCGGCGGTAGGCTTGGCAGCCCACAGTGGACCCCTGCGCCTGGCACAGCACTCCGGGTGGGGGTGCGCGTGCGGGAGAAATCGGAGCATCCGAGGATGGCTCGGCACCTGATCACCAGCGCCCTTCCGTACATCAACGGGATCAAGCACCTGGGCAACATGGTCGGGTCCATGCTCCCGGCGGACGTCTACTCCCGCTATCTGCGCCAGCGCGGCCACGAGGTGCTGTTCATCTGCGCCACCGACGAGCACGGCACCCCCGCCGAGCTGGCCGCCCAGGAGGCCGGGCTGCCGGTCGCCGAGTTCTGCGCCCGGGCGCACGACGCGCAGAAGGCGGTGTACGACGGCTTCGGGCTCTCCTTCGACCACTTCGGCCGCAGCTCCTCGCCGCAGAACCGGGAGATCACCCAGGAGATCGCCCGCGAGCTGCAGCGCAACGGCTTCATCGAGGAGCGCTCGATCCGCCAGGTGTACTCCAACGCCGACGGACGCTTCCTGCCGGACCGCTACATCGTCGGCACCTGCCCGCACTGCGGCTACGACAAGGCGCGCGGCGACCAGTGCGAGAACTGCACCCGCGTACTGGACCCGACCGACCTGCTGGAGCCCCGCTCGGCGATCAGCGGCAGCTCCGACCTGGAGGTCCGGGAGACCAGGCACCTGTTCCTGCTCCAGTCGAAGCTGACCGAGGAGGTCGAGGACTGGGTCGGCGCCCACGGCGACACGTGGCCGGTGCTGGCCTCCTCGATCGCCCGCAAGTGGCTGACCGAGGGCCTGCAGGACCGCTCGATCACCCGCGACCTGGAGTGGGGCGTCCCGGTGCCGGCCGACGTGTGGCCCGAACTGGCTGCCGAGGGCAAGGTGTTCTACGTCTGGTTCGACGCCCCGATCGAGTACATCGGCGCCACGAAGGAATGGGCGGACGCGGCCCCGGCCGGGCAGCCGCGGGACTGGAAGTCCTGGTGGTACGAGGCCGACGCGACCGTCCGGTACACCGAGTTCATGGGCAAGGACAACGTCCCGTTCCACACGGTGATGTTCCCGGCGACGATCCTCGGCTCGCGCCGCCCGTGGAAGAAGGTCGACTACGTCAAGGCCTTCAACTGGCTGACGTACTACGGCGGGAAGTTCTCCACCAGCCAGAAGCGCGGCATCTTCAGCGACGTCGCGCTGGAGCTGCTCCCGGCCGACTACTGGCGCTACTTCATGATGGCCCACGCGCCCGAGTCGGACGACTCCAGCTTCACCTGGGACCTCTTCGCCTCGGTGGTCAACAAGGACCTCGCCGACACCCTCGGCAACTTCGTCAACCGGGTGCTGTCCTTCAGCCGCAAGCGCTTCGGCGACGACGTCCCGGGCGGCCACCCGGCGGGCGAGGCCGAGCAGCGCCTCGGCGAGCAGGTCGCCGGGCTGCTCGCCGAGTACGAGGCCCAGCTGGACGCGCTCAACTTCCGCAAGGCGGCGCAGGCCCTGCGCGCGCTGTGGAGCGCGGGCAACGCCTACCTGGACGAGAAGGCGCCCTGGCGGCAGGTGAAGACCGACCCGGACGCGGCGGCGCTCACCCTGCGCACGGCGATGAACCTGATCCACCTGTACGCGGTGGTGTCCGAGCCGTTCATCCCGACCGCGGCGGCGGCCATGCGCGGGGCCTTCGCACTGCCCGCGGACTCGCCCGCCGCCACCCGCGCCTGGGTCGGCCCGGAGGAGGCTCGGGCACTGGACCTGGTGCCGGCCGGGACGGCGTTCACGGTGCCGCCGGTGCTGTTCGCCAAGATCACGGACGAGGACCTGGCGGCCTGGACGGCGCGCTTCGGCGGCTCCGAGGGCTGAACCGGCCCAAGGGCCGAACCGGCCCCAAGGGCTGAGGACCGTACCGCGGGCCAGGGCCCGGAGGCGACCCTCCGGGCCCTGCGCGTTCCCGGAGGTCGCGCCCTGATCCGGCGCTACCCGGCCGTCTCCCCGGCCACCCAGTCCAGATAGCCGGGGCTGCCGGCCACCACCGGCACGGCGATCACCTCCGGCGTCTCGTACGTGTGCCGCTCGGCGACGAACGCGCCCAGCCGGTCGGCGAGTTCGGCCCGGGTCTTGAGGTCGATCCGCCACTCCTCGGCGTCCCGCACCTCGCCCTCCCACCAGTACACCGACCGCACCGGGTACACCTGGGCGCAGGCCGCCAGCCGCTCCCGCACCACGGCGGACGCCAGGGCCCGGGCCCGCTCCTCGCTCTCGTGGGTGGTGGTCACCACGACGAAGCGCTGCTCGCTCGCTGTCATGCCCCGACGGTATCCCGGGGGCGCCGCCCCGGCCGCACCCTCGGCCAGGCCCTCTGAGCACGGGGCCCGGGACCGGGCGGCGGCACCGCCCGGCCCCCGGACCTCAGGGCTTGCGGGCCGTGTGGACGGTCATGGCGGAGAGGTAGAAGGCGTCCGGGCGGCGGAGGATGCCGGTGGGGGCCTCCTCGTCGAGGAGGGCCTCGAGGGTGCCGCGGTCCTCCGGGAGGAGGCTGTCGGCGAGCTGGTCGTGCAGGCGGCGGAGCTGGGTGTGCAGGTACCGGCGGGTCGGGCGGTCGAGCGGGGCGGGCCGGTCGACCAGGAAGGTGCGGGTGCCGCTCGGGGTCAGCCCCGCGCGCTTCAGCATGGCCGGCCAGTCCTCGATCTCCTCGGTGCTGCCCGGCAGTTCGGCCCGCATGGCGCTGAAGCCGTCCTCGTGGACCGCGTCCAGCCGGGCCTGGAATCCGGGCCGGCCGAGGCCGAAGTCCCGGGGCAGGTAGCGCGCGGGCAGGCCGCGTTCGGCAACGGCCAGCAGGCCGCCCGGCCGCAGCACCCCGGCGAGCGAGGCGAGCGCGGCCTGCTGGTCGCCCAGGTGGTGGATCGCGTTGCCGGACCAGATCAGGTCGGCCTCGCCGAGCTTGTCGAACTCGGCGGGCAGATCGGCCTGCTGGGTGCCCAGCCGGCCGCCGGAGCGGGTCCGGGCGCGCTCCAGCAGGGCGGCCGACTGGTCGACGGCCACCACCTCGGCCGCCGGGAAGACATCCGCCAGCAGTCCGGCGATCACCCCGGGGCCGCTGCCGACGTCGAGGACCCTCCGTACGGTGCCGTCCGGCCCGGCCGTCCCGTCCGTCCCGCCCGTCCCGTTGCCGTGCAGGCCGGACAGCCACCGCCCGGCCTCGGTGACCGCGGCGGCCCGCAGGTCGGCCTCCTGCTCCAGGTGCGCGGCGAGCGCGTCCCAGTCGAAGTCGGCGGCGGGGACGTTCCCGTGGCCGTGGCCATGCCCGTGCCCGTGCCCGTGCTGCTTCTGGTGCTGCTGCTGCGAGGTCATGTCCGGTCTCTCCGTTCGTGGTTGACGAAAGCTTCCCCGCTCACGCGGGCACCGCGGCGCCGGACGCGCGGCCGTGCCGGTCCCGCAGGGTCGCGACCGCCCGTCCGGGATCCTCCTGCGCGAGGTCGCGGTCCGGCGCGAAGGCGGCCGCCACGCCCATCCGCATGGCGCTCACCTCCACCGCCAGGCTGCGACCACCCTCCCCACAACGGCAAGCTTTGTTGCCACCCCAGCAAACCGAAACACCCGGCGCCGAAGAGCGCCCCGCTCAGCCGCCGGTCCGCCGCCAGTACGAGCGGGCGGCCAGCGCCAGCGCCACTCCGTACCCGGCGAAGGCGCAGATCCCCACCCACGCCACCTGCAGCGCCTGCTCGGGCGTGGCCAGTTCGCCCTGCCGGATGCCGATCACCCCCGTACCGCACAGCGCCAGATAGCCGAGGCCGACCAGCCCGTACGGCGCCAGCGTCGCCGCGCCCAGCAGCGCCGGGGTGAGCGGCAGCCAGCGCGGGACGCGGCGGCCGCGCAGCGGAAGCGTCCAGCGCGGGAAGACCTGCCCCCACGGCCGCACCAGCCCCCACAGCAGGAACACCCCGATCGCCGCCAGCAGCACCGTGCCGTCCAGCCCCCAGGACTCCAGCGCCAGCCAGAGCCCGGAGGAGCCGTTGCGCACGTACCCGGCGTACATCTCGGCGCCGCTGACCCCCGCGAAAGTGCCGCCGAGCGCCCAGATCAGCTTCATCACCACGTACGGCACGAAGGCCAGGGTCCCCGCCCAGGCCGCGAGTTGGACGGTCGCGGGAGCCGCCGACGGGGCCGGTGCCGTCCTCCGCACGGCACCGTCGGGCCGCCGGGTACGGGCGGTGCGGGCCAGCAGCAGCGCCCCGGACGCCGCCAGCGCGCGGTGCACCGTGTCCGGGACACTGTCCACGCCCTGCCCGAACAGCAGCGTCACCACGTCCATCAGCAGGCTGAAGGCCGCCACCGCGGCCAGCCCGCACAACAGCCACAGCAGCCGCCTGAGCCCCGCCGACGGCCGCAGCCGCACCACCGCCACCCCCGCCGCGAGCGCCGCCACCCCGACCCCGGCGACTACCCACCCCAGTCCGCGCACACCGAGCAGCGCCGTCCCGGTCAGCGCACACCCCAGTCCGTAGCCCGCGTAGCCGACGCCCCAGGCCGCGACCGCCCATCCGTCATTCCTCGTCATGCCGACAGGCTCGCCCGCACCACCGGGCCCGGGCCTCCCCCCGCACGGGGATCCGGCTCCCCCGCCGGAGGGATCCCGGCGGGGACGAGAGCGCGACGCCCTTGCTTTGGAGCGCACTCCAACTCCTAGCCTCCGAGGCACCACTGACGCACCACCGACCCACCACCAGGGGGAGCACGACCACGCGCTACCGCGTCCTCGGCGGCACCGGCATCGAGGTGAGTGCCCACTGCCTCGGCACCATGATGTTCGGCCACATCGGCAACCCCGACCACGACGACTGCGCCCGGATCATCGACACCGCGATCGACCGGGGCATCAACTTCATCGACACCGCCGACATCTACTCGGCGGGCGAGTCCGAGGAGATCGTCGGCAAGGCGCTGGCCGCGCGCGGCGACCGCGACGAGATCGTGCTCGCCACCAAGGCGCACTTCCCGATGGGCGAGGGCCGCAACCGGGGCGGCAACTCGCGGCGCTGGATCGTCCGCGAGGTCGAGGAGAGCCTGCGCCGGCTGCGCACCGACTGGATCGACCTCTACCAGATCCACCGGCCGGACCACACCACCGACATCGAGGAGACCCTGTCCGTCCTGGGCGACCTCGTCCGGGCCGGCAAGATCCGCGCCTTCGGCTGCTCGACCTTCCCCGCCGAGCAGTTGGTGGACGCCCACCACATCGCCGAGCGCCGCGCCCTGCCGCGCTTCCGCACCGAGCAGCCGCCGTACTCGCTGCTCGCCCGAGGCGTCGAGCGCGACGTGCTGCCGGTGGTCCAGCGGCTCGGCATGGGCGCGCTGACCTGGGGCCCGCTCGCCGGCGGCTTCCTCACCGGCCGCTACCGCCAGGGCCGCCCGGTGGACCTCACCCAGGGCCGCGCCGCCATCAACCCGGGCCGCTTCGACCCGGCGCTGCCCACCACGGCCGCCAAGCTGGAAGCCGTCGAGGCCTTCACCGCCCTCGCCGAGGAGCTCGGCCGCACCCTGCCCGAGCTGGCCCTCGCCTTCCCCGCGGCCCACCCGGCGGTCACCTCGGTGATCATCGGCCCGCGCACCATGGAGCAGCTCGAATCCGCGCTCAAGGCCGCCGACCTGGTCCTGGACGACGCCACCCTCGACCGCATCGACGCCATCGTCCCGCCCGGCACCGACCTCTACCAGGCCGACGGCGCCTGGCAGGCCCCGTCCCTCACCACCCCCGCCCTCCGCCGCCGCCCCGCCCCCGACCGCCCGGCCGCCTGACCCGTCCCCGCGCCGCTCCGGCCCGCCCGGCCCGCCCGGCCCTCGCGGCCGGGCGGGTGAGCGGGGTCCGGCGCTATCCCCTCGGGGCGGCGAAGCAGTGGACGGTGACCGTACGGCCGGAGGGCCACTGCTGGTCGGCGCTGCCGAGGTGGGCCCAGCCGAGACGGCGGTAGAGGGCGACGGCCGCGGTGTCGGTGGCCAGGACGTCGAGGACCGGGTGCAGGCCGAGCGCCCGCGCGTGCGTCACGGCGCAGGCGAGGAGGCGGGCGCCGATGTGGTGGCCGCGCGCCCCGGGGGCGACATAGAGGCGGCCGATGACGGCGGTGAGCTCCGGGCGGCCCCCGGTGCGGTGGCTCCACCGGGCGGGGGCGAGGTCGCCCGGGGCGCTGCGGGCGAGGCCGACGTGGCCGGCGAGCCGGCCGTCCGACTCGGCGATCCAGGCGGCGAGCAGGCCGTCCGGGGTGAGCCAGGAGGCGGGGCGGTCGGGCCAGTCGGCGGGGTAGCCGTCGGCGCTGTGGACGTCGCCCAGCACCCGGACGCAGTCGGCCAGGTCGTCACCGCGGCGCGGTCGGACCAGCACCCCCGCCCCGGTCTGCCGTGAGCCGGACGCGACGACGTCGGCGCGTTCTTCAAGGTCTGCCATGCCGGTACGTTACCGGCCGGCCTTCACCGTCGCAGCAGGTCGACGACCCCGGTCAGGTCCTCCTCGCCGCTGCCGACCTCCAACCGCCGCTCCATCAACCGGAAGTACGGCTCCAACAGTTCGGCACTCACCCCCTGCTCCTCGGCGGTGCGCAGCAGCGTGCCCTTGCCCGCCACCTGCATCGCCAGACTGGACACCACGCCCTTGGTGTAGTCGCCGCTCTCCAGCTGCACCGCGGTGCCGGCGATGGTCCGGGTCATCGCGGTGACGTAGTCGCCGAGCAGCGGCGCGAGGTCGCCCGGCGCGACGGCTTCGCCGCGGAACAGCGCGAAGGCGTGCGCGACCCCGGCGAACATGCCGTACATCGCACTGAGCAGCGCCACGTCGTGCAGGGCCGCGTACCCGGCGTCCTCGCCCACGTACCGGGTGCCGGCGGGCGCGGCGAGGGCCGCCCGGTGCTCCTCGAACAGCTCCGACGAGCCGCTGTAGAAGACGTACGGCCCGGCCGCCGGGACGCCGATCATCGGCGGGACGGCCATGATCCCGCCGTCCAGGTAGCGGGCACCGTGCCGTGCGGCCCAGGCGGCGCGGGTGCGGGCCTGCCCGGGGGTGCTGGTGACCAGGTTGACCAGGTCCTTGCCGGCCAGGTCGACGCCGGCCAGCGCCTCGTCCACGGACGCGTCGTCGAGCAGGCAGACGACGACCAGGCGGTTCGCCGCGACCGCCTCGGCGGCGGTGGAGGCGACCGTGGCACCGCGGCCGACGAGCGCGTCGGCGCGGGCGGCGGTGCGGTTCCAGACGGTCAGCGGATGCCCGGCGGTGAGCCAGGCGTCGGCCAGTGCGGTGCCCATGGCACCGAGGCCGAGCAGGGTGAGCGGGGTCCTGACCGCGTGCTCGGACGGATTCTCGGGGGCGGTCTCGGGAGCGTTCTCAAGGAGCTCGTTCGTCATGGGAGTCAGCCTCCGCGCCGCCCCCGGGAACGATCAAGTACGCACTTCGAAGTGGGTGGTTACCCTGAAGTGAGCATCCAGGTCGAGGGGTTCGGAAGGGGTGGGCATGGCGACCGTGCCGAGGCCGGGGGCGTACATCTGTGGGACGGACGCCGCGATGGACGTGATCGGCGGCAAGTGGAAGGTGTCGATCCTCTGGGCCCTGGGCGAACGCCCGAGCTGCCGCTTCGGCGAGCTGCGCCGGCTGCTGCCGGGGATCACCGAGAAGGTGCTGGCCGCGCACCTGCGCGAGATGGAGGCGCACGGCATCGTGCACCGGGAGGCGTACGACGAGGTGCCGCCCCGGGTCGAGTACACGCTGACCGAGGCGGGGCGCCGCCTCAACACGGCGCTGGGGCCGCTGGGGGACTGGGGACGGGAGCACGTCCTGGGCCGGGCGCCGTACCCGGCCTGACCTGCCCCGCGCCTTCCGTCCCGCGTTTTCCCGTTCGGTGTTTTCCCGTTCCGCTACGCGATCGCGGCCGACACCACCGCCGCCACCGCGATGTTGCAGCTGGCCGACACCCACACCGCCGGGTGCGGCTCCGGCTCGACCAGGACGGCGCCGAGCTTGCCGGGCGTCAGCAGGTCCACCAGCCAGAACGCGAGGGCCATCAGCACCAGCCCGAGCAGGCCGTAACAGGCCGTCGAGACCAGACCCTTGGCGAAGTCGGCGTAGGTGTACATGATCGCGGTGAAGACGATGCCGCCGATGCCGAGCAGCGCGGAGCTGAGCAGGACCGCGGCGTTGTGGTTGCGTTCGACCCAGATCTGGTGGCCGAGCTTGCCGGGCGTCAGCAGGTCCACCAGGCCGACGCCGAGGAGCAGCAGCACCACCCCGAGGGCGCCGTAGGCCGCCGCCGCGCCGAGCCCGTGCAGGATGTCGTTCATCGTGGTTCCAGCCCCCGGTCCGCCCTCGCCGTACGCCCCGACCGGCTGGTCAGAGCCCCTGACCGGCCTGGTCAAGGGTTGGCAAAAGATACCCCACACGGGTGAGAGGCGGACCGGGGATCCGGAAAGCGGGACGGGTCAGTCCTCCTCGTGCACCAGGTGGTCGACGCAGGCCGCGATGGCCAGCAGCAGGCCGGTGTCCGCGCCGTCGGCGATCTCCACCCCGTAGGTGTCCCGGATCCGGAACCACTTGCGGCTGATCCGGGCCAGCTCGTCGCCGTGGTCGTTCTCGACCCGGTAGTCCTTGTCGATCAGGTTGCCGTGGATCTTCAGCTCGCCGCCGGAAGCCAGGTCCACCAGGTACTTGTCGCGGAACGGGGTGAACAGCTTCTCCCGGACGGTCGCGATCACCTCGCCCTCGGCGTCCTCGATCTTCATCGCGTCGCGGACGGTGAGCATCTTCTCCTTCACCACCGCGACCACCCGGCCGTGCGCGTCCTTCAGCTCGAAGGTGTGCCGCAGCCGCAGCACCTTGCCGTCCACCAGGTACGCCTTGTGGCCCTGGTCGTCCTCGATCCAGTAGTCGTCGCCGACCGCGAACAGCTTCTCCCTGACCAGATACCGCACCGCGGAACCTCCTCCGTGTTGACGTCGGCCCCATTCGACCCTGTTCCCCCGCCCGCCGAAAAGCACCGCCACGAAGCACCCGCCGGAAACCCCGTCGCACGGCGGCATCCGGTCGCGTTCAATACCGCCATGCACCCCGACCCCACCGCCGTCCCGTTGCACAGCGAGCGCCTCGACCTGCTGCCGATCGCCCCGGAGCACGCCGAGGAACTGGCGGCCGCACTCGCCGACCCGGCCCTGCACGCCTTCACCGGCGGCCGCCCGGCCACCGCGGAGGAGATGCACGCCCGCTGCGCCCGGCTCGCCGCCGGCTCCCCCGACCCGGCCGAGCAGTGGGGCAACTGGGTCCTGCGGCTGCGCGCCGACGGCGCCCTCCTCGGCTACGTGCAGGCCACCGTCCGCCCCGACGAAGCCGAACTCGCCTGGGTGGTCGGCACCCCCTGGCAGCGCCGCGGCCTGGCCACCGAGGCCACCCGCGCTCTGCTCGACCACCTCACCGCCGCCGGCGTCACCACCGCCGTCGCCCACATCCACCCCGACCACCACGCCTCCGCCAGGGTCGCAACCGCCCTCGGCCTGCACCCCACCGCCCGCACCCAGGACGGCGAAACCCGCTGGCAGGCCGACCTCACCCGCCGGTGAGGTTGTGACGCAGGGGTCCGCCCGCTCCGGAATGCGGGCAGGTGCGATGCGGTTTGATGGGGTTATGGCATCTCGTGCACGTGTACGCGCCCCCGAGCTGGTCGGGGCAGGCGGTTGGTTGAACACCGGCGGCAAGGAGCTCACGCTCGCCGACTTCCGGGGCAAGATCACCGTCCTGGACTTCTGGACCTTCTGCTGCATCAACTGTCTCCATGTCCTGGACGAGCTGCGGGAGTTGGAGGAGAAGCACCGCGACACGGTGGTGATCGTCGGGGTGCACTCGCCGAAGTTCGTGCACGAGGCCGACCATCAGGCCGTGGTGGACGCCGTCGCCCGGTACGAGGTGCACCACCCGGTGCTGGACGATCCGGCGCTGGCCACCTGGAAGCAGTACGCGGTGCGGGCCTGGCCGACGCTGGTGGTGATCGACCCGGAGGGGTACGTGGTCGCCCAGCACGCCGGTGAGGGGCACGCCCACGCGATCGCCCGCCTGGTCGAGGAGCTGGAGGCCGAGCACGCCGCGAAGGGCACGCTGCGCCGTGGCGACGGCCCGTACGTGGCGCCGGAGCCGACCGCGGGGGATCTCAGGTTCCCCGGCAAGGCGGTGCGGCTGCCGAACGGGCACTTCCTGGTCGCCGACTCCGGCCATCACTCGCTGGTGGAGCTGGCCGAGGACGGCGAGACGGTGGTGCGCCGGATCGGCGACGGGCAGCGGGGCCTGGTGGACGGCAGCAGCCCCCGGTTCAGCGAGCCGCAGGGCTTGGCGCTGCTGCCGGAGGGCTCGGAGTACGACGTGGTCGTGGCCGACACCGTCAACCACGCCCTGCGCGGCCTGCGGCTGGCCGACGGCAGTGTGACCACGCTGGCCGGCACCGGCCGCCAGTGGTGGCAGGGCTCGCCCACCGAGGGCCCGGCCCGCGAGGTGGACCTCTCCTCGCCGTGGGACGTCGCCTGGTTCGACGGCCGGGTGTGGATCGCGATGGCGGGCGTGCACCAGCTGTGGGCGTACGACCCGGCGGCCGGCGAGGTCGGCGTCGCGGCCGGCACCACCAACGAGGGTCTGGTGGACGGGCCCGTCGCCGAGGCCTGGTTCGCCCAGCCGTCCGGCCTCGCGGTCTCCGCGGACGGCGAGCGGCTCTGGGTCGCCGACTCCGAGACCTCGGCGCTGCGTTCGGTTTCACGTGAAACCAAGACGGTCCAAACCGCCGTCGGCACCGGCCTGTTCGACTTCGGCCACCGCGACGGCGCGGCCGACCAGGCCCTGCTCCAGCACCCGCTGGGCGTCACCGTGCTGCCGGACGGCTCGGTGGCCGTCAGCGACACCTACAACCACGCGCTGCGCCGCTACGACCCGGCGACCGGCGAGGTCAGCACGCTGGCCACCGACCTGCGCGAGCCCTCCGGGGCGGTGCTGGTGGACGGCGACATCGTGGTGGTCGAGTCGGCCCGGCACCGGCTGACCAGGCTGCGGCTGCCGGAGGAGGCGGTGCGGGTCGAGTCGGTGGCGCACCGCACCCAGCGCGCGGCCACCGAGGTCGCGCCGGGCGCCTTCCGGCTGGACGTGGTCTTCTCGGCGCCGAGCGGCCAGAAGCTGGACGAGCGTTACGGCCCGTCCACCCGGCTGCTGGTCAGCGCGACCCCGCCGGAGCTGCTGGTCTCCGGTGGGGGCGCGGACAGCGACCTCTCCCGGGAGCTGGTGCTCTCCGACGAGGTCGCCGAGGGCGTGCTGCACGTCTCGGCGATGGCGGCCTCCTGCGACGACGACCCGGAGATCGAGTACCCGGCCTGCCACGTGCACCAGCAGGACTGGGGCGTGCCGGTGAAGCTGGTCGCCGGCGGTGCCCGCCGCCTCCCGCTGGTCCTGGCCGGGATGGAGTAGCCCCCGGACGACACGGGGCCCGGACGACCGGACGACACGGGGCCCGGCTCGCAAGCCGGGCCCCTGTCGTACCGGAGGTGCTCAGCCCTCCAGGAAGGCCTTGATCGCGCTCGCCAGCAGGTACGGGTCCTCCGCGCCGCACAGCTCGCGCGCCGAGTGCATGGAGAGCGCCGCGATGCCGCAGTCCACGGTCTTGATGCCCAGGCGCGCCGCCGTGATCGGGCCGATCGTCGTTCCGCAGGGCATCGCGTTGTTGGAGACGAAGGTCTGCCACGGCACGCCCGCCTTCTCGCAGGCGGCCGCGAACACCGCCCGGCCGACGCCGTCGGTCGCGTAGCGGTTGTTGACGTTGACCTTGAGGATCGGCCCACCGTTGGGCATCGGGTGGTGGCCCGGCTCGTGCCGCTCGCTGTAGTTCGGGTGGACGGCGTGGCCCATGTCCGAGGAGAGGCAGACGGTGCCGGCGAGCGCCCGGACGCGGTCTTCCGGGGTGCCGCCGCGGGCGTGGATCGTGCGGTCCAGGACGTTGCCGAGCAGCGGGCTCTGCGCGCCGGTGTCGGACTCGCTGCCGGTCTCCTCGTGGTCGAAGGCGGCCATGACCGGGATGTACGGCAGCTCGGCGGCGCCGTCGGCCGTGGCGACGGCGGCGAGCGCGGCGGTGGCGGCGTGCACCGAGAGCAGGTTGTCCAGGCGCGGGCCGGCCAGCAGTTCGCGGTCGCGGCCCAGGTAGGAGGCGGGCTGGACGTCGTGCGTCATGAGGTCCCAACCGACCACGTCGGCGGCGGCCAGGCCGGCCCGCTCGGCGACGTAGGAGATCAGGGAGCCCTCGTCGACCGGGCCGAGGCCCCAGATCGGGGTGAGGTGGCGCTGCTTGTCGAGCTTCATGCCCTCGTTGAC
The DNA here is from genome assembly GCF_055576085.1 of Kitasatospora sp. NPDC033851. Lineage (NCBI taxonomy): Bacteria > Bacillati > Actinomycetota > Actinomycetes > Kitasatosporales > Streptomycetaceae > Kitasatospora > Kitasatospora sp. NPDC033851. The sequence goes on along the minus strand of NZ_JBVIRL010000003.1, from coordinate 429,706 downwards.
CTGGCGGTCCAGGTGGATGGCGAGCTGCGGCACGCGCAGCAGCGGCTCGTCCAACTGGACGAGCCGGGCGGTGCCGTCCTTGAGCGCGAGTCTGCCGGAGATGCCGAGGTCCCGGTCCAGCCAGGTGTTCAGCGGGACGCCGCCGTAGATCTCCACGGCGACCTGCCGCCAGCCGGCCGAGCCGGTGTCAGGCAGCGGCTTGACCCGCAGGTTGGGCGAGTCGGTGTGGGTGCCGACGATCCGGAACGGGGTCTCGGGGCCCGTCCCTTCCGGCAGGTACCAGGCGATCAGTGCGCCGCCGCGGATCAGGTACCGCCCGCCGGCGGCGCCGTCCCAGGCGTCCGTCTCGGCGACCTGCCGGAAGCCCGCCTTCTCCAGCCGCTCCGCGGCGCTCGCGACCGCGTGGTACGGGGACGGCGAGGTGCCGAGGAACGCGATCAGATCGTCGCTGTGCGTCCGGTCGAAAAAAGCCTGGCGGGCGGCGGTCGACATACTGCTCCTGGGTTGAGGGAGGGCCGAAGCCGGATGGGGAGTCGACTTCGCACGTTGAGCATATGCCCGTACACGGACAGGGCATTCGGAAGCTCTCAACCCGGACACAACCGTGAACGACCCGCAACACGCGCCGCCCGCCGGGCGGATACTCCCTGGTCGCGTACGGTCAGCAGGCCGTGAAGCCGACGGCCACCGGGGAGAGCACCGCAGCAAAGCACCGCGGAAGAGCACGGAGGAAGAGCACGGAGGAAAGCACCGGCGAAAAGCGCCCGGGGAAAGCGCCCGGGAAAAGGGCCGGGACACACCGAAGGGCCCGGTGGCAGCCGGGCCCTTCGGTGTGAGGGTTTTCGTCAGGCAGTCAGAAGGTGCAGGAAGGCCTTAGAAGGCCTCCTCCGCCAGCTCCATGATCTCGTTGTCGATGCCCTCGGCGATCACGCGCTGCGGCGTGACGGTCGGCAGGACGTTCTTGGCGAAGAAGCGGGCCGCCGCGACCTTGCCCTGGTAGAAGGGGATGTCCTTCTCCGAGGCGCCGGCCTCCAGCTTGGCGAGGGCCACCACGGCCTGGCGCAGCAGCAGCCAGCCGACGACGACGTCGCCGGAGACCATCAGCAGGCGGGTGGTGTTGAGGCCCACCTTGTACATGTTCTTGACGTCCTGCTCGACCGAGGTCAGGTCGGCGAGCAGCTTGCCGACGATGGCCTCCAGGTCGCCCGCGGCCTTGGCGAGCAGCTCGCGCTCGGCGGCCAGGGCGTCGCCGCCGGCGGCGGAGCCGAGGAACTTCTGGATCTGCTCGGACAGCGCGGTGAGCGCCTGGCCGCCGTCCTTGACGATCTTGCGGAAGAAGAAGTCCTGGCCCTGGATGGCGGTGGTGCCCTCGTACAGGGTGTCGATCTTGGCGTCGCGGATGTACTGCTCGATCGGGTACTCCTGCAGGTAGCCGGAGCCACCGAAGGTCTGCAGGGACTGGGCGAGCTGCTCGTAGGACTTCTCCGAGCCGTAGCCCTTGACGATCGGCAGGAGCAGGTCGTTCAGGCGCTCGGCGGCCTCGTCCTGCTCGCCGCGCAGCTTGGCCGCCATCATGTCGTCCTGGGTGGACGCGGTGAACAGGACCAGCGCGCGCATGCCCTCGGCGTAGGCCTTCTGGGTGAGCAGCGAGCGGCGCACGTCCGGGTGGTGGGTGATGGTGACGCGCGGGGCGGTCTTGTCCAGGAACTGCGAGATGTCGGCGCCCTGCACGCGCTCCTTGGCGTACTCCAGCGCGTTCAGGTAGCCGGTGGAGAGGGTGGCGATGGCCTTCGTGCCGACCATCATGCGGGCGAACTCGATGATCTTGAACATCTGGCGGATGCCGTCGACCTTGTCGCCGAGCAGCCAGCCCTTGGCCGGGTGCTTGGCGCCGAAGGTCATCTCGCAGGTGTTCGAGGCCTTGAGGCCCATCTTGTGCTCGACGTTGGTGGCGTAGACGCCGTTGCGCTCGCCGAGCTCGCCGGTCTCCCAGTCGAAGTCGAACTTCGGGACGATGAAGAGGCCCAGGCCCTTGGTGCCCGGCTTACCGCCCTCGGGGCGGGCCAGCACCATGTGGATGATGTTCTCGGACATGTCGTGCTCGCCCGAGGTGATGAAGCGCTTCACACCCTCGATGTGCCAGGAGCCGTCCTCCTGCTGGATCGCCTTGGTGCGGCCGGCGCCCACGTCGGAGCCCGCGTCGGGCTCGGTGAGGACCATGGTGGAGCCCCACAGGCGGTCGGTCATCCGCTTGGCGACCTCGAGCTGCGCCTCGGTGCCCTCCTCGGCGATGACGCCGGCGAAGGCCGGGCCGGAGGAGTACATCCAGATGGCCGGGTTCGAGCCGAGGATCTGCTCGGCGAAGGCCCAGATCAGCGAGTTCGGGGTGACCTGGCCGCCGATCGACTCCGGGATGCCCAGGCGCCACCACTCGGCGTCCATGAAGGTCTGGTAGCTCTTCTTGAACGCGGCCGGGATCGGCGCGGTGTTGGTCTCCGGGTCGAAGACCGGCGGGTTGCGGTCGGTGTCGGTGAAGGACGCGGCGAGGTCGTTCTCGGCCAGGCGCGAGATCTCGCTGAGGATGTTCTTCGCGGTCTCGACGTCCATGTCCGCGAACGGTCCGGTGCCGTAGACCTGCTCGCGGCCGAACACCTCGAAGAGGTTGAACTCCACGTCACGCAGGTTGGACTTGTAGTGACCCATGGCCGTTTTCTCCGGTTCGTCGCTTCCGGGAGACCGCCGCGTTCCGGCGTCCCGTACCCACCAGTAGGCATCATGATGCTACCCAGCGGTAACTTGGGCAAGCCCTCGACGGTGAATCCGCTATGAACGTGGTCACGTCCCACAGTCCCGGCGACCACTCCTTGTCAGGATCGGCGCCAGCGCGGGCGGGTGCGCTCCCGCTAGCCTGTCCGTGTGTACGGATATGACCAGAACGCATACCCGGGCGACCCCTACCAGCAGCAGGCGGGACCGCAGCCGGGCATGAACGGCATGCCCGGACCGGACGCCTACGGCGCGCAGGCACAGACGGACCAGCAGTCGCTCTACCCCGAACCCTCCCCGCCCTCGCTGGCGGACGCGGTCCGGGCCTTCACCACCGGCTCGATGGCGGTCGAGGACTTCCAGGCGATCTTCATCACCTCGAAGGTGCACTGCCCGCGCGGCGAACGCCCCGGCTTCCTCGCACTGCACAACACCCCGACGCCGGTGATCCCGATGTTCAGCTCGCTGAAGGAGCTGCGCCGCTACGCCGGCAAGGACTCCAAGCACTTCACCGTCACCGGCGCCGAGGTCCTGGACCTGCTGCCGACCGGCTACGGCTTCGCGCTGGACATGGAGGGCGAGCACCGGATGGTGTTCGACGCCAAGGCCGTCGAGCAGATGGTCGACTTCACCATGCGCCGGATGTACGGCTAGTCCACCCTGTAAGGAAGAGGAGCCCGCGCTCCTCCGTCCCTACATAGTTCAATTTTCAACTTGCTTGTTGTTGAGGATTGAACTAACCTCGTGCACGTAGGCCGAAGAACCCCCCTCGAAGGAGGCCGACATGCCCGCCGTGACCGTCGACAACCCGCTGACCCTTCCCCGCGTCACCACGCCGGACGCTGCCGTCACGAGCGCCCGCCCGGTCCGCACCGTGGTCACCGCCCCCGAGGGCTTCGAGGGCGAGGGCTTCCCCGTCCGCCGCGCCTTCGCCAAGATCGACACCAAGTACCTCGACCCGTTCATCATGATGGATCAGATGGGCGAGGTGGACTACGCGGCCGGCGAGCCCAAGGGCACCCCCTGGCACCCGCACCGCGGCTTCGAGACCGTCACCTACATCATCGACGGAACCTTCGTGCACCAGGACTCGCACGGCGGCGGCGGCGTCATCACCGACGGCGACACCCAGTGGATGACGGCCGGCTCCGGCCTGCTGCACATCGAGACCCCGCCGGAGTCGCTGGTGATGTCCGGCGGCCTCTTCCACGGCCTCCAGCTGTGGGTGAACCTGCCCGCCTCGGACAAGATGATCGCCCCGAAGTACCAGGACATCCGCGGCGGCAGCGTCAAGCTCCTCAGCACCGAGGACGGCGGCGCCCTGCTCCGGGTGATCGCCGGCGAGCTCGACGGCCACCAGGGACCCGGTGCCACCCACACGCCGATCACCATGATCCACGCCTCGGTGAGCCCCGGCGCCCAGGTCACCCTGCCCTGGCGCTCCGACTTCAACGCCCTCGCCTACGGCCTGGCGGGCAAGGGCTCGGCCGGCCAGGAGCGGCGCCCGTTCCACAGGGGCCAGGCGGTCCTGTTCGGCGACGGCGACTCGATCACCCTGCGCGCCGACGAGAACCAGGACTCCCGCAACCCCAACTTCGAGGTCGTACTGCTCGGCGGCCTGCCGATCCGCGAGCCGGTCGCCTGGTACGGACCGTTCGTGATGAACAGCCACCGCGAACTCCAGCAGGCCATGGAGGACTTCCAGGCCGGCCGCCTCGGCACCGTCCCGGCCTCCGGCAGGTAAGGCGGACAGGTCCGGGCACCGACCCGGAGGGGGGGGGCGCCCGGGGCACCAGCGGGCCCCCCCCCCGTAATGCCGTGGGGGGGACCCCCCCCTCATCCCGTGGGGGGTCCCCCCCGGGGTTGCGGTGGGCTGGGCCCGCCGGG
>NZ_JBVIRL010000003.1:271772-425043 GCF_055576085.1 Kitasatospora sp. NPDC033851 | reverse complement strand
TTCGGGGGCCGGGGGCGGCCCCCCGCGGGGGGGGGGGGGGCCCCCCCCCCCCCGGGCCCCCCCCCCGCCGTTCTGCCGTTCTGCTGTCCCCGCCATTCTGCCGTTCTGCTGTCCCCGCCGTTCTGCCGTTCTGCTGTCCCGGCCGTTCCCGCCGTTCTCGCGGCCCGGCTGGCTGTGTGCGGGGTCTACAGCAGCGCGTACACGGCCGAGGCGTCGTCGTGCGTCTTGCCGCGCGGCCAGCGCTCGCAGGCGGCGTCCGCCCGCTCCACCGCGCGGACCTGGGCGATCAGCTCGCCCGGGCCCGACTCGGCGAGCAACCGCAGGGCGTCGCCCCAACTGCCCAGCCCGAAGCGCTCGGTGAAGCGGGAGGCGCCGTCGGTGAGGGCGGCCAGCGCGTGCAGCCGGTCGAGCCGGACGAAGCCGGTCTCGGCGTGCTCGGCGGCGCGCGGGCTGGCGGCCGCGATCCACGGGCCGTTGCCCCGGTTGCGGGCGGCACGGACGGCCAGCGCGTACTCCAGGTGCAGCGCGGCCCGCTCGGCCGAGCCGGGGACGGTCGACCAGACCTGGCGGCGCAGCCCCTCCCCGCCGGGGAAGCGCTGGTTGTCCCCGATCACCTTCGGCGGGCCGTCCTTGAACTCCAGGACCAGCAGCGAGTCGCCGAGCACCAGGTACTCCAGCGTCTCGCCGTGTCTGCGGGCCGCGACCACCATCGCGGCGGGCGTGTTGGGATGCGCCAGGTCGCAACGGCCGCCGTGCAGCGCGGCCGTCTCCACGATGGCGTCGGCCAGGCACTCGGTGATCGAGCGGTCCGCCCGGTCGGTGAGCCGGGCGAGCAGGTGCACACCCAACCGACGCACGTACCAGGCCGTCCCGTGCCGGCACCCGGACTCCAGGCCGGCCGGCGAACTCGCGCCGTCCAGCAGGACCAGCGCCTCCGGCGAGGCCGCCGCGAAGTCCTCACTCTCGCGGTCGGGCCGCCGTGCTTCCCCTGCGAGCTGTAGCTGCATCCCGACAGTGTGGACGCCGCCCCCGGCCCGCGCCCAGACCCGTGCGCCGGTGCGGCGCGGGCCCGGGCGCGACGTCCGGTGGCAGCCGGGGCGATTCGGCCATACCGTCGGGAAGTGACCGGACAATTCGGCCAATCGGGGCGGGTCAGGTTTGGGATCACCTTCGGGTGCCCGGGCGGCCCGTGACTGACGAGGAGCGGAAGATGTTCTGGCAGTTCATCGTGTTGCTGGCCGCCTCGCTCGGCTTTCCGACCGCCGCACTGCTCTTCCTGATCGGCGGACCGCGCTTCCCCGACGAGCAGCGCGACGAAAGCCCCCCAGCCGCCCGTTCCCGAGCCACCCGTTCCTGAGTCACCCGCTGCCGAGCCACCCGCTGCCGGGCTACCCGTTCCCGAGTTGCCCGTTCCAGGCCGGATCGCGGCCGAGCAGCGCCAGGGCGCGCTCGAACCGGCCCGGCCCGGTTCCCGGTCGCAGGCCCGGGCGGAAGGCCCGGCCGGGCGCCCGGGCCTCCGGGGTGTCCGGAACGGCCTCGGTCACCGCCAGCAGCGCAGCGATCAGCGCCTCGTCGCCGTCCACCGCCGCGACGAGGCCCGCCCCGGTGCCGAGCGTGGCCGCGACGTCCCAGCCGTGCACGAGGGTGTCGAGCAGGTGGAAGCCGACCGCCTGCGCGAGCGGGAACGGGCCGCCGTCGCGGATTTCCGGGAGCCAGAGCGCCCGGTCGGCGGCGGCCGCCTCGCGGAAGGCGGCGCCGAGGTCGAGGCCGGTCCGGCGGAAGGCGCCCGCCGGGTCGGCGCCGAGCGGGGCGTCCGCGAACAGGGCGAGGTCGGGCCCGGCGCCGCGGGCGGCCGCCGCGAACCCCTGGTGCTGGCCGACGCAGTGCTCCAGCAGCTGACGCAGCGTCCAGTCCGCGCACGGGGTGGGCAGGTCCAGGTGCTCGGGCCGTACCGCGTCCACCACGTCGGCGGCCAACTCCATGGACTGTGCGTGTAATTCGACGAGCTTCATACGACGGTGACCTCCAGGTCGGCGGACAGGAATCCGATCACCTGATCAACGACGGCCGGTTCCGCGATAATCCGGCGGTGGCCGAGCCCGCGGGTGACCACCAGGTCGAGCCGCCGTACGAGCGGGCCGACCGCCTCCTGCTGCGCCTGCTGTGCGCCGAGGCCGCCGATCCGGCCGACCCGGCGCTCGCCTAACCCTCCGCCAACACCCGCTCCAGCAGGGCGGATCGGAGCAGGAGGCGCTCGTCCTCACCGGCCGCGCCGACCACCTGGAGGCCCAGCGGCAGCCCGTCCCGGGTCCGTCCGGCCGGCAGGCTCAGCGCCGGCCGCCCGAGGAAGCTCCACGGCAGCGACATCACCGCGTCCCCGGTGCTGTGCAGCCCCTCCGGCGCCCCGCCGGTCGCCGAGGGCGCCAGCCACAGGTCCACCCCGGCCGCCGCTCCCGCCCCGTCCACCCGCTCGCGCAGCCGCTCCCGGAACCGCAGCGCGGCCGCCCGGTCCTCGGGCGCGACGCCCTGGCCGACCCGGATGCTCGCCACCGTCTCCGGCCGGTAGAGGCCGCCGAACCGGGCGAACCAGTCGGCGTGGCTGCGGGCCAGCTCGAACCGGTTGACGGCCTGCAACTGCCGCCTCACCTCGGCGAAGTCCGGGAACAGCTCGACCCGGCGCACCCTCAACCCGGCCCGCGCCAGCCGCTCCAGCTGCTCCTCGAAGGCGCGCAGCGCGGCCGGCTCGGCGTGCTCCAGGTACGTCCCGTCCGGCACCCCGAGCACCGGCTCCGGCCCCGGGCCCCCCGCCACCGGCCGCCAGTCGTCACAGAGCACCGCGGCCGCCAGCTCCGCGCCCGCCAGGTCGGCCGTGAACACCCCCAGGGTGTCGAAGCTCGGCGCGTTCGGGAGCACGCCGTCGATCGGGATCCGCCCGTACGTCGGCCGGAACCCCACCACCCCGCAGTACGCGGCCGGGCGGATCACCGAGCCGACGGTCTGGGTGCCGACCGCGAGCGCCACCAGCCCCGCCGCGACCGCCGCCGCCGAACCGCTGCTGGAGCCGCCCGGGGTGTGCCCCGGGTGGTGCGGGTTGCGGGTCGGGCCCGGGGCGCTCGCGGCGAACTCGGCGGTCACCGTCTTGCCCGCGACCAGCGCCCCCGCCGCGCGCAGCCGGTCCACCACCGCGGCCTGCGGCCCGGCCAGCACCCCGGGCGGCAGCGCCGACCCCCCGTGCGTGGGCAGCCCGTCCACGTGCACGATGTCCTTGACCCCCACCGCCACCCCGTACAGCGGCGGCCGCCCGTCCGGCACCGGGTACCGCGCCGCCAGCTCCCGCGCCTGCGCCCGCAACCGGTCGTGCCGCCCGGGCTCCGGCACGAACGCGTGGATCAGCGGGTCCACCCGCTCGAGCAGCGTGCAGAAGCGGTCGACGTACTCGGGCAGCCCCGGCTCCCCGGCACGCAGCGCGGCGACCTCGCGGGTCAACGACCGCGGCCGGACGGGGGGTTCATCCATACCGGGCACAGTAGACCGGGTCTACGGGTGCTCGGCCGCCAGGTACGGCGCCTCGCGCAGGAAGTACGCCCCGCAGGTGTGGCAGCACAGCTCCGGGGTCCTCCCCCAGTCCACCGCCTCCCGCACCGGCGCCTGCGGATCGAGCTCCCGGCCGCACATGGCCACGCTCTCCTCGCCCCGGACCACGTGCCACAGCCGCACGCCCTCGGCCGCGCCGCCGGCGCCGTACTCGGCTCGCATCTGGTGCATCATGCCCCCCATCGTCCGACCCCCTCCCAGCCCCGGCAACCGGAGCCTCCGCCAGGCCTTTCGCGCCGCCACCGGGGAACCCGCCGAGGTTCTCCGCCGCCTGCCGCAGGACCGTCCGGCCCCTGGGCGAAATCCGGCCACCATGGCCGGATAAGGTGCGCGGGCGCGACCAGCGCCGATGGCCCTGCCGAAGCCCGAAGTCGCCTGATTTCAGCCATATTTCACCGAACTGGAAGCCCTCACCGTGCGCTCTTCCCGCCTTCTGGCCACGTCCACGCTGGTGGCGCTCTCGCTCGGCGCCACGATCGGCGCCGCCACCGCCGGCGCCGTCGGAGTCGCCCCGACCCCGAGCGCCGCCGCGACCGCCCCGGCCACCCCCTCGGGCCCGCCGAGCACCGCCGCGACCACCCCGGCCCCGCCGGCCCCACCGGCCACCGGCAAGCCGACGAACCTCCCGACCCTGCCGGCCCCCACGCCGACCGCCGACAACCGCTGCCACGGCGGCGTCTACCAGAGCTCCCTGCTCAAGGTCACCGGCACCGGCCTGTACGGCACCACCCTGGTCAAGGGCGGCCCGGCCGCCGAGATGACCATGACCTGGGAGAACAAGAGCGGCGTCGACCTGCCGGTCATCCACAACAGCCTCTACGTCACCGACGAGTTCGACGGGGCCGCTCCGGTCCAGTGGAGCACCGAGTTCTTCGACGTCCAGCTGGACACCGGCTCCGGCTGGAAGCCCGCCAAGCTCGACGACCGGGCCCTCCGGGTGGCCGACTTCAAACTGGCCAAGGGCGAGAAGGTCACCTACAAGGTCCGGATAGCCGCGACCGCCAAGGCCCCGGTCGGAAAGTACGGCGCGAACTACGAGGCCGGCTCGGACGCCTTCGACAACGACAAGGTGCCCACCCCGGCCAACAACAAGCCGCAGGCCTGCACGCAGTTCCTCGACGACTACCTGGGCGAGTTCCGCGTCGCCGCGACCGGCGGCGCCACCACGGCCGCCACCACCCCGGCCGTCGCCGTCTCCGCCTCGCCCTCGGCGGGCGGCCCGCACCTGGCCGAGACCGGCGCCGGCTCCGACACCCTGCCGATCGCCCTCGGCGGCGCGGCCGTCCTCGCCGCCGGCGCCGGCACCCTGTTCGTCCTGCGCCGCCGCAAGGCCGGCGCCCACGGCTGATCCCACCCCGACTCACCCCCGAGGGGCGCAGCCACCCAGGTCCGCGCCCCTCGGCGTCTCCCCGGCCGCACCCTCAGGACGCCCGCAGCAGCGCGCCGTCCTGCCACTTGAGGATCTTGTCGAAGCTCACGATCGCCCCCCGCAGGGGGTGGTTGCGGAGTTGTACGTGGTCGGTGAGGGCGTGGATGAGGAAGAGGCCGCGGCCGGATTCGGCGGTGAGGTCGGGGAGGGTGTCGAGGTCGACCGGGCGGAGGGTGGGGGGCGTGGGGCCGCAGGGGAGGACGTGGGTGTCGTACGGGTGGTAGTCGCGGCGGGGGCGGTGGCCGGTGAGGACGCGGGCCGGGACGGTGGCGCGGCCGCGGCGGGAGCGGTGGGGCCCGCGGCCGGTGGCGGCCGGGCGGGTCGGGGCGGCGGCAGCGGGGCGCCGGACCGGCGGGGCGGCGGGGGCGGGCAGGCCGGGGCCGGAGTCGGTGACCTCGATCCGCAGTCGGTCGCCGCTGATCGAGGCGGTGACCTGGAAGCCGTCGTCGGGCCGCCCGGTGGCGCCGTGCTCGACGGCGTTGGCGCAGGCCTCGCTGAGGGCGACGCCGAGGTCGTCGGCGATCTGCGGGTCGACGCCCGCCGTCGCCATGGCACCGAGCAGGATGCGCCGGGCCAGCGGGACGCTGGCCGGGTCGCGCTTGAGGTGCAGAGTCCACCAGATGTCCACGGGAGGTCCCTCCTGGCTGCGGCTCCACATACAACTAGGTATCTCCGGGCGATTCGGCGGTGAACCGTGCACGGGGGCCGCTACCGCCCGTTCGGCGGATGGACTGGGGGACGGGGTCTGTGCGCCGCGGCGCACACGGGGGCCTGCACGCCGCCGCCGAAAGGGGCATTCGTAGGGATTTCCCACCCTGCCCGTGTCGCCGGCGTACGCAATGAGAGGATGGCCCGGCCATGCCTGCCCTCGCTGCCGCCCCGTTCCCGGGCGCCCCCGGACCGGCCCAGCCGGCGGGGTCCGCCGCCTGGGACCTGCGGCTTGCCCGGGCCGTCCCGTTCGCGCTTTTCTGCACGCTGATAGCGGCCGCCGGGCACGCCGTGGCCGGTGGCGGGAACGTTCCGCCGACCGCGCTGGCGGCGGGTTTCGTCGCGGTGCTGGCGCTCGCGGTGGCCTGCGGTGGACGGGAGCGTTCGCTGGCCGGCATCGCCGGGGCGCTGGCCGCGGGGCAGCTCGGACTGCACTTCCTCTTCCACAGCCTCGGTGGCCACGGCTTCACCGCCATGTCCGGTATGTCCGGCATGCACCACGGCGGCTCCGGTCCGCTGACCGTTCCGCAGGTGGCCGGCCGGCTGATCTGCAACGAGGCCCACCCGGGCACGCTGCTCGGCCTGCCCGGCGGCCCGTCCCCGGAGCAGCTGGTCTCCTCGGCGGGCCTGGACCCGCACGCGTTCGCCGCCGCGCCGTGGTGGCAGGGCGGCGTGTTCGGCATGACGCCGTCGATGCTGGCCGGGCACCTGGTCGCCGCGCTGGTGGCGGGCTGGTGGCTGCGGCGGGGCGAGGCGGCGCTGTGGCGGTTGCTGCGGGTGGCCGCGTCGGCGGCGCGGGAGCACTGGGCGGCGCCGCTGCGGTCGGTGTTCGCGCTGGTGGCCGCGGTGCTGCGGGGTCTGTTCGGGGTGGCCGGTCCGGTCCGCCGGTTCGGGGTCCGGGGCGGGGAGCGTCCGCTTCCGGCGGGTGCCGTGCTGCGGCACAGCGTGGTGCGACGTGGACCGCCGTGCGGGGCCTTCGCGTACTGATCCGCGTCTTCCGGCGGCCTGCGGGCCGTGCCGGGTCGCGGTGTGCGCACCGTCCGGGCCGTTTCCCGACCACCGGGTCCGGCCCCGAGGCTCTGCCCCACACGTCCCCACGCGCGGCACCACCGAGGTACCGCCGAGGCGCGGTTCAGTCCGTCGCCCGGTCCCGGCCTGCCGCCCAGCTCCGATCGGAGACCCGCATCATGCGTTCCCTTCCCGCCCGTCGTCTCGCCGCCGTCGCCCTGACCGCCGCCGCCTCCGTGGTGGCGCTGGCCGGTCCGGCCTTCGCGCACGTCACCGTGAACCCGGGTTCGGCCGCCCAGGGTGGCTACACGGCCGTCGACTTCCGGGTGCCGAACGAGAGCGACACCGCGAGCACCGTGAAGCTGGAGGTCAACCTCCCGCTGGACCACCCGCTGGCGTCGGTCCGGACCCTGCCGCTGCCGGGCTGGACCGCCACCCTGGAGAAGTCCAAGCTCGACAAGCCGATCAAGGTGCACGGCAGCGACGTCAACGAGGCCGTCTCCAAGATCACCTGGACCGCCGACGCCGGCACCAAGGTCTCCCCCGGGCAGTTCCAGGAGTTCCGGGTCTCGCTCGGCCCGCTGCCGACCGACGCCGACAGCATGGTCTTCAAGGCCCTGCAGACCTACGACAACGGCGATGTCGTCCGCTGGATCGACGAGTCCAAGGACGGCCAGCCCGAGCCGGCCCACCCGGCCCCGGTCCTGAAGCTCACCAAGGCCGCCGCGGGCGGGGACGACCACGGCGTCACCGCCTCCCCGGCCGCCGACGCCCACGGCGGCAGCTCGGACCACGCCGCCGCCTCCGACGGCGGCAGCAAGAGCAGCGACTCCACCGCCCGCACCCTCGGTGTGGTCGGCATCGTGGTCGGCGTGATCGGCACCGCCGTCGGCGTGCTCGGCCTGCGCCGCAAGAACGGCGGCTCCGCCTCCTGACCCCCGCGCCGACGGGGCCGTACCCAGGCCGTACGGCCGCACTCCCGCCGTACCCGCACCCCGGGTCCGGCCCCGTCGGCGGTCCACCGCGCACGATCGGATCACGCACGCATGCCCCGTACCGCCCGCACCACCCGCCTGGCCGGCGCGGCCGCCCTCGCGCTGGCCGCCGCCCTGACGCTGTCCGCCTGCGGCTCCTCCGGCGGTGACTCCACCGCCGCGAAGGTCACCCAGCAGAAGGAGGACACCCCGTACCAGGGCACCAAGCTGGCGAAGAACTTCGAGAAGCCGGACCTCCAGCTGACCGACACCTCCGGCCGGCCGTACGACCTGCGGCAGCAGACCAACGGCAAGGCCACCCTGCTGTTCTTCGGCTACACCAGTTGCCCGGACGTCTGCCCGACCACCATGGGCGACATCGGCGTCGCGATGAAGGCGCTCTCCCCGGAGGACCGGCAGAAGGTCAACGTCGTCTTCGTCTCCACCGACCCGCAGCGCGACACCCCCAAGGTGCTGCGCACCTGGCTGGACTCGATGGGCAGCGACTTCATAGGCCTCACCGGCGACCTGGCCAAGGTGAAGACCGCCGCCAAGTCGCTCGGCATCATGATCGAGGACCCGGTGGTCAACGCGGACGGCACGGTCACCTCCACCCACGGCGCGCAGGTGCTGGCCTTCCTCCCCTCGGACGACAAGGCGCACGTGCTCTACATGAGCGGCACCGAGGAGAAGACCTACGAGCACGACCTGCCGCTGCTCGCCAAGGGGGTCGCGGCGTGACGACGGGCACCCGCCGCTTCCGCCGGACCGCCCTGCTGGGCGCCGTCGTCGCGACCGCCCTCGGCGGCGGCGCCATCCTGGCCGCCTGCGGGACGGACGGCCAGGACGGGGCCGGCGGCGGGCCGGCCAGGCTCAGCGTCGCCGACTCCTACATCCCGCTGCCGCCGGCCGGCGGCATGGCGGCCGGCTACCTGACCGTCCGCAACGACGGCGGGCAGGACCAGCTGGTCAAGGTGACCAGCCCGGGCGCCGAGTCGGTCACCATGCACCGCTCGACCCCGTCGAGCATGGAACAGGTCGACACCCTGGACGTGCCCGCCCACGGCGCGCTGCAGTTCGCCCGCGGCGGCACCCACCTCATGATCATGGGCTGGCAGAAGGCCCCCACCCTGGGCGACGAGGTCGAACTCGACCTCACCTTCGCCAAGTCCGGCACCATCTCGGTCAAGGTGCCGGTCAAGGAGCTCACCTACCGCCCCGGCCAGAGTTAAGGGGACCGCCACCATGCAGTCGGCCGGCCTGGAGAAGGCCTCGCACCGCCGGACCGCCGGGGTGCTCGGAGTGCTCGGCGCGTTGCTCGCGCTGATGCTCGCGGGCGCCGGACCGGCCTCCGCGCACGCCACCCTGGATTCCACCGACCCCCGGCAGAACTCGGTGGTCGCCACCGCCCCGCCGGAGGTCACCCTGACCTTCAGCGAGTCCGTGTCGCTCTCCTCCGACTCCGTCCGGGTGCTCGACCCTGCCGGCAAGGCCGTGGACACCGGCAACCCCGCGCACGCCGACGGCAGGGGCAACACCGCCCGGGTCGGGCTGAAGGGCGGGCTCGCCAACGGCACGTACACGGTGGCCTGGCGGGCGGTCTCGGAGGACTCGCACCCGGTCGGCGGGGCGTTCACCTTCTCCATCGGCGCCCCCTCGGACACCTCGGTGTCGGCCACCGCGCTGCAGGGCGCCAAGGCCGACGACGTGGTCGCCGCCCTCTACGGCACCGGGCGCACGGTCGCGTACGCCGCGTTCGCGCTCCTGGCCGGCGTCGCCGCCTTCGTGCTGATCTGCTGGCCGGCCGGCACCGCCCGGCGCCCGGTGCAGCGGCTGCTGATGACCGGCTGGACGACACTGCTGGTCTCCACCGTCGCGGTGCTGATGCTGCGCGGCCCGTACGAGCGCGGCTCGGGCGTCGGGCAGGCCTTCGACCTGTCGCTGGTGCGCGCCACGCTCGACGAGCGGATCGGCACCGCGCTGGCCGCCCGGCTGCTGCTGCTCGCGGCGGGCGGGGTGTTCCTGTCGCTGCTGGTCGGCCAGCTGGGGCAGCCGCCACGGCCGCTCCCCGCGAAGCCCGCCAAGGACAGCGGCGGCGACGAGGGCGAGGACGCCGAGGCCGCCGAACTGCGCGAGCTGGAGCAGCGGGCCGCCGAACGGCCGCAGCGGGAGACCCGGCTCGGCCTCGGCGTGGCCGGGCTGCTGCTGGCGGTCGCCCTCTCGGCGACCTGGGTCGGCGCCGACCACGCCTCGGTGGGCATCCAGGTCTGGCTGGCGCTGCCGCTCGGCATCCTGCACCTGATCGCGATGGCGCTCTGGCTGGGCGGGCTGGCCGCGCTGCTGGTCGCGCTGCGCGAGGGCGTGGGCGCGGAGGTGGTCGACCGCTTCTCCAGGATCGCCTTCGGCTCGGTGGCCGTCCTCGCCGCGACCGGGATCTACCAGTCCTGGCGGGGACTCGGCAGCTGGGGCGCGCTGACCGGCACCGCGTACGGGCGGCTGCTGCTGGTGAAGAGCGGCTGCGTGGTCGTGATGATCGGCGTCGCCTGGATGTCCCGTTCCTGGCTGGCCCGGCTGCGGTCGGCCCCGGCCGAGGCGGCCGAGGTCGAACAGGCCGAGGTGCCGGAGCCGGTCGGCGCCATGGCGCACGGCGAGGACCCGGTCCGCCGGGCCCAGCTGGCCCGCCAGCAGGCCGCCCGCCAGAACGCCGGACGCGAACGCGGACTGACCCCGACCCGGGCCGGACTGCGCCGCTCGGTGCTGGTCGAGGCCCTGGTCGCGGTCGCGGTGCTGGTGGTCACCACCATGCTCACCAACTCGCCGCCCGGACGGGTCGCGAGCGAGGTCACGGCCGGAACCGCCGCGCCGGCCGCCGGCGGGGCCGTGGCCGCGCCGCAGACCGAGCCGGGCCGCACCGTCGAGCTCAAGCTCCCGTACGACACCAAGGGCCGGACGCCGAACGCCAAGGGCACCGCGACCGTCACCCTCAACCCGGCCCGGACCGGCCCGAACGAGGTGAAGCTCGCGCTGGACGGCGCGGACGGGCAGCCGGTGGACGTCCCCGAGGTGCAGCTCGCCTTCACCCTGCCGGACCGCGACCTCGGCCCACTGCCGGTCGCGCTCACCCCGGAAGGCACCGGCCGCTGGAGCGGTACCGCGCAGCTGCCGCTGGCGGGCACCTGGGTGGTGTCGGTGCAGATCCGCTCCTCCGACATCGACCAGACCACGCCGACCCAGCAGTTCAAGATCGGCTGACGGCGATGGACGACGTGACGACGACGGAGCAGGCCTCGGCAGGGCAGGACCCGGCGGAGCAGGCCTCGGCAGGGCAGGACCCGGCGAGCCGTACGGGTTTCACCCGGCGGGCGCTGCTCGGCACCGCCGGCGCCGGGCTGCTGGTCGGCGCGGGCACGGGCGTCGCCGGGGCGGTCGCCCTGGAGGGCACCGACCACCCCGCGGGTGCGGCACCCGCGGGCGGCGCGCTCGGCGCGGCCCGGGTGCCGTTCCGCGGCGAGCACCAGGCCGGGATCCTCGAACCGCAGCAGGCCCGGGTCCAGCTAGCCGCGTTCGACCTGGCCGAGGGGGCGGGCCGGGACGGGCTGCGCGCCCTGCTGCAGCGCTGGACGAAGGCGGCCGAGCGGCTGACCGCCGGGGAGCCGGCCGAGGAGTTCGACAACCAGATCGCCCTGGACGCCGGGCCCTGCTCGCTCACCCTCACCGTCGGCTTCGGCGCGGCGCTCTTCGACAAGGCCGGGCTCGCCGACCGCCGACCGCCCGGGCTCGAACCGCTGCCCGCCTTCCCCGGCGACGCGCTCGACCCGGCCCGCGGCGACGGCGACCTGTTCGTCCAGATCGGCGCCGACGACGCGCTGGTGGCGGTGCACGCGCTGCGGGTGCTGCAGCGGCTGGCGGCCGGTACGGCGGCGCTGCGCTGGCAGTCGGCCGGCTTCGCCCGGACCCCCGGGGCCGCCGCGCGGCCGGTGACCGGCCGCAACCTGATGGGCCTGGTCGACGGCACCAACAACCCGAAGCCGGGCGAGGACGGCTTCGCCGCCAAGGTGTTCTGCACCGCCGACGGCGACCGGCCGGGCTGGTCGGCCGGCGGCTCGTACCTGGTGTTCCGGCGGATCCGGATGCTGCTGGACCACTGGGAGGCGCTCCCGGTGGACCGGCAGGAGCGGGTGATCGGCCGGCGCAAGGCGGACGGCGCCCCGCTCGGCTCGCCCGCCGGAGCCGGCGAGCACACCCCGGTCGACCTGTCCGCGCAGGGCCCGGACGGCGCCCTGTCGATCCCCGCCGACGCGCACATCCGGGTCGCCGCCCCGGCGGCCAACGGCGGGGCGGCCATGCTGCGGCGCGGCTTCTCGTACCACGACGGGCTGCTGCCGGACGGCTCGCCGGACGCCGGGCTGCTCTTCCTCGCCTTCCAGGCCGACCCGCGCCAGGGCTTCACCCCGGTGCAGCGCAAGCTCTCCCGGGGCGACGGCCTCTCCCGCTTCCTGCGGCACGAGGCGAGCGGCCTGTACGCGGTGCCGCCGGCCGCGCCGGACGGGGGCTACCTCGGTCAGCAGCTGCTGGAAGAGGGGTAGCCGCAGGCCGCTGCCCGGGGCACCCGGCCCAGGCGCCCGAGGCCCTTAGCACAGGCGGTCCCGGCCATTGGAACGCTTTCCTGCCGGGACCGCGGAATCGTTAGGGTGACTGTTTCGGCACCACCCTGCAGCACCGAGTCCCACGGAGGCGTCATGTCGGCCACCCGCTACACCTACCTCGGCCCGGCCGGCACCTTCACCGAGGCGGCGCTGCACACCCTGCCCGAGGCGGGGACGCGGGAGCTGGTGCCGCTGTCCTCGGTAGCGCTGGCGCTGGACGCGGTGCGCGTCGGGGAGGCCGCGGGGGCGTTCGTGCCGATCGAGAACTCGGTGGAGGGCGCGGTCACCGCGACCAACGACGAACTGGCTTCCGGCGCACCGCTGATGATCTACCGCGAGGTGCTGCTGCCGATCTCCTTCGCGCTGCTGGTGCGGCCGGGCACCGAGCTGTCCGGGGTCAAGACGGTGACCAGCCACCCGGTGGCCCAGCCGCAGGTGCGCCGCTGGCTGGCGGCCAACCTGCCGGAGGCGACCTGGGAGTCGGCCGCCTCCAACGCGGACGGCGCCCGGCTGGTCTCCGAGGGCCGCTACGACGGGGCGTTCGCGGGCGAGTTCGCGGCGCCGATCTACGGGCTGGACCCGCTGGTCAAGGACATCGCGGACGCCAAGAGCGCGGCCACCCGGTTCGTCCTGGTGGGCCGCCCGGGCCGGGTCTCCTCGCCGACCGGCGCGGACAAGACCTCGATGGTGGTCTGGCTGCCGGACGACCACCCGGGCGCGCTGCTGGAGCTGCTGCAGGAGTTCGCGGTGCGCGGGGTCAACCTGATGCGGATCGAGTCCCGGCCGACCGGCGAGGGCCTGGGCAACTACTGCTTCCTGATCGACTGCGAGGGCCACCTGTCCGAGCGCCGGGTGGGCGAGGCGATCATGGGGCTCAAGCGGATCTGCCCGCAGGTGCGGTACCTCGGCTCCTATCCGCGCGCCGACCGGCAGGTCTCCACCCACCGGCGGCCGGGGACCTCGGACGAGGATTTCACCTCGGCAGCGGACTGGCTCTCCCGTGCGCTCGACGGGCGCGGGGACATCTGAGACATCTGAGCGACACCTGTTGTCTTTCTGACCTTTTCCGACTGTTTTGGATCGGGCCGATCAGGCGGGGCGGGCGA
This sequence comes from Kitasatospora sp. NPDC033851, assembly GCF_055576085.1. Lineage (NCBI taxonomy): Bacteria > Bacillati > Actinomycetota > Actinomycetes > Kitasatosporales > Streptomycetaceae > Kitasatospora > Kitasatospora sp. NPDC033851. The sequence goes on along the minus strand of NZ_JBVIRL010000003.1, from coordinate 411,578 downwards.
CCGTCCCCGTCATCCACAGGGCGGTCCGGCACCGGGGGCCACTGTCCACAGGCCTCTCCGCTGTCCACAGCCGGAAGTTATCCACAGGCCTGGGGATGAGTCGACAAACCGGTATAGCCATTGCCCAGAACTGGTCGGATCATCGGTTTGCGCCACAGAGATGACTAATCGGACCAGAGTCACCTGGTTGCCAGCAAATCACCCGTCTGAGTGCTTCAATTCCCTCACTCGAGAAGGTCGAATGAGGTTTGAAACATCAATTCCCTGGTTCGACCGCGCGGAGGGTGATCTTCCTCTTCGATCCACAGCCTCGGCCCCAGCCCTGTGGATAACCCGCCTACGGCGAGTTCCCCACAGAAGTTATCCACAGGATCGGGCCGGTTATCCCCAGGGAAAAACCGGTACCGGTGGAGGAACGCCCGCCCGGTACGCTTGGGCCTGTGATTGACCTTCGCCTGCTCCGTGAGGACCCTGACCGAGTGCGCGCCTCGCAGCGCGTCCGTGGCGAGGACGTCGACCTGGTCGACGCCCTCCTCTCCGCCGACGAACGGCGCCGGTCCTCGGGCAGCCGCTTCGACGAACTGCGCAGCGAGCAGCGAGTGCTCGGCAAGCAGGTCGCCCAGGCCAAGGGCGACGAGAAGACCGCCCTGCTGCAGCGCACCAAGGACCTGGCCGCCGCGGTCAAGGCCGCGGACGCCGAGCAGAGTGCCGCCAAGGAGGAGGCCGACCGCCTGCTCCGCTCGCTGGCGAACCTCATCGACCCGGCCGCTCCGGTCGGCGGCGAGGAGGACTTCGTCACCCTCGAGGAGATCGGCACCCCGCGCGACTTCGCCGCCGAGGGCTTCGAGCCGCGCGACCACGTCGAACTCGGCCAGATCCTGGGCGCGATCGACACCGAGCGCGGCGCCAAGGTCGCCGGCGCCCGCTCCTACTACCTGACCGGCGTCGGCGCGCTGCTGGAGCTCGCCCTGGTCAACATGGCGATCGCCCAGGCCACCGCGGCCGGCTTCACCCCGATGATCACCCCGACCCTGGTCCGCCCGGCCGCCATGGACGGCACCGGCTTCCTCGGCCAGGCCGCCGAGAACGTGTACCACCTCGCCGAGGACGACCGGTACCTGGTCGGCACCAGCGAGGTCCCGCTCGCGGCGTACCACATGGACGAGATCCTCGACGCCGAGAAGCTGCCGCTGCGCTACGCCGGCTACTCGTCCTGCTTCCGCCGCGAGGCCGGCACCTACGGCAAGGACACCCGCGGCATCATCCGCGTCCACCAGTTCGAGAAGGTGGAGATGTTCGTCTACACCACGCCGGAGGACGCGGAGAACGAGCACCGCCGCCTGCTCCAGTGGGAGAAGGACTTCCTCAACGCGCTGGAGCTGCCGTACCGGGTCATCGACGTCGCCTCCGGCGACCTCGGAGCCTCGGCCGCGCGCAAGTTCGACATCGAGGCCTGGATCCCCACCCAGGGCAAGTACCGCGAGGTCACCTCGACCTCCAACACCACCGAGTACCAGGCCCGCCGCCTGTCGATCCGGATGCGCGAAGAGGGCAAGACCCGCCCGCTCGCCACCCTGAACGGCACCCTGGTCGCGATCCCGCGCACCATCGTGGCGATCCTCGAGAACCACCAGCAGGCCGACGGATCCGTCGTCGTGCCCGAGGCGCTGCGGCCGTTCCTCGGCGGGCGGACCGTCCTCGAGCCGGTCAAGTAACCACTCGCATCACCCGCACCACCGCGCAGCATCCGCTCCACCCGCAACTCCCGGGAGACGACCGGCCCATGAGCACCACCAGCCCCAGCCCCGTCTCCCTGGCAGGCACCCGGGACGGTGGCGGCCTGCCCTACCGGCTGGTCGCCACCGACCTCGACGGCACCCTGCTGACCAGCGAGGAAACCGTCTCCGAGCGCACCCGCGCCGCCCTGGCCACGGCCACCGGCGCGGGCGCGCTGCACATCGTCGTCACCGGCCGCTCGGCCGTCTGGGCCCGTCCGGTCTTCGACGAGATCGGCTACACCGGGATAGCCGTCTGCGGCCAGGGCGCCCAGGTCTACGACGCCGGCGCGCACAAGCTGCTCACCTCGCTCACCCTGGACCGCCGGCTCGCCGCGCTCGCCATCGAGAAGATCGAGGCCGAGACCGGCCCGCTCGCCGTCGCCGCCAACCAGGACGGCCTCGACGGCCAGGTGCTGGCCGGCCCCGGCTACGAACTGCTGATCGGCTCCGACCTGCCCGTCGTCCGGGTCGACCGCGACGGACTGCTCGCCTCCCCGGTCAGCAAGCTCTACATCCAGCACCACGCGCTCACCGACGACGCCCTCGCCGAAGCCGCCCGCCGCGCCGCCGGCGACCTGGTCGGCGTCGTGATGGCCGGCCCCGGCGTGGTCGAACTGCTCCCGCTGGGCCTGTCCAAGGCCACCGGCCTGGCCGTCGCCGCCCGCCGCCTGGGCCTGCGCGCCGCCGACACCATCGCCTTCGGCGACATGCCCAACGACGTCCCGATGTTCGGCTGGGCCGCCTACGGCGTGGCCATGGCCAACGCCCACGAAGAGCTCCTCGCCGTCGCCGACGCCGTCACCACCAGCAACGACGAGGACGGCGTCGCGGCCGTCCTGGAGCGCCTCTACCCGGCCCGCTGACCCCGCCCGCCGAGCCGGGCGCCCGCCGAGCCGGCCCGCTGACCCCGCCCGCTGACCGGGCGCCGGAGAGGGTGCGGCGTGTCGCCGGTCGGGCGTTCACGCACTGTTCCCCACTAGTTGTAGGATGACCGGGCAAGCAGTTGTAGGATGACCCACGACTGGTGAAGGCGCGTGTTGCGGTGGCGAAGGGAGGTCCGGAATGAGCGGCGACGGCAGTGGCCTGCAGGCAGCCGGACGGCGATCCCTGGTGGACACCGCGATCGACCAGCTGCGCGAGCAACTGGCCGGCGGGGTCTGGCCGGTGGGGTCGCGGATTCCCACCGAGCACGAGCTGGCCGAACGGCTGCAGGTCGGGCGGAACACCGTGCGGGAGGCGATCCGGGTGCTGGTGCACGCCGGGATGCTGGTCTCCCGGCAGGGCGAGGGGACGTTCGTCCGCTCGACCAGCGACCCGGCGGCCGTCCTGCGCGGCGTCCAGCGTTCGGGCATCCGGGACGTCCTGGAGGTCCGCGCGGCGCTGGAGGCCGAGGGCGCCCGGCTGGCCGCGCTGCGGCACACCCCCGAGGACATCCGGCGGATGCGGGCCGCGCTGGCCCGTGAGGCCGAGGTGTTCGCGGCGCACCCCGAGCGGGCGAGCCGCGAGGCCACCGTCGAGCACGACCTGGAGTTCCACACCGCCGTCGTCGAGGCCGCGCACAACCCCGCGCTGGCCGAGGTGTACCGCTACTTCGGCGCCTCCGTACGCGAGGCGATGACCTCCGCCTTCGGCGACCACGACATGCCCGAGGCGGTCGTGGCGACCCACGAGGCGCTGGTCGACGCGATCGAGAGCGGTGACCCGGACCGGGCCGAGGCGGCGTGTCGTGCGCTGCTCGCCGGCCCGACCGCGGCCGTCGAGCAGCTGCTCGCGGCCATCGCGGCCCGGAAGTAGGACGGCGCGAGCCTCCTCCCCCTTCCCGCCCGCATCCACGCACATCCGAGAGAGAACAGCACACCCATGGCCGTCACCCGTGCCCAGCAGCCGGTTGCCACCACCCCTGCCCCGCTCCCCGTCCGCGCCCGGCTGGCCCATCCGCTCCTGCTGCTGACCGGCATCCTGCTGGTCGCGCTGAACATGCGGGCCTGCCTGGCCGCGATCTCCCCGATGGTCAACGAGATCCAGCGGACCTTCGGACTCTCCGCGACCGCGAGCGGCCTGATCACCACCGTGCCGGTGCTGTTCCAGGGCGTCGGCGCCCCGCTCACCCCCCGGCTCACCCGCCGGTTCGGCGCCGAGCGGGTGGTGCTGGGCGCGGTGCTGGTGCTGGGCGCGGGCGTGCTGCTGCGGGTGCTGCCCTCGGTGGCGGCGCTGTACGCGGGCTGCGTGGTGATCGGCGTGGCCATCGCGGTGCTGAACGTGTCGATGCCGGGCCTGGTCAAGCGGGAGTTCCCGGACCGCGCGGCGACCATGACCGGCGTCTACTCGACCACCATGCTGGTCGGCGCGACCCTCGCCGCCGGCACCTCCGTCCCGCTGGAGCACGTGCTCGGCGGCGGCTGGCGGGCCTCGCTCGGCGCGTGGTCGCTGCTCGCGCTGGTCGCGGCGGTGGCGTGGCTGCCGCAGGTGCTGCGCAGCCGTCAGGAGCGGGGCGCGGTGGACGCGGCGGCGGTGCCGGGCAAGCCGATCGAGGGCATCTGGAAGTCCCCGCTGGCCTGGCAGATCAGCCTGTTCATGGGCATCTCGTCGCTGCTGGTCTACACCCTGGTGGCCTGGATGCCGACCATCCTGGCCGACCACGGCATGGACCGCGGCCAGGCCGGCCTGGTCTTCGCCTTCTCCAACCTGGTGCAGGTGGCCGGTGCCTTCCTGGTGCCGCTGATGGCCGGCCGGATGACCAACCAGCGCGCCCTGGCGGTGACCATGGCCGCGCTGAACGGGCTGGGCATCGCGATGCTGCTGGTCGCGCCGGTCTCCGCGGCGTGGCTGTCGGCGACGGTCCTCGGCGTGGCCCAGGGCGGTTCGCTGGGCCTGGGCCTGGCGTTCATCGTTCTGCGCACCGGCAACGCGGCCGGTGCCGCCCAGCTGGGCGGGATGTCGCAGGCGATCGGCTACCTGGTCGCGGCAATCGGCCCGGTCGGCGCGGGCGCGCTGCACCAGCTCACCGGCGGCTGGGAGACCACCCTGGTGCTGATGCTGGTGCTGGTCGCGGTGGTCGGCGCGGCCGGCTGGGGCGCGGGCCGCAACCGTACGCTCTGAGGCTCTCCGCACGGCGCTCCGGACCACCCGACGGTGGACCGGGGCGCCGTTCGGCTTCTGCCGTACGGTTCACGGCCGGGCCGCGTGCCGCCCTACGGCTCGTGGCTCTACGGCTCGCGGCCCTACGGCTCGCGGCTCACTCCTCGCCGGCCAGGGTCAGTCCGGCCAGCTTCACCGAGGCCAGCACCGTCGCCCCGACGGTGACCACCAGCAGCAGCGGGACGGCCGCCCCGAGGGAGACGTCGGCGCCGATCGCGGTGTCCCCGGCGACCGCCTCGGCCACCGCCCGGCCCCACTGCTGGACGCTCAGCGTCCGGGCGCCCTCGACGTAGTTGCCGACCACCGACTCCCAGATCAGGGCGTAGGCCAGTCCGGCGACCACCGCGTGCCGGGTGACCACGCCGAGCAGCAGGAACAGGGCGCTGTACGCGGCGCCGGCGACCAGGACCGCCACGGTGTAGCCGAGCACCATGCCGTCCCGGGTGCCGTACAGCAGCAGCCCGGACAGCAGGGTCGGGACGACCGAGAACAGCCAGGTGACGCCGGTCGCGACGGCCAGCTTGGTGGTGATGATCCGCCAGCGGGGCAGCGGCTTGGCGAGCAGGTAGACGATCGAGCCGTCGTCGATCTCGGTGGCGATGGCCCCGGTGCCGACCACCAGGCCGAGGATCGGGACCAGGGTGCCGAGGCCGAGCTGGCCGAGGATCTTGACGGTCAGGCCGTGTGCGTCGGCGCTCGACCCGCTCGCGATGGCGGAGATGAGCAGCAGCAGCGCGGGGACCGCCAGCAGCAGGAGGCCGCGGCGGCGGCCCAGCAGCCCGCGCAGGGTGAGCCTGGCGACGGTGGGGTTCATGGTCGGTCGGCCCCTTCCTGGGCAACGGCGGTCACAACGGCGGTCAGGGCGGTCAGGGCGGCGGTCCCCGGGGTCACGGCGGCGCTCACGCGGAGACCAGGTACGAGAAGACGCTCTCCAGCGACTCGTCGGCCGGGGAGACGGTGTACAGCCGGATGCCGGCCTCCCGGGCGACCCTGGGCAGCAGGGTGGTGAAGCCCTGGAAGTTGACCGCCTCGATCCGCAGGGCCCGCTCCCGCTCGTCCACCTCGATGCCGGTGGTGGAGCCGTCGGCGATCAGCGCGGCGGCGAGCCGGCGGTCGTCGCTGGAGCGGACCAGGTAGCGGTGGGGGCGGTCGGTCATCAGTCGGCGGATCTTGCGGAAGTCGCCGGAGGCCGCGTGCCGTCCGGCCACCACGACCTCGATGTGCCGGGCCAGTTGTTCGACCTCCTCCAGGATGTGCGAGGAGAACAGCACGGTGCGGCCGTCCGCGCCGAAGCGGCGCAGCAGTTCCATCAGCTGGAGCCGCTGGCGCGGGTCCATGCCGTTGAAGGGCTCGTCGAGCAGCAGCACGGCCGGGTCGTGGACCAGCGCGGAGGCCATCTTGACCCGCTGCTTCATGCCCTTGGAGTACGTCCCGGTGCGACGGTCCTTGGCGTACGCCATCTCCACCAGGTCCAGGGCCCGGCGGGCGGCGGCGCCCGGCTGGGGCAGGCCGTGCAGTTCGGCGTTGGCGAGGACGAACTCCCAGCCGGTCAGGTAGTCGTACATCGACTCCCGCTCGGGAACCAGGCCGATCTGCCGGTACACCTGCTGGTTGCGCCAGATCGGCACGCCGTCCAGGGTGACCGCGCCGCTGGAGGGCGCGAGGAAGCCGCTCATCATGTGGATGAGGGTGGACTTGCCCGCGCCGTTGGGCCCGAGCAGGCCGGTGATGCCGGGGCCGATGACCATGGTGATGTCGTTGACCGCGACCACGTTCCCGAACCAGCGGGAGACCTTGTCGATGCTGATGGTGGCCATGCCGCCCTCTCAAACCTTCTTGTAGCGGCTCAGCAGCAGCCGGTAGGAGCCGACCACCAGGGCCGCGGCCACGAGTGCGAACACCGCCGTGCCGAGCCCGCCCGGGGCGTACCGGCGGTCGAGGCCGGTGCCGAGGTCGAACACCTCGTTGACCAGCGACTCCACCAGGTTGGTGGGCGAGATCAGCGACGTCCACTGCGCGGCGTCGGAGCCGGTCGTGCCCGGGTTGCTGATGCCGACCGCGATCCCGGCCACCGCGGCGCTGATCGCCAGGTAGCCCATGATGGCGGCGACCCCGAAGCCCCGGCGCGGGGTGGCGGCCGCGATCACCAGTGCCACCGAGGTCGGCACCAGGGCGTACAGCACCGCCGCGGCCAGGCCGTAGAGGAAGTGCCCGGTGTTGTACGAGAAGTCCATCCCGCCGAGCAGCGCGCCCAGGTACAGAACCAGCAACGGGGCTGCCATCAGCAGCAGTTGGGCGCAGACCATGGCCGCGAACTTGGCCCGGACGTAGTCGGTGCGGGTGATCGGGCGGGAGAAGTAGAGCGGGACGGTCTGGTACCGCAGGTCCCGGGAGAGCAGCACCGGCGCCTGGGAGGCGAGGAAGACCGAGACCACCAGGTTGAGGCTGGCGAGGTAGCCCGCGTACTCGACCGGCAGTTGGTCGCGCTTCAAGGTGATCGCGAGCGCCACGATGATCACGGCGGGCACCGTGACCACGCCCAGCACCAGCATCGGCAGCACCTTGGACTTGCCGGAGCGGCCGAGGCCGTACGCGGCGCGCAGGCTCTGGGTGAAGAGCGAACGGGTGGCGTAGCCGCGGCCGAGCCGGGGGCCGGTGTAGCCGCGGTAGCCGATGTCGTGGATGACGCCGGTGTCGGCGGGCCTGGTCTCAGGAGGCAGCGACATCGTCCGTCCCTCCCTTGCTCTGCTCGGTGGCCCGGGTGCCGTCGGCCCGGGAGTCGGTGGCCCGGGTGCCGTCGGCCGGGGAGGTGAAGAGTTCGGCGACCCGGTGCCGGCGCTGTTCCAGCCGGACCAGGCCGAGGCCCAGGTCGGCGACGGTGTCGCGGATGGTGTCGTACGTCGACTCGTCGGCCAGCCGGACCAGCACCAGGTGCGAGCCCTCCGGTTGGACGTCGATGCCGGCGGCGGCGAGGCGTTCGCGGAGCGCCGTGCCGGGTTCGAGGGCGTGGTCCTGCGGGTGGTCGGTGACCTCGACCGCGAGGACCGCCGTCGCCTCGGTGAAGGAGGCGGTGGAGGAGGAGCGCAGCAGCTTGCCGCCGTCGATGACGACCAGGTGGTCGCAGGTGCGTTCCAGCTCGCCGAGCAGGTGGGTGGTGACCAGCACCGAGATGCCGAAGTCGGTGTGCACGCGGCGGATCAGCGCCAGCATCTCGTCCCGGCCGGCCGGGTCGAGGCCGTTGGTCGGCTCGTCCAGCAGCACCAGCTTGGGGTCGTGGACCAGGGCCTGGGCGAGCTTGACCCGCTGCTTCATGCCGGTCGAGTACCCGCCCATCGGCCGGTACCGCTCCTCGTGGAGGCCGACGTGCCGCAGGGTGTCCGCGGTGCGCTCACGGGCGGCGGTGGCGGGCAGGCCCGCCATCCGGGCCATGTGCACGACGAACTCGGTGGCGGAGACGTCCGGTGGCAGGCAGTCGTTCTCGGGCATGTAGCCGACCCGCTCGCGGATCTCGGAGCCCCGGGTGGCGATGTCCAGGCCGAGGACCTCGCCGCGGCCGGAGGTCGCCGGGGCGAGCCCGAGCAGGATCTTGATCAGTGTGGACTTGCCCGCCCCGTTGGACCCGACCAGCCCGACCACCCCCGGCTGCACCTCGACGGTGAGCTGGTCGAGGGCGGTGACCCGGGGGAACCTCTTGGTGAGGCCGTCCGTCTTGATGACAGCTGTGGACACGCCTTCAACGTAATGGCCCTGCGCGGCAGGGGTCATGAGCTGGAATGACGAGCCCGTCTGCTGCTGCGGTATGACGCGGGGGCCGATCTCCCCTAGGGGTAGGGGGGATCGGCCCGGGGTCAGCAGCCCGCCGTCAGGGGTGCAGGTCAGGCGGGCGGGGTCAGGCGTGCGGGGTCAGGACCGCCGGATCAGGAGTGCCGGATCAGGAGTGCGGGCGCTCCCACAGCTCGGTGACCTTGCCGGAGGCGTCGAGCGCCAGCTTGTAGTCGCCGGCCGAGCAGGGGTACGAGCCCTTCTCGTTGTGCGGGGTCGCGAGGCACTCGGTGATGTGCTTGACCAGGTCGGCCACGTTGACGTCCTTCGGCGCGGCGATCACCGACCGGAGGTGGCCCTTGGCGGCGGGCGCGAACGCGGCGGTCTTGTCGGCGCCCACCGGGTCGAAGCCGACGTCGTCGACGCCGCAGACGTCCTTGGTCTCCTTGTAGACCAGGTTGGTCGCGGTGGTGCCCTTCACCGGGTAGATCCACTTCTGGCCGGCCGGCAGCGGGTCGTGGGTGCAGAAGCCCTCCTCACTGCCCGGGGTGCCGGACGGCGCGGGCTTCCCGGTGCCGGCCGGGGCGGCGGTGGGCGAGGCGGGAGCCGCGGCGGTCGGGGCGGCGGACGCGGTGTTCGACCCGCTTCCCGCGCCCTGGTCCGACGAGTTGTCCGGTCCGCAGGCGGCCAGGCCGAACGCGGCGGTGGCGACCAGAGCGGTGGCGAGCAGTCTCCTGGATGCAGACATGAAGAAGGAACCCCCGTTGTAACGCATGATCAGATTGAAGGTGCGGCGGACAGACTAGCGCCTCGCCCCGCCGCCCTCCGGGGCCCTCCCTCCCCGTCCCGCCCGCCGAAGCGCCCCACCCGGCCCGCCGAAGGGCCCCGTCCGTCCCGCCGGAGCGCCCGGGGCGTCGGGCGCTCCGGCGGGAGGGGTCAACCCAGCTGCGCCAGACCCTCGGTGGCGATCCGCTCGAAGACGGCGAGGTCGTTCTCGAAGATCGAGTCGGGGACCGGCCAGTGGACCACCAGCTCGGTGATGCCCAACTCCCGGTAGGTGCCCGCCCAGTCGACGAAGGCGTCCACGGACGCCAGCGGCTTCTCCGCCGTCGAGCCCTGGAGCAGCACCTTCTCCAGCGTGGCCACGTCCCGGCCGGTCTCCTCGCAGGCCGCCGTGAGCTTCCCGATCTGCTGCGCGATCACCCCGGGCGCCTGCTCGACCGGCACGTCCGCCGGGCCCTTCGGGTCGCCGTACGTGACCCAGCCCTGCCCGTACTCGGCGGCCAGCTTCAGGCCGCGCGGGCCGGTCGCGGCGACGTAGAACGGCACCCGCGGCGTCTGCACGCAGCCGGGGATGTTCCGCGCCTCGACCGCCGAGTAGTAGGTGCCCTCGCGGGTGGTGGCGTCCTCGCGCAGCAACTCGTCCAGCAGCGGCAGGAACTCGCCGAACCGGGCCGCCCGCTCCTTCGGCGACCACGCCTCCTGGCCCATCGCCGTCGCGTCGAATCCCGTGCCGCCGGCCCCGATCCCCAGGGTGAGCCGTCCGCCGGACACGTCGTCCAGCGTGACCAGTTCCTTCGCCAGCGTCACCGGGTGCCGGAAGTTCGGCGAGGTGACGAGGGTCCCGAGCCGCAGCCGCTCGGTGGCGGTGGCCGCTGCCGTCAGGGTCGGGACCGACCCGAACCACGGCTCGTCGCGGAAGGACCGCCAGGACAGATGGTCGTAGGTGTACGCGGCATGGAAGCCGAGGTCCTCGGCCCGACGCCAGATCTTCTGCCCCTCGCTCCACCGGTGGATGGGGAGGATCACCGTGCTCAGTCGCATGGCAACGACCCTACGGCAGCCGTCAGCGGCCGACGCCCTCTGACCGGACGACCTCTTTGCCCCGTGATGAAGCCGGTACGGAGCCCTGGCCTGCGGGATTCGCAACAGTCAGGGCGACGCGGATTCAACGCTGCAGCCAGCTCAGCAGGGTCGTCGCCGTGAACACCGTGCCCGACGCCAGCCAGACCGCGCGCGGGGTCAGCCACCCGGGGCCTTCCAGGGGCTGGGACTGCGGGACCGGCGCCAGCAGCGCGTCTGCGAAGGCCTGGGCGGTCTGCGGTCGGTCCGCCGGCTCGACGGACGTCGCGGCCCGTAGCAGCACGGCGACGTTCGGTGGGAGCTCCGCTCCGGCTGGGAGCGCCGGCAGCGTCGAGGCGGACTGCCGGTCGGTCATCAGGGCTGTGGCGCGTCCGCCCGGGCCGAACGGCTTCTGCCCGGTCAGCAGCTCGTAGGCCACGACGGCCAACGCGTACACGTCGGCCCTCCCGTCGAACCCGCCGGTCTGGAAGGCCTGTTCCGGTGCCATGTACGCGGGCGTGCCCGTGGTCACCGTAAGCCCGGATGCGTCGGCCAGTTGCTTGGCGCTGCCCAGATCCGCCACCAGCACCGCGGCGGGCGCAGGGCCGGCGGCGAGCAGCAGGTTGGACGGCTTGACGTCGCGGTGCACCACGCCCGCCTCGTGCAGGACCTGGACCGCGTAGCTCGCCTCCGCGGCCAGCCGCAGCGCCTCCTGCGGGTCGCACTGCCCGACCCGGTCCGCCAGGGTGCCGCCGCGTACGTAGTCCATGACGAAGTAGGGCCGGTCCTCCTGCACCCCGACGTCGTGCACCCGGACCACCCGCGGGCTGGCGATCCGGCGCAGCAGCCTCGCCTCCGCCAGGAACCGCTCGCGCACATCGGCGTTGGCGGCCCAGTTCTCGGCCAGCACCTTCACCGCGACCTCGGTGTCGAGCTCCGGATCGTAGGCCTTCCAGACCGTCGCGAAGGAGCCGGCTCCGAGCCGGTCCAGGAGGAGGTAACGGCCGAGCTTGCGCATGTGGCAGCATTCTGCCGGAGTCGGGGGGAGCGCGGAACTCCCGTTCGTCGGGTGGCATGCCAGGCGGGACGAAACGGGGGGATCCGGATGTTCGAGGACGGCGAGCTGGAACGGCTCGTGGCGGCTGCTCAGGCAGGGGACCCGGGGTCGATGGAGCACCTGCTGGCCAAGCTGCGGCCGGTGCTGCTGCGCCGCTGCTCGCGCTTCCTGCCCCACCACGCCGACGCGGAGGAGGCCGCGCAGGACGCGCTGCTGTCCATCAGCACGCACCTGGGCGAGTACGGCGGCCGCGGCTCCTTCCTGGGCTGGGTGACGGTGATCGCCTCGAACGCCGCCCGGTCCACCTACCGCTCGATGCGCCGGCGCGCCGAGGACAGCCACGCCGACCTCCCCGAGTCCGTCGACCCGCGCACCACCAGCGTCATCGCCGGGACCCGGCTCGACCTGATGGAGGCGCTGGCCGCGCTGGAGCAGCAACACCCCGCCCTGGTGGAGGCCTTGGTGCTGCGCGACCTGGGCGACCTGACCTACGTCCAGGTGGCCGAGGCGCTGGACGCCCCGTTGGGCACGGTCAAGGACCGTATCCACCAGGCCCGCCGCTTCATGCGCGAGCGCCTGGTCCCGGGTCTGTGAACGGCGGTCCCGCGGCGGGCGGCGGCCACGCCGTCGTCCGGCTCCGGTCCGCCGTCGCCGCCCTGGCGGCAGCCGCCGCGCTCGGGCTGGCGGCCGGCCGATTCGTCCTGCCACCGCCCCCCGGCGCCACCGCGCACCCGGCAGCACGGTCGGGTGCCGCGGTCGGCGGGGCATCCCAGGGCGCGTCCGCTCTCGCGACGCCCGGCGGGTCCGTCCCGACGCCCGAGTCCTCGGCCTCCGGCTCCGGCTCCGGCTCCGCCTCGCCGACCGGTGCGACCGGTGCGACCGGTGCGACCGGGCCGGTGACGACCGCGAACCTTCTGGGACCCGCGGCGTTCGGCCCGGACCTCGGCATCGGGCAGATCCACGTCACCGACCGGTACGGCGACGGGTCTTACGCCAACGCGGCCTGCTCCGGCGAGAAGACCCTCACTCAGACCCTGGGCGGGCCCGGCGCCCACTTCCGCGGGCTGATGACCAGCCCCCGCACCAACCCGGACGACCCCACGCTGGCCGCCGCCGGCGTCGACCAGGTCGCCCGCGAGGTCGCCGCCGATGCCCCGAGCCCTTCCCGGGCGCAGAACTTCACCGAGCGCCTGCTGCTGGAGGAGGTGCCCTGCCAGGAGGAACAGCCAGGGCACTGGATCTACGGAAGGACCACGACGGTGCAACTCGCCCCGGACGTCACCGCGAGCTGGATGGGCACCTACCAGGGATCGCTCAACACCACCGGCAGAGCGCCCGAGGGCAAGGAGCCCTGCGGCGGCATCGCCGTGCTGCGCAGCGGCAACCACTACGGGGTGCTGGAGGTCGATGCCTGCCTGGGCACGGCCGCGATGGATCGCGTCGTCAGGACCGCTCTGTCACAGCTGTGAAACAGCCGGTCAGGGCTCCAACTTTCCCTCCCCCGGCGGCATCTCCCCGGTTGTACGAGGACGCAGCAGGCGTCCCGACCAGCAGGGGGACCAGATGACCGAGAACCAGACCGTCCAGCAGAAGTCCGTTCGCCGCAACCGGATCGCCGCCGCGGCCTGCTTCGCCGCCGCACTGATCACGGCCAGCGTCGTCGGCACCCAGTCGGCCGCCGCCGACGGGGCCGCGCACAACGCACCGCACCGCACCGCGGTCGCCGCCCACCCGGCTGCGGTCGCCGCGCCCGGACTCGGCTCCGCCGACCTCGTCCAGAGCGAGGACTTCCAGCAGGGCCTGAACCCGGTTGGCGCGACCGTTGCGCTGACCGGACGCCAGGCGCTGTCCGCGTGCTCCGGCGAGGAGACGATGCGCGACCTGACCAAGGACAAGGCCACCGCGTACGCGTCCGTGACCTGGACCTTCGACACCGATGGCCGGCTGTTCGAGTCGGCCGCGAGCGCCCCCACCGAGACCGCGGCCGCCACCTGGGAGAAGCAGCTCGTCGCGCTCGTTCAGGACTGCCAGGACGAGCCCGCCGGCCACTGGCACTACGGCGCGGCCCACACCCTGACCGTCACCGGCGGCACCGCCCACTGGTACCCGGCCTACAACGGCGACGGCACCGTCAGCGGCGGGGTCGCGGTCCTGCGCAGCGGCACCAAGGTCGCCGTCGTCGAGCTCACCGGCCGGCCCACCGACGCCCCGGCCCACGTCGAAGGCATCGCCACCGCAGCACTGAACCGCCTCTCCTCCTGAACGGCAGGGCCGCTCCGCCCGCGCCGCCGGGCGGAGCGGGCCCCGAACTCGGTCGCCGTGGCGGCGGCGGTCAGGGTCGGGACCGAGCCGCACCAGGGCGCGTCCCGGAAGGTCCGTCAGGACATGTGGTCGTAGGTGTACGCAGCGTGGAAGCCGAGTTCTTCGGCCCGACGCCGGATCTTCTGCCCCTCGCTCCACCGGTGGTCGGGGAGGACCACCGTGCTCAGTCGCATGCCGACGACCCCACGGGAGGCGAGCCGGGGGCCTCCGCGCGCGGCGAGGGGGGTATTCGGTTGCGGAGGTGTCCGCACGGCCTGATAGAACTCCGGTCGGACCTTCGTTCGAGAGTCCATCGAATCATCAAAATGGGGGGAGCGCGGATGTCCCATCCGACGCCACACGCCCGGCCGGTGTGGACCGCGAGACCACTGTCCCGCACGGCCGTCCTGGCCATAGCCACCGCGGCCCTGGTCACCTACGCGGGCCTGCCGGCCGCCCACGCCGACGCTCCGACGACGCAGCGCGTCGGCACCGTGCCGACCGCCCCGGGGAACGCCACCAAGACCGCCGCACCTGCGGACGACACGCCGGTGCAGCTCAGCGTGCACCTGAAGTCCCGCAACGAGGCCGGCGCCAACGCGCTCGCCGCGGCGGTGAGCGACCAGGCATCGCCGCAGTACCACCACTTCCTGCAGACCGGTGAGTTCGCGCAGCGCTTCGGCGCCGACCCGGCCACCGTCGCCAAGGTCAGCCAGGCCCTCAAGGCCCAGGGCCTGAAGCCCGGCGCGCTCGCGGCCGACGGCCTGACCATCCCGGTCGCCACCACCGTCGCCGAGGCCAAGAAGTCCTTCGACGTGGACCTGGCCGGCTACACGACGCCCGACGGCCGGACCGGCTTCCTCAACACCGCCGCCCCCGCCGTGCGTTCCGACGTGGCCGGGGCGATCACCGGCGTCGTCGGCCTGAACACGCTGGCCCAGGCGCACAGCAGCCACGTGATCGGGGCCACCGGCCAGGGCGGCGCGGGGCTCGCGCACCCGGCCGCGACGCCCGCCGCGACCGGCGGCTACCCGGCGATGTGCACCGGCGCGGCCTCGCAGTTCCCGGGCAAGACGGACGGCAAGGACTACTTCAGCCCGTCCGCGCTCGCCTCGGCCTACGGCCTGAACGGCATGACCGACGGCGGCTTCGGCACGACCGTCGCCGTCTTCGCGCTGGAGGACTACTCGGACGCCGGTCTGAGCACCTTCCAGTCCTGCTACGGCACCAACGCCTCGGTGCAGCGGGTCAAGGTCAACTCGGGTTACCAGGCCCCGCCGACCAACAACGGCGTCGGCGTCGAGACCGCGCTGGACATCGACACCGTCATCGGTCTCGCGCCCCGCGCGAACGTGCTGGTCTACCAGGGTCCGGACGCCTCGCGCGCCACCCAGGTGGACATCCAGAACACCTACCGCCAGATCGTCTCGGACAACCACGCCCAGGTGGTCACCACCAGCTGGGGCGTCTGCGACCAGGTGATGTCGGGCAGCGACCTGTCGGCCGAGCGCGACATCTTCCTCCAGGCCGCGCTGCAGGGCCAGACCGTGGTGGCGGCCTCGGGTGACGACGGCTCCAGCGGCTGCAACTACCTGGCGAACGCCGGCGCGCCGGCTTCCGTCACCAACCTGCTGAGCACCTCCGACCCGGCGAGCCAGCCGCTCGTCACCGGTGTCGGCGGCACCACCCTGAGCAGCAACGGCGGCGCCGTCTCCGAGTCGGTGTGGAACCACAACGGCGGCGCGAGCGGCGGCGGCGTCTCCCGCTGGGCCCTCAGCACCTCCTACCAGGCCGGCTACTACGGCCCGGGCTACACCAACCGGTGCCAGGGCGCGGCCGGCACGACCTGCCGCCAGGTCCCCGACGTGGCCGCCAACGCCGACCCGTCGACCGGCTACGTGGTCGCCACCGGCGCCGGCTCCTGGATGATCATCGGCGGCACCAGCGGCTCCGCTCCGCTCTGGGCCGCCATCACGGCGCACCAGAACAACCCGGGCTGCAGCGGCCGGGTGGGCTTCATCGCCCCGGCGTTCTACTGGGCCGCGAAGAACGGCATCAACGCGCTGCGGGACGTCACCTCCGGCAACAACGACATCGGCATCCAGGGCGGCCTGTACTGGGCCGGGCAGGGCTACGACATGGCCACCGGCCTGGGCACCCCTGACGCCGACAAGGTGATGAAGCTGGTCTGCAACCCGAACGCCGGCTACGACCGGACGATCGAGGTCGTGGAGAACGGCCAGCTGCACGAGGTCTACACCGACGTGACCGGCTGGCACGACGGCGCCGTCCCCGGCGTCACCGGCCTCTCCGCGCTGAGCTTCACCTATAACGCCAACGGCAACCGGGTGATCGAGGCCATCGAGAACGGTGAGCTGCACGAGATCTACACCGACGCCACCGGCTGGCACGACGGCGTGATCCCGGGCCTGTCCGGCATCACCGCGATGAGCTTCGGCTTCAGCCCCTCGGGCGACCGCGTGATCGAGGCCATCAAGGGCGGCGAGCTGCACGAGATCTACAGCGCCTCCGACGGCTGGCACGACGGCGTGATCCCGGGCCTGTCCGGCATCACCGCGATGAGCTTCAGCTACAGCCCCTCGGGCGACCGCGTCATCGAGGCCATCAAGGGCGGCGAGCTGCACGAGATCTACAGCGCCTCCGACGGCTGGCACGACGGCGTGATCCCGGGCCTGTCCGGCATCACCACGCTGAGCTTCAACTACAACTCCGCCGGTGTCCGCGTGATCGAGGCCATCAAGAACAACCAGCTGCACGAGGTGTACAGCGCCTCCGACGGCTGGCACGACGGCGTGATCCCCGGTGTCGGCGGCAACATCACCGCCCTCTCGGGCAAGATCGCCCCGGGCGGTGACCGCGTGATCCAGGCCATCGAGGACGGCAAGCTGCACGAGGTGCACAGCGCCGACGGCAACTGGTTCGACGGCCTGCTGCCGGTCAACAGCACTAACGTGACGGCCCTGTCGCTGGCGCTCCACTAGGACGACGCGCTCAGGAACCCGTGAAAGGGGCCTCCCGGCCGCTCGCACCGCGAGCGGCCGGGAGGCCTCCGGCGTTTCCGGGCACCGGCGCGCCCCGACGAAGACGAAGGGGCCCTACGGGTGCGGGCGGGTGCGCTGCGCCGGGAGGCTGGGGGCCTCGGTGCGGCGGGCGAGGTCCGCGAGGGTGTGGAAGAGGACGTCACCGAGCAGGACCGGGTCGCGCGAGGTGTCGGGCGCGTCCGGGCCGCAGGGGCCGGGACGGACGGTCGGGGGCGGCTGGTCACGGAGCTGGCGAGTGGGCATGGCTCTTCCTGCCGACGGGGTGGCCGTGGGCAGTGCCTGCCCGCCGTACGGTGCCGGGACACCCCGGGCGGGGGCGGATCGGCCGGAAACGGCGTACGAAGGGCCGGATCGGGCCGCGCCCGGCCCCCTGGGCACCTCGGGCCCCGGCCCCGACCGCGGCGGTGACCGGGCGGCGCCGATGGGCGAAGATGGACCGGTGACCGAACCCCGTAGCGCTCCGCGCCTCATCGCCACCGACCTGGACGGCACGCTGCTCTGCTCCGGCGGCACCGTCACCGACCGCACCGCCGCGGCGCTGGCGGCGGCCGAGGCGGCCGGGGTGCAGGTGGTGTTCGTGACCGGGCGGCCGCCGCGCTGGATGCAGCAGGTGAGCCCGCACATCGGCGGCCACGGGGTGGCGATCTGCTCGAACGGCGGCGCGGTGGTGGACGTGCGGCGCGGCGAGCTGCTGGAGTCCTTCCCGCTGCCGGTGGAGACCACGCTGGCGGTGGTCGAGGTGCTGCGGGCCAAGCTGCCCGGCACCGCGTTCGCCTTCGAGTACCCGGGCGGCTGGGCCCGCGAGGCCGACTACGCGGTGCCGATGTGGGGCGACGACCTGGGGCAGGCGGTCGGCTCGGCGGAGGAGCTGCTGGGGGCCGACGGGCCGGTCCGGGGCCTGTTCAAGCTGCTCGCCAAGCACCCGGAACTCGACCCGGACACCTTCCTCACCCAGGCCCGGTCGGCGGCCGGGCACCTGGCCGAGATCACCCGCTCGGCGCCGATCCCGCTGCTGGAGATCAGCGCACCCGGCGTCACCAAGGCCAGCACGCTGGCCCGTTGGTGCGCCGGACACGGGATCGACCGGAGCGAGGTGGTGGCCTTCGGCGACATGCCGAACGACCTGGAGATGCTGGCCTGGGCCGGCACCGCGTACGCCGTCGCCAACGCCCACCCGCAGGTGCTGGCGGCGGTGCCGCTGCACACGGTGAGCAACGAGCAGGACGGCGTCGCGGCGGTGCTGGAGGAGCTGCTCGGACTCGGCCGGCCGAGCAGCCCCACGCGGTAACGCCGTCCGCACGCCGACGCCGAGCGGTCTGCCGTTGGCGGCGCGCAGCACCCAGCCGACGCAGCGGTCGGCCGCCGGCACGATCAGCAGCCGCGGACCGCGCCGCTCAGCGGCCATCGGTGCGTCTCGGCGGCACTGCGCGCTCGGGAAGGTCGCGCGGTGGCTGCTTGGCGAGCAGCACCACGAACCGCCGGAAGGCGTTCTGGCAGGTCGCGTACCGTTCGTACGCGCGGCTGGAACGCACCTCGGGGAGGTTGCGCGACCCGGGGATGACCCAGACCCAGCCGATGCCGTCCCGGACGTGGGTGATGCGGGCGGTCAGTTCGGCCGCCCCGACCCGCAGGCCGTCGAACCCGCGCTCGGCCTCGCCGGCCGTCTCGAACGCGGCAGGGGTGATCGCGACCACCCGGCCGTTGGGCGCCTTCAGTTGCCAGCGGTAGCGCCCGTCCGCGGCCCGTTCGGCGCGGAACCCCCCTCGAATTGCCCCTGCTGCGGTGTGACCGCGGCCGGAAGCGTCCACTGCCCCTCCGTCCGGTTACCTTCCGGTTTCCCCTCCGAGACGGAGCAAAGCTATGTGTGCACACAGAGCCGCCGAAAGCCCAGAACGTTCACAACTTGCGCTGTTGGTCGGGAAGTTCTCTCTCGTTTAACTTTCACTTGTCTTTGCCGAACGGCCCGGAGGGCGCGTTCAGAGCCGGGCCGTCCAGCGCACCCTGGCGCCCTTCCGGTGGGGCCCGCTCTCGTGCCAGGCGTCGCCGCCGAGCGCCTCGGCGCGCCGGGTGAGGTTGAGCAGTCCGCTGCGCCGGCCGCCCCTGGGGATGCCCACGCCGTCGTCGGTCACGGTGAGCAGCACGCCGGGCCGTCCGGTCCGGTCCAGCGACTCCGGGTCGCCGCCGACCGGCCGGCCGTCGTCGCCCAGGTGGACGGTCGCCTCGACCTCGACGCCGACCCGGGAGGCCCGGGCGTGCCGCGCCGTGTTGGAGAGCATCTCTCGCAGTGCCGCCAGCAGTTGACGGCCGGTCTGCTCGCCGACCAGGCTCTCCACCGGCCCGACGAAGCTCACCGAGGGCTTGAAGCCGAGTGCCGCCGCGGCCTGGCTGGCCTCCCGCAGCACCCGGGTGCGCAGGGTGTCGGGCGCGTCGCCGTGGTTGTCGTGCTGCAGGGCGTAGATGGTGGTGCGGACCTCCTGGATGGTGGCGTCCAGTTCGTCGACCGCCTTGCCGATGCCGGTCCTCACCTCGGGGACGACCGCCCGGCGGGCCGCGCTCTCCAGCATCATCCCGGTGGCGAACAGCCGTTGGATCACCAGGTCGTGGAGGTCGCGGGCGATCCGGTCGCGGTCCTGGAAGACGGCCAGCCGCTGCTGGTCGCGCTGGCCCTCGGCGAGCCGCAGGGCGAGGGCGGCCTGCGAGGCGAAGGTCTCGGCAAGCTGCTTCTCGCTGTCGGTGAACGGCAGCGCGCCGCACGGCCGCCAGACGCAGAGCCCGCCGAGCACCCGCCCGGCGGCGACCATCGGCACGGCCATGGACGGGCCGAAGCGGCGGGCGAGGCGCATCACCACGGTCGGGTCGCTGGACATGTCGTCCAGGTAGACGCTCTCCCCCGCCAGCAGCCGGGCCGCGAAGCTCTCCTTGGGCAGCAGCTCGCCGCGGACGAACTCGGCCACCTCGCCGGAGGCGTGGGCGACCCGCATCTGCCCGTCCCCCTCGCCCTCCGGACCGGTCGGCAGCAGGATCATGCCGAGCGCGGCGTTCGCCAACTCCCTTACCTGCTCGGCCGCGACGGTCAGCGCCGTCTCGGCCTGCTCGGCGGAGAGCAGCGCGGTGGTGACGGCGGCGGCGCCGGCGATCCAGCGTTCGCGGCGGCGGCCCTCCTCGTACAGCCGGGAGTTCTCGATCGCCACGCCGGCCGCCGCGGCGAGCGCGTGCACGACCTGTTCGTCCTCGGGGGTGAAGGCGCCGCCGCCCTTCTTCTCGGTGAGGTAGAGGTTGCCGAACACCTCTTCGCGGACCCGGATCGGCACGCCCAGGAAGGTCTTCATCTGCGGGTGGTGCGACGGGAAGCCGGAGGAGCGCGGGTCCGCGCCGAGGTCGGCGAGCCGCAGTGGTTCGGGCCGGTCGATGAGTGCGCCGAGGATGCCGCGCCCGGCGGGCAGTTCGCCGATCGCGGCGGCGGTCCCGTCGTCGACGCCGACGTGGATGAAGTCGGCCAGGCCGGTGCCGCCGGGGGCGATCACGCCGAGCGCCGCGTAGCGGGCGTCGACCAGTTCGGCGGCGCCGGTGGCGATCCGGTGCAGGGTGGCGTGCAGGTCCAGTCCGGCGCCGATGGAGACCACCGCCTCCAGCAGCCGCTGCATCCGGTCGGTGACGGCGGCGGCCGACTGCAGGCGCTCGGCGACCTCGGTGACCAGGGTGTCCAGGCCGAGCGAGGCGATCTCGGGCACCCGATGGGGTGTCGGCTCGGAGGCGGCCTCGGGGAAGTCCGGCGTGGGGTCCATGAAGAAAGCCTAGTTTGTACGGTTTTCGGACGAAGGGCGGCACGACCGGCGACGTGACGGGACCGGCACGTCGGGCACCGGCACCACGGGCACCAGCACGTCGGGCACCGGCACGTCGGGTGCCAGTACGTCGGGTGCCAGTACGACGGGCACCGGCACGCCGCTCAGCGCCCCACCGGCTCCAGCAGCCCGTCCGCCTCCCGCTCCCGCCGCCACATCGCGTGCAGCCGCCCGTCCGGGTCGGCGACCAGCTCCGACCAGCGGCCCCGCTCGGCCACCCGGCCGCCGTCCAGCACCAGCACCTCGTCCACCGTGGCGTCGTCCAGCCCGGCCAGCCGGTGGGTGATCAGCACGGTGGTGCGGCCCTCGGTGGCGGCCAGCAGGTCGGCGGTGAGGGCGTCGGCGGTGGGCAGGTCGAGGTGTTCGGCGGGCTCGTCCAGGACCAGGACGGGGAAGTCCGCGAGCAGCGCCCGGGCGAGCGCGAGCCGCCGGCGCTGGCCGCCGGAGAGCCGGGCGCCGTGCTCGCCGACCATGGTGTCCAGGCCGTCCGGCAGGCCCTCGGTCCAGTCCAGCAGCCGGGCGGCGGCCAGTGCGGCGCGCAGTTCGTCCTCCGCCGCGCCGGGCCGGGCGAGGCGCAGGTTCTCCCGCAGCGAGCTGTCGAAGACGTGCGCGTCCTGCGCGCAGAGCCCGATCACCCGGCGGACGTCCTCGCCCGCGAGCGCGCGGCTGTCCACAGCCTGTGGACGGCCGTCGGCGAAGGTGACGGTGCCGGCGCTCGGCTCCAGGAAGCGCAGCAGCGCCTGGGCGAGGGTGGTCTTGCCGGAACCGGACGGGCCGACCACCGCGATCCGGCGCCCGGGGGCGAGGTCGAGGTCCACCCCGGCGAGCGCGTCCACCGCCTGCCCGGGGTGCCGTACGGTCAGCCCGCGCACGGCGACGGGCAGCGGCTGCTCGGGCAGCTCCACCGGTTCCGCGGGCTCGGCGACGGGCGCCGGGGCGTTCAGCACCTCGTCCAGCCGGGCCTGCGCGGCGCGGCTGCGCTGGCGGGCCTGGACGGCGAGCGGCATCCCGGTGACGGCCTCGAAGGCGGCCAGCGGGGTCAGCACCACGACGGCCAGGCAGACCGGCGCCAGCACCCCGGCGCGCACCCCCTGGACGCCGACGGCCGCCGCCGCTGTCACGGTCAGCCCGGTGAGCAGCGCGATCAGCCCGGTGCCGAGCGCCGTGGTGGCCGCCGAACGGGCGGCCAGGCGGGTCAGCGCGGCGTCGGCGGCGCGGACGGCGGCCAGCCGGCCGGGCAGCGCGCCGGCCACGGTGAGTTCGGCGGTGCCGGTGAAGGCGTCCACCACGGCGGTGGCCAGGCGTCCGCGCGCCGGGGCCTGCCGCCGCTCGGCCCCGGCCGACCAGCGGGCGGCCAGCGCGGGCACCACCGCGCCCGCGAGCAGCAGCCCGAGGCCGAGCACCACGCCGGCGGCGGGCAGGAAGGCGCCCAGTGCCACCGTCGAGGCCAGCGCGACCACGCCCGCGACGGCGGCGGGCAGCCGCCAGCGCAGGTAGTGGTCCTGGATCGCGTCCACGTCGGCGACCAGCCGGGAGAGCAGGTCGCCGCGCCGGAAGGCGGGCAGTCCGGCCGGGGCGAGCACGCTCAGCCGCCGGTAGACGGCGGCCCGCAGGGTGCCGAGGGTGCGCAGCACCGCGTCGTGCGAGACCAGCCGTTCGGCGTAGCGGAAGACGCTGCGGCCGATGCCGAAGGCCCGCACCGAGGTGACGGCCATCATCAGGTAGAGCACCGGCGGCATCTGGGAGGCCCGGGAGATGAGGTAGCCGGAGGTGGCCATCAGCGCGACGGCGCAGCCCAGGGCGAGGGCGCCGAGCAGGATGGACAGGGCCAGCCGGGGCGTGCTGCCGGTCTCGGCCCCGGGCTCCTCGGCCTCCTGGGACACGGCCGGGGCGGGGGCGGGCGTCGGCTTGCCGCTGTGGGCGAGCGGAGCCACCGGGCCGGTGGCCACGACGGAAAGGGGCGGGGCGAGCCGGACCCGCTGGTCCGCGACGGCGAGCAGCGCGGGCCGGTGCGCGACGATCAGCACGGTGCGCGCCGGGTCCTCGGCGAGCGTCCGCACGGCGTCCACGACGGCGGCCTCGGAGGCGCCGTCCAGGTTCGCGGTCGGCTCGTCCAACAGCACCAGCGGCCGGTCGTCGGTGAGCAGCACCCGGGCGAGCGCGAGGCGCTGGCGCTGTCCGGCGGAGAGCCCGGCACCGTCCTCGCCGAGCAGCACGGCCAGGTCGGTGACGAAGTCGAGCGCGTGCGCGGCCCGCAGGGCCGTCCACAGCTGCTCGTCGGTGGCGTCGGGCCGGTAGAGCCGCAGGTTGTCGGCGACCGTCCCGGCGAACAGGTGCGGGTGCTGCGGCACCCAGGCGATCTGCCGCCGCAGGCTCGCCGGCTCCAGCTCGGCCGGGTCGTACGACCGGCCGTCGGCGGCGGTGATCCGGACGGTGCCGGTCTCGGGGGTGGTGAGGCCGAGCAGGACGGCCAGCAGGGTGGACTTCCCGGCGCCGCTCGGGCCGGTGAGGGCGGTGGTGGTGCCCGGGCGCAGGGTCAGCGCGGCGTCGTCCAGCGCGGGTACGGCGCGCCCGGGGTGCCGTACGGTCAGGCCCTCGACGGAGATCACGGCGCCGGTCAGGGCAGGGGCGGGGACGGTCCCGGCGGCGGGCAGCGGGGTCTCCAGTACCCGGAAGAGTTCGTCGGCGGCGGTCAGTCCCTCGACGCTGGAGTGGTAGAGCGCGCCGACCTGGCGGATCGGGGCGTACACCTCGGGGGCGAGGACCAGGATCAGCAGCCCGGTCTCCAGGTCGAGGGTGCCGTCCACCAGCCGGAAGCCGACGGTGACCGCGACCAGCGCGACGGAGAGGGTGGAGAGCAGTTCCAGGGTGAAGGAGGAGACGAAGGCGATCCGCAGGGTGCGCAGGGTGGCCCGGCGGTAGTCGGCGGTGATCCGGGCGATGGTGGCGGCCTGGGCGCGCGCCCGGTTGAACACCTTGAGGGTGGGCAGGCCGGCGACCACGTCGAGGAAGTGGTGCGAGAGCCGGGCCAGGGTGTCCCACTGCCGGTCCATCCGGGTCTGGGTGGCCATCCCGACCAGCGCCATGAACAGCGGGATCAGCGGCAGCGTCCCGGCGATGATCGCGGCCGAGGTGAAGTCCGTGCCGACGATCCGCAGCAGCACGATCACCGGGACGACCACGGCCAGCGCCAGCTGCGGCAGGTACCGGGCGAAGTAGTCGTCCAGCGCGTCGACGCCGCGGGTGGCGAGGGTGGTGAGTTCGCCGGTGCGCCGGCCCGCCAGGTAGGTCGGGCCGAGCGCGGTGGCGTGGTCGAGCAGCCGGCGCCGCAGGGTGGACTTCACCCGGGCGACGGACCGGTGCGCGGTGAGTTCGGTGAGCCAGCCGACCAGCCCCCGCCCGACGGCGGTCAGGGCGAGCAGCAGCAGCGGCGTGGTCAGCTCGCCGAGCGTCGCCCCGCGCTGGAAGGCGCGGACGACGATCTCGGCGATCAGACTCGCCTGGGCGACCACCAGGGCCGCGCCGGCCGCGCCGAGGAGCACGGATCCGGCGAGGAAGACCCGGGTGGTGCGGGCGTACCCGAGGAGGCGGGGGTCGACCGGCTTCATCGCGTCAGGCCCGGTCGAGCGGGGCGGCCGGGGCGGCGGGGGCGTGCCCGGGGATGTGCTGGACGCCGATCCGCTTGCGGAACACCCAGTACGTCCAGCCCTGGTAGAGCAGCACCAGCGGGGTGAACACCGCCGCCACGATGGTCATCAGCTTCAGCGTGTACGGCGAGGAGGCCGCGTTGCTGACGGTCAGGCTCCAGCCGTCGTTCAGGGTGGACGGCATGACGTTCGGGAAGAGCGCCAGGAAGAGCATCGCGACGGCGGCCACGACGGTCGCCCCGGAGAAGACGAACGCCCATCCCTCGCGGCCGAGCTGGTTGGCGACCAGGGCGGCGGCCAGGGTGGCCACGGCGATCACCAGGGCGGCGAGGCTGCGGCCGTTGCCGCTGTCCTGCTGGGTCCAGACCAGGAAGACCAGGGCCAGGACGGCGGTGGCCAGTCCGGCCCGCAGGGCGGCCCTGCGGGCCCGCTCGCGGATCTCGCCGACGGTCTTGAGCGCGGCGAACACCGAGCCGTGGAAGGTGAACAGGGCGAGCGTCACCAGCCCGCCGAGCAGCGCGTACGGGTTCAGCAGGTCCGCGAGGCCGCCGACGTAGTTCTTCTGCGCGTCGATGTCCACGCCGCGCACGATGTCGGCGAAGACCACGCCCCAGAGGAAGGCCGGGAGGAGCGAGGTCCAGAAGATGGCCTCCTCCCAGTTCCGCTGCCAGCGGGCGCCGTCGCGCTTGGCCCGGTACTCGAAGGCCACGCCGCGGATGATCAGGCAGACCAGGATCACCAGCAGCGGGATGTAGAAGCCGCTGAAGAGCGTCGCGTACCAGTCCGGGAAGGCGGCGAAGGTGGCGCCGGCGGCGGTGAGCAGCCAGACCTCGTTGCCGTCCCAGACCGGGCCGATGGTGTTGATCAGCACCCGCCGCTCGGCGGTGTCGCGGGCCAGCGGCTTGGTCAGGATGCCGATCCCGAAGTCGAAGCCCTCCAGGAAGAAGTAGCCGATCCACAGGACCGCGATCAGCACGAACCAGACGTCGTGGAGTTGCATGTCAGATCCTCAGTTCCGCAGTGGTCCTCGGTCGTCCGGTGCCTCAGTACGCGAAGGCGAGCGGCTTGTCGGCGTCCTCGTCCGAGGACGGTCCGCGCAGCGAGGGGTCCTTGGTGGGCGGCTGCTCGGTCACCACCGGGCCGGCCTTGGCGTACTTGACCAGCAGCCGGACCTCGACGACCGCGAGGATCGCGTACAGCGTGGTGAAGGTGGCCAGCGCGCCGATCTGGGTGCCGAGGCCGACGTTGGGGGAGACCGCGCTGGAGGTGGTCATCAGGCCGAAGACGGCCCAGGGCTGACGGCCCATCTCGGTGAAGACCCAGCCGAAGCTGTTGGCGATCAGCGGGAAGCCCATGGTCAGGATGCCGATCCGCCAGCTCCACTTGGTCAGCTGCGGGCTGAGCTCGCGCTTGGGGGTGAGCATCAGCCGGGGCACCTCGGTCTCGCCGGTGCGGAACTCGGGGCGCAGGAACAGCTTCTTCCGGGTGGTCCAGAGGCCGATCAGGCCGGCCAGGAAGGAGGTCATCCCGAAGCCGATCATGAGGCGGAAGCCCCAGTAGGTGACGAAGATGCTCGGGATGTAGTCCTTGGGGTTGCCGCCGTGCTGGGCGGCCTCGGCGGCGGCGGTGTCGTTGATGCCGGGGACGGAGGAGCTGAAGTCGCTGTGGGCGAGGAAGGACAGCACCCCGGGGACTTCGAGCGCCACCGAGTTGTGGCCCTTGCTGACGTCGCCGACCGCGAAGATCGAGAACGGCGCGGGCGACTGGGTGTCCCACAGCGCCTCGGCGGCAGCCATCTTCATCGGCTGCTGCTCGAACATGACCTTGCCCAGCTCGTCGCCACTGAGCGCGGTGCCGGCGCCGAAGACGACCGCGAGCACCAGGCCGAGCCGCAGCGAGGTGCGCATCGTGGCGGTCTTCTTGGCGTCGGCGGTCTCCGGCCTGCGCTTGGCCTTCCAGAGGTGGAAGGAGGAGATGCCGACCATGAAGGCGGCGCCGGTGAGGAAGGCGGCGGTCAGGGTGTGGGCGACGACCGTGAGGGTGGTGTTCTGGAACAGCACCTTGGTGATGTCGGTCAGCTGGGCCTTGCCGGTGGCCGGGTCGATCGCGTAGCCGACCGGGTGCTGCATCCAGGAGTTGGCGGCCAGGATGAAGTAGGAGGAGAGCACGGTGCCCAGCGCGACCATCCACATGCAGGCGCAGTGGATCTTCCTCGGCAGCTTGTCCCAGCCGAAGATCCACAGGCCGATGAAGGTGGACTCGAAGAAGAAGGCGATCAGCGCCTCCATCGCGAGCGGGGCGCCGAAGACGTCTCCGACGAAGCGGGAGTAGTCGGACCAGTTCATCCCGAACTGGAATTCCTGGACGATTCCGGTGACCACGCCCATCGCGATGTTGATGAGGAAGAGCTTTCCCCAGAACTTCGTCGCGTGGAAGTACTTCTCCTTCTTCGTCCGCACCCAGGCGGTCTCCAGGCCGGCCACGACCGCGGCCAGGCTGATCGTGAGCGGAACGAAGAGGAAGTGGTAGACGGTGGTGATGCCGAATTGCCATCGCGCGATGGTCTCGTGAGCGATTGCCAGTTCCACGTCGCCCTCTCTCCCAACCTGCCCGTGTGATGACGGGCGCATTCCGGACAGACTTCTTCTCCAGCCGTGGACCGTTGCCGGACCACGCAGGCTTGTCCGCTTGTGAACGTGAACACGTTCACAAGCATCAGTATCCACCATCCTTACGGGGGAACTGCAGGTGGGGTGGGGTTGACAGTCCTGTGCGATGCGTCACGGTTTGCGGTGCGGTCCGCACAGTCTGCGGATCCGCCGGGCCACGGGCAACGAACGACCGGGCGGATGACACCGGGTTCTTGGCCGAACCGGCGCTTGACAGGCCGACGCCCCGCTCGCCACAGCGAACGGGGCGTGCTACGGACGGGTCGTTCGAGGCCGTCCCACCTGCGGCTGCGGTCAGGCGCCGCCGTCCTGCGTGCGGCAGCGGTCGGGCGCGGCCGTCCTGCGTGCGACTGCGGTCAGGCGCGGCCGAGGAGCTGGGCGCCCGAGGTGGAGTCGGCGCGGGCCGTGAAGAACTCGGTGAAGCCGTGCAGGAACTCCTCCCGGGTGATCCGCCCGTCCCCGTCCGTGTCCAGCTGGCGGAAACCGTGCGACAGCTCGGCCGGATGCACCCGCTCGCCGCCGAACACCACGCGGTACTCGTCGAACTCCAGGAACCCGCTGCCGTCCGTGTCGGCCGCGGTGAACACCGCCCGCAGCGCCGGCAGCAGCCCCTCCTCCAGGTACGCCCCGTCCCGGTCGCAACCGGCCACCGTGGCGGCCACGAACTCCTCCCGGCTGACCTTCCCGTCGCCGTTGGCGTCCATCACCGCGCGCAGCTGCTCCCACCAGCCCTCGAAGGCCTCGTACACCCGGGCCTCGGCCGCCTCGTCCAACTCCAGTTGCCAGCACACGTTGTGTGCCATCGCCCGCAGGTCGTGCGCGGTGATGAAGCCGTCGCCGGTCTGGTCCAGCACCTCCCGGAAGAACCGGTCCACCCGGGGCCCGCGGGCGTCGCGCCGCGGACGGTAACGGCGCTTGCCCGGGTCGGCCCGCTCCGGCTCCGGGGAGCGGTAGCGCAGGCGGTCCGGCAGGCGCGGCACCAGCGCCCCGACACCGCGGTGCAGCACGACGGACAGCACCGCGCCGCGCCGGGTCGCGGCCAGCCCGAACCGTTCCCGCACCACCGGCGGCAGGTCCGCCACCGTCAGCTCGGTGATCGCCCGGGCCACGAGACGGCGAACCACCCGCCAGCCGGCATCCCCGAGGAACCACAGCCGGCGCGGCCGGGGCGCCTCCCGCAGCAGGCCACCCATCAAGTAGCGGGCCGCCTCGGTGAACTCCAGCTTCTCCCGGGCGTACCGGGCGAAGTAGGCGGGCAAGTCCTCGGCCGTGGCGGGCAGTTCGCCCTCCGGCAGGCCGAAGGCGGCGACCGCCTCCCGGAACTCGCCGTACACCTGCTCCAGTTGGGCCGCGTCGTACGGATCGCCACCGAGGCGCCGCATCGCCACCACGCACTCGAAGAGCGTCAGAAGCACCCACGCCCTGGTCGCCGCGTCCCGCGCGTCGTACGACCGCCCGTCCGGCGTCGTCCCCCGGATCCGCTTGTGCGCCCGGTCCAGCCGCGCGATCTCCCGCCGCAGCGCCTCCGCGTCCTGGTAGAACAGCCGCCGCCCGCTCTCCAGCGTGTGCTCCACCCGCCGCCACGGATGCGCCCGGTACGTCGAGTGCTCCGCCATCCCGGCCCCCACCACCGGATCCGCCGCCTGCAACGCCAACAACCGCCACGCCACCAGCCCGATCCGCCACTCGGACAGGTCCCGCCTGAACGACACCCCCCGATCAGCCACGACGCTCACCGGTGGTCCCGGGGCCGATCACGAACCCCTTGGCAGGGCCCTCCGGAATCACGGCCTCCTTGCCGTAGGGGATACGAGTCGCGGAGGTGTACTCACGGCATTCCGAGTCGGGGCCATGGCGGCTGCCGCTGGTGGGTGACACCGTGAGGTTCTCCTCGATGATCTCCACGCGATAGCCCTCGGGAACGTCCGAGGACTTCCACATGTCCCACAGCACCTGGTCCAGGTTCACGACGGTCCCCTCAGCAACGAGCGCGCTCATTGAGACACCTCTTTTCCCGTCCAGCCTGATCAGCCCGTGCGAGTCCGCACAAGCAACGGCTGCACGGTCGCATACGACCGGGGGGGCTGACCGGGTGAATGGGGCGGGTTCACTCGATCGAGGAGTTTCGGGGCCGGAAACGCCGAACCGCAGGGCGGGCCCGGGGCCTGTCCCTGCGGTTCGGGTGGGGTGCTGTGGTGGTTCGCGGCCTCCTCCCGAACGGGCGCGAACCGGGTGGGTCAGGAGGTCGAGCGGGCGGCCGGCTTGCGGCGGGAGACGTACAGGGCGGCGGCGCCGAGGCTGATGGCGAGGCCCGAGCCCAGGGCGAGGTACGGGGTGGCCGGGTTGGAGCCGGTCGCGGCGAGCTCGGTGGTCGAGCCGGTGGTGGTGACCGCCTGCGACGTGGTCACGGCCTGCGAGGTGGTCGCGGCGAGCTCGGTGGTCGATGTGGTCGACCCGGTCGAGACGGTGGTGGCGGTCGAGGCCTTGGTGGTGTCCGCGGCCGGGGTGACGGTGGTCGGCTGCTCGACCGGCTTCTCGACGGGCTGCTCGACGGGCTGCTCCACCGGCTTCTCCACCGGCTTCTCGACGGGCTGCTCCACCGGCTTCTCCACCGGCTTCTCGGCAGCCGCCTTCGCGTCCGCGAGCGCCTTGTCGGCGGCGGCCTTGGCGGTGGCCGCGGCCTCGGTGGCGTCCTGGGCGGCGATGACCTTGCGGAGCTCGGCGATGCGGTCGTCGTCCAGTGCCCTCTTGGCCGCCTCCACGGCGGCCTTGGCCTCGGTCTCCGCGGTGTGGGAGGCGTTGGCGGCGTCGAACGCCTTCAGCATCGTCTCCCTGGCCTTGGCCAGGTCCTCTTCCTTGGCCCGGCCGTACGCGTCGGCGGCTTCCCTGGCAGCCTTGTCGAGGGCCTCCCTGGTCGCGGTGGCCTTCGCGGCGGCGGCCTTGGCCTTCTCGTAGTCGGCGCGGAGGGCCTCCGGGAAGGTGTAGGCGTCGAACTTGGCCTTGAGGTCGGCCTCGTGGGCCTTCGCCGCCTCGTAGGCCTTGGCGGCGTCGGCGGCGGCCTTCTCCAGTTCGGCGATGGAGCCGCTGCCGTTCTGGGACTGCGCCGTCGGAGCCGACTCCGCGAAGGCGGGTGCCGCGGAGAGCATGGCTGCGGGCGAGATCACGGCGGCGATGACGGCGGCCGAGACCAGCGAACGGCGGAGTTTCACAATGACCTCTTTCGGGTCGGAAAGAAAGCAAAAGCCTTGGTCCGGACAGGTTGTGACGGCCAGGCAGGGCTGATCATAGGCACACGCTTTCTTTACGCTCCATGCCGGTTTCCGGCAATGAACGCGCCGCCGAATTGCCTGGTCCACCGGAGAATTGACGTGTCGACAAAGAACCCGAAATCCGGGCTCAGAAGGCCCGGTCGCCGTTGTCGGGCAGTTCGACCCGGAATGTCGCGCCCGCGCCCGGCGCGGTCTCCAGGCTGAGGGTTCCGCCGTGGGCGTGGGTGAGGGCGGTGGCGATGGCGAGGCCGAGTCCGGCGCCACCGCCGTTGTCGCGGCTGCGGGAGGCGTCGACGCGGAAGAAGCGGTCGAAGACCCGCTGGGCCTGCTCCGCGGTCAGGCCGGGGCCCGCGTCGGCGACCTCGAGCAGGCAGGTCCCGTCGGGCCTGGCGCCCACGCCGATCCGTACCGGGGTGCCGGCCGGGGTGTGCTTGACCGCGTTGCCGACGAGGTTGGTCACCACCTGTCGCAGCCGTGCCTCGTCGCCGAGGACGGGCGCGGCGCCGGGCGCGCCCGTGCCGGCGGGACCGGTGAGTGCGACGGGGCGGCTGGGGTCGAGCGCGGTGAGGTCGTGCAGGGCGTCGGCGGCGAGGGTGCGCAGGTCCATCGGGGCGAGGTCGAGGGGGCGTTCCTCGTCCAGCCGGGCCAGCACCAGCAGGTCCTCGACCAGGGCGCCCATCCGGTCGGCTTCGCTCTCGATGCGGGTCATGGTGCGTTTGACGTCGGCCTCGGTGGGCAGGGCGCCCATCCGGTACAGCTCGGCGAAGCCGCGGATTCCGGCGAGCGGGGTGCGCAGTTCGTGCGAGGCGTCGGCGACGAAGCGCCGCATGCGGGCCTCGGACTCGGCGCGGGCGGCGAAGGCCGCCTCGATCTGGGTGAGCATCCCGTTGAGGGCGATCGACAGTCGTCCGACTTCGGTGCCCGGGGAGAGTTCGGGCATCCGGTGGGACAGTTCGCCGGCCGCGATCAGTTCGGCGCCGGCTTCGATCCGCTGCAGCGGCCGCAGTCCGGCCCGTACCGCGAAGAAGCCGAGGGCGGCGATCAGGAGCAGGACGGCGCCGCCGATGGCCAGGAAGGAGGTGCGCAGTTTGCCGAGGGTGGCGTCGGTGTCCTCGCGGGAGACGGCCACCATGACGTGGGTCGGGGTGACGGCCGGCGAGGCGAAGGTGCTGGGGCCGGCGGCCTGCCCGCGGGGGGTCTGGAGCGGCAGCACGAGGACCCGCCATCGGTGGTGGCCGCGCTGGTCGGGCAGGTCGAAGGGGGTGTCGGGGGCGGTCCGGGCCGGGTCCAGGCCGACGAGTTGGGGCGCCGGGTCGGTGTCGGAGACGGGCTGGCGCATGACCGCCTGGACCTTGCCGTCCGAGGACAGGAACTGGACCAGGTACTGGCTGGGCAGGCTGGTGCGTCGGCCGGTGGGGGCGGGCCGGCCGGGCGTCGGCGCGGTCACCTGGGCCGGGGGCTTGCGGGACAGCGGCAGCCCGTACCGCTGGAGCTGTTCGTCGAGTTGCTCCACCAACTGGGCCCGGACGGTGCCGAGCACGAAGGTGTCGCTGACCGCGAGGCCGGTGGTGACCAGGACGAGGGCGAGGACCAGGAGCCGGGCGCGCAGCGACAGCCGGGAGGAGAAGCGGGCGAACACGTTCGTCGGTACCGGGTCAGCCCTGCGGGGGGCGGCGCAGGGCGTAGCCGATGCCGCGCACGGTGTGGATCAGCTTGGGGCCGTGCGCGGGGCCGGAGTCGAGTTTGCGGCGCAGGTAGGAGATGTACGACTCGACGATGGAGAGGTCGCCGCCGAAGTCGTAGGCCCAGACGTGGTCGAGGATCTGCGCCTTGGAGACCACCCGGCCGACGTTGGCCATCAGGTAGTGGAGCAGTTTGAACTCGGTCGGGGAGAGCGCGACCGGGGTGCCGGCGCGGGTGACCTCGTGGGCGACCGGGTCGAGGCTGAGGTCGGCGACGACCAGCCGGCCGTCCTCGGCGGGTCCGCCGGCCCGGCGCAGGATGGCGCGGATCCGGGCGATCAGCTCCTCCAGGCTGAAGGGCTTGGTGACGTAGTCGTCCGCGCCCGCGGCGAGGCCCTGGACCTTGTCGCCGACGCCGTCCTTGGCGGTGAGGAAGAGCACCGGCAGGTGGTCGCCGGGGTGCCCGTGGGCCGGTCCGGCTATCTGGCCGCGGCTGGTGCGCTCGCGCAGCTTCTCGACGACGGTGAAGCCGTCGAGGTCGGGGAGCATCACGTCGAGCACGACGAGGTCGGGGCGCTCGGCGGCGATGAGGTCGAGCGCTTCGGTGCCGCTGGCGGCCGAGGCGACCCGGAAGCCGGAGAAGCGCAGCGAGGCGGCGAGCAGTTCGCGGATGTTGGGCTCGTCGTCCACGACGAGCAGGAACGCCTCGCCCTGGCTCCCGGCCGCCGAAGGGGCGCCTGGTGTGGTGACAGTGCCTTGCACGGGGCTTTCGCCTCCCGGTCGGACGATGACGTTCAGCATGAGGCTAGCCCCCGGAGGCTACGCGGCATGGATGAATGTTGGATTAACACCTTATCGGTCGGTTTTACGACGACAAGCCCATAGACGGGCGCTCGGTGGTGTGCGCACGGGCGTGAACACGCCCAGTGCGCCCCCGGCAAACAGTGCCCGCTCCCGCGCCACCACCGGTATGACCCACCTCACTTCCGCGCGGACGGGACTCCGTCCACCCGGTGCGGATCCGTCCACGGCCGGAGCTTCTCCGGGTTGCGCACCACCCAGATGTGGGTGATCCGGGCCTCGACGATCCGGAACGCGATCACGGTGTCGGTGACGCCGCCCCGCTGGGCGACCAGTCCGGGCCGGCCGTTGACGGTGCACTCCAGCAGCGTCGTCTCCGGCGCGACGCGCGAGGAGTCCAGGTAGGCGCGGGCGATCCGCTCGCTCCCGGTCAGCGGCTTCAGCAGGGCGCCCGCCAGGCCGCCGCCGTCGGCGACCACGATGGCATCGGGATCGAACACGCCCATCAGCGACTTGAGGTCCCGCGCCTCCCAGGCCCGCTTGAACTCCCGGACCACACCCGCCTGCGCGCTCGTCGGCGCCACCGGGGCCTGCGCGGCACGGACCCGGCGGCGGGCGGAGGAGGCCAACTGCCGGCAGGCCGCCGGCGACCGGCCGACGATCGCGGCCACCTCGGCGAACGGGTACCGGAAGACGTCGTGCAGGATGAACGCGACCCGCTCGGCCGGCGTCATGGCCTCCAGGACGACCAGGAAGGCCATGCTGACCGACTCGTCCAGGGTGATCCGGTCCGCCGGGTCCGCCGCCGTCGCCGTCGCGGAGGACGACCACTCCCGGTGCTCGGGCAGCGGCTCGGGAATCCACTCGCCCACGTAGCGCTCCCGCCGCATCCGGGCCGAGCCGAGGACGTTGAGGCAGATGCGGCTGGCGACCGTCGTCAGCCAGCCGCCGGGCGAGCCGATCGTCTCCCGTTCCCGCCGGGGCATCGCGTACCAGCGGGCGTAGGTCTCCTGCACCACGTCCTCGGCGTCCGCCAGCGAACCGAGCAGCCGGTACGCCAGATTGATCAACTGGCGCCGCTCGCCCATGATCGCGCCCGGCCCCGGATCGGGCCGCTCCACCGCTTCGTCGTCTCGCATCCGTCCCCGCCCCTTCGGATCGTCGGTCCCGCTCACTCTTACGACAGCACAGGACAGCGGATCGTGACGGCCGATGGATGTGACGTTCGACCCGCCGTCTCGCGTTCCGACCCGGCGCCTCACATTCCGACCCGCCGCTTTGTCGTACCGGTCAGAGGGAAACCAGGAACACACCAGAGACCGAGGAACCTGATGAACGACTTCCAGACGATCGCCGACCGGGTCGAGATCCAGGCCCTGCAGAGCGAGTTCACCGACGCCGTGACGATGCGCGACGGCGACCGCCTCGCCGGGCTGTTCACTCCGGACGGCGCGCTGCGGATGCCCAACGTCCCCATCGAGCTGGTCGGCCCGGAGCAGATCCGGGCGGGTCGCCAGAAGCTGCAGGAGCAGTGGGACTTCTTCATCCAGAACACCCACCCCGGAGCGATCCGGATCGACGGCGACACCGCCACCGGCCGCGCCCACATGTACGAGCTGGCGCGCCTGAAGAACGGTTTCCAGGGCTTCAACCACGCCATGTACCACGACAGCTACCGGCGCACGGCGGACGGCTGGCGGTTCACCGAGCGGGTCTACGAGCTGCTGTACCTCGACACCACCCCGCTGACGGGCTCCGCGCCCCGGTCGGCCCGGGCCTCGTTCACCGACCCGGCGCCCGCCGAGTGCCTGGAGCGGGTGGCCGCGGCCCTGACGGCGAACGGCTTCACCGTCGAGATCCTCGACGGCACCGCCGCCGCGCGCGCCCGGGTCGAGGAGCTGATCCCGGCGGACGCCACCGTCTTCACCTCGGCCAGCGAGACCCTGCGGCTGTCCGGCATCGAGGAGGCCGTCAACGGCGGGGACCGCTACCGGGCGGTCAAGCCGCGTGTGTCGACCATGGACCGGGTCACCGAGGCCGACGACCTCCGGCGGATGATCGCCGTTCCGGACGTCGTGGTGGGCAGCGTCACCGCCGTCACCGAGACCGGCTCGCTTGTGGTCGCCTCCGCCAGCGGCAGCCAGCTGCCGTCCTTCGTCGGGGGCGCCGGCCGGGCGATCTGGGTGGTCGGCGCGCAGAAGGTGGTCCCCGATCTGCCCACCGCCCTGCGGCGGGTGGAGGAGCACGCGCTCCCCTTGGAGACGGTCCGCTCCGAGGCCGCCTACGGGCAGCCCAGCGCCGTCAACCAGTTGCTGGTCCTGACCGCCCCGGCCCGGATGACCCCGGGAACCGTCCTGCTGCTGCGCGAGGCCGTCGGCTACTGAGGAACGCCTCGGCGCAGGAAGTCGACCGGGCCGACTTCCTGCGCCGTGGGGCGCCTCGGGTGCTCCACGTTCCCAGCTACGGTTCGAGGCGGTGCGGCCCCCGGAACAGGAAGGTCGCCTCGCGGATCGAGGGCAGCCCGAGCGCGAGCATCAGCAGCCGGCCGAGCCCGAGGCCCAGGCCGCCGTGCGGCGGGGTGCCGTAGCGGAAGCAGTCCAGGTAGCCGGAGAGGGGCCCGGTGTCCATGCCCTTCTCGCGGGCCTGGGCGACCAGCCGGTCGTACCGGTGCTCGCGCTGGGCGCCGGTGGTGATCTCCACGCCCTTCCACAGCAGGTCGAAGGACTCGGTGACGGTCGGGTCGTCCTCCGGCCGCAGGTGGTAGAACGGCCTTACGGAGGCGGGGAATCGGGTGACGAAGACGAACTCGTGCCCGGTCTCCTGCTCGATCAGCGCGCACAGCGCACGCTCGCCCTCGGGGTCGAGGTCGTCCTTCACGCCCTCCGGGTCCCAGCCGGTGGCGCGCAGCCGGGCCAGGGCGTCGGCCATCGTGATGCGGGGGAACGGCAGCTCCGGGACGACGACCGGCGTCCCGAAGTGCTCGGCGATCGCCTCGCCGTGGCGCTCGGCCACCGCGGCGAGGACGCGGTGCAGCATCCGTTCCTCGAAGGCCATCACGTCCTCGACGCCGTCGATCCAGGCGATCTCGACGTCGACGCCGGTGAACTCGGTGGCGTGCCGGGAGGTGAAGGACGGCTCGGCCCGGAACACCGGCCCGATCTCGAAGACCCGGTCGATGCCGCCGGCGATCGCCATCTGCTTGTAGAACTGCGGCGATTGGGCGAGGTAGGCGGTGCGGCCGAAGTAGCCGACCTCGAACACCTCCGCGCCGGACTCCGACGCGGTCCCCATGAGCTTGGGCGTGTGCAGCTCGGTGAACCCCTCCTCGACGGTCAGCTCGCGCATCGCCCGCTCGACGGTGGTCTGGACGTCGAAGACGAGGTGCTGGGCGGGGCGCCGGATGTCGAGGAAGCGCCAGTCCAGGCGCTGGTCGATGCCGGTCTTCTCGTCGATCGGCAGCTTCGGCTCGGCGAGCGAGACGATCTCCACCTGCGACGGGACGATCTCCAGACCACCCAGCTTGACCTGCGGGTTCGCGACCACCTTGCCGGTGACCTTCACGGCGGACTCGACCGTCACCCGTTCGAAGGAGGCCTCGATGACGTCGTCCTCACCACCGCGCGGATGGGTGACCTGGACGAGGCCGGTGTGGTCCCGGACCAGGACGAACTGGAGGCGCCGCTGCAGCCGGAGCGTGTTCACCCAGCCGTAGACGGTGACCGTCTCGCCGATCCGTGCGTGGAGGTCTGCGACAAGGGTGCGCGTCATGGCGGCAACTCCCTGGGTTGCGGGCGCGTTGGTCGCGCCGACGACGGGCGGTAAACGGCCGCCCGGGGGACGCGCTCACCGTAGAGGATCACGCTCCACCGCGTCGCGCACATTTCTCCCTGTCGGCTCCTTGCGGGGAGCAAGGAGCCGACCGAGCGGATCGCCGGGGGGGCTACCGAGGCTGCTGCTGTTCCCAGACCGACTTGAGGAGTTCGTACTCGACCTCGCCGTGTTCCGATCCCGGGATGGACTCCGGCCAGTCGCCGTGGAAGCTCCGGAGGAAGGACAGGCCGCACTTCTCCATCACGCGCCGGGAGGGGGTGTTCACGGCCATGGTGTTCGCGGTGATCCGCCGGACCGCCAGGTCGGTGAATCCCTTGTCGATCAGGGCGCGCGATCCCTCGGTGGCGTAGCCCTTGCCCCAGGCCGCCCGGTTCAGGCGGTAGCCGAGTTCGACCACGGCGGGGTCGTGGTCGTCGAGGGGGCGGAGTTCGAACCAGCCCAGGAAGGTTCCGGTGGCCTTCTCCTCGGTGGCCCAGAAGCCCCGGGTCCCCGAACAGGGGTGGTCGTGGAGGAGCCGGGGAAGGGTCCGCGTCCGGATCGCCTCGGGGTCGGCCGGCTTGCCGCCGTTGATGAAGCGCATGACCTCGGGGTCGTTGTCCAGCGCGAAGAGGTGGTCGGCGTCGGCCTCGGTGAACGGGCGCAGCACGAGCCGTTCGGTCTGCAAGAAAGGATCCGGGAAGGGATGCATCCTGCGATCCTCACCAGGCGCCGCCGGGCCCGCCATCGAATATCCGGGGCGGGCCGCCGCCGGGTCTCAGCCCATGCCGAACCAGTCGTGGACCGGCCGCACCTCGACCGCTACGACGTGGAAGTCGAGGACGCGTGCGGCGATCTCCCGGGCCCGTTCCGGGGTCGCGCAGTCGATCACGTAGTAGGCGGTCAGGTGTTCGGCCGCCTCCTTGAGCGGCCCGTCCGCCGGGGTGGTTCCGTCGCTGTGCCACCGGAGGGTGGTCGTGTCCTTCGGGTAGGCCAGCCCGGCTCCGTTGAGCATCTCGCCGGTGCCTTCGAGGTCCTGGTGGAGCGCTTCGTGCCGGCGGAACACGTCGGCGCGCTGCTCGTCGGACATCGCCGCGGTCGCTGCGGGATCGGCGTACATCAGCACCATGTACTTCATGCCGCGATCCTGCCCCGGAACCCGGTGGCCGTCGGTGATTGCCGCGCAGGAAGTCGGACGGGCCGACTTCCCGCGCGGACAATTCGCCGGGTCCGCGCTCGATATCGAGGCCAAGTCGGCTCTGGCGCACAGGAGTTGCTCGTCGCTGTGGAGAACGTTCGCCATGCCCGATCTGCCCTTTCCCGGCTGGTCACAGGCATCGGGGCAGACCGGTCGCCTACGCGGTGAACGCACCAAGGACCGTCCGGTCGTCTTATTTCCCCCCGCGACCGGCGCCCCCGATGCTCCCGAAAGGTGTGAACACACGGTCAAGGCTTGTGAATCGATGA
This sequence comes from Kitasatospora sp. NPDC033851, assembly GCF_055576085.1. Classification (NCBI taxonomy): domain Bacteria; kingdom Bacillati; phylum Actinomycetota; class Actinomycetes; order Kitasatosporales; family Streptomycetaceae; genus Kitasatospora; species Kitasatospora sp. NPDC033851. The sequence goes on along the minus strand of NZ_JBVIRL010000003.1, from coordinate 373,451 downwards.
CGTGGGAAATTCGTCGGGACCCCGCTGAGGGTTCACCCCTCCTCGGGGAAGGCGGCGCTCAGCGGGGAGGTGCGGGCGAGGACGGCGGCAGAAACCAGGGCGAGGGCGGAGAGGCCCTGGAGGACGGCGTACCAGACGGGGCAGAGGCCCGGGATCAGATCCACACCGACGATGGCGATCGGCATGATCGTGACGAGGGTGCGGACGCGGTCGAAGGCCTTGGCCGAGCCGGCGGCGGCCCGGCTCACCAGCCGGTGGATCAGCGGGGCGGCCCCGAGGAGGACGGCGCCACGGATCCACATGAACGGGGTCGCCTCGTGGCCGGTGAACGCCATCACGGCGACCGTGCCGAGAACGATCGCGCTGACGGCGCCGAAGAGCGTGACGCACGTCTTCACCGTGGTGAAGCCGTCCCGGGTGGTCGTGGTCGCCATGGTCCTTCTCCTCCGTGTCGTGGTGGAAACGACGCTACGGAGCGCGAGCCCCGCCACCTACGGGTCCAGCCGTACAGGTGGGTGGGTCTGGGCCCACCCTCGCCGCCGGAACGGCGTGTTGCTGTCGGCCATCAGGGTTAACGGCCGTCCCGCCTTGCCCACCCGCTGGCGTGCCTGGTGAGGCGGCAGGCTCCTTCAGGCTGAAGTGGTGGCACCCATTCCCACCCTGGCCGGAGAGACAATCCCATGAGAACTTCCCGCACGGTGACCGCCCTGGCCGCCGCCGCCCTGATCACCGTGCTGTGCAGCGGCTGCTCCAGCAGCAAGAGCACGACGTCTGCCGCCGGCTCCTCACCTGCGACGACGACCATGGCGGGCTCCTCCGGAAGCCCGACCGCTGCGGCGACGTCGACGGAGAGCGCGAGCCCCTCCGCCGGAGCAACCGGCGGCGGCACCGTGGTCGCGGCGGCCACCATCGGCAAGTACCAGAACATCCTGGTCGACTCCCAGGGCAAGACGCTCTACCTGTTCGAGGCGGACACCTCGCCCACCCCGACCTGCTACGACGCATGCGCCGCCGCCTGGCCGCCCGTCCTGACCACCGGCGCCCCCACCGCCGCGAACGGCGCCGACCAGGCCAAGATCACCACCGCCACCCGCAAGGACGGCAAGACCCAGATCGTCTACAACGGCCACCCGCTCTACTACTTCGAGGGCGACAAGGCGCAGGGCGACACCAACGGCGAGGAGTCCAGCGCCTTCGGTGCCAAGTGGTACGTGGTCAACGCCGCAGGGGACAAGGTCGAGGGCAGCTGATCCGATGCACGCCGTCGAACGGCCGCCCCGCCCCCGGCGGGCCACCGGCCTCCTGTGGGCACTCCTGCCGGTGGCGGTGACGGCCGGCCTCTTCTGGTACGGCCGGGCACACACCCCCGACTACGCGAGCAGTCTCTTCGGCCGCCGCTTCGACGACGCCAACCAGCTCAAGGCCCAGCTCGGCACCGCCCTGCTGGGCCTCGCGCTGGTCCAGCTCCTGCTGGCGCTGTGGATGTACGGCCGGCTGCCCGGTCTACGCGCCGCGCCCCGGTCGGTCCGGACCGGGCACCGGCTGGTCGGCCTGGGCGCGCTCCTGCTCTCCCTCCCGATCGCCTACCACTGCCTCACCGCCTACGGCGTGCAGCTGACGGACAGCCGGATCGCGCTGCACTCGCTCGCCGGGTGCTTCCTCTACGGCGCGTTCGTCGCGAAGGTCATCGTGGTCCGGCACCGCCGGCTGCCCGGCTGGGCCCTGCCCGCCGCCGGGGGAGCACTGATCGTCCTGATCGCCCTGCTCTGGTACAGCGCCGCGCTCTGGCGCCTCAACGACTACCACGTGCCCGGCCTGTGAGCTTCTGACCGGGCAACGCCGACGGCCCCTTGCGTGTCTGCAAGGGGCCGTCTGCCTGTCTGCAAGCGATTGCTCAGTGTGCGGCGACTGCCCGGCCGGACCACAGCACCGAACCGAGCAGGAGCGCGCCGGGAACGATTCCGGCGACCACCGCGATCACGGCGGTGGAGGCACCGAGGGCGGCCAGCACCAGGCCGCCCACACCGCAGGCCGCCATCGACCCGGCGAGGACGTGCAGGTCGGGCCGCTTCCACACGACTGCGAGACCGAAGAAGTGGACGCCGACCACGAAGGTGATCCAGGCGACGGTCCCGGTGTGCAGCACCTTGTTGACCACCATCAGGCCGACCGCGACCGCGACCACTTCGGCTGCCACCACGTACCAGTAGCCCCGCCCGAAGCCCATGCTGCTCGGCGCGGCCGTGCCGTTGGTCGCGGGAGCGGCGGCCCCTCGACCGGCGAACAGGACCCGGAGGAACGCGAGGAGGGCGAGCACCCGCAGGGGAGCACCGAGGGCGGTCGGCAAGGCCCCGGCATTCGCCTGGACGAAGACGAGCCCGAAGCTGGCACCGATGAGTCTGCCGACCTGGTCTTTTTTCATGATCGTCAGATGTACAGCATGACGACCGCCCAGCAAAGCGGGTGCGCTAGGAGGTGGTGGTGAGGCAATCGAAGGAGAACTCACTGTCTAGGTGCCGGCGGCCTCTTGCTGGAAGCAAGAGGCCGCCGGCACGATTTGCTAGACAGAGGTGACGAGGTGGTCGAACTCGCCGGCCTTCACACCCTGGAGGAAGGCCGCGAACTTGAGGGAGGAAGTGCGGACGATGACGTCGCCCTCGTCCGACTCCCGGAGTTCGATCGCCCCCTCAACGACGCGCACCTCGACGCACTCGGAGTTCGCGCCTGAGTAACTTGACTTCTGCCAGGAGGAGTTACGCATACTTGCTTTCCATATCCTTCATAATGGATCGAATGAACTCTCGGGATTCGTCCTCTGAGAGGGCCGCCGCGTCGATCCGGGCGATTAGGGTGCGGAACCGCGCCATGTGGGCCGGTGCATCGAAGAGCACGTTGCCGAGTCCTGAATCCAACTGCGCCGTGTCCAGTTCAGGGATCGGACCTTCGGCGTACGTGAAGTTCTCGTGCGTGAGTGGAAGCGTGTCGACATCGAACAGCACGGCTCGGATCGAGATGGTCGGCCGCTCTGAATCCTCGATGAGGCTGCCGAGTTGTTCAGCTTGAACCTTGGGACCGCTGAACTGCATGCGCAGCGCCGCCTCATGGATGTACGCAACGTACGGCGTTTCACCAGATCGTACGACGCGCTGCCGCTGCATGCGGAAAGCCGTCCTCAAGTCGACCTCATGGTGCGGGAGAGGCGGAAGGTTTCGCGCGAAGATGGCGGAGGCGTAGGCGCCGGTCTGGAGCAATCCAGGAATGAAGGCCATCGTGTACGTCGAGAGTCCACTCGCACGCCCCTCGATCTCAGCCACCTCAAGGAAGTCCGATGAGAGGCTTCCTCGATACTCCTCCCACCAGCCGCCTCGATCGCGATCCGTGATGATGTCCGCCAGCGCATCGATCAGGGGCTCGTTGACGCACATGCACAGCGCGGCGATCGTGCGGAGGCGTTCGACGCTGATGCCGGTCTTCCCGCTCTCCATCTGGGTCACGTGGGCGGGGTTGATGCCCAGCGCACGGGCGAGCTGGCTGCCGCCGAGGCCGGCCTGCTCCCGCATCCTGCGCAGTTCGGCACCCAACCGCAGCTGGCGGAGAGTTGGGTTCGATCGAAGAGCCATGGGGACCAGTCTGCCTCAGTGCTGCCACCACGTTCGGGGGAACTTCTCGCTGTCTGCCACAAATCTGTGGCGGGCCGCGCTATGGTCACTCTCAGATGAATCCTACGGATCGTCAGCAATGCCTTCGTTCCGGGCAGTAGGCGCCTGCTGCCCGTACGCCGAAGAGCAACCGGCAACCGGCCTGGCTCACGGCTTTCCCTCTCCCCACACCACAGCCTCGCGGAGGTTCCCGTGTGCACCCGTAACACCCCCTCGCTCACCCTCAGCCGGCAGGCTCTCCGGGACGCCCTGACCCGGTCCGACTGGGACCCGGAGACCATCTTCAACGCCGAACTCGCCCTCGCCGAACTCATCGTCAACGCCTGGCGGCACGGCGCGACCCCCGCGCCCGTCGTCTGGTTCTCCCTCCTGAACTGCACCCTCCGGGTCTGCGTCTCGGACGAGAGCGACGCGCTCCCCCAAGAGCAGTCCCTCGACCGTCTCGCCGAGACCGGGCGCGGCCTCCAGCTGGTCTCCGGCCTCACCCACCGGTGGGGTGTCGATCCGCAGAAGCGTGGCAAAACGGTCTGGTACGAGCTGGACTCCGCCGCATGACCCGCCCGCCCGTCGCCCCGGACGACCCCCGGATGCTCGACTACACCACGCCGCAGATCACGGCGCTCCTCGGCGAGTTGCACCGGCGGGGGCTTCCGTACGGGCTCCTCTGGGGTTCCGCCTCGGCCGGGGAGGCCACCCTCGACGGGCGTCTCCTGGTCGACTTCGGCAACGCGCCGGTGAGTACTCTCCTGAACCTCCTCCACCTCCTCCGCGATCTGGACCGGAACGAGGCGTGGGAGCGGTGAGGTTCTTCGTCGGCGCCGTGCTCGTCGCCCTTCTGGCCCTCGCGCTCGCCACCATGGCCCCCGGTGTCGTCGCGACCCCGAGGATGCCGCGTCCCGACGACCGCGAACCGCGCTGAGCACACGCGAAGGCCCTCGCCCAGGGAAGGGGCGAGGGCCTCGCGGTCGTCCGACTCGTGCCGGGTCAGCCGCCGGACGGGTTCCGGTTACCGCCGCCGGCTCCGCCGCCGAAGCCGCCTGCTGCGGCTCCTTCGACGAGCTGGTTCGCGGTGTAGCCACCGTTGGCGTCGGGGGTGCCGACGACGGTCACGCTCTGGCCGGGCTGCAGGTCGGTGACCTTGCCCTCCTTGTTGAGCTGGACCTTCGTCGCGTCGCCGGTGGTGACCTTGACCGTGTTGCCATTGGAGTCTGTCAGGTACACGACGTTGCCGTCCACGGCCTTTACGGTGCCACGGGCGAAACCGGGCTGTCCGCCCTGCCCGCCGCCCTGCCCCTGACCGGCGCCCTGGCCGGCTCCCTGGCCCCCACGGCGGGAGCCGTTCTGGCCGCCCCCGCCCTGTCCGCCGCCGTTCTGCCCGTAGCCACCGGCGGCACCGGCGCCACGCTGCTGACCGGCGGAGGCACCCGCAGCGGCCGCAGGCCGGGCGGACTTGCCGTTGGAGGAGCCGTTGTTCTGCTGGTACCAGACCCCGCCCGCGAAGGCACCGGTGGCGATCACGCCACCCGCCAGCACCAGGCTGATCCAGGGCAGCTTCCGACGCGGCGGCGCGGCCAGCTCGGCCGAAACGTCGCGGGCGTCCGGCGGGGTGGAGAGCAGGGCGACCTGCTCGGCCGGGGTACTGCTGACCGTGGCGATCTCTTTGCTCATGGGTGGAGTCCTACTCGTGGCGGAGGGCGTCGATCGGCCGCAGCGAGGCGGCCCGGTTGGCGGGGTAGCTGCCGAAGAACAGCCCGATGGCGACGGCGATGCCGAACGCGCCGAGCACCGATTCGGGGATCACCACCGGCTTGATGCCGACGATGCTGAAGTGCGAGCCGGCCATCCCGGCCGCGACGCCCAACCCCGCGCCGATCACCGACAGCAGCGTCGACTCGGTCAGGAACTGCCCGAGGATCACCGCACGCGGCGCGCCGAGCGCCTTGCGGATGCCGATCTCCCGGGTTCGCTCGGTGACCGTCACCAGCATGATGTTGGTGATCCCGATCCCGCCGACCAGCAGCGAGATCGCCGCCACCGCGCCGAGCAGGACCGTGAAGGTCTTCGTCGTGCTCTCCCTCGCCGTGAGCAGCGAGGCCTGGTTGGTGATCCGGAAGTCGGCCTTGGTCGGGTCGGCGATCGCGTGGGTGCCGAGCAGCACCCGGGTGATCTCGGCCTGGGCCGCCGTGGTGGTGTCCGCCGAGGCGGCCTGCACCAGGATCTGGTTGACGGGGCCGAATCCCGTGAAGGCGTTCTGCACCGTCGGCAGCGGGGCGATCACGACGTCGTCCGGGTCGGTGAAGCCGGTGCCGCCCTTGGCCTGCAGCACACCGACCACCGTGAACGGCGTGCCGCCGAGGACGATCTGCTTGCCGACCGGGTCCACCGTGTCGAACAGCTGCTTCGCCGTCGTGGCGCCGAGCACCACGACCTTGCGCGAGCCGAGCACGTCGTCGTTGGTGAAGTACTCGCCGTGCGCGACCTTCTGGTTGGAGGTCTCGAAGTACGCCGGGTAGGTGCCGACGACCGAGCCCGGGCTGTACGAGATGTTCCCGTACAGCGCCGTGCCGCTGGTCGTGACGATCGGGGCCACCGACTTGATCACGGCGGAGGCGCCGGCGTCGCTCGCGAGCGCCTTGGCGTCCGCCACCGTCAGCTTCTTCACCGAGGAGGCCGCCCGCGCGCCACCGGCCGCCGAACCGGCGCTGACGGTGAGCGAGTTGGTGCCGAGCGAGGTGATCGAGTCCTTGACCGCGACCGACGAGCCGTTGCCGACCGCCAGCAGCAGGATCACCGAGGCGACCCCGATCAGCACGCCGAGCATGGTCAGCGCCGAGCGCACCTTGTTGGCGGCGAGGCCGCCGACCGCGAAGCGGAGCGTCTGCCAGAGGATCATGCCAGTACCTCGAGGTCTCGCAGGGCCGGCGGCGGTCCGTCGACCGGGGCCTGCCGGACGTCGCTCACGATCTGGCCGTCGACCAGCCGCAGCACCCGCTTGGCGTGCCGGGCGACCTCGTCCTCGTGGGTGATCAGCACGACCGTGCGGCCGGTGGCGTTGAGCCCGTCGATCAGGGCCAACACCTCCTCCGTCGACCGGCTGTCCAGGTTCCCGGTCGGCTCGTCGGCGAGCAGCATCGCCGGCGCGGTGACCAGCGCCCGCGCCACCGCGACGCGCTGCTGCTGGCCGCCGGAGAGCTGGTTGGGCTTGTGCCCGGACCGCTCGCCGAGGCCGACCAGGGAGAGCGCGGCCAGCGCCCGGCGCCGCCGCTCCGCCGCCCCGACACCCGCGTAGGCGAGCGGCAGCTCGACCTGGGCGAGGGCGGTGGTGCGCGGGATCAGGTTGAAGGACTGGAAGACGAAGCCGATCTTGCGGTTGCGCACCAGCGAGAGCTGCCCCTCGTCCAGGTGGCCGACGTCGACGCCGTCCAGCAGGTAGCGGCCGGCGGTCGGGACGTCGAGGCAGCCGAGGATGTTCATCAGGGTCGACTTGCCGGAGCCCGAGCTGCCCATCACGGCGACGAAGTCGCCCTGCTCGATGTCCAGGCTGACGCCCTGCGGTTCGCCGGTCTCCGGGTCGTCCGGGCCGCGCAGCGCGTGCACGGTGGCGTCGCCGTGCCCGTACGCCTTGGTGAGCCGGCGGATCCGGATCACCGGCACGGGCGTCGCGGGGACGCGCTTGTCGATGACGTGACGCACGATCAGCCCCTGCCGCCGCGGCCGCCGCCACCGCCGCCACCGGCACCGCCGGCACCGCCGCCCGGGAAGACCGCACCGCCCGCGCCGCCGCTGCCGCCCCGGCCCCCGCCCGCACCCGGGAAGGAGCCGTTCGGGAAGCCGTTGCTGCCGCTGGTGGTGGGGAGTTCGACCTTGTCGCCCTCCTTCAGCCCGGAGACGACCTGCACCGTGCTGTCGCCCTCGACGCCGACCCCGACGGTGACCCGCTCGGTGGCACCGTCCTCGTGCACCACGGACGCGGTCCGGGAGGTGCCGGTGCCCGACAGGGCGGAGGTGGGCAGCGAGAGCGCGTTGTCGGCCTCGCCGGTGATCACCTGGACGGTGGCGCTGAGGCCGGTGCGCAGCGTGCTGGTGTCGCCGGACAGCTGCAGCGTGGCCGCGTACTGGACGGCGGAGGAGCCGGCCGCACCACCGGAGCCGCTGCTGCTCGGCAGCGAACTGACCGACAGGACGGTCGCGTTGAGCTTGGTGTCGGACTGCGCGTTCAGCGTGACGGTGGCCGCCTCGCCCTTCTTCAGCTTGAGCGAGTCGAGCTCGGAGAAGTTCGCGGTGACCTGCATGCCGGACGGGTTGGTGAGCACGATGAAGCCGCTCGGGGTGCCCGAACTCGCGCTCGTGCCGGAGGTCTTGCCGGCCGAGGAGGAGGTCGAGGAGCCCGCGGCGCTCGCCCCCACGGTGTCGCCGACCTTGCCCGTGATCGAGGCGACCGTCCCGTCCACCGAGGCGGTCAGGGTGGTCCCGGCCAGCGCCGCCTGGGCGTTGGAGAGGGTGGTCTGCGCGGTGGAGACCTGCTGCTGGGCCTGGGCCACGGCCGCGTCGTCGACCTTGGTGGTGGTGATGGTGGTGGTCTGCGGGGCGGGCGTACTGCTCTCGCCCGCCCCGCGTCCACCACTGCCGCTACCGGTACCTCCGCCGGACCCCCCGACGGTCGCACCGGGCAGCGGCTCGGTGGTCGTGGTGGTGACCCCGGCCTGCGCCTTGGTGAGGTTGGCGTTGGCCGTGGTGAGGGCCACCCGGGCCGCGTCCACCTGCTGCTGGGCCGCCGTGGTGTCGACGGTGGCGAGCACCTGGCCCTTCTTCACGGCGTCCCCGACCGCGACCTTGACCGCGGTGAGTCGGCCGCCCGTGGTGAAATCCTGGGCCGCGTCGGTGGGAGACACCAGCGTGCCGGTTCCGGACACGGTGGCCAGGACCGTGCCCTTGGCGACCGTCGCGGTCCGGGCCGCCGGCTTGGCCGCGGCCGGGCCGGAGCTGCCACTGACCGTGGTGTACACCAGGGCCACGCCGCCCAGCAGGGCCACACCGAGCGCGGAGTTGAGGAGGACGGCACCGCGCCGCCGTGGTAGCACCTTCATGCCGGACAGCTTCGCGGGGAGCTCTTGCGGAGCCCTGAGCGCCCGCTGGGAGAAGCCTGACCGGTCGGATCCGGGCATTGCGGACAGAACAGCCGACCTGCGCGTCCTGCTTGGCCGGTCCGTGGCCAAGCGTTGGCCGAACTCCCAGCGCACTCCCAGCGATCCACAGCCATCCGGGAGCGAGCCGGGAACAGGCCGGGAACGGGCCGGGAACAGGCCGGGAACAGGGCGGGAACTGACGGAGGCCGGCCCGGAACGCCGCAGGGGCGCGCCGACGACCGGCGCGCCCCTGCGGCTGCGGTGAAAGGCAGAGCGTCGGAACGTCAGAGCGACTTGCGGAACGCCTCCGCCACCGCCAAGAAGATCGAGTTGCCCTCGGCCTCCCCGATCGACACCCGCACGCCCTCCGGGAACGGCCGGACGATCACGCCCGCCTCGGTGCAGGCCGCGGCGAACTCCGCCGAGCGCTCGCCGAGCCACAGCCAGACGAAGTTGGCCTGCGAGTCCGGGATCTCCCAGCCCTGGGCGCGCAGCCCGGCCACCACCCGGTTGCGCTCCTCGACCAGCGCGTCGACCCGCTCCAGCAGCGCCTCCTCGGCGCGCAGGGAGGCGACGGCGGCGTTCTGGGCGAGCTGGTTCACACCGAACGGGACGGCGGTCTTGCGCAGCGCGGCCGCGACCGGCTCGTGCGCGATCGCGAAGCCGACCCGCATGCCGGCCAGGCCGTACGCCTTGGAGAAGGTGCGCAGCACGCAGACGTTGGGGCGGTCGCGGTAGAGGTCGATGCCGTTGGGCACCTCGGCGTCGCGGATGAACTCGATGTAGGCCTCGTCGACGACCACCAGGACGTCGGCGGGGACGGCGTCCAGGAAGCGCTCCAGCTCGGCGCGGTGGATCACGTTGCCGGTGGGGTTGTTGGGGTTGCAGACGAAGATCAGCCGGGTGTTCGGGGTGATCGCGGCGAGCATCGCGTCCAGATCGTGGTCGCCGGTCGCGGTGATCGGCACCGGGACGGGCGTGGCGCCGGCGATCTGGGTGATGATCGGGTAGGCCTCGAAGGAGCGCCAGGCGAAGATCACCTCGTCGCCCGGGCCGGCCGTGGCGAGGATCAGCGACTGGGCGACGCCGACCGAGCCGGTGCCGGTGGCGATGTGCTCGGCGGGCACGCCGAAGCGCTCGGCGAGCACCTCGGTCAGCTCGCTGACCCCCATGTCGGGGTAGCGGTTGAGCGAGCCGGCCGCCTGGACCGCCGCCTCCAGCACGCCGGGCAGCGGGTCGTAGGGGTTCTCGTTCGAGGACAGCTTGTAGGCGTCGGCGCCGGCCGGCTTGCCGGGCTTGTAGGTGGGGATGCCGTCCAGGGTCGGCCGCAGCCGCGGGCCCTGCGCTGACGTACCACTGCTCACGGTCGTACTCCGTTTCCAGAAGTTGCAACACTGTCCGGTGCGCTCGCCCGCCACGGACGGGTTCGCCGCCGTGCCCGGGATCTCCTGACGCGCCCGGACCACCCCGGTCGGGTGCCTTGCACGATACCGACCGCCTCTCACCCGTAGGAGTGAGATGCCCGGTCGGGTTACAGGCGCAGATCAGCCATTCTGCCCGGTTCCTTTGGCACATGTCAGAGGTAAGAAGCCAGGTTTCGGGCGGGTATCGAAGGGGCGCACCCCGGCTCACTCTTGGAGAAACGTATCTCCGAAGGCTCCCGATGCGCCGGTCACAGCACCTTGTCAGGAGCCATACGATCGGTCCGCCATGACAGCAGCAGCCAACCAGAGCGGTCGGCGCCCCACCACCTCACGTCGCTTGGAGCGGGCCGGCATCCGGGACGTGGCGGCAGCCGCCGGAGTGTCGATCACCACCGTCTCCGACGCGCTGAACGGTAAGGGCCGCCTGCCCGACGAGACCCGCAGCCGGGTGCGCGAAGTCGCCGAGCGCCTCGGCTACCGCCCCTCGGCGGCCGCCCGCACCCTACGGACCGGACGCTCCGGCCTGATCGGGCTGACCGTCACGACCTACGGCGAAGAACCCTTCACCTTCACCGAGTTCGCGTACTTCGCCGAGATGGCCCGGGCCGCCACCAGCGCCGCCCTCGGCCGCGGCTACGCGCTGGTGGTCCTGCCCGCCTCCTCACGCCACGACGTCTGGGGCAACATCGCCCTGGACGGCACCGTGGTGATCGACCCGCCCGACCAGGACCCCCTGGTCAGCGAGCTGTACCGGTCCGGCGTCCCGGTGGTCAGCGACGGCAAACCGGGCAACTGCCCGGTCACCGCCTGGGTCGACAACGACCACGAGGCCGCCGTGCTCGGCATCCTCGACCACCTCTCCGAAGCCGGCGCCCGCCGGATCGGCCTGCTCACCGGCACCAGCACCGACACCTACACCCGGCTCTCCACCGAGGCCTACCTCGGCTGGTGCGCCAAGGTCGGACAGGAACCGGTCTACGAGACCTACCCGGCGCACGACCCGGCAGCCGGCGCGGTCGCCGCCGACCGGCTGCTCGCCCGCCCCGACCGGCCGGACGCCGTCTACGGACTGTTCGACCCCAACGGGACCGACCTGCTCGCCGCCGCCCGCCGGTACGGCCTGCGGGTCCCGGACGACCTGCTGCTGGTCTGCTGCAGCGAGAGCGACGTCTACGCGACCACCGAGCCGCCGATCACCACCCTCTCGCTCAAACCGCGCAAGATCGGCACCACCGTCGTCAACCTGCTCATCGACGCCATCGAGGGCGTGGACTCCGGCACGGGCGTCGACATCGCCCGGCTCTTCCCGCCCCGGTTCCGCACCGCCGGCACCGGACCGCCGCCGGGCACCCTGATGCCGACCGAACTGATCGTCCGCGCGTCCTCCCAACGCCGGAGTCCGCGCACCACCGTCAGCCCGCCCCGACCGCCGGGCGAGGTCTAGACCGCCGACACGATCGACGTCGGCGGGGCGTCGATCGGGGTGTCCGTCGGGGCGTCGATCAGGGCCTCGGTCGGGGCGTCCACAAGACGCCGCCCCGGCACGCCGAACAGCCCCCGAACGGGTACCGACCGGAGCCGGGCGAGCACGAAGGAAGCCCGGCCAGAGCTGATGAGACCATACCGAGCCAGGACAAAACGGACCCCCAGGGGCCGCCCGGCTGACGCTCCGGAGGATTGGATGCCCACCAGGTGACGACGGCGGGAGAGTGGTCTTCCTATGATGGGCGAATGACACCCGAGGACCGCTTCCCCGGGCCCGAGTACCCCCACTCGGGCCCCCGCCACCAGCCGGACCTCGACGTGCTGCCGTACGGCACCTATTACGAACCCGACCCCGCCCAGGGCTACCCGAGCACCCCGTACGACGCCGAGACCTACAGCGGCTACGGCGGCGCCCGCTACCTCGAACAGCACTGGACCACCGACGGCCAGGGCCACACCGTGCACGCCCAGAGCAACGCGGTGGACGCCCAGGGCAACGCGGTGGACCAGTCCGCGGCGTTCTCGCACCAGGACCACGCGGGCTACGACGACCGGCCCGGATACGAGGAACGAACCGGATACGAGGAGCGCCCGGCCTACGACGGCCAGGAGCACACGGCCTACGAAGGTCAGGAGCACGCCGCGTACGACAGCCAGGACAACAGCGGCTACGACGACCGCGCCGGCTACGAGCCGACCCTCCCCGACCAGCCCTCCCCGGCCCTCCAGCTCGCCGGCCGCGACGACCCGCCGACCATCGAACTCGGCCCGCCGCTGCCCGACCCCGCCGCCCCGACCTACCCGTACCCGGCCCCCGGCCCCGGCGAGCCCCCCGGCCCGGTGTACGTCGTCGGCGACGTGCACGGCTACCTCGAGGAGCTGCGCGCCGAGCTGCACCACCAGGGCCTGATCGACGCCGACGGCCACTGGTCGGCCGGCCGTGCCCGGATCTGGTTCCTCGGCGACTTCACCGACCGCGGCCCCGACGGCATCGGCGTCATCGACCTGGTCATGCAGCTCGCCGCCGAGGCCGCCGCGGCCGGCGGCTACTGCCGCGCCCTGATGGGCAATCACGAACTGCTCTTCCTCGGCGCCGCCAAGTACGGCGACGAGCCGGTCCAGTCCACCGCCGGCACCGCCTCCTTCCTGGCCGCCTGGCGGCTCAACGGCGGCCAGCAGAACGACCTGGACCGCCTGGAGGCGCACCACATCAGCTGGCTGTCCCGGCTCCCCGCCGTCGCGCTGGAGGACGACCACCTGCTGCTGCACTCCGACACCACCGCGTACCTGGAGTACGGCGAGTCCATCCCCGACGTCAACGACGCCGTGCACAGCCTGCTCGCCGACGGCAGCGTCGACGAGTGGTGGGACTGCTTCCGCCGCTTCACCAAGCGCTTCGCCTTCCGCGGCGACGCCGGGCCCACGGCCGTCCACGAACTGCTGGACACCTACGGCGGCACCCGGATCGTGCACGGGCACAGCCCCATCCCGTACCTCACCGGCGCGGTGCACGCGGACGACGGCCAGCCCCCGCACATCCCCGGACCGTACGTGTACGCGGACGACCTCGCGGTGGCGATGGACGGCGGCGTCACCATGGAGGGGCGCCTGCTGGTCGCCCGACTGCCCATCAACTGACAGCCGTCATCGAGCAGTTGTTCCCAGCGCTCGGGCCGTCGCACGCGCGCGGCCCGGGGCGCGAAATTCCGGAAACCGACTGTCAGCCCGGGCACACCCGCCCCTACCATGAGGCACACCACACCCGGCCGCCCGTCCGGCGGCCCGCCTCCGCGCCCGTTTCGGCGTCCTGAGGGCGCCCGCGCCCCCGGGGCGGAGCGAACCGGAGTCCGCACGAACGGGGTCCCCATGTCCAACCCCCCGCCGCTGCTCGCCGAGGACCGCCCGGAGTACGAGCGCCTCCTCGCCGAAGCCCTGCGCGACCGCACCGTCCTCGCCGCCCTGCGCGCGCCCGGCGCGCACACCACCGACCAACTGCGCATCCGCGCGCTGCGCGACGCCGACGGCATCAACGCCGCAGCCGCCACCGAATACGCGCACTACACCCGGCTGCGCGACAGCCTGCGCGCCACACCCCCACCCCCACCCGGCACCGAACCCACCGCCCCCGGCCTGCTCACCCAACTGCGCTCCGCGAACGGCGGCGCCGGACTCTTCCCCGTCCTCACCGTGCTCACCCCGATCCTCGCCTGGGCCGCCGCCCTCTTCCTGCTGCTGGTCGGCTACCTGCTGCGCGCCGCCGAGCCGGACCTCGCCCTCGCCCGGTCCCTCGTCACCGCCGGCTGGGTCGCCCTCGCCGCCGGGGTCGCCGCGATGGCCATCGGCATCGTCGGACTCCTCCTCACCGCCATACGCGACGGCACCGCCGCCCCGGCCGGCACCGACCCGGAACTCGCCGCCGAACTCGCCGCCGCCCGCACCGAATGGCGCACCGCCCTGCGCGACCGCGGCCTCCTGCCCTACCTGCACGCCGCACTCCCGCCGGTACCCGGGCGCGAACCCGCTTCCGAACCCGCCTCCGAACCCGCTCCTGATCCCGGCACCGGCGAAGGGCCCGACACCGGCGAAGGGCCCGACTTCAGCAGCCCCGACTTCAGCAGCCCGGGCTACACCTCCCCCGCCTTCACCAGCCCCGGCCCCGACGGCCTCACCGACCCCGAGGGCCGCACGTCCCGCCCCGCCGCGTTCACCACCCCCGACTTCACCGGCCCCGGCTACACCCCGCCCGCCTTCACCGGCCCCGACGACGTCACCTGAGCCGTCGGCCGCCGAACTCCCCTCCGACGGCGCCACCCGGGCGACAACCTCGCCCGCCCGGTCCTCACACCGAGGAGCCGGATCCGCCGCCGCCCCCGGCACTACGGCGTCGGCTCCGGCACGTCCGTCAGCACCCGCAACTGCGGTGGGCCGTCCAGCAGCTCCGCCGTGCGGTCCAGCGACCGCGCCAGATGCGGGCTGGCCAGGTGCGCGTCGAACGCCTCCCGGGACTCCCACTCCTCCACGACCACCAGCACCGCCGGATCCTCCGGGTCCACGTAGTTCCGGTACGACAGACAGCCCGGCTCCGCCAGGCTCGCCCCCACCATCGTCCCTGCCTGCTCCCGCATCTCCGCCTCGCGCCCGGCCTTCGCCCGCAGCCTCGCGATCGCCGTGATCCGCTCGGTCATTCCGCCCCCGTCCGTCGAGTCCTGCCCTGTCCCCGGCCCCAACCGCCGACACCGCCCCGATCTTCCCCAGGCTCACCCGTACGGCTCAACCATCCGGCCCTGTCCTGGGGACTCCTGCTTTCCTGACGGAGACTCAGGCGAGCGGGCGAGTCCCCGCCCAGGCTGCGCTCAGGCTGGCCCCAGCAGGGCCAGGCTCCGCGCCGCCACGCGACCTACGCTCGTCATATGGGCACACCACTGGGGGACTTCATCCGCGCCAAGCGCGACAGCATCCAGCCGGAGACACTGGGCCTGCCCGACCACGGCCGCCGCCGCTCACCCGGGCTGCGCCGCTCCGACCTCGCCATCCGCGCCGGCATCAGCGTCGAGTACCTGACGAGGCTGGAACAGGGCCGCGACCGCAACCCGTCCACCGCCGTCGTCAACGCGCTGGCCGACGCCCTCAGCCTCGACCACGCCGAACGCAACCACCTGCGCTACCTCACGAAGATCACCGGCGGCGCGTGCGCCGGACGCACCCGGCCCGCCCCCGCGCCCCGCGAGATCCGCTCCACCGTCCGCGAAACCCTACGGCTGCTCGAACCCGGCATCGCCGCCGTCACCAACCGGCTCGGCGACGTCCTCGGCCACACCAGCGGCTACGCGGCCGTCCTCGGCGCGGCCGGCCTGCTCGACGACCCGGCCCCCAACCTCACCCGCTACGTCTTCACCGACCCGCGCGCCCACGACCTCTTCGCCGACTGGCACGACATCGCCGACGAGCAGGCCTTCGACCTCTGGCTCGGCCCCTCCGCCGAGGCCTCCGAATGGCTCAGCACCGAACTCGCCCCCGTCGCCGGCCCCGAGTTCACCCGCCGTCTCGGCAACCACCTCGTCCCCCGCCGCGGCCCGCTCCGCCTCCACCACCCCGCCGGCCCCGAACTCCGCCTCCACCGGGAGACCCTGGACCTCCCCGCCGACTCCCAGCAGCTCCTGGTCCTCCTCCCCGCCGACGACGAGACCGCCGCCCACCTCGACCGCCTCCTCACCCCGGCCCCGCCCCGCCTGCGCGCCATCTCCTGAGGAGCGGCATCTCGTGAGGACCGGCATCTCCTGAGGGCCGGCGCACCCTCCGTCACCCGGCCCCCGCCACCCCGGCGGCGTCCGCCGCCGCCCGCACGAACGCCAGCACCCGCGCCGTCGTGTTCCCCTCCCGCCACACCGGGCCGCGCTCGATCGGGGGCGCGTCGTGGATCGGCACGTAGGCGACGTCCGGGCGGGGGTAGTAGCGGCGCGAGTGCTCGCCGACCGGCAGGACGCCGCGGCCCATGGCGACCAGGCTGAGCATCTCGGAGAACGTGCCGCCGGCCGGTCCCTTGGGCACCGGGCGGCCGGCCGGGGTGTGGCCAGGGGTGCGGTCCCGCTTGAAGCCCACCGAGGTGACCGCCGGGTACTGCACCACGGGGTGGTCGGCGAGCACCTCGATCGACACCGACCGTTCCCCGGCCAGCGGATGCCCGGCGGCCACCGCGAGGACCCGCTGCTCGGTCAGCAGGACCGGGCCGCGGGCCATGCCGTCGAACGGGTAGGAGGCGATCAGCACGTCCACCGAACCGTCCACCAGACTCGCCCGGGAGTTGGAGAGCTGGACCTCGCAGACGTCGACCCGGCAGTCGGGGTGCCGCTCGCCGAACAGCGCGGCCGCCTTGAGCAGCAGCGGCGCCGTCCACTCGCCGAGGAACGCCACCCGCAGCCGCCCGGTGACCCCCCGGCTGGCGTCCTCCGCCCGACGCAGGGCCGCCGCCGTCGCCTCCACCACCGGGACCAGGTCATCGACCAACTGCCGACCCACGGCGGTGAGTCGGACCGACCGACTGGTGCGCTCGAACAGCTGGCCGCCGATCCGGCGCTCCAGCTTCTTCACCACCTGACTGACCCGCCCGGTGGTCAGGTGCAAGCGCTCGGCGGTCCGGCCGAAGTGCAGCTCCTCGGCGAGCGCGAGGAGGACATCGATCTCCAACCGTTCCAGCATCCCGCGCCACCCCTCGATCGTTGAATCCGGCTCAACGATCGTACGTTCATCAGACATTGATGGCTGGTCCGGCCCGGAGGATCGTAGAACCCGTCACCAGCCGCGCCGAACCGCCCGCGGCAGTACCACCGCCGAACCCGAAGGCCCCCATGACCAGCACCGCCCCCAGCACCCCCGCCGACACCGCCGCCGCCACTGCCGCCACTGCCGCCACCGGCCGTCGGATCACCGCAGGCCTCTTCATGTCCCTCGACGGCGTCGTCGAGGCCCCCGAGACCTGGCACTTCCCCTATCTCAACGAGGAGATGGGCGCCGTCGTCGGCGGCCTCGCCGCCGCGGCCGACACCCTGCTGCTCGGCCGCCGCACCTACGAGGCCTTCGCCGCCACCTGGCCGCTCCAGAGCGGCGACATGGCGGACGCCCTCAACGCGATCCCCAAGCTGGTCGTCTCCACCACGCTCGGCAAGGCCGAGTGGAACAACTCCACCGTCCTCGGCGGCGACCTCGTCGCCGAACTGACCGAGCTCAAGCGGCAGCCGGGCCGTAACATCAGCCTCTCCGGCAGCATCATGCTCACCCGCACCCTGCTGCGCGCCGGGCTGATCGACGACCTCCACCTGCTCGTCCACCCGATCGTCCTGGGCCCCGGCATCCGCCTGTTCACCGAGCAGGACCGGATCCCCCTGCGACTCGCCCACTCGGCCACCTTCAGCACCGGCGTGGTCCACCTGCACTACCAGCAGGCCTGACCCCCACCCTCCCCTCCCCCACCCACCGAAGGAACCCACCCATGCGCGTCGTCGCCTTCGACCACCTCGTCCTCAACGTCTCGGACGTCGAACGCTCCCTGGCCTTCTACTCGGGCCTCCTGGGCCTGGAGCCCGTCCGCGTCGACGAATGGCGCGCCGGGAAGGCGCCCTTCCCGTCCGTCCGCGTCACCGCCGAGACCATCATCGACCTGACCAGCCGCCCCCGGAACGAGTCCAACGTCGACCACATCTGCCTCACCGTCGAACCCCTCGACTGGCAGGAGGTCATCGACTCCGGCACCTTCACCGTCCTCGAAGGACCCGTCTCCCGCTACGGCGCCCGCGGCACCGCCACCTCCGTCTACGTCCAGGACCCCGACGGCAACACCGTCGAACTCCGCTGGTACCCCCGGTGACGGGTGCCGCCCCGACCCCACAGGGGAGGGCCGGGGCGGCACTTCAACCCGCCAACAGCCGAACAGCCGTCAAGGGCAGATCAACCGAACGGTCGGGCTCAAAGCGTTCCAAGGCTGCATGGCATGGATCATCCCAGGCACGGCCCCAGGTCACCGAGCAGATTTCTGCGCAGCCGAAGCGCTGCTCCGGGAAGTCCTCCCGGAGCAGCGCCCGCGTTGGTGCGTCGTCAGTCCGCCGGCGGGAGGCAGATCCGGTTGCCCTGGGCCTTGAACCAGCACAGGGAAAGCCACAGGCAGCCGGCTCAACGCAGGAGTTCGGCCGCCGGGGTGTGGTTTCCGGTTGCCGAGGCACCTGCCATCGCCGAGGAAGCGTTCTCCGGATCGGTGCGGGGCGGTACCACCAGGAGGAGGAAGTGGTCCTGGAAGCCCCGGGTGACACTGATCGTCGCGTCACTGCCGGCGAACCAGTTGATCTTGACCATGAGGCCGTTCACCATGAGGGACCGGGGTACCTCGCCCCAAGCCGAGGTGTCGAGGCCGACCCGAACGATCGGCCCGAGGTGGGCGCCGAGCGCGGTGATCAGGTCCGGCAGCTCGGCCAGGATGTGGTTCGAGCGGGGCCACCACGCGCCGTCGAAGATCCCCTCCCGAGTCATCGTCGGCTCCAGCACCAGGCGTGGCAGGAGCGGAGCACCGGGCACGGACCACGGCCCGGGGGAGGAAGGCGTGGGGAGAGGGACCGGCATCATGTGAGGCCGCCCGTCTGGTCCACGAGGGACCAATCATGACCCAGGGCGACACCAGCGCGAATGCCGATATTCGGAATGTCCTCGGCTGTCTCCCACGGTACTCCGCGGAGGTCTCCCAGGTGCCGTCCGGCCCGCAGGAGTACGCTCGAAGGCATCCAGGGCATCGCGCATTCCGGTACCCGTTCCGGCTTCGTTCTGGGTGAAGGACGTTCCGGGCAGCCCCAGGCCGGCCCGGAGGCGGGACCGGTGTACGCCGTGACCACTCACTCCCCGCAGTCGGCACGGCCGGGCCACGGCCTCACGGTCGCCGACGCCATGGACCCCTGCGCCTACCAGATAGCCGACGACAGCACCGTCGACCAGGCCGACGACATCCTCCACAGCGCCCGCATCGACTTCCTGCTCGTCCGCGACCACAACGGCCGGTGCGAGGGACTGGTCACCCGCGCCGGGCTTCACCCGTTCCTGACGCGCTCCCGGTGCACCGAGCGGACCGTGATCAGCGCCACCACGCACCAGCGCGGCCCGTTCACGTGGCCGACCATGGGTCTGACCCTGGCCGCGCTCGCGATGCGGATCAAGCGCCTGGCCGTCTGGCCCGTGATCGACGAGGACGGTTACATCCTCGGCGTCCTCACCGCGGACCGAGCCAACCACCTGCTCGCCGCCAACCGCCTGCTCGCCGCCGAGCCCGCCTGAACGTCGCGCCGCCGGGGCGCCGCTCCGGGAGACCTGTCAGCCTCCCGGAGCACGCCGTCAACGGCCGCCGAGCCCGCCTGAACGTCGCGCCGCCGGGGCGCCGCTCCGGGAGACCTGTCGGCTTCCCTGCGAGGGCTAGTGCCGGCGGCGGGCTGCGGCTCGTCCGCTACGCCTCACGAGGATGAGGACCGAGCCTCCGAGGGCGATGGCGGCCGCCGAGCCAACCGCGATGCCAATCGATTTGCCGGAGCCAGTGGCGGCCAGTGCTTGTCCCGCCCCCTTCGGGTGTTCGGCCGGTCCACCCTGCTCGTGACCGCCCTGGCCGTTGCCGTGATCACCTTGCTCGTGGCCGCCGTGCTCCTGACCGCCGTGACCACCTGGATGATGAGGCGGCCCAGCCGGACCAACGGGAGCGACGGGGCCGGTGGGCCCGGCGGGGCCAGGAGGGCCGGCAGGACCGGCAGGGCCGGCAGGACCGGCAGGACCGGGCGAACCATTGGCGCCGGGCAAACCGTTGGCACCGGGCGAACCATTGGCGCCAGGCGAACCATTGGCGCCGGGCAAACCGTTGGCGCCAGGCGAACCATTGGCGCCGGGCAAACCGTTGGCGCCAGGCGAACCATTGGCACCCGGAGCACCAGGCGCGCCGTTGGGACCGGGAGCACCCGGAGCACCCGGCGAACCGTTAGGACCAGGCGCGCCGTTGGGACCGGGAGCACCCGGAGCACCCGGCGAACCGTTAGGACCAGGCGCGCCATTGGGACCGGGAGCACCCGGAGCACCCGGAGCACCCGCAGCACCCGGCAAACCGTTAGGACCAGGCGCACCGTTGGGACCGGGAGCACCCGGAGCACCCGGCGAACCGTTAGGACCAGGCGCGCCATTGGGACCGGGAGCACCCGGAGCACCCGGCGAACCGTTAGGACCAGGCGCACCGTTGGGACCAGGCGCACCCGGAGAACCGGCAGCACCAGGAGGCCCAGCCGGGCCACTCGGCCCAGCCGGGCCACTCGGCCCAGGGGGGCCGACAGTGCAGGCCGCCCTCGTGATGGTGTTGTCGTCCAGAGTGACGGCGCCGTTGCGCGCCAGGGCGCGGCCTTCGATCACCGAGGCGTGGTTCACGCTGATGGACGTGAGGGCCAGGATGTTGCCCTTGAAGAAGGAGTTGACGTCGATGGTGGCGGAGCTACCGACCTGCCAGAACACATTGCAGGGCTGTGCTCCGTTGACCAGGCTGACGACACTCGACGGAGCCGTGATGAGGGTGGAGCCGATCTGGAAGATGAAGACGGCATTCGGGTCGCCCATGGCGTCGAGAGTGACGGTTCCGGTGAGGTTGAGCGACGAGCTCGCCTTGTAGACGCCAGGCGTCAGCGTCAGTCCGCCGATGTCGCCGGGAGAGGTCAGGATGGCCGTGGGGGCCCGACCGGCGGCGTCGTTGTAGGCGATGACAAGGTCGGACTGGGCCTGCGCCGCCTGCGCATCGTTGACGTGCTGAACCCCGTTCACGGCTCCAGGGGGGAAGCCCGTCACGCTGGTGCCCGGGAAGAGCCCCAGGTCGCCGTTGATGACGCTGGAGCCGGTGTTGGTGACGGTTGAGCCCGCGAGGACCGCATAGCTGGTGTCGGTCCCCAACCCCACTTGTGCCGTTGCGGCATTCGCGGGAATCGTGGCCAGACCGGCCGACGCAAGCAACGTCAATCCGGACAGCAGGACGAACGTTCCCGCGAGTCGAGATCGTCTACGCCCTCGTTCTGGTGGAGCGGACAACATGGCATCGACTGCCATAGGACAAAGACCTTTCTTGTCGCCGCTGAACTCCGTCACCCGAAGGGGGGATTCGGAGCGCCGCTGGTGAGCTTTCGGTCCGGCCCCACCCCTCGCACTCGCGCCGGAGGCGCCACGAAGAGCGGCTGCCGGCCAGGCGAGGTGATGAGGAGTCACCGACTAACTACACCGTGCAACAACAACATAGAAAGAAGAGACCGATAAAGATGCAACGGAGTGACGCACCAGCGCCGATCGGGGAGATTCCCCCCGCCCCGGCATGTCGTTCGCCTGTGACCGAGCGACGGGGGCATACTTCGCGTCCGCTGCCCAGGTCGCCACCGGCGCCATAGCAGTACCGTTTTTCCTCTTGGGCGCGTCCGGGCCGGTGAATCACGTATCGCCCCGTCATCCCAATCGTTGGCCCGATCATGAACGACCTAACGAATTCGCACGACGAAGTGCTCGCGTCCGCCGACAATGGCGCCAGCACCGTGGCCAGGCGCTGCCGCGCCGCAGGCGGTCTGCTCAGGGTCACACTCGGCGAACTGCGCGAGGAACTCGGCTGCCGAAGACTCGGCAAGTACGTCCTGGAGGAACTGGCCGAGAGTCTTACCGAGGAGGGGCTCGGCTGGTTCCCGACCTGGCGGCTCTCCCCGGGAGAGAACAGGGAGCCGCGGCAGGAACACGACGTATGGGTATTCCTCCGGGACGGCGGCCTGCGCTGCCAGGTCATCGACGCCATCCAGGCCCCCGACGGCTCCGACGTCCCCACCGTCATGAACGGCCTGCTCGTCGGCCGTCCCCAGGACCTCTCCCCGGAGCACAAGCTCGGCCTCATCCGCGAAATCCTCGGACTCTGACGCACACCCGAGAAGTCCGCCGGCCGACTCCACCTGCGCACCCGCATGTTCGAGGCGCTGCGCCGGACGCCCCTTCCGGGATCCCAGCGCAGCGCCTCGGTACCTGCGGTCAGTCCGCCATCGGCAGGTAGACCTTGTTGCCGTGGGCCTTGAACTCCTCGGACATGGCCTGCATGCCGGCCAGCGCCTCGGCGTCGAACTCGGTGCCGACGGCCGTCGCGCCGTCGCCGTGCTCGTCGCGGATCTTCTGCGAGATCTTCATCGACGACAACTTCAGTCCGAAACCAGCACATCGCGTCTGAATGCGCCGACGTGATGCCTTCTGGGCGGCATCGGGGCGCGACTCGGGGACGGCTCGGCGTGCCGTGGCAGGGTCAGCGCCGCGGGTAGACGAGGACGGGGCCGATGCCGGTGTCGGTGCCGAAGACCGCGGCGTCCGCACCGATCAGGTCCGGGACGAGTGTCCCGGCCGGGAGCGCGGATGCCTGGCCGGTGGCCAGGACGACCGAGGTCGGTGTATCGCTCAGGCCGCCGGTGTTCTGGTCGGGTGTCTTGGCGTTGCCGTACGCCGTTCCGTCCTTGTCCACCGTGGTCAGTTGAACGGGGTTGCGGGCGCCGGTCGCCTCGAAGCAGTAGCCCTTCTTCGCCTGAAGGTCGAAGACCGCGAAGTCGGCGATCAGGTAGCGGCCGTCGGACGACAGTCGGGGCGTGGCCTTCTTCCCCGTGCACTCGACCGTGGCGAGCACTTGGCCGGTCCCGCCGTCGTGCACGGCCCAGACGGACCTGTCGTTGTCGTGCCCGGTGGACGGCCACGCGGCCACGACATGGCCATCGGGTGATCCGTAGGCCGTCACTGTGCTGGAGCCCACGATGGCGCTCGCCCCTGCGGGTACCACGTCGCCGCTGAACCAGCCGCCGAGCGCCCAGAAGGCGCCCCGGCCCTGAACCAGCGGGCCGGCCGGGGTCAGCGCTGTGACGCCCGTACTGGTGTTGCAGGAGCCGAAGGCCAGCTCGCAGGGCTTGGGGGCGTTCAGGGCGGCGTTGTTCCGGTCGTACGTGGTGACCTGGCCCGAGAGCACGTCCACCACGGCCGTGGA
The DNA here is from genome assembly GCF_055576085.1 of Kitasatospora sp. NPDC033851. Classification (NCBI taxonomy): domain Bacteria; kingdom Bacillati; phylum Actinomycetota; class Actinomycetes; order Kitasatosporales; family Streptomycetaceae; genus Kitasatospora; species Kitasatospora sp. NPDC033851. Next base: position 350,221 of record NZ_JBVIRL010000003.1, on the reverse strand, counting down.
CCGGCCCAGTTGCACCGCGGTGAGGCCGCCGTCGCGCTGAACGCCGTAACCGGTGGCCTTGTCCGGGACCGTGGTCTCCTTGACCGGCGCCGCCTCACCGCTGGACGCCGTGTCGTACGCGGCAAGCCGTGTGACGCCGCTCGCCCGGTTCACACCGTCCCCGCCTTCGGTACCCGTGACCGCGAGGACCACGTATTCCTTACCGGCCTTGTGCGTGACGAACACCATGGCGTCGGCGTCCAGGCTGTCGCGCGTGGGATTCGCGACCGGCTTGCTCCGCCAGCGGATCGCGCCGGTCTTCGCGTCGTAGGCGAGGACGCTCGCGGTCTTCTTGTCCTCGGAGATCGAACGGAACAGGATCAGTCCCGCGTCGGATGCGACAGCCGGACCACGCAGGTTCCCGTCCTTGCCCGCCTCGACCTCCCATCCCCTTGTACTGTCGAACGCCGCCGGAATCGGTTTGGCCGGCGCGGCAGACCGGGCCGGCGCGGCAGACCGGGACGGCACGGCAGACTGGGACGGCACGGCAGCCGAGGTCTGCGTCCGGGACTCCTTGGGATCACCTGGACCCGACGAACCTCCACACGCGGTGAGTGAGAGTGCCGCGAGCGTCACGAACGCTCCCGCCTTCGCCACTGATCCGACCATGCGCTTCCCCCAAAACCAGCTCTGCGCAGCCACTATGACGGTACGACAGGTTTCCCATTTCCAGCACGGAGAACCGTCCCACCATGGCAGCACCCGGCCGCCCGCCTCGTCCACGGGATTTCGGGTGCCCGGAGGCAGCCCCGGAAACAGCGGAGCGCCGCCCCGAGGTGATCGGGGCGGCGCTCAGGTGTCCTGGGTCAGTCGGCCATCGGCAGGTAGACCTTGTTGCCGTGGGCCTTGAACTCCTCGGACATGGCCTTCATGCCCTCGACAGCCGTCTCGTCGTACTCCGGCGAGGCCTGGCCGTTGCCGAACTTCTCATTGATGGTTTTGCTGATCTTCATCGAGCAGAACTTCGGGCCGCACATGGAGCAGAAGTGGGCCGTCTTGGCGGGTTCGGCGGGGAGGGTCTCGTCGTGGAAGGCGCGGGCGGTCTCCGGGTCGAGGGCCAGGTTGAACTGGTCCTCCCAGCGGAATTCGAAGCGGGCGTCGGAGAGGGCGTCGTCCCATTCCTGGGCACCGGGGTGGCCCTTGGCCAGGTCGGCGGCGTGGGCGGCGATCTTGTAGGTGATCACGCCGGTCTTGACGTCGTCCCGGTTGGGCAGGCCCAGGTGCTCCTTGGGCGTGACGTAGCAGAGCATGGCGGTGCCCCACCAGGCGATCATCGCGGCGCCGATGCCGGAGGTGATGTGGTCGTAGCCGGGGGCGACGTCGGTGGTGAGCGGGCCGAGGGTGTAGAACGGCGCCTCGTCGCAGATCTCCTTCTGGAGATCCATGTTCTCCTTGATCTTGTGCATCGGGACGTGGCCCGGGCCCTCGATCATGACCTGGACGTCGCGCTCGCGGGCGATCCGGCCGAGCTCGCCGAGGGTCTGCAGCTCGGCGAACTGCGCCTCGTCGTTGGCGTCGGCGATCGAGCCGGGGCGCAGGCCGTCACCGAGCGAGAAGGTGACGTCGTAGGTGGCCAGGATGTCGCAGAGTTCCTCGAAGTTGGTGTAGAGGAAGTTCTCCTGGTGGTGCGCCAGGCACCAGGCGGCCATGATCGAGCCGCCGCGGGAGACGATGCCGGTCTTGCGGCGGGCGGTGAGGGGGACGTAGCGCAGCAGCACGCCGGCGTGGACGGTCATGTAGTCGACGCCCTGCTCGCACTGCTCGATGATGGTGTCCCGGTAGACCTCCCAGCTCAGCTCCTCGGCCTTGCCGTCCACCTTCTCCAGGGCCTGGTAGAGCGGCACGGTGCCGATCGGCACGGGGGAGTTGCGCAGGATCCACTCGCGGGTGGTGTGGATGTTGCGGCCGGTGGAGAGGTCCATGACGGTGTCGGCACCCCAGCGGGTGGCCCAGGTCATCTTCTCCACCTCCTCCTCGATCGAGGAGGTGACGGCGGAGTTGCCGATGTTGGCGTTGATCTTCACCAGGAAGTTGGTGCCGATGATGGCCGGCTCCACCTCCGGGTGGTTCACGTTGACCGGGATGACGGCCCGGCCGCGGGCCACCTCGGCGCGCACGAACTCGGGCGCCAGGCCCTCGCGCAGTGCCACGTATTCCATCTCGGGGGTCACCACGCCCCCCTTGGCGTAGGCGAGTTGGGTGACGGCGACACCGCCGCGGCCACGCAGCGGGCGGCGCGGGCGGCCGGGGAAGACGGCGTCCAGGTTGCGCAGGTTTCCGCCGCGCGGCGCGGTGTGCTTGATCCCGTCGTCCTCGGGGCGCGCCTCGCGGCCGTCGTACTCCTCGACGTCGCCGCGCTGGCGGATCCAGGCGTCGCGCAGCGCGGGCAGGCCGCGTCGGACGTCGGGCTCGTACGACGCGTCGGTGTACGGGCCGGAGGTGTCGTACAGCGGGACGGCCTTGCCGTTGGTGAGCCGCACCTCGCGGTAGGGGACCCGCAGGTCGGGGCGGGATCCCTCGCGGTAGGCCTTGCGCCAGGCCGGGGTCGGGTAGCCGGTGCGCTCACTGCTGGGGGTGCTCTGGGCAGGCTGCGGCTGTGCTTCGAACGTGGTCATCTGACCTCTACTCCCTACGCCGGCATTACCCGGTCCAGGTTCCTGCGGTCGACGCAGCCGTCGGTCCGTCCGTCGACGGTCCGGTCAGCGTCCTCTCAGCCCGGTGCTCCGAGCTCCCGCGTCGCAGGCGGTGTTGCCTGCACATGACGCCCAACACCGTAGCGAGCCGATCGCCGCAGGTCCAGAGGGGGTCCACGGGTGACGCCACGGGCGGAGCGACGGGCACGCCCACCGGCGGATCCCCTCGGCTCGGGGAACGCCCGAGGCCCGGCTCCCCGTGACGGGGACCGGGCCTCAGGGCGGCGATGGAGGAGCGGGGTCAGCTCTTGGCGGCCTTCTTCACCAGGATCACCACGGCGGCCGCGATGCCGACCACCACCAGCAGCTTGATCGCGATGCTCAGCAGCGCCCCGACGACGCCGAAGACGAAGGCGACGACGTTCCAGGCCAGCACCAGGACCAGCACCGGGATGACGATGTTGCGCACCCACGAGGGCAGCGACTTCCAGAGCTCAGCCATGTCCGTTCCTCTTCTCCCCTTGGGTCGGCCGCCGTCCGGTGCCGCATCCCGCTTGCTTTCGATACTTCGATCGTACGGGGGCCCGAGTGCCGGAACGAGGCCCAACGGCCCGGAGAGAACCCCGAGATCACCCCGACCCCGACCCCCGGGGACACCCTCCGCCGACCTCCGGGGAGATCCCCTAGAAGGCCCCCGAGGTGGCCCGCGCCGCACCGGCCGGGAACCGGTCCACCGCCGGTCCGCCGCTGGTCGGCGGCCGGTCAGACGCCGGTCGGACGCCGGTCAGACCGGCCAGCGCTCGCCGCGCCAGGCGGCGTCCCAGAACATCCACTCGTAGCGCGAGGTGGTCACGAAGTGCTCGACCACCTTGCGGCGTTCGACCGGGGAGAGCTCCTCGCCGAGCCGGTCGGTGAGCGCCAGCACCCGGCGGACCACCGACTGGAACGCCTCGTCGCCGTAGGTGGCGATCCACTGGGCGTAGAGCGGGTCGGGGGAGCCCTGGGCGAGCAGCGCCTCGCCGACCCGGGCGTAGATCCAGTAGCAGGGCAGTACCGCGCCGACGGCCTCGGCGAAGGAGCCGCCGTAGACGGTGGCCAGCAGGTAACTGGTGTAGGCCCGGGTGGTGGGCAGCACCGGTTCGGCGGCGGCCTGCGCGGCGGTGCCGCCGAAGGCGGTCAGGAACTCGGCGTGCATGCCCTGCTCGGCGGCCAGCGCGCCGACCGCGTCGTCGGCGAAGGCCCGGACGTCCTCCTCGCCGGGCGCCTTGGCGGCGCAGACGGCGAGGGCGCGGGCGTAGTCGCGCAGGTAGTGCGAGTCCTGGACGACGAAGTGGCGGAAGGCCTCGCGCGGCAGGGTGCCGTCGGTGAGGCCGGCGAGGAAGGGGTGGGCCAGGATCTCGGCGTAGACCGGCTCGATGGCCGCCCAGAGTTCTTCGGTGAGGCTGCGGGTCATACGAACGACCCTAGACGGCCGGGCCGAAGCCCAGGCCCCGGTGTTCAGTCCCCGGGGTTCAGGCCTCGGGCGGCGAGAACACGACCAGGACCCGCAGTTCCTCGGTGATGTGGTGGAACCGGTGCGGGGTGCCGGCCGGGACGTACGCCACGGTGCCGCGCGCGACGGTCGCGGTCTCGGTGCCGACGGTCAGCTCGGCCCGGCCGCTGATCACCTGGTAGATCTCGTCCTGGTCGTGCGCGGTCTGCGGGTCGGTGTCGCCGGGGGAGAGCGCGTACAGCCCGGCGGACATCTGTGGTTCGCGCAGGAACCGCAGGTACGCGCCGTCGTTGGCCGCCCGTTCGGCGTCCAGTTCGTCCAGCCGGAACAGCTTCACCGGCGCCGTCCTTCCTCGTTCGTCCACCTCCGGAACCAGGGGCATTCAACACCAACCCGCCGTGGGGTGGTTCCCCCGGGAGGGTGGTGCCTGCCAGGCTTGGGCGGCATGAAGGGTTTCGTCATCAAGACACTGATCAACGCGGCGGCCATCTGGGTCGCCGCCTGGATCGTCAGCGGCATCCAACTCGCCCAGGGCAAGGCCGACTGGCAGCACAAGGCACTCACGGTGCTCGGCGTCGCCGTCGTTTTCGGCGTCGTCAACTGGCTGATCAAGCCGGTGGTCAAGCTGTTCTCGTTCCCGCTGTTCATCCTCACGCTGGGCCTGATCACCTTCGTGATCAACGCTCTGATGCTGATGCTGACCTCGTGGGCGTCAGGGCGGCTGGAGCTGGACTTCCATGTGACCAACTTCGGGGCCGCACTGGTCGGTTCGCTGATCATCAGCCTGGTGGCCTGGGGCCTGCACCTGGCCCTGGACGACGACTGACCGCCGTCGTGCGCGTACGCGCGAGGGGCCCGCACCCGGTGGACCGACCGGGTACGGGCCCCTCCGTCGTTGCGGCGACCGCACCCTCGGCCGCTCACCCCGCGTTCTCGCGCCCTCTGAGGATCTCCGCGAGCTCGGCGTCGAGCTCCCGCCCGGTGAGCTCCTGCCCCATCGGCACCAGCCGGTCGGTGCGCGCCAGGAAGGCGGTCAGCGGCGCCGACGGGGTCCGCAGCACCGCCTCGCCGTGGGGGGAGCTCAGCACGATGCGGACCTCCGAGAGCTCCTCGCCGACCGGGTGGACGTGCACGTCGCCCTCGCCCGCCGGGCCGCCGATCCCGTCGAGCAGCAGCTCCCGCGCGAAGAACCAGGTGACCGGCGCGTCACCGGGCAGGTGGAAGGCGAACCGGACCGCGTACGGATCGTCGGCCCGGTACGTCACCTCCGCCGGGATGCGGACGGAGAGCTCGTGCGAGACCACGAGGTTCATCACCAGGTGACCCTGGACTGTGCTGTGCTGCATGGCGCCAGTACCTCTCGTTCTGCCCGGACGGCCGGTACGCCGGGTCCGATGGCGGCCGGACACGGTTCGACGGTTTTACGACGGTTTCGCGACGGCGTTTCGACCCATTCCCCGGGTTTCGACGCATTCCCGGCGCGGGAGACTTCCGCACAACGCTCCTGCCCCGGAGGTGGCCATGGACCCCGAGAACCGCACCCCGCCACCGCGCCCGGTCGTGAAGCGCACCGCGCGGGCGATCCTGCTGGAGCTGGACCCGGACGATCCGTACGGCCCGGCCTCGATCGTGCTGATCCGGCGGGTCCGGCCGGGCGCGCCGCACCCGTACTGGATCACCCCCGGCGGCGGGGTCGAGCGCGGCGACCGGACGGTGGTCGAGGCGCTGCACCGCGAGGTGGACGAGGAACTCGGCGGCAAGATCGTGGACGTGGTGCCCGCCTTCGTCGACACCATCAGCCACACCCACCACGACGACGGCACGCTCCTGCACCCGCACGGGGTCAAGGTGCAGCACTTCTTCGTCTGCCGGCTCGCCTCGATGGACCTCAGCCGGCGGCACGGGCCGGAGGTGACGGAGCCGAACGGCGAGTACGAGGTGGTCCGGCTGCCGTTCACCCGCGAGGGGGTCACCTCGGTCAACGTCGTCCCACCCCGGCTGCGGTCGTACCTGGCGGCCAACATCGAGGGCATCCGCGCGCTCCTCGCACCCGATCTCGGGTGATCACCCGGGTCCTCAGCCCGCCGCCAGGTCGCCGACCAGGTCGTGCCGGATCCGCTCGGCCGGCACGCCCGACCGCAGCAGCACCCCGACGCCCCGGCGCACCATCGCGGGCGGTCCGCTGAGCAGCGCGTCCCGGCCCGTCCACGGGCCGAACCGGCTCACCACCTCGGGCAGTTCACCGGTCAGCGCGCCCTCGGCCGGACCGGTGCCGGACAGCACCGGGCGCACCGTCAGCCAGGGGTGGGCCCGGGCCAGCTCGCGCAGCCCGTCCAGCTCGTACAGCTCGGCGGCGCGGCGGGCGCCGTAGAACACCTCGACCCGGCGGCCGGACGCGCCGCGCTCGGCGACCTCCTCGACCAGTGCGCGGATCGGCGCGATGCCGGTGCCGCCGCCGAGGCAGAGCAGGTCCGCGCCAGCGGTGTGGTCGACGGTCATCGAGCCGGCCGCCGGTCCCAGCCGCAGGACGTCCCCGGGCGCGGCCCGGTGGACCAGCGCGTTGCTCACCCAGCCCGCCTGGACGGCCTTGACGTGGAAGGTCAGCAGCCCGTCCGGGCGGGGGGCGGAGGCGAAGGAGTAGTGCCGCCAGACCCGGGGCCACCAGGGCGTCTCCAGGCTGGTGTACTGCCCGGCGCGGAACGGGTACGCCTGGTCCGGGCACACGGTGATCACCGCGATGTCCCGGGTGCGGCGCTCGTGCCGGACCACCTCGCCCTGCCACCAGGGCGGCGAGGTGCGGGCGGCCTCCTCAGCGGCCTCGATCATGATCGAGGAGATCAGCCGGTAGGCGCGGCGCCAGGCCAGCTCGGTGTCGGCGTCCCAGCGGCCGCCCGCGTACCGGGCCAGCGCCTGCACCAGGCACTCCCCCACCGGGGCGTAGTGGCCGGTCAGCGTGCCGTACCGGCGGTGGCCACGGCCGAGCCCGCCCAGCCTGGCGCGCAGGGCCACCGGGTCCTCGGCGCCGCGCGCGGCGGCCAGCAGGGCACGGAACAGCCGGTCGCGCTGGACGTCCATGGCGGCGGGGAAGAGCGAGCGGACCTCGGGGTGGTGCAGGAAGAGCAGCGCGTAGAAGTGCGCGGTGGCCCGGTCGGCGACCGGCTCGACGGCGGCGAGGCTGGCCCTGATCAGCTCGATGTCCCGGGCGGTGAGCGGCAGTTCGACGGCGGGGACTTCGACGGCGGGGACGGAGTGCCCGAACGCGGGGACGGCGGGCGGTCGGTGCTCGGCGGACGTCGGCACCGCCCCCCAGGCGTCGCTCCAACTATCGCCCGGACCTGACCAGTTGAGCCCGGGCGCATCGGCGAACAAGGGACGGAAGGCGGGCGAGGTGCCGGTGGTCGAGACCGCCTCCGGGTAGGTCGGCGCCGGGACGGCCGACGGTTCGAACGGCACGGCCGACTGCTGGAACGGGACGGCCGGCGGTTCGAACGGCACGGCCGGCGGCACGGAGGGCATGGCCGGGATCGCCGGGATCGCCGGGTTCAGCGGGCGGACGGCCTCCAGGTTTCCCACCGGTTCCGCCACCGGCGGCAGGTCCGGCGGGTCCAGCGGCATCGGCGGCCGTACGGTTCCCTCCGTCGACAGCGCCTCCGTCGACGGCGCGTCCGTCACCATCACTCCCTCGGGCGGGAGCTCCGGCAGGCCCGGGACGGAGGCGACCCCCGCCGAGCCGTGCCCGGTGCGGACCAGAAGTGTTCTGCGGGACTTCACCGCTACGTTTCGAGTACCCAAGAGAATCGTTTCGCCTCCGGCCGGCCTGCGCCACCACCTGGCTTGTCTCTGCTGACGCCTAGGCAGCGTGGCACGCCCGAACTGCTCATCCGACAAATCACGCGAAGCCCGGACACCCGGTCCGGGAACGCGCTACTCTCACTCGATCGCGGTTGCCCTGGGTGGCCCCCCGTCCACCCTGGGCAACCGCCGTCTGCTCGCGGCGGGCGCCCTCAGAGCTGCCGCAGCAGCATCCCCGGCTGCTCCACGCAGTCCGCGACGAACCGCAGGAAGCCGCCCGCCGTTCCGCCGTCGCAGACCCGGTGATCGAAGGTGAACGACAGCTGCGTCACCTCGCGCACCGCCAACTCCCCGTTGTGGACCCAGGGCTTGGCGACGATCCGGCCGACCCCGAGCATCGCCGCCTCGGGGTGGTTGAGGATCGGGGTGGAGCCGTCCACGCCGAACACCCCGTAGTTGTTCAACGTGAAGGTACCGCCGGTCAGTTCGGCCAGCGTGGCCGAGCCACTGCGCGCCGCCTCGGTCAACCGGCCCAGCTCCTCGCCGAGTTGCTCGGTGCTGCGGGCCTGCGCGTCCCGCACCACCGGGACGACCAGGCCGCGCTCGCCCTGCGCGGCGAAGCCCAGGTGCACCGCCGAGTGCCGGACGATCCCCGAACCGTCCTCGGTCACCGAGGAGTTGAGTTCGGGGAAGCGCGCCAGCGCGACCGTGCAGATCCGCGCCAGCAGCGCCAGCACGCTCACCTTCGGTCCCGGCGTCGCGTTCAACTGCCGCCGCAGAGCCATCAGTTCGGTGGCATCGGCGTCCACCCAGCAGGTCGCGGCCGGGATCTCCCGGTGGCTGCGGCTGAGCTTCTCGGCCACCGCCTTGCGCAGCCCGCGCAGCGGGACGACACCCTCCTGGACGGCCGCCGGGAGCACCGCGGCGGGAGCCGCCGGCGCGGCCACCTTGGCGGCGACCGCCCGTTCGACGTCCGACCGCATGATCAGCCCGTCCGGCCCGCTCCCGGTGAGCGCGGCCAGGTCGACCCCCTGCTCCCGGGCCAGCCGCCGCACCAGCGGCGAGATCACCGGCACCACGACCGGACCGGCGGGGACCGCCGCGACCACGACCGGAGCAGCCGGAGCAACGGGAGCAACCGGAGCGGCTACCGCCGAACCCACGCCGACCCGGCGCCGGCGACCGCCCTTCCCGGTCTCCGCGACGCCGTACCCGACCAGCGGCCGCTCGACCTCGGCGGAAAGCCCGGCTGAGGACCCGGCGGAGGACCCGGCAGTCGACCTGGCAGGCGACTCGACAGCAGGCACCTCCGAGTCCCCGCCCGCCGACGCCACCGCGACCGTCACCAGCGGCGCGCCCACGGCGATCTCCTCGCCCTCCTCGCCGTACCGCGCGGTGACCACCCCGCCGTACGGGCAGGGCACCTCCACCACGGCCTTGGCGGTCTCCACCTCCACCACCGGCTGGTCGACCGCGATGACCTCGCCGACCTCGACCATCCAGCGCACCACCTCGGCCCCGGTGAGTCCCTCACCGAGGTCGGGCAACCGGAACTCCCGCACGACGGGCATCATGCTCAGTCCTCCCACTGCAGCCGGGCGACCGCGTCCAGGATCCGGTCCACCCCGGGCAGGTGGTGGTGCTCCAGCATCGGCGGCGGGTACGGGATGTCGAAGCCGGTGACCCGCAGCACGGGCGCGGCCAGGTGGTGGAAGCAGCGCTCGGTGACCCGCGCGGCGATCTCCGCGCCGGTGCCGCCGAAGCCGCTCGCCTCGTGCACCACCACGGCCCGGCCGATCGAGCGCACCACCCGGCAGACCGTCTCGTCGTCGAACGGCACCAGGGTGCGCAGGTCGAGCACCGCGAGGTCCCAGCCCTCGGCCTTCGCCGTCTCGGCCGCCTCCAGGCAGACCGGCAGCGAGGGTCCGTAGGTGATCAGCACGGCGGACGTCCCGGTGCGCCGCAGCACTGCTCGGCCGACCGGTTCGACCGGCGCCGCCGGGTCGAACTCGGTCTTGCCCCAGTAGAGCCGCTTGGGCTCCAGGAAGATCACCGGGTCGTCGGAGGCGATCGAGGCGCGCAGCAGCCCGTACGCGTCGGCCACCGTCGCGGGCGTGACCACGTGCAGGCCGGGGGTGCTGGTGTAGTACGCCTCGGAGGCGTCGCTGTGGTGCTCGACCCCGCCGATGCCGCCGCCGTACGGGACGCGGACGGTGATCGGCAGCGGGAGCCGGCCCGCCGTGCGGTTGCGCATCTTGGCGACGTGCGAGAACAGCTGCTCCAGCGCCGGGTAGGCGAAGGCGTCGAACTGCATCTCGACCACCGGGCGCAGCCCGTACATCGCCATGCCGATCGCGGTGCCGAGGATGCCGGCCTCGGCCAGCGGGGTGTCCAGGCAGCGGTCCGGGCCGAACTCGGCGGTCAGGCCGTCGGTGATCCGGAAGACGCCGCCGAGCGCGCCGACGTCCTCGCCGAGGACGTGCACCGCCGGGTCCTCGCGCATGGCGTCCCGCAGCGCGGAGTTCAGCGCCTGCGCCATGGAGGCGGTACGGGAAGAGACAGCTGTGGACATCAGTGCTGCACCTCGGCCTCGGCGGCCAGCTCGGCGGACAACTGGGCGGCCTGCTCCCGCAGCTGCGGGGTCGGCTCGGCGTAGACGTGGGCGAACAGCGACATCGGGTCGAGTTCCGGGTCCGCGTGGAACTCGGCCCGCATCCGGGCCGCCAGGGCCTCCGCCTCGTCCGCCGCGTCCTGCACCAGCCGGTCGTCCAGTGCGCCGAGTTCGCGCAGCGCGCGCTCCATCAGCAGGATCGGGTCGTGCTCCCGCCAGGCGGCGACCTCGGGCTCGGTGCGGTAGCGGGTGGCGTCGTCGGCGTTGGTGTGCGCCTCGATCCGGTAGGTCAGCGCCTCGACCAGGGTCGGGCCGCCGCCGGTGCGGGCCCGCTCGACGGCCTCGGCCAGCACGGAGTGCACGGCAGGGGCGTCGTTGCCGTCCACCAGCCGGCCCGGCATGCCGTAGCCGACGGCCTTGTGGGCCAGGCTGGGCGCGGCGGACTGCGCGCTGAGCGGGACGGAGATCGCGTAGCCGTTGTTCTGCACCAGGAAGACCACCGGCGCGTTGAGCACGGCCGCGAAGTTCAGCGCCTCGTGGAAGTCGCCCTCGCTGGTGCCGCCGTCGCCGAGCATCGCCAGCGCGACGGCCGGCTCGCCACTCAGCCGGGCGGCGTGCGCCAGCCCGACGGCGTGCGGGGCCTGGGTGGCGAGCGGGGTGCAGAGCGGGGCGGTGCGGGTGGCGCGCGGGTCGTAGCCGGTGTGGGCGTTGCCGCGCAGCAGGGTCAGCGCCTCCAGCGGGTCGACGCCCCGGGAGACCACGGCGAGGGTGTCGCGGTAGCTGGGGAACAGCCAGTCGCGCTCGCCGAGCACCAGCGCGGCGGCGACCTGGCAGGCCTCCTGGCCGGTGGACGCCGGGTAGACGGCGAGACGGCCCTGCTTGGTCAGGGTGGTCGCCTGCTGGTTGTAGCGGCGGCCGACGACCAGACGTCGGTAGAGCTCGCGCAGCAGCGCCGGCTCGTACTTCTCCAGCGCGGGGGTGCCGAGCACCCGGACGGGGGAGAGGTCCGGGAGTAGGGGGGCCGGGTCGGTGCGCGGGGCGGTGGCCCCGGGCGACCAGCCGGGCACGCCTGTGTGGTGTCTGTGGTCGAGAACGGTCATCTCGGGGCACCTCCAGGGGTTGCGGGGCTCCCTACCGATTGTTCGGTCGTCTGTTCATCTTGACCAGAAGCGTGACAAGGTGGTGGACATTCGGCCTGAGTGGCGGTCGACTGGTGGCAGTACGTCCAAACGGTGAGGGTGGGGGGTCATGTCGGCTGAACAGATGTCCAGGCTCGACCGGGTCGACCGGTCGATCCTGCGGCTACTGCAGCAGGACGGTCGCGCCTCGATCCGCTCGGTGGCCGAGCGGGTGCACGTGTCCCGGGCCAATGCGTACGCCCGGATCTCCAGGATGGTCGAGGACGGCATCATTCGCGGCTTCACGGCCAGGGTGGACCACGAACGGGCCGGCCAGGCCGCGTCCGCGTACCTCACCCTGAAGATCGTCCAGAACTCCTGGCGCACGGTCCGCGAGCAGCTGCTGGAGCTGCCCGGGGTGGCACACATCGCGCTGGTCGGCGGGGACTTCGACGTCCTGCTGCTGGTGCACACCGCCGACAACCGGGCCCTGCGGGAGCTCGTGCTCAACCGCATCCAGTCCATCCCCCAGGTGCTCGGCACCCGCACCATGCTGGTCTTCGAGGAGACCGACCAGGTCCCCCCGGATCCGGCGCTCTGATTTCTGCGCCCACTCGCCTCCGGGGCGCTCGGGCCCGGTGCCGACGGTCGGCGCTCCAATGCCCTTCGTTCCTCAGGGCTTCCTCGCTTCTCCCTTTCGGCACCGGCGCGCCCCTTCGGCTCGCGGGCGGGGGCTGGGGCGGGGAGCTGGAGCGTGGGCAGGGGTAGGGGCCGAGGTCGGGGGGCAGGGGCTACCGCGCCCGCAGCCCGTCGAAGGCCAGGTGCACCACCGCGTCCGCGACCCCGTCGGCGGACTTCAGCCCCGGCCGGTACCACTCCACGATCGAGTTGATCATCCCGAACAGCAGCCGGGTGGCCAGCCGCGGCTCCACGTCCGCGCGCAGCGAGCCGTCCGCGACCGCCGCCCGCAGCAGCTCCGCGACCTGGTGGTCGAAGTCCCGCCGCCGCTCCAGCGCCCACAGCTCGGTGGCCGTGTTGCCGCGCACCCGCAGCAGCAGCGTCACGTACGGCAGCTCCGCCAGCAGCACCTCGGCGGTGCGCCGCACCACGTGCTCCAGCCGCTCCACCGCCGGGCCCTCGACCGCCGCCGGCTCGGCCAGGATCGCGAACAGCCCGTCCAGCGCCCGCCCGACGGCCAGCCGCAGCAGCTCCTCCTTGCCGCGGACGTGGTGGTAGATGGAGGACTTGGAGATCCCGGCCGCCCGGGACAGGTCCTCCATCGAGGTGCCGTCGTAACCGCGCTCGTTGAAGACGTCGACGGTCACCGCGAGCAGTGACTCCACGGTGTAGGCGGTGCGCGTGGTGTGATCGGCCATCCTCCGAGTATCCCCGGCCGCCCCGCGCGGTACGCGATCGGGTCGTCCCGCTCCGCACTGGCCCCGGCCGGAGGTTGGGGGAGCGTCGCCACGCAGGCGGGGGTTCGAAGGCAGGCCCTAGACTCTGCGGACGATCCGTCCACGTCCAGCAGGCTGGGGTCCACGGCTGATGAACGTAATACCGGCAGTCGCCTCCGACGTGCCCGAGCAGCGCAGCGGGGAGCCGGAGGACCCGCGCACCTGGCAGGAGCGCGGCCGCGCCCTGGTGATCCGCTTCGGCCCGGCCGTGTGGTGCTACGCGGTGCTGAAGCTGATCGGCTTCACCGTGTTCATGAAGCTGCTCTCCTTCGCCGGTGACTACGCCAAGAAGCCCGCCCGGTTCGGCGGCGGCGCCAACCCGTGGGACGTGCTGGCCAGCTGGGACGGCTGGTGGTACCAGCAGGTGGCCCAGTTCGGCTACCACCCGGCGCTGGTCGCGATCCCGGGGCCCGAGGGCTTCAACGTCGAGCAGAACTCGGCCGCCTTCTTCCCGCTCTACCCGGGCCTGATGCGGCTGACCTCGGACGTCACCGGCCTCGGCCTGTACGGCGCCGGGATGCTGGTGTCGGTGGTGGCCTCGCTGTTCGCCGCCGCCGGGATCTACGCCGTGGTGGAGAAGCTGTCCGGGGACGTCCGGGCGGGCGTGATCGCGGCCGGGATCTGGGCGATCGCCCCGGGCTCGGGGGCCGAGTGGGCGGTGTACTCGGACTCCACGTTCGTCGCGCTGGCCGCCTGGGCCTGCTACTTCGTGATGACCAAGCAGTGGGTCACGGCCGGGGTGGTCACCCTGGTCGCGGGGCTGAACCGGCCGACCGCGGCGGCGCTGATCGGCGCGGTGGGCCTGGCGGCGCTGGTCGAGCTGTACCGGCGGGAGAGCGGTGTGCTGCGCCCGCTGGCCGCGATGCTGCTGGCCCCGCTCGGTCTGCTCGGCTACGTCGGCTGGGTGGGCTGGCGGATGGGCGAGTGGGGTGGGTACTTCCGGCTGCAGCACGACGCCTGGCTGCACTACTTCGACGGGGGCCAGGGCACCTGGCACGCGATCCGCGGCGTGCTGCTGGGCCGCGGCGACTACCCGTTCGCGTTCCCGGTGCCGGATCTGCTGGCGACCCTGATCGTGCTCAGCCTGCCGGTGCTGATCGTGTTGATGATCCGGCTGCGCCCGCCGCTGGTGGTGACCGCCTACACGCTGGCCACGATCGTCTCGGTGCTGGGCAGCCTCGGCATCTTCGGCAACACCTCGCGCTACCTGCTGCCCGCGTTCCCGCTGTTCGTCGCGCCGGCGATCGGGATGCGCAAGCTGAGCTGGCCGGTGCTGGCCGCCGTGCTGGGTACCGGCGCGATCGCTTCGGGCTGGTACGGGGGGTACGTGCTGTTCGAGCTGGGTGTGCCGTAAACCGGCCCCGACCGACAGGCCGGTTCGTCCGGGCCCACGGAGGGCGCGTCCGCCACGGACGCGCCCTCCGTCCGTTCCGGCGGATTCCCACCGCTGCACCCTCTTGAGCCGACCGATCGTTCGGTTACTCTGTGACGTGTCCCGTCCTCCCCTCTGAGGAGCGCACAGATGTCCGCAGCGGTCACCCACCCCCTCGTCAGCGAGCTGGTCGAGCGCCACCAGGCCACCCTGGACGCCGCGCTCACCGCCGCCGCCAAGCGCGACTACTGGTCGCCCTACCCCGAGTTCCCGAAGGCGTACGGCGAGAGCGGCCCGGCGGACGGCAAGGCCGCCTTCGACGCCCTGCTCGGCAAGCCCTTCGCCCTCGAGGGCCACCCCACCGACGGCGACCAGGTCGGCGGCGAGGCCTCCCCGTACGGCGTCGAGCTGGGCATCACCTACCCGCACGCCGACCCGGACGGGCTGATCGCCGCGCTCTCCGCGGCCCGCCCCGGCTGGGCCGCCGCCTCCCCGCTGGAGCGCGCCGCCGTCTGCCTGGAGATCCTGCACCGGATCAACGCCCGCTCCCACGAGTTCGCCCAGGCCGTCATGCACACCACCGGCCAGGCCTACGGCATGGCCTTCCAGGCCGGCGGCCCGCACGCCCAGGACCGCGGTCTGGAGGCCGTCACCTACGCGTACGCCGAGCAGACCCGGCTGCCCCGGCAGGCCGGCTGGACCAAGCCCCAGGGCAAGCGCGAGCCGCTGGTGATGACCAAGGAGTTCACCGTCGTCCCGCGCGGCCTCGCGCTGCTGATCGGCTGCAACACCTTCCCCACCTGGAACGGCTACCCCGGCCTGTTCGCCTCGCTGGCCACCGGCAACCCGGTGCTGGTCAAGCCGCACCCGCGGGCCGTGCTGCCGCTCGCGCTGACCGTCCGGACCGCCCGCGAGGTGCTCGCCGAGGCCGGCTTCGACCCCAACCTGGTCTGCCTGGCCGCCGAGCACGAGGGCGGCACCGTCGCCGCGACCCTCGCGGTCCGCCCCGAGATCAAGATGATCGACTACACCGGCTCGACCACCTTCGGCGACTGGCTGGAGGAGAACGCCAAGCAGGCCCAGGTGTACACCGAGAAGGCCGGCGTCAACGCGGTCGTCATCGACTCCACCGACGACTACAAGGGCATGCTGGGCAACCTGGCCTTCGCGCTCTCGCTCTACAGCGGCCAGATGTGCACCACCCCGCAGAACGTCCTGATCCCGCGCGGTGGCATCGGCACCGACCAGGGCGACAAGACCTACGACGAGGTGGTCGCCGACCTGGCCGGCGCGATCGAGGGCCTGCTCTCCGACGACGCCCGCGCCGCCGCCATCCTCGGCGCCGTGGTCAACCCGGGCGTGCTGCAGCGCTCGGCCGCCGCGGCCGGCGGCGAGTACGGCGAGCTCGCCCTCGCCCCGCGCGCGGTGACCTCGCCGGAGTTCCCCGGCGCGACCCTCCGCACCCCCGCCCTGGTCAAGCTGAACGCCGACAAGCCGGACGACCGCTCGGTCTTCCGCAGCGAGTGCTTCGGCCCGGTCTCCTTCGCGGTCGCCGTCGAGTCCACCGCCGCCGGCATCGAACTGCTGCGCACCACCGTCCGCGAGAAGGGCGCCATGACGGCCTCCGGCTACACCACCTCCCCCGAGGTGGAGGCGCTGCTGGTCGAGGCCGCGCTGGACTCCGGTGTCTCGCTCTCCCTCAACCTGACCGGCGGCGTCTACCCCAACCAGACCGCCGCCTTCTCCGACCTGCACGGCACCGGCGCCAACCCGGCCGCCAACTCCGCCTACTGCGACGGCGCGTTCGTCGCCAACCGGTTCCGCACGGTGGAGATCCGCCGGCACAGCTGAGCGTTCGCACCGGCACCCGCCGGGCCCCGGCGGTCACCCACCGCCGGGGCCCGGCGGTTCACAGCTCCCGCCGGGCCAGCGATGATGGAGGCTGGGAGAACGCCGGGAACGGCGTCCAACCGCCCTCCGAACAACGGGAGCTGATACATGGCCGTGAAGCCGACGACCGAAACCGACGTCCTGATCGTCGGTGCCGGACCCACCGGGCTGCTGCTCGCCGGCGACCTCGCCGCCGCCGGCGTCGGCGTCACCGTGCTGGAGAAGCGGGCCGCCGAGTCCAACCTCACCCGGGCCTTCGCCGTGCACGCCCGCAGCCTGGAGCTGCTGGACGCCCGGGGCCTCGCCGAGGACCTCATCGCCACCGGCCGCCCGCTCGGCTCGCTGAAGATGTTCGACCGCTTCACCGTCGACCTCGGCTCGCTGCAGACCCGCTTCCCGTTCGTCCTGATCACCCCGCAGTACAACGTCGAACGGCTGCTCCTGGAGCGCGCGGAGAAGGCCGGCGCCACCCTGCTGCGCGGCGCCGAGGTCACCGGACTGCGCCAGGACGCCGACGGCGTGACCCTGGAGACCGCCGACGGCCGGACCCACCGCGCCGCGTACGCGGTCGGCACCGACGGCGTCCACTCCGCTGTCCGCGACCTGCTCGGCATCCCGTTCCCCGGCGAATCGGTGGTCGACTCCGTGGTGCTGGCCGACGTCCGGCTGGACCGCGAACCCGCCGAGGCGATCACCGTCGGCGCCAACGAGACCGGATTCGCCTTCCTCGCCCCGTTCGGCGACGGCTGGTTCCGGATGATCGCCTGGGACCGCAACGAGCGCTTCCCGGACGGCACCGCCCCCACGTCCGAGCAGCTCACCGCCCTCGCCCGGGCCATCCTCGGCGAGGACTACGGCCTGCAGGACGTGCGCTGGAGCTCGACCTTCCACAGCGACGAGCGCCAGGCCCCCAACTACCGCTCCGGCCGGGTCTTCCTGGCCGGCGACGCCGCCCACTGCCACTCCCCGGCCGGCGGCCAGGGCATGAACACCGGCCTCCAGGACGCCGCCAACCTCTCCTGGAAGCTCGCCGCCGCCCTCCGCGGGCAGGCCACCGACGCCCTGCTGGACACCTACCAGACCGAGCGGCACCCGGTCGGCAAGACGGTCCTGCGCACCTCCGGCGCGCTGATCCGGCTCGCCCTCGCCGAGTCCGCCCCCACCCGCGCCCTGCGCGGGGCGCTCACCGCGCTGGGCGGCCACCTCGACCTGGTCAGCGAGCGCGGCGCCCGGCTGGTCTCCGGCATCGGCATCTCCTACCCCGCGCCCAAGGACGCCCACCCGCAGGTCGGCAAGCGCGTCCCGGACCTGCGGCTGACCGCCCTCAGCCAGCCCGTCGAGGGCGGCCCGGCCGCGCCCGAGCGGCTCTACGAGGCGCTGCGCGCCGGAAGGTTCGTCCTCGTCAGCAACGACGAGCTGGCCGCCGCCGAGCCCTGGGCCGACCGCATGGTCTCCGCCGCCCCCGCCGACCCGCACGGCAAGCTGCGCGACACCGTCCTGCTGATCCGCCCGGACGGCTACGTCGCCTGGGGCGCCGTCGACCCCGGCCAGGGCGAACTGCGCGCCGCCCTCACCACCTGGCTCGGCACCCCGGCCTGACCCCCGGTCCGGGCGGGCGCGCACCTTCCTCCGCGCGCCCGCCCGGACCACGCCGTTCGAACGCCGGGGCCCCGCCGCCCGAACCCCGCCGCCCCGACCATTCGTTCGGTCGTCCGTTAACCCCGGGCCTTCACATAGTGCCGCGCCGCCTTCGCGCGATTCCCGCACACCGCCATCCGGCACCACCGCCGACGCCCGTTCTGTGAGGCGTCGAAGAAATGCAGAATGCACGCCTCGTGCGCGCACTGCTTCACCCGCGGCGCCCCCTGCCCGAGCAGCGTGAGGAAGTCGTCCGCGGCCAGCCAGGGCGCCAGCCACTCCGGCCGGTCGGCCTCGACCCGGTCCTCGGCCCCGCCCGGTCCGGCCGTCCGCCGGATCCGCCCGTGCGCCAGCACCGCGTCCAGCCCGTCCCGCGCCCCGGTGCTCAACTCGCCTTGCTCACGGGCGTCCTGGGCTGCCACCAGGATCGCCTCGCGGGCCTGCCGGATCGCCGCCAGGCCCGCGTCGTCGGCCTCGCAGCGGCCGCCCAGTCCGGCGGAGGAGAGCCAGATCCCGTACCCTTCGACCCCGGCGAGCAGGTCGTTGACGGGTATCCCGGCCCAGCGCGTGTTGAGCAGGTCGAGCGCGAGCGGCTCGCCGATCAGCGGTCGCGGGTCCCTCGGGTCTGCCATCACGTCAGTCATCGTTCTCCCTCGGCTCCACCCGATTCTACGTCCGTGCCGTGCACCGGGAATTGGTATGGACCGTCCCGTGAATTCCGGTCATTCACTGTATGGACTCCCGGAGTTTCCGGCCCTCCACACTTGACTGTTTTTTAGCAACGAATTGCTTGATCATGAACCACTTCGCACACCGGTTCTGTCATGTTCGAGCCAGCGTTCTCGACCCCGGAACGCCTGGCCCCTTGCCGGCCCCCACAGCCGGCCAGAGGAGGATCCGTTGCGCCCCCGTTCCCTTGCTCTCGCCGCCGCGATAGCCGTGCTTCCGCTGACCGCCGTCTCGCTCGGCGTCTCCGCCGCGCAGGCCGCCACCCCCAACGCCGCCCCGCGCGTCGCCCTGCCGAACACCGTCAACCCGGCGGTGGCCCACTCGGACAAGAAGGGCGACGTCCCGGCCGAGCAGCAGATCTCGGTGGCCGTCAGCCTGAAGCTGCGCAACGCCGACGCCCTGGACCGCTTCCTCACCGCGGTGGCCACCCCGGGAACCCCGGAGTTCGGCAAGTACCTGACGCCGGAGCAGTTCACCGCCCAGTTCGGCCCGACCCAGGCCGACGTCGCCCAGGTCAAGACCTACCTGGCCGCCCAGGGCCTGACCGTCTCCGACGTGAGCGCCAACCGCCAGGTCGTCAACGCCCACGGCACCGCCGCGCAGGTCTCGCAGGCCTTCGGCACGCACGAGAGCTCCTACGTCGACCCGCAGCTGCAGCGCGCCTTCTTCGCCAACGACGCCGCCGCCTCGATCCCGGCCGACCTGGCCGGCGTGGTGCAGGGCGTCAGCGGCCTGGACAACCACGCGGTGCGCAAGAACCGCCTGGCCACGCCGAACGCGATCGCCCCGAACGCCGCCACCGCCACCCCGAACGGCATGGCCCCGGCGCAGTACACCGGCGCGTACAACCTGAACAAGACCGGCGCCGACGGCACCGGCACGACCGTCGCCCTCTGGGAGTTCGACGGCTACAGCAAGACCAACCTGACCACCTACGACTCGCAGTACGGCCTGACCGGCCCGGCCGTCTCGACGGTCTCGGTCGACGGCGCCAACTACGACTCGAAGCCCGGCCAGGGCCAGGGCGAGGTCGAGCTGGACAGCGAGATCGTCCGCGGCGCGGCGCCCAAGGCCACCCAGCTGGTCTACGAGGCCCCGAACAGCGACCAGGGCGAGATCGACATGGCCAACAAGATCGTGGCCGACAACCGCGCCTCGGTCATCTCGATCTCCTGGGGCTCCTGCGAGCCGGACACCACCGCCGCCTCGATGACGGCCGTCGACAACGCCTTCAAGCAGGCCGCCGCCCAGGGCATCTCGATCTTCTCCGCCTCCGGTGACGACGGCTCGCGCGACTGCACCCGCTCCACCAGCGGCTCGACCGTCAAGGCGGTCGACTTCCCGGCGTCCAGCCCGCACCAGACCGGTGTCGGCGGCACCAACCTCAAGGTGAGCAGCAGCAACACCTACTCCTCGGAGAGCGCCTGGAGCACCGCCGGCGGCGGCGTCTCCACCGTGTTCAGCAAGCCGAGCTGGCAGACCGGCACCGGCGTCAGCGGCACCATGCGCACCGTCCCGGACGTCGCGTCCAACGCCGACCCGCAGAGCGGCTTCGCGATCTACACGGCCGGCGGCTGGCAGGTCTACGGCGGCACCAGCGCGGCCGCGCCGCTCTGGTCGGGCTACGCGGCCCAGTTCAACCAGAAGGCCAAGGCCGCCGGGCAGCCGGCCCTCGGCGAGGCGAGCCCGCGGCTGTACACGGTCGCGAACAGCAGCAGCTCCGGCAGCGTCTTCCACGACGTGTCCACCGGCTCCAACCAGGACTTCCCCGCCAAGGCCGGCTACGACCAGGTCACCGGCTGGGGCTCCCCGGTCGCCGACGCGCTGACCACCGCCCTGCTCGGCGGCGGCGGCACCACCACCCCGCCCGGCGGCTGCACCGCCACCCAGCTGGTCGGCAACGGCGGCTTCGAGACCGGCACCGCCGCCCCGTGGACCACCTCCAGCGGCGTGGTCGACAACAGCTCCTCCCAGGCCGCCCACGCAGGCAGCTGGAAGGCCTGGATGGACGGCTACGGCTCGTCCCACACCGACACCGTGTCGCAGACCGTCTCGATCCCGGCCGGCTGCGCCTCCGCGAAGCTGACCTTCTGGCTGCACATCGACACCGCGGAGACCGGCTCCACCGCGTACGACAAGCTGACCGTCCAGGCCAACAGCACCACGCTGGCGACGTACTCCAACGCGAACGCCGCCGCCGGCTACGTGCAGCGCACCCTGGACCTGACCTCCTTCGCCGGCCAGACCGTGACCATCACGTTCACCGGCACCGAGGACTCCTCCCAGCAGACCAGCTTCGTGCTGGACGACGTCGCACTGAACATCAGCTGATCACCCACCGGTAGCGCTCGGTAACCCCGGGTCGCGCCGAGCACCACATCGATACCCCCGCCGGGGCGGCGCCGAGAGGGCCCGCCCCGGCGGTGTCACGTCCGGCCGGCAGGCCCCGCCTCGGCCCCGGGGCCGGGCCCCGGTAAGCGCCGTGTTTCCGGACTGTTTCAAGATCGATAACCATCCGGTTGACCTGCCGTGACCACTGTCATACGCACGACTGATGACGTAGCCTCTCGACCGTGCATAGGGTTCCCCAAAGCTCGGTGAAGTCGCTGGCGGCGCGCCCCGGCGTCGGTCCGGTCCCACCGAACTCACCTGGTGGGGAGGGTCACCGTATGGCCGCACAGCAACCTCAGGACGCCGCGCGGCTGCGGCTGGTCGGGTCGCACGCAGAGCGCCCCGAGCCGCCCGCACCCGCGCCGACCGCGCCACCGACGCCGGCCACCACGCCGACGCCGGCCGTGCCGCCGACGCCGTCCCCCGGCCGGCTCGCCCCGGTCGGCGGCTTCGCGGACACCCTGCACCTGGCCATCGAGGCCAGCGGTCTCAGCCTGGACCGGATCCGCGCAGCCCTCGCCCAACGCGGCGTCAGAGTCAGCGTCACGACGCTGAGTTACTGGCGACGCGGCCGCAGCCAGCCCGAGCGGGCCAGCTCGCTGCGCGCCGTCCACCTGCTGGAAGAGCTGCTCGGGCTGCCGCACAGCGCGCTCTCCTCGCTGCTCGGCCCGCCCCGCCCGCGCGGCCGCTGGGCCGCCACGGCCAACACCCTGCACCTCGGGCTGGAGGACGTCTGGCCGGGCGAGCAGGAGATCTCCTCGATCTTCGCCGAGCTGGACGCCCCGCCGGCCGGCGAACTGGAGCGCCTGAGCATCCACGACTCGTACTACGTGGACGCCGAGCGGCGGGCCAACCTGCTGCGGATGCGCCAGGTGGTGCGCGCCACCGTCGGCGGCGTCGGCCGCTGCCTGGTCGTGCACAAGGCCGACGAGGAGGCCACCGGCTGCCCGGAGATCACCTCGGTGCGGCACGGCCGGCTGGGCCGGGTCCGCCGCCGCCCGGAGGTCGGGCTGACCGTCGCCGAGCTGATGCTGGACCGCCCGCTCGGCCTCGGCGACAGCACGGTCTTCGAGTACGAGGTGGAGATCCCACCCGGCGGCCCGACGCTGGAGTACAGCCGCCGCTTCGCCACCCAGGTGCGCGAGTACGTGCTCCAGGTGCACTTCGACCCGGCCGCCGTCCCGGCGCACTGCGAGCGCTACGACCGCGAGCCGGGCGCCGACGTCGACCACCGCCGCGAGCAGCTGTGGATCGGCGCCTCGGCGAGCGCCCACGTCCTGGCCCCGGACCAGCAGCCGGGCCACATCGGCATCCGGTGGGAGTGGGCGTAGCCCGGCCCACCTCCAAGCCCCCACCTCCAAGCCCCCCACCTCCAAGCCCCCCACCTCCAAGCCCCCCACCTTCCGCCTTCCCGAGCCCCGTCGGACCGTCAGGTCCGGCGGGTTTTTCGCTTTCCCGCCCCCACAGGCCTAACCACTTCAACACCACGCACCGGTTGACGGATCATCACCTAACTCCTACTCTCATTAATACCGGTTAGGCATGAGCCCCGCCGGAAGCCCCAGCCTCCGGGAGTGACCAGGCATGTCCAGCACCACCCTGCTCCGCACCCTGCAGACCGGCCACGTGGGCCTGAACGTCACCGACCTGGCCCGCTCGATCGACTTCTACCGCGCGGTCCTCGGCCTCCAGGTCACCCACGAGGGCACCGACCCCGAGCGCCGCTTCGCCCTGCTCGGCCGTGACGGCCGCCTGGTGGTGACCCTCTGGCAGCAGAGCGCCGGCACCTTCGCCACCGCGAACCCCGGCCTGCACCACCTCTCCTTCGAGGTCGAGAGCCTCGACGAGGTCCGCGCCACCGAACGGCTGCTGCGCGAACTCGGCGCCGAGTTCGCCTACGACGGCGTCGTCCCGCACAACGAGGGCTCGGCCTCCGGCGGCATCTTCTTCACCGACCCGGACGGCATCCGGCTGGAGGTCTACACCCGCACCGGCGTGGACGAGACCGAGGCCGCCGCACCCACCACCGGCGCCCCGACCTGCGGCTTCTTCTAGACCACCACTGTCCGACCGAGTCCGACCAGCCCCCGGGAGGAGCCGACCATGACCACCATCAGCACGCCGTACCACGCCGGCGAGCGGGCCGCCCAGGCCCGGGCCGGCCGGACCGAGCGGGCCGACCACGCCGGCCGGTCGATCCGCAGCACCATCCCGGCGGTCGCCGCCCGCTTCCTGACCGAGCGGCGGATGCTGGTCGTCGGCGCCGCCGACCCGGAGGGCCGAATCTGGGCCACCCAGCTGGCCGGCCCGGCCGGCTTCCTGCGGGCGGCGGACGAGCGGACGATGTCGGTCGCCGCCCGTCCGGCCGAGGCCGACCCGCTGGCCGAGGCCCTGGACCGCCCGGCCAGGGTCGGCACCATCGCCCTGGACCCGGCCGGCCGGCGCCGGATGCGGCTCAACGGCGGCTCCGTCCCGGACGGCCGGGGCGGGCTGCTGGTCGGCGCCGACGAGGTGGTCTCCAACTGCCCGAAGTACATCCAGCGCCGCACCCCGCTGGACCGCCCGGCCGCGGGCCCGCCCCGGACGGTCGCCGCGGGCCCGCGGCTGACCACCGCACAGCGCCTCCTCGCGGCCACCTCGGACACCTTCTTCATCGCCACCACCGGGCCGGACGGCAGCGTCGACGCCTCCCACCGCGGCGGCTTCCCCGGCTTCCTGGAGGCGGTGGCCCCGGACCGGCTGCGCTGGCCGGAGTACCCCGGCAACAGCATGTTCATGACCCTCGGTAACCTGGAGCTGGACCCGCGGGCCGGCCTGCTGCTGCCCGACTGGGAGACCGGCGGGGCACTGCTGGTCACCGGTGAGGCCCGCACCGACTGGTCGCAGGAGGCCCGGCAGGCCGCCCCCGGCGCCGAGCGGATGGTCGAGCTGGCCGTCACCGGCGTGGTCGAACTCGCCGACGCCACCCCGCTGACCTGGACCGACCCCGAGTACTCGCCCGCCATCCCGCGCTGATCCCGCCTCAGGTTCGCACCGGCACTACCGGCTGCCGCCCTTCCGCGCCACGCCCGGGAGCCGAACGGCTGTCACCCGCGCAGCTCAATCCGCCGCGCCGCACTCCGTCCGTTTTGGGACTTTGGTCCCGATAACACGCGGAGCCGGCCCGGGAAGGCCAGTCCTGTCACGCCATCAGTCCGTCAGGCCGTGACCGGGAAGGACCGCAGGAAAGAGGCGGAGCATGACCGTTACCGACCCCCTGTCCCCGCTCATCGAGTTCGACGAGGTCGAACCGGAGGAGGACTGCATATGCGGGGGCTGCCGTGCCCGCCGCCGCGCCCGGCTGCACGCGGCGCCGGTCCACGAGGGCGGACACGCCGCGGCCCGCAGCATCCGCCGCCGGGCCGCCGTGCTGATGGCCGCCGTCGGCACCGCGATCGGCGGCGGAACGGCCGCCGCCGGCTCGGCCGCGGCGGCCCCCGCCCCCGGCCCCACCCCGGGCGGCAGCAGCACCGCCCAGCCCCCGCAGACCCCCCAGGGTGAGGTCACCGGCCCCTACGGCCAGGCCGCCGACACCGACGACCGCGCCTACGCCACCCCCGGCGCCGCCCAGCCGCTCAGCCGGGCCCAGGTCATCCGGCGCGCGCAGAGCTGGGTCGACCAGCGCGTGCCGTACAGCATGAGCCGCTACTGGTCGGACGGCTACCGCCAGGACTGCTCCGGCTTCGTCTCGATGGCCTGGGGCCTCGGCAGCAGCCAGACCACCTGGACCCTGCCGGACGTCGCCGAACGGATCGGCAAGAACGACCTCCAGCCCGGCGACGTCCTGATCTACAACAACCCGGCCAACCCGCAGGCCGGCTCACACGTGACGATCTTCGGCGGATGGACGGACTCCTCCCGCACCAAGTACGTCGCCTACGAGCAGACCTCCCCCGGCACCAGGAAGCGCTCCACCCCGTACGCGTACTGGAACAACTCCGGCTCCTATGTCCCGTACCGCTACACCGGCCCGTCCGGCGGCAGCACCGACGGCGCCGGCAACGACGGCAGCTCCGCGACCGCCTTCCCCGGCGCCGACAAGTTCGGCCCCGGCGCCGACAACGCGTACGTCACCAAGCTCGGCCGGCTGCTGGTGCAGCGCGGCGGCGCCCGCTTCTACACCGAGGGCCCCGGACCGCGCTGGGGCGAGGCCGACCGCAAGGCCACCCAGGCCTTCCAGCTCGCCCAGGGCTGGCGCGGCAGCGAGGCCGACGGCATCCCCGGCAAGGGCACCTGGGACTACCTGGTCAACGGCAAGGGCCGCAACATCGACGGCGGCACCCCGCTGTCCCCGCCACCACCCGTCACCGGGGCACCCGCCTTCCCCGGCACCGACACGTTCGGCCCCGACACCGACAACGCGTACGTCAAGAATCTCGGCGAGCAGCTGGTCCTCAAGGGCTTCGGCGGGTCGTACGCCGTCGGCCCGGGCCCGCACTGGAGCGAGAGCGACCGGCGGGCCGTCCAGGCCTTCCAGCTCGCCCAGGGCCGGCGCGGCGCCGAGGCCGACGGCTACCCGGGCCCGGACACCTGGCGCCGGCTCTTCTCCTGACGCCCCGATCGCCCTGATCGCCCTGAGCACCCCTGAGCACCCCTGAGCGTCCCTGACCGTCCCGCCGACGCACGGTGCCCGACCCCGGCGCCGCGCCTCAGCGCTTCCCGGACATCCAGTGGAACAGGCCCATCGCGACGCTGGTCGCCAGGTTGAAGCTGGACACCCCCGGCTGCATCGGCACCGCCACCAGCTGGTCGGCGCGCGCCTTGAGCTCCGCCGACACGCCGTGCCGCTCGGTGCCGAAGGCGAGCAGCGCGTCGTCCGGGAACGGCAGGTCCCGGATGTCCGCGCCCTCCGGGTCCAGGACGTACAGCGGCCCGGCGGGCAGCTGCGGCAGGGTCAGCCGCTCGACGGCGGTGGCGAAGTGCAGGCCCGCGCTGCCGCGCAGCACCGTCGGGTGCCACGGGTCCAGGTCACCGGTGGTCACCACCCCGGTGGCGCCGAACCCGGCCGCCAGCCGGATCACCGCCCCGACGTTGCCCAGGTTGCGCGGGTTCTCCAGCAGCACCACCGGCGCCCGGCGCGGCCGCTCGGCCAGGGCCGCCAGGTTGGCCTCGGGGGAGGGCCGCACGGCCAGCGCGATCACCCCGGTCGGGTGCGGCCGGGGCGCCAGCGTCCGCAGCACCGCCTCCGGCAGCTCCACCGCGAGCCCGTCCAGCGCCGGAACCACGTCCCCGGCCAGCTCGGCGGCCAGCGCCAGCAACGCGACCCGGTCGGCGGTCACCACCCGCCGGACGTCACCGCCGAAGCGCAGCGCGTGCTTCAAGGCGTGGAACCCGTCCAGCAGCACCGCCCCCGGCTCCCGCTCGGCCACCCGCCACGCCCGCACCAGCTCGTCGTCACCCATACCGCCCACTCTCCCACCCTCCCGAGAGCCCCCGTCTAACGAGCCTCCGCGCTCCCCCGCAGGGCCCGTTCCAGATCCCGCAGCGCCTGCCCCACCAGCCGTGTCCCCGCCCGCACCACGTCCCGCTGCACCCCCGCCGGCGCCTCCGCCAGCCGTTCCTCCAACCGCGCCTGGGCGTCCCGCATCGCCCCGAACTCCACCGGTCGCCCCGTGAGCAGCGCCCCCGCCGCGAGCGCCGTGGCCAGCCGCAGCTCCTCCGCGTAGTCCCCCGTCCCCGCGACCGGTTCGGCGTCCGCCGCCGGCAGGTGGGCCTCCAGCAGCACCGCCGCCCGCCCGAGGTGGCCGACCGCCGCCCGGGCCCGGTCGATCTGGCGCCGGCTCACCCCGGTCAGCCCGGACTCGTGGCGCCCCGGTTCGGCGTCGGCCCGCTGCATCGCCTGGACCAGTTCGGACCGGGCTTCCCGCGAGTCCAGCAGCGCGCTCCGTACGGCCCGTCCGCGCGGCGCGGCCGGCTTCTCGTAGCAGGCGATCACCGCCCCCGCGTAGCGCCCGGCCCCGGCCAGCCATTCGGCGAGCCGTTCCCCGAGGCGGGCGGTCTGCCAGGTCGGGAACAGCGCGTACGTGAGGAGTGCGAGGGACCCGCCGAGCAGGGTGAGCCCGACCCGTTCGACGGCGGTCACCAGCGGGTCGCCCGCCTGCAGTCCGAGCAGGAACACCACGTAGGTCGAGATGCCGACCGTGGTCAGCGCGTACCCGGTCCGGAAGGCGAGGTAGGCCCCGCCGATGCAGAGCACGGCGAGCGCGGCCAGCACCCATTCGCCGGGGTGGGCGAGCTGCACCACCAGGGTGGAGACGGCGACCCCGACGACCGTCCCGGCGAGCCGGGCGACGCCCCGGCTGTAGGTCTGCGCGAAGTCCGGCCGCATCACCATCGCGGCGGTCATCGGCGCCCAGTACCCGTGGTGGAACCCGGCGAGCCGGGCCAGCAGGTAGGCGACGGTGACCACCCCGGTGAGCCGGACGGCGTGCTGGAAGATCGCCGAGCGGGGCTGCAGCTGGCGGCGGACGGCCCGCAGCGCGACCGGCAGCATCCGGACGATCGACGGCTTGTGCAGCGCCCCGCCGGCCCCGACCACGGGCGTGGTGATGGTGTCCTCGTCGCTGCGGTCGAGGGTGTCCGCGGCCTTGCGCAGCAGCCCGCCGAGCCGTCGGGCGGAGCGCCGGGCGGCGCCCTGCAGCCGGGGTCCGTCGTCGTCGGGCCGGACCAGGGTGAGCGAGGGCGCGGACCGGGGGAGCCGGACCGGGTCGCCGGTGCGGATCGCCCGGGCGAGGGAGTCCATGGCGTCGGCGGAGGCGGCCAGCACCTCCCGGGCCCGGTCGCGTTCCGGTCCTTCCTCGGGGGCGCCGACCTTGGGGTCGGCGAGCGCGGCGAGGGTGGGCCGGATCCGTTCGGCGATGCCGCGCAGGCCCCGCAGTTCGGGCGGCCGGTGGCGGTCCTGCCAGGGGGTGAGGGCGGCCGCGTGCCGGGCGGTCATGAACGGCTCCGGGTCCACGTGCGCGGTGGGGTCCTGCCGCAATCGGCGGGCGTAGTCGGCGAGTTCGGCGTAGGTGTCGGCGAGGGCGTCGCGTTGGGCGGTCCAACTGCCGATCGGCCAGAGGGTGATGACGGCGGCCTGGGCGACTCCGCCGAGGGCGGCGACCAGCCCGTGGCCGAGCGCGGCGGTGGCGCTGACGGGCAGCTGCACGACGATCAGCATCACCGAGACGGTGTTGGTCGCGACCACCCCGGCGGTGGGTCCGATCGCCCAGGCGAGCCCGGCGCCGAAGGCCCACACCGCGAGCAGGACGGGGAACAGGCCGGGGACCCCGGCGGCCAGGTAGCCGAGGAAGGTGCTGATCCCGAGTCCGGCTCCGGCAGCGACGGCGAGGCTGGCCCGGGGGCGGAAGCTGCGCTGGAAGGTGGCCGAGCCGGCGATGAACGCGCCCATCGCGGCCGAGGTGGCGAGGGCGACTCCGCCGAGTGCGAGCGTCGGGAAGAGCACCAGCGCCACGGCGACCGCCCCGCGCACGGCCCGCTTGGGGTCGGTGAGCGCCCGGTCCAGGGTGAGTCCGGTCCGCGCGGTGTCACGAAGCGCAGCGAACCAGGACATACCGACATCCTAGGGTGCGGGCTCCCGCCGGATCCGACGGGTCCGGATCCGGCTCACTCGCGCCGCCGTCCACAGCAGTGCGCCGGTCGGCAGGAACACCGCGTCCGCCGCGATCATCGCGAGCGAGAACACCGGCAGCCCGAGCACCACCGCGATCCCCGCGTGCTCCAGCATCATGACGGCCAGCAGCACGTTCTTGACCCGCCGGTTGAGCAGCGTGAACGGGAAGGCGACCTGCACGATCACGGTGCCGTACGAGATCAGGAAGACCGGCAGCAGCGCCGAGCCGACCAGCGCGGACAGCCCGGGCCAGGGGGCGAAGTAGTCCAGGTGCAGCGGGTAGTAGAGCGCGGTGCCGTCCTGCCAGCGCGTGCCCTGCACCTTGTACCAGCCGGCCGTGGCGTAGATCAGCACCACCTCGACGGCGATCACCAGCATCGCGCAGTTGTGCACCATGGTGGCCAGCGCGTCGAGCAGGGCCCGCGGCTCGCCGTCCGGCCGCAGCCGCCCGAGCGTCCACCAGGTCCCGGCAACCGCCCAGAGTCCCCAGAACAGCGGCGACCAGCCGAGGTGGGGGAAGGTCCGGCTGGTCCAGGTCAGGCTCTCGCCGGAGAAGCCGCCGAACTGACAGGCCGCCAGGGCCGCCCCGAGGACGGCCCAGAGCGCCACGCCGGTCCACCCGGACCACCCGCCGGACCGCCCGGTCCGCGCCCGCCGGGCGTCCAGCGACCAGACCTCGGCGCAGCGGGTGAAGACCAGGTAGACCGCCATCAGGTGGACGACGTTGTCGCCGCCGTCGCCGAGGAAGACGTCGCGGTTCTGCAGCGACAGCACGGTGACCAGGAACAGCACGGTGCTCGCCCTGGTGCGCCAGCCCAGCAGCACGGCGAGGGCCGCCAGCACCGCCAGGTGGTAGACCAGTTCGAACCAGGGCCGGCCGCCGAACCAGGGCAGCACGGTGAACGCCCCGTCGTCGCCCAGCAACCGCTCGGCCAGCTCCATCGACCAGGGGGAGCGGTCGCCGTACAGCACCCGCCGGTTGGGCCACTCGCGCAGCAGGTAGGCGAGCCAGACCAGTCCGAACCCGATCCGCACCACCGCGGCCTGGTGCCGTCCGAGCACCCGTCCGGTGAAGGCCTCGACGGCCCGTCCGAGCAGCTCGGCCGCCCCCGGCCCGCGCGGCGCCGGCGCGTGCGGCTGCCCGGCACCGGCCTGTCGGGGGATACCGTCCGCCGGTACGACTCCGTCCGACGGCGCCTCCCCGTCCGACCGCACCGCCGCGTCCGGCCGGGGATCCCGCGCCGACACCTCGTTCATCCGAGCAGCCCCCGGTAGTCCTCGTCCGCCACCGGCCACCACGGCAGCTCCCGCACCTTGGGCGCCGGCGGCGCGGCCTCACCGTTCCAGGCCGGCGGCGGGACGGTGGCGGTGGTCACCCGGAACCGGATCTCCAGGATCCGCTCGCCGTCCGCCTCCCGGCCGATCCGCTGCAGCGCGATCCGCTTCAGGTACTGCTCGGCGAGCTTGCCGCGCGCGTTGGTCGGCGCCTCGTCCTGCGGGTTGTGCGAGCTGTCGTAGAAGTCCCAGGCCCGGCGCAGCAGGTTCTGGTCGACGTGGCTGGGCGCCGGGTTGCCCCGTATCGCGGCGATGTCCCGCGCGGTCAGCCCGGTCCAGTCGCGGGTGGTGGTCGTCCCGCCGGCCGCGACGGTCCGTACCTGGGCGTCCAGGCTGACGTTCTGCTGCAGGGGGTTGGGCGCGAAGAGCTTCCAGTTCTGCTCGAACTCCGGGTACACCACGCCGTCGATCGCGTTCCGGTACTGCCGGGACAGCGAGTTGGCAGGCGCGACGTGCAGGAACACCGCGGCGAGGAACAGCCCGGTGCCGCCGATCAGTGCCACCCCGGCGAGGCCGAGGACGAGCTGCGCGGGCCTCGACCAGGCCCGCCCCCGGGCCGGCCGGTCCGTCGTCTCCGTCATGGCCTCCCCAGCCCGGTCGGCGGGCGGCGCCCGGCCCGGTACCGGCGCACTCGCGCGCCCATCCTGCCCTACCGGGCGACCGGCCCGGGAGGACGGGAGGACGGGAGGCCTCCTCGGAAGCTCCGGCGCCTCAGAGGACGAAGGCGTCCTGGCCGGTGCTGCTCACCATCGGACGGCCGGCGCCCTCCCAGGCGTACATCCCGCCGTCCACGTTCACCGCGTCACGGCCCTGCTGCACCAGGTACTGGACGACCTGCGCGGAGCGGCCGCCGACCCGGCAGAGCACGTACAGCTTCCCGTCGGGCAGCTCGTCGAGCCGGCCGATCACCTGGCCCAGCGGGATGTGCAGTGCGCCGTCCACGTGGCCGGCGTCCCACTCGTCCTGCTCGCGGACGTCCAGCAGGACGGCGTCGGCGGGCACGGCGGCGGCTTCGGCGGTGGGGATCTGCGCGAACATCGTGTGGCTCTCCTGAGGGGGGTACCTCCCGGCCGAAGGCTGGGGGTCGGTCGGGTCCGTGCCATTGTCGCCCACCGGCGCCGGGCCGTGGCTCTCCGCCGGGCCGTGGTCCTCCGCCGCCGGGCCGTGGCCGCCGAGCAGCCGCTCCAGCTCGGCCTGCCGGTCGGCGGCCTTGGCCAGCAGTTCCTCGGCGAGCTGCTCGAGCAGCCGGTCCGGGTCCTGCGGGGCGAGGGCGAGCAGCTCGCCCATCGGGGTCTGCTCCAGCCGGACCTGCTCGGTGGCGGTCTCGGCGATCTTGGCGGTCAGCCAGTCCAGCCGGCGGCGCAGCCAGTCCGACCGGTCGGCGGAGTCGAGGGCGGGCGCGGCCTCCGGCGCGGTGGACCACTCGGCGGCCAGGCCCTCCAGCGCGGCGGCGTCCCCGAACGCGTAGGCCTCGTTGACCCGGGCCAGGAAGGCGGCCCGGCGCTGCTGCTCGGCCGGGTCGGTGGTGAGGTCGGGGTGGGCGCGGCGGACCAGCTCGCGGTAGATCCGCTGGGCGTCCTTGCCGGGCCGCACCCGGCTCGGCGCGGCGGGCGGCGGCGGGGCCGCCTCCTCCCCCTGGCCGGACTGCTCCCGCTGCTCCTGCACGGAGTCGAACAGCGCGTCCAGGTCCGGCAGTTCCTCGACCTGCTGCCGTGCCTCGGCGGCCCGGCGCTGGTCCTCGGGCAGCCCGGTGCGGGCCGCGATGGCCTCGGCGACCAGCGCGTCCAGCTCGTCCAGCCGGGCGTAGAGCGGGCCGAGCAGCTGGTGGTGGATCAGGGCGAAGTTGTCGATCTCGACCCGCAGCGTCTGGACGTCCACGTCCATGCTGAGCCAGGCGAGCTCGGCGGCGGCGACCCGCTCCTCCAGCTCCTGCTGCTCCGGGTCCGTCCAGCGGGCGGGGCTCTGCGCGCTCACTTCTCGCCTCTGTCTCGTCCGGCCGGCTGCGTCCTGCGGGTCCGCCGCACGGGCGGTCCGGCCTGCCACCCTACCGCCGCGCGCGAAAGCCCCGTCCGGGTGAACCGGAGGTACGGACCGGCGCGCGCCGCACGACACGCAACCGATACTGATGAATCTCCCCGTTTCGGTATCAAGCCCGGCCCGGTCCGTGCTTCGCTGGTATCCGCACAGCGAGCCTTCCTCCGGAGAGACGGCCGCCTCCAGGCGTGGCGGCCAGGCGGGAGCAGAGCGAATCCATGGTGGCCGAGTCCAACTCCACACCGCGTCCGGCGGCCGACGGGACCGAACCGGGCGACCACCCGACGGGCGTGGCCGCCCTGGTCCGGCTCGCCCTCGTGCTGGTCGACCGGTCCGGCCGGATCGCGCAGTGGGGCCGGGCCGCCGAGGAGCTGTTCGGACACCGCGCCGAAGTCGCCCACGACCGCCCCGCCTCCGGCCTGCTGCCCGCCGTGGAGTCGCGGGTGCTCGGCCGGTGCGCCGTCCGCCGCGCCTGCGACGCGTTCGACACCCTCGCCGAGCTGACCGCGGCCGGCCGTCCCTGGGCCGGCCGGCTGACCGTCACCGACCGCGAGGAGCACCAGCGCGACGTGCTCTGGTGGGCCTACCCGCTGCCCGGCCCGTCCGGCGGGCTGCTCG
This sequence comes from Kitasatospora sp. NPDC033851, assembly GCF_055576085.1. Taxonomy (NCBI): domain Bacteria; kingdom Bacillati; phylum Actinomycetota; class Actinomycetes; order Kitasatosporales; family Streptomycetaceae; genus Kitasatospora; species Kitasatospora sp. NPDC033851. Next base: position 317,424 of record NZ_JBVIRL010000003.1, on the reverse strand, counting down.
CGCTGGCCGCCGACGCCCGCCCGCTGCGCACCACCGGCCCCCGGCTCGCGCTCGGCGAGCGGCTGCTGCCGTTCGCCGCCACGCCCGCCGCCCGGGGCGGCTTCCACGGGCTGACCGCAGCACTCACCCCACCCGCCGACCGGGTGCCCGAACCGCTGGCCCGGCTGCTGCCCGCCGGCCACCGCACGGCGATGGCGACCGCGATCGGACTCGGTGGACTGCCCGCCCTGCGGCTGGACGCGGTCACCGTGCTGCCGGTGCTGCCCGCCGACGCGCAGACCGGGACGGCGCACGCGGCCGCCGGTCTCGGCCGCCGCTACCCGACGCCGCAGCAGCGCGTCTCCCGGGTCGGCCCGCCGCCGCAGCCCGAGCAGACCGCGCCCGGCCGCCGTTCGCCCGCCCCGCTGCCCGCCCCGCGCGAGGCAGCGCAGCGCGAGGCCACCGAGCTCCCCGTCCCCCAGCCCGTCGCCGCCGTCAGCGGCGCCCCGGCGGGCGGCGGCCCGTCCGTCCCTCCCCCAGCCTCCGGCCGGGAGGTACCCCCACCCACCGGAGGAGGAGCCGCCATCGACCGAGCCGCCGTCGAGTCGTCCGCCAAGGGCCACCCGCCGCTCCGCGCCGACCAGGCCCCGCCCGCCGCCGTGCCCGTCCCGCTCCCCGCCCCCGCGAGCCCCGAGGCCCCGCCGCCCGGCCGGCTCAGCCCCTTCCTCACCAACGGGCAGGCCGGCGAGCAGCTGGCCCTGCTGAACGAGGTCGGCGGCAAGGTCGGCACCACCCTGGACCTCGGCTTCACCGCCCACGAGCTGTGCCACGTGCTGGTCCCCCGGGTCGCCGACTTCGCCTGCGTGGACCTGGTGGACGGGCTGATCTCGGACTCCGAGCTGCCGGTCGGCCGCCCGGACGACGCCACCATGCTGCGCCGGGTCGCCCTGGTCTTCAACGAGACCGGCGGCGCCTGGGACCACGTGCTCACCGAGGGCTCGCTGGTCAGCATGCCCCGCCGTACCCCGCCCGGGATGGCCCTGCAGCTGAACCAGCCGGTGCTGGTCCCGGTGATCAGCGCGGACGTCGCGGTCGACTACGCGATCGCGCTCGGCGGCGCCCGGCTGGCCCCGGTGGTCTCCGGCCGTTCGATGCTGGTCGTCCCGCTCTCCGCCCGGGGCACCGTGCTGGGCATCCTCAAGCTGCTCCGGCTGCCCGACCGCGCCCCCTTCGACGAGAGCGACGCCGCGACCCTCAAGGAGCTGGCCGTCCGCGCCGCGCTGTCGCTGGACAACGCCCGGCTACACCGCGCCGAGGCGAGGGTCGCCACCACCCTGCAGCGCTCGATGATCCCGACCCGCCCGCCGCAGATCCCCGGCGTGCAGATCGCCCACCGCTACCTGCCGGGCGACCCCAAGGCCGAGGTCGGCGGGGACTGGTTCGACGCGATCCAGCTGCCCGGCAGCCGGGTCGCCCTGGTGGTCGGCGACGTGATGGGCCACGGCATTCACTCGGCCGCCGCGATGGGCCGCTTCCGCACCGCCATGCAGACCCTCGCCGCCCTGGACCTGCCGCCCGGCCAGCTGCTGCGCCACCTGGACAACCTGGCCCACAAGCTCGGCGACGACCACCTCGCGACCTGTCTGTACGCGGTCTACGACCCGATCAACCGGACCTGCGAGCTGGCCAGCGCCGGCCACGTCCCGCCCGTCCTGGTGCACCCGGACGGCACCGGCGAACTGTTGGAGATCCCGGCGGGCGCGCCGATCGGCGTCGGCGGGGTGCCGTTCGTCGCCAAGACCATCGACGTCTCGGACGGCTCGATGCTGGTGCTGTGCACCGACGGCCTGGTCGAGGTCCGGGGCGGGGACATAGGGGCGGGCCTCGCCGCGCTCTGCGGCAACCTGATCGACCCGCAGCAGAGCCCCGAGCAGGCCTGCGACGAGGTGCTGCGCCGACTGCACACCGACGACCGCAAGGACGACGTCGCCCTGCTGGTGGCCCGCTTCGACGGGGTCGCCCCGTCCGAGGTCGCCACCTGGGACCTCACGGTGGACCACCGTGAGGTGCGCCGAGCCCGGTCGCTGGTCCGCGAGCAGCTGGCCGCCTGGCACCTGGAGGCCCTCAGCGACACCACCGAGCTGCTGGTCAGCGAGCTGGTGACGAACGCCGTCCGGGTCGCCCGGGACCGGGTCCGGCTCCAGCTGATCCGGGTGGACAAGCTGCTGGTCGAGGTCAGCGACGACAACCACAACCTGCCCTCGCTGGAGCCGGCCGAACAGCTCGGCGAGACCGGCCGCGGCCTCACCCTGGTCACCAAGCTCGCCGAACGCTGGGGCACCGCCCGCAAGGCGGTGGGCAAGGTGGTCTGGTTCGAACTGGCCCTCCCACACGCCTGACGGCCGCCCCACCCTTGAGGCGAGCGGGCGAATCAGGGAATAACGGCCCCGGCCGACCGGCGCCGCCGGGCTTCCACGGCGACCTCCCGCGAGGCGGCCGCGGCCACCGAGGTGGCGGCGCCGACCCCGGCCAGCACCCGAGGCCAGAAGTCCCCGAAGACCTCGACCGCGACGGCGATCAGCAGCGCGGTGATCACCGCGACCACGTGCTCCAGGCCCGCCAGGTTCGGCAGTATGACCGCCTCGCCGACCATCACGGCCACCACCAGGCCGGCAGTGAACCAGGCCCGGCACCGGAAGGCGATGCAGATCGCCAGCGCCACCACCGCGGCCGACGGCCCGGTGTCCCGCACGTAGGCGACCCACTTCGGGAAGCCGAACAGGTGGCCCGGCCCGACCGCCACGCCGACCCGGGCGAACAACGTGCCCGCCAGGGTGCAGGCGTAGGCGACCACCAGGGTCATCCGCCGGCCGAGCACGATCTCGGCGATCGCGAAGACCACGAACACCTGGGCCAGCGCCCCCCAGACCGGCAGGTCCAGCGCCGGAACGTACAGCGACAGCGGGGTCCGCAGCAGCGAGACCTCCAGCGGCAACGCCGCCCGCACCACCCCGATGTGGCTGACGAAGTGCTCACCGCCCGGCAGGTGCTGGACGATGCTGAACAGCAGGATCAGAAACGTCGCCAGCGTGGCCAGCGGAACAGCGGCGAACTTCTTTCGCGCCACCGTGTTCCGAACCGTCACGAACAACGTTCCCCACTCGGCGACAGCGGCCGTTCTGGCTAGCGCCAGCGGCCCCTTTCGCACGCCCCCCGCGTGGGTCCTGTAAATCACAACCGTTTCTCCGAATCCCCGAACCTTCTACTACTCCAACATTAGAAGCCTGTTAACAATGGGCACATCGGCAGGGATGGGGATAAGGGTCATCCTCAGGGGGGAGAGCGATCCCCCCTCCGGACCCCCATCCGGCTACCGGCCCCCTCCGCCCCCCGACGGAGGGCTACCCCTTCCCGTCCCGGGCCGCCACCGGGACCCGGGGCGCCACCACGGGTGCCCCGGCGTGCCGGCGTCGGAACAGGGCGGGCAGGCTCGGCGCGACGATGAAACCCTCGGCGCGCGCGCTCGCGATGCCGATCCGCGGAATCTCGCTGCTCTTCTCGAACAGCAGGTAACGCGGCTCCCAGATCGGCCGGTACTTGGCATTCGCCCGGTACAGCGACTCGATCTGCCACCAGCGCGAGAAGAAACCCAGGGTGGAGCGCCACAGCCGCAGCACCGGTCCGGCGCCCAGGCGCGAACCGCGCTCGAAAACGGACCGGAACATCGCGAAGTTCAACGACACCCGCTTCAGCCCGACCTCCTCGGCGCGCTGCAGCAGCTCGATCACCATGAACTCCATCAGGCCGTTCTCGGTGTCGCGGGCCCGGCGCATCAGGTCCAGCGAGAGCCCGTCCGGGCCCCACGGGACGAAGCTCAGCAGCGCCTTCAGCTCGCCCTCGCCGTCACTGCACTCCAGCATCACGCAGCGGCCGTCGCCGGGGTCGCCGAGCCGGCCGAGCGCCATCGAGAAGCCGCGCTCGGTCGCCCCGTCGCGCCACTCGTCGGCCTTGGCCACCAGCTCGGCCATCTCGGTCTCCGAGATGTCCTCGTGGCGGCGGATCCGCACCGTGTACCCGGCCCGCTTGACCCGGTTGTACGCCTGCCGGACCACCCGCATCGCGCGGCCGTCCAGCGAGAACTCGTCCAGCTCGACGATCGCCTCGTCGCCCAGCTCCAGCGCGTCCAGCCCGTGCCGGGCGTAGATCACTCCGGCCTCCTCGGAGGCGCCCATCACGGCCGGCGCCCAGGCGTGCTCGCGGGCTTCGGACAGCCAGGCGTCGATCGCGCCCGGCCAGGCCTCCGGGTCGCCGATCGGGTCGCCCGAGGCGAGCGAGACGCCGCCGATCACCCGGTAGGTGACCGCCGCCTTGCCGCTGGGGGAGAAGATCACCGCCTTGTCCCGGCGCAGCGCGAAGTAGCCGAGCGAGTCCCGCTCGCCCTGCTTCTCCAGGAGTCCGCGCAGCTTCGCCTCGTCCTCCGGGTTGAGCAGCTCGGTGCCCCGCGGGCTGCGGAAGGCCACGTACAGCACCAGCAGGAAGAGCGCCCCGCCCATCGCGTTGATCGCGGCGTTCACCCAGGTCGGCGCGGCGATGACCGAGCGCAGGTGCTCGGACGGGGTGATGGTGATCATCCGGCCGACCGAGTACCGGAAGAGGTCCCAGAAGCCCGCGCCGGTCAGCTCGTTGGTCAGCCAGACCAGCAGCGCGCCGACCCCGCCGCCGAACACCAGCCCGCCGACGAAGGTGGCCGCCGCGGTCTTCGGGTTGGAGCTGTCGCCCTTGGACGTGAACTCCTTGCGCCCGATCAGCAGCGCCAGCACGAACAGGCAGGTCAGGATGGTGGAGAAGTAGTTGAGCGGGTGCTCGTGGAACCGCTCGTCCGGCAGCACCATGAGCGCCAGGTAGAGCAGTGCGAACAGGCCGCCGAGCGCCGCGTTGAAGATCCACGCGGCCCGCTTGCGCCGCCGCATCGCGACGGCGAGGAAGATCGACAGCACCGCGCTGGCCAGGCCCGAGGTCATCAGGTACGGGGTGAAGTACTCACCCTCGTTGTGCTCGCTGACCTGGTTGCGGAAGGGCACCAGCAGCACCGTCGCGACGTTCAGCAGGGCGATCAGCCGCAGGTACCAGACGGAGGCCACGGCGGCCCGCGGGCGCCAGCGGTCGAGCACGCCGACGGGCCGGGGCCCGGGTGACGTGGCGGACGGCTCCGACTTCACAGTGGACGACACAGCTCAATTCCAAACGATCAGATGGTGGGGCGCATCCGCGTACGGCCCGGCGGCGGGCGCCCGCACGGGCCCGACGGACTGACCGGCGACACCCGTCCGACCGTCCGCCCAGGTGAGGGAGTGGGCCGGAAAGGCTCAGCCAACTCCATGGTTCCCCACCAAGCCTGAGAATTACGTGAACCGGGTAGCGGATTCCCACCCCCGCCGAACGGCGGGGGTCGCCACCCCCCGGGCGTTCGGCGCCCCGCCCCGGCTACCCCTACCCTCGGAAACGACCCACGCGGACCGCCCCCACCCGGCCGCCCGAACCGAGGAGGCACCAATCACCACCACCCGCGTGCTGATCGTCGACGACGAGATCCTGGTCCGCTCCGGCCTCGGTCTGATCGTCGGTTCCGCCCCCGACCTGGAGGTGGTCGGCGACTGCTCCGGCGGCCAGGCCGAGGAGCACGTCCAGCGCCTGCGCCCGCACGTGGTGCTGCTCGACATCCGGATGCCCGACCTGGACGGCATCTCGGTGCTGCGCCGGCTGCGCGCCCTGCCCGACCCGCCCGCCGTGGCGATGCTCACCACCTTCGACACCGACGAGTACATCGGCACCGCGCTGCGGGCCGGCGCCGTGGGCTTCCTGCTCAAGGACACCGCCCCCGAGCAGCTGGTGCACGCCGTCCGGGTGCTCGCGGCCGGCGGCAACATCCTCTCCCCGACCGTCACCCGCACCGTGATCGGCGGCTACGTGGACGGCGGCGCCCCGGACGCCGAGGCCACCTCACTGGCCCGCACCCTCACCAGCCGGGAGCTCGACGTGCTCGCGCTGCTCGGCGAGGGCCTGTCCAACGCCGAGATCGCCGACCGCCTCTTCCTCGGCACCGGCACCGTCAAGGACCACATCAGCGCGATCCTCGGCAAACTCGGCGCCGCCAACCGGGTGCAGGCCGCGGTCCTCGCCCACCGGGCCGGCCTGGTCCGGCCCAAGCCCGGCGACGGAGCATGACGACCGCCGACCAGCTGCCGTCCGGACGGCTGCCGGCCTGGTGCACCGCCCCCTGGCTGATGCTGCTGCTGCCCGTCCTCTACTCCCTGCTGGACGCCGCCCTGGTGGCCCGGGACGCCACCTGGTGGCAGGTGACCCTCTCCACGCTGGCCGCCGTCGCGCTGTTCTGGCGCCGCCACTTCCCGGTCGTGGTGCTGCTGCTCACCATGCCCGGCAGCTGGGTGGACGAGATCTGGCTGGCCCCGATCACCGCCGTCTACACAGTGGCCGCCGAACGTCCCCGCCCGCGGTTCGTGATCCCCTGCGGTGTCCTCTTCACCCTGGTCGAGTTCTTCCACTGGCCGCTGCCCGACAACGTCTTCAACCTGAGCCGGGCCACCGCCCTCGACGCCATCCAGGCCGTGATGCTGGCCGCCGGCCCGGCCGCCACCGGCCTGCTCTCCCGCACCCGGCGGGAGCTGGCCGCCCGCCTGGACGAGCTGACCCGCGGCCAGGAGCGGGAGAGCCGGCTGCTGGCCGAGCGGGTGCTGATCACCGAGCGCGGCCGGCTCGCCCGGGAGATGCACGACGTGGTCTCGCACCAGGTCAGCCTGATCAGCATCCAGGCCGGCGCGCTCCAGGTCAGCTCCACCGACCCGGCCGCCGTGACCACCGCCCGCACCATCCGCGAACTGTCCGTTCGGACCCTGGACGAGCTGCGCCAGATGGTCGGGGTGCTGCGCGGCACGAGCGGCCGGCTGCCGGACGCCCCGCTCGCCCCGCAGCCCCGGCTGGCCGACCTGCCCCGGCTGATCGAGGAGAGCGGCCTGGCCGCCGACGCCGAGCTGAACCCCGGCGGCCCGTGGCCGGAGGCGGTGCAGCGGGCCGCCTACCGCACCGTGCAGGAGGCGCTGACCAACATCACCAAGTACGCCCCGGAGGCGCGGGTGCACGTGAAGGTCCGGGCGAAGGGCCGCCTGCTGCGGGTCGAGGTGCGCAACGACGCCCCGCCGGTCCACCCGGCCGAGCCCCTCCCGGGCGGCGGCCACGGCCTGGTCGGTCTGCGCGAGCGCGCCCAGCTGCTGGGCGGCACCCTCACCGCCGGCCCCACCCGGGACGGCGGTTTCGAGGTCCGCGCCGAGCTGCCCGCCACCCGTTCCTGAGCCACCGCGCCCCACTCCGGCAAGGACCGGTGGGACGACAAAAAAGCCCCGCAGATCCGTAGATCTGCGGGGCTTCGCTGTGCGCGAGGGGGGAGTTGAACCCCCACGCCCTTTCGGGCACTGGAACCTGAATCCAGCGCGTCTGCCTATTCCGCCACCCGCGCATGGGTGTTGTCCTCGTTGCCGACCGATCTTCCGAACCGCTCGGTACCATGAGGCCTTCGCGCTTCCTTGGACCGGCCTCCCTTCCGGGCGGCCCTTCCGACGTGGAAAACATTAGCACGACCTGCGGGGCTGCTCCGAATCGGTTCACCGACGAGACCGACCGCATCCGAACGGACGTACGCCGAACGCGTGCGCGAGGGAGGGGCGGCCGCTCCGACGGGCACACCTGGCGTGCCGTACCCGGAATGCGTCACCCTGTGTGTCCGAGCCCACCCCCGGGCACCACACGGTCCGGGAACCGTACGGAAGGGCCCGGCGTGGATACGATCAGTACGGAAGTACCGCAAGTAGGCACGGCCGGTTCGCGGGCGGGATCCGGTCGGCAGGCAGGCGAACGAACCCTGGAAGGGGGTGCCCCATGGGAGTGCTGAAGAAGTTCGAGCAGCGACTTGAGGGTCTCGTCAACGGCACCTTCGCCAAGGTGTTCAAGTCCGAGGTCCAGCCCGTGGAGATCGCCGGTGCGCTGCAGCGCGAGTGCGACAACAACGCGAGCATCTGGAACCGCGATCGCACCGTCGTGCCGAACGACTTCATCGTCGAGCTGAGCCCGCACGACCACGAGCGCCTCAGCCCCTACTCCGGGCAGCTCGGCACCGAGCTGGCCGGCATGGTCCGCGAGTACGCGGAGGCCCAGCGGTACACCTTCCTCGGCCCGCTCCAGGTGAACCTGGAGAAGGCCGACGACCTCGACACCGGCCTGTACCGGGTGCGCAGCCGGACCCTCGCCGCCGAGGAGCCCCAGCAGTACTCCCCGCCGCAGCCCGGCTACGACCGCCCGCCGGCCGCCCCGGCCCCGGGCGCACCGTGGCAGCAGCCCGGCGCCGGCCAGTACAGCGCGCCCCCGCCGCCGGCCACGCCCCCCGCGATGCCCCCGGGCCCGCCCGCGCCCGCCGGCGGCAACGTCCGCAACCTCCCCGGCGCCGGCCACGGCGGCACCTCGGTCCGCCGCTGGGTCGAGGTGAACGGCGCCCGCCACCAGATCACCGGCTCGGCCTGCGTGCTCGGCCGCTCCACCGAGGCGGACGTGCGGGTCGACGACCCCGGGGTCTCCCGCAAGCACGCCGAGATCCGGCCCGGCAGCCCTTCGATGGTGGTCGACCTGGGGTCCACCAACGGCATCGTGGTGGACGGACAGCACACCCAGCGCGCTACGCTCCGCGACGGCTCGCGAATCGTCGTGGGCTCCACCACCATCGTCTACCGGCAGGTCGAAGGGTAGTGTCCGAATTGTTCGCGCGCCTCGCTCACCGACTGGCGGGACGGTCATGTCAGAACTGACCCTCACGGTCATGCGGCTGGGATTCCTGGCCGTTCTGTGGCTGTTCGTCATCGTCGCTATCCAGGTGATCCGCAGCGACCTCTTCGGCACCAAGGTGAACCCGCGCTCCTCCCGTCGCGGCGCGTCCGCCACGGCAGGCGGCGGTGCACCCGCCCAGGCCGCGGGTCGCCCCACGCCTGCGCCGGCCGCTGCCGCCGCTGCCGCGTCGGCGGCGACCGTGGCCCAGCCCGGCGGCGGACGCCGTCGCGGCGCCCCGAGCCAGCTCGTCGTGGTGCAGGGCTCGCTGGCCGGCACCACCGTGGCGCTGCAGGGCCAGACCATCACGCTCGGCCGCGCACACGACTCCACCATCGTGCTGGACGACGACTTCGCGTCCTCCCGGCATGCCAGGATCTATCCGGATCAGACTGGGCAGTGGACGGTCGAGGATCTAGGCTCCACCAACGGCACCTATCTGGACCGGCAGCGCCTGACCGCGCCCACCCCGCTCCAGCCGGGCACGCCGATCCGTATCGGCAGGACCGTCATCGAACTGCGGAAGTAGTAGCGCATGAGGGACAGCATCCCGTCCATGACCCAGAGGGGGGCACAGGTCGCATGACCCTGGTGCTGCGCTTCGCCGCCGGCTCCCACAAGGGACTGATCCGGGAGGGGAACGAGGACTCCGGCTACGCCGGGCCGCGGCTGCTGGCCGTGGCCGACGGCATGGGCGGCGCCGCGGCCGGTGAGGTCGCTTCCTCCGAGGTGCTCGGCTCGATCGTCCGGCTGGACGAGGACGTGCCGGGCGCCGACCTGCTGACCCTGCTGGGCGACGCCGTCCAGGGCGCCAACGACCGGCTCCGGCAGATGGTCGAGGAGGACCCGCAGCTCGAGGGCATGGGCTGCACGCTGACCGCCATGCTCTGGACGGGCCAGCGGATGGGCATGGTGCACGTCGGCGACTCCCGCGCCTACCTGCTGCGCGACGGTTCGCTGGTGCAGATCACCCAGGACCACACCTGGGTGCAGCGCCTGGTCGACGAGGGCCGGATCACGCCCGAGGAGGCCGAGACCCACCCGCAGCGCTCGCTGCTGATGCGGGCGCTGGACGGCCGCGGCCAGGTCGAGCCCGACCTGTCGATCCGCGAGGTCCGGGCCGGCGACCGCTACCTGATCTGCTCCGACGGCCTCTCCGGCCCGGTCAGCCACCAGACCCTCCAGGACACCCTCGGCAGCTTCTACTCGCCCGAGCAGACCGTGCAGGAGCTGATCCAGCTCGCGCTGCGCGGCGGCGGTCCGGACAACATCACCTGCATCGTGGCGGACGTCATCGACGTCGGCGCCACGGACACCATGAGCGGCCAGTTCAACGACGTCCCGGTGGTGGTCGGCGCGGTCGCCGACGCCCCGCCGTCCTCGGCCGCCGCCGACCGCTCGATCGCGGACACCCCGGCCGGCCGCGCGGCGGGCCTCGGCCGCGGCCCGCAGGGCGCCTTCGGCCCGGCCGAGGGCTACGAGGCCGGCCACGACCCGTCGGCCGGCTTCGGCCCCGCCGAGGGCTACCAGGGCGCGTACGGCTCCGCCGAGCCCTCGGTGTACGGCACCGAGGACTTCGACGAGGAGAAGCCCCCGAAGCGCAAGCGCAAGGGCCTGACCGCCTCGGTGGCCGCCCTGGTCACGCTCGGCCTGCTCGGCGGCGCCGGCTACTTCGGCTACCAGTGGACCCAGGACCAGTACTACATCGGCGAGGACGGCGACCACGTCGCGGTCTACCAGGGCATCAACCAGAGCCTGGCCGGCCTGAGCCTGTCCTCGGTGCACGACTCGTACAGCGGCATCCAGCTCAAGTGGCTGCCGCAGGACCAGCGCGCCCACGTGAACAAGACCATCTCGGTCAGCAGCCTGAACGACGCGCAGACGACCGTCCAGGAGCTCGACGGCTGGGTCCAGCTCTGCCAGCGGGCCGCCAAGGCGGCGGCACCGGCGCAGGGCACCCAGGCGACGCAGGCCACCCATGCCGCGTTCCTGGCGACCACGCCGACCCCGGGCGAGAAGAACCGCGGCCCGGCCGCGGCGGCCCCGACCGCCGCGCCCTCGACCACGCCGACCCCGACGGCCCCGGGCACGACCCCCCCGAGCACGCCCACGCCGGGCGCGACCGCGCCCGCACCGAACGCCACTCCTCCGGCGGCCGGCGCGCAGGGCGACCAGAACCCGCTGACCGAAGACGAACTCAGCCGGGCCAACTCTTGCCCGAAGCAGTGACGTCCGTGATCCGACATAGGACCGCCCCGAGCGGGCTTGCCGGCCGTCAGGGAGCGGTCACCACGTGAGCAGCTACAACCTGAGCGAAGACAGCGAGCGGTCCGGTCGGCGCCGGGCGTCGGCCGAGCGGGCCGTCCCCCGTCGACGGGGCAACACCACCATCTCCCCGCAGGAGGCGCCGAACCGGCGCAACACCGAGCTGGCCCTGCTGCTCTTCGCGGTACTGCTGCCGGTCCTCGCGTACGCCAACGTCGGCCTGGCGATGGACTCCAAGCTGCCCGCGGGCATGCTCGGCTACGGGCTCGGCATGGGCGCCCTGGCGCTGGTCGCGCACCTGCTGGTGCGCCGCTTCGCGCCGTACGCGGACCCGCTGATGCTGCCGATCGCCACCCTGCTGAACGGCCTCGGGGTGGTGATGATCTGGCGGCTGGACAAGGCCGGGAAGCTGCTCAGGGGCAACTACCCGGCGGCCGAGAACCAGCTGATGTGGTCGGGTCTCGGGATCGCCGGCTTCATCGCGGTGATGGTCCTGCTGAAGGACCACCGGGTGCTCCAGCGCTACACCTACATCTCGATGGTGGTGGCCCTGGTCCTGCTCGCCGCGCCGGCCTTCTTCCCGTCCCGGGACGAGGACTTCGGCGCCAAGATCTGGATCCGGATGGGCAGCTTCTCCATCCAGCCCGGCGAGTTCGCCAAGATCATCCTGACGGTGTTCTTCGCCGGCTACCTGATGGTCAAGCGGGACGCCCTGGCGCTGGCCAGCCGCCGCTTCATGGGCCTCTACCTGCCGCGCGGCCGCGACCTCGGCCCGATCGTCGTGATCTGGCTGCTCAGCCTGCTGATCCTGATCTTCGAGAACGACCTGGGCACGTCCTTCCTGTTCTTCGGCCTGTTCGTGGTGATGCTCTACGTCGCCACCGAGCGGACCAGCTGGATCCTGTTCGGCCTGCTGATGTCGGTCGGCGGCGCGGTGGCGGTCGCCTCGACCGCCGACCACGTGAAGGTCCGCATCAACGCCTGGCTCGACCCGATGGCCGCCTTCGGCCCGCACCCGCCGAAGGGCGCCACCGAGCAGATCGGCCAGTCGCTGATGGCGCTCGGCTCCGGCGGGGTCACCGGCTCGGGCCTGGGCCAGGGCCGCTCCTGGCTGATCGCCTTCGCCGCCAAGAGCGACTTCATCCTGGGTTCCTTCGGCGAGGAGCTCGGGCTCACCGGCCTGATGGCGATCTTCCTGCTGTACGCCCTGCTGGTCCAGCGCGGCCTGCGCACCGCGATCGCCGCCCGCGACCCCTTCGGCAAGCTGTTCGCCGTCGGCCTCGCCTCGGCGATGGCGATCCAGGTGTTCGTGGTGGCCGGCGGTGTCACCGGGCTGATCCCGCTCACCGGTATGACCATGCCGTTCCTCGCTCAGGGCGGTTCGTCCGTGGTCGCCAACTGGGCGCTGGTCGCGATCCTGCTGAAGATCAGCGACAGCGCCCGCCGACCCGGGGCCGAACCGGCCCCGGCCACCGAGGGCCAGGGAGGACCCGCCCGATGAACAAGCCGATCCGCCGGGTCTCGATCTTCTGCCTCGTACTGATCCTGGCCCTGATGGTGCGCACCAACTGGGTCCAGGGCGTCCAGGCCGAGTCCTGGGCGAACGACAAGAACAACAAGCGCCAGGTGTACGACCGCTACGCCCACCCGCGCGGCAACATCATCGTCAGCGGCCAGCCGGTCACGAAGTCCGACTTCGTCAACGGCCTGCGCTACAAGTACAAGCGCTCCTGGGTCGACGCCCCGATGTACGCCCCGGTGACCGGCTACTCCTCCCAGGTCTTCGGCTCCAGCCAGCTGGAGAACCTGGAGGAGGGCATCCTCTCCGGGACCGACGACCGGCTGTTCTTCCGCAACACCCTGGACATGCTGACCGGTGAGCAGAAGCGCGGCGGCGACGTCCTCACCACCATCGACGCCAAGGTCCAGAAGGCCGCCTACGACGGCCTGGGCAACAAGAAGGGCGCGGCGGTCGCGATCGACCCGAAGACCGGCGCGATCCTGGCGCTGGTCTCCACCCCGTCCTACGACCCGGGGACCTTCTCCGGCAGCGACTCGGCCGACTCCAAGGCCTGGACGGACCTCAACGCGGACCCGAACAAGCCGATGCTCAACCGGGCGCTGAAGGAGACCTATCCGCCCGGCTCGACCTTCAAGCTGGTCACCGCGACCGCGGCGTTCGAGAACGGCCTCTACCAGAACGTCGACGACACCACGTCGACCCCGGAGCCGTACACGCTGCCCAACACCACCACGCAGCTGAAGAACGAGAGCCCCAACGAGCGCTGCGAGAACGCCACCGTCAAGTCCGGGATGGACCAGTCCTGCAACACGGTGTTCGCCAAGATGGGCGCCGACCTGGGCAAGGAGAAGATGCGGGCGCAGGCCGAGAAGTTCGGCTTCAACAGCACCGTCGACACCCCGGTCCGCTCGGAGAAGAGCATCTTCCCGGACAGCGCCAGCCTGGACGGCACCGCCCAGGACTCGATCGGCCAGCACGACACCCGCGCCACCCCGCTGCAGATGGCCATGGTCTCCGCCGCGATCGCCAACAACGGCAGCCTGATGCAGCCGTACCTGGTCGACCAGGAGCGCTCGGCCTCGCTGACCACCATCTCCAAGCACACCGAGAAGCAGTTCTCCCAGGCGATGAGCCCGGCCACCGCGCAGAAGATGCAGGACCTGATGGTCTCGGTGGTCGAGAGCGGCACCGGCACCAACGCCAAGATCCCCGGTCTGCAGGTCGGCGGCAAGACCGGCACCGCGCAGCACGGCGAGGACAACGCCGGACTGCCCTTCGCCTGGTTCACCTCGTGGGCCAAGGCCTCGGACGGCCGGTCGGTCGCGGTCGCGGTGGTCGTCGAGGACGGCTCCCAGAACCGCGACGGCATCAGCGGCGGGCGGCTCGCGGCCCCGATCGCCAAGGCGGTGATGCAGGCCGCACTCGGCAAGTAACGAGCCGGGTCGCGGGTGAGGGGAATGTCACGATCGGCACCCCCGTCCGGATACCGGTCTGATATCGGCCGACGGCTGACTCCGGTCCGATGGGGTGCGACCGGTAGCGTATCCGCCAGCAGCGGGTGTGCCCGTTGCCGCCCGCGAGGCACCGAACGGCCCGGCCGGAGAACCGGTAGCGGACCGCGCGGCGTCACCCAGAGCGTGCGGGGACACCTACGTCACAACCTCACCGGCGGGTGAGGGAGAGGGTCGGAACTATGGAAGAGCCTCGTCGCCTAGGCGGCAGGTACGAGCTCGGCGGCGTCCTCGGACGCGGCGGCATGGCCGAGGTTTACCTCGCCCATGACACCCGGCTCGGCCGTTCCGTCGCAGTGAAGACGCTCCGGGCCGACATGGCCCGGGATCCGTCGTTCCAGGCCCGCTTCCGCCGCGAGGCACAGTCGGCGGCGTCCTTGAACCACCCCGCGATCGTCGCCGTGTACGACACGGGCGAGGACTACATCGACGGCATCTCCATCCCGTACATCGTGATGGAGTACGTCGAGGGGTCCACGCTGCGCGAGCTGCTGCACTCCGGCCGCCGGCTGCTGCCCGAGCGGGCGCTGGAGATGACCATCGGCATCCTCCAGGCCCTGGAGTACTCGCACCGGGCCGGCATCGTGCACCGCGACATCAAGCCCGCCAACGTGATGCTGACCCGGCAGGGCAACGTCAAGGTGATGGACTTCGGCATCGCCCGCGCGATGGGCGACGCCGGGATGACCATGACGCAGACCTCTGCCGTCATCGGCACCGCCCAGTACCTCTCCCCCGAGCAGGCCAAGGGCGAGCAGGTCGACGCCCGCTCCGACCTCTACTCCACCGGCTGCCTGCTCTACGAGCTGCTGACCGTCCGGCCGCCGTTCGTCGGCGACTCGCCGGTCGCGGTGGCCTACCAGCACGTCCGGGAGGAGCCGCAGCCGCCGTCGGTCTTCGACCCCGAGGTGCGCCCCGAGATCGACGCGATCGTGCTGAAGGCGCTCGCCAAGGACCGCGACTACCGCTACCAGAGCGCCGACGAGATGCGCGACGACATCGAGCGCTTCCTCGACGGCCTGCCGGTGGCGGCCGCCCAGCAGGCCGCGTACGGCATGGGCGCCGGCTACGGCTACGACCAGAACGGCTACCCGCAGCAGCACGACCCGTACGGCCAGACCAACATGCTGCCGCAGCAGCCCGGCGGCGGCCCGACCACCGTCCTGCCGCAGGCCGGCGGGCAGCCCGGCTACGGGCAGGGCGGCTACCAGGACGACGGCTACGGCCAGACCCACGGCGGCGGCGCGGGCGGCGACGACGGCTACGGCCAGGGCGGCGGCCGGCGCGGCGAGGACCGGCCGAAGAAGAGCAACACCTCCTGGATCGTGCTGGCGGTGGCCGCCGTACTGGTCCTGGTCGGCACCTTCTTCGTGGCCCAGGCGATGTTCGGCAACGACAAGGGCAAGGACGCCGCGAAGGTCACCGCCCCGAACCTGGTCGGCAGGAGCCTGGCCGAGGCCAAGACCGCCGCCGCGGCGGCCGGTGCCAAGCTCGTGGTGACCGAGGGCGAGAAGATCGCCTGTCCTGACGCCGCCGTCAAGAAGGACCAGGTCTGCACCCAGAACCCGACGGCCGGCAGCCAGATCGCCGAGACCGCGACCATCACGGTGCAGGTCTCCACCGGCCCGGCCAAGGCGCAGGTCCCGAACGTGGTCGGCAAGCCCAAGGACCAGGCGCTGCAGGCCCTGGCCGCGGCCGGCTTCACCAACGTCGGCACCCCCGAGTACAAGGACGACGACACCGCCCCGCAGGACACCGTCACCGGCCAGGACCCGGCGGCCAACCAGACCGCGGACCCGACCGCCCCGATCAAGCTGACGGTCTCGCAGGGCAAGACCAAGATCAACGTCCCGAACGTGGTCGGCGCCCAGAAGGAGGCCGCGGAGAGCACGCTGACGGGCCTCGGCTTCCAGGTCGACTCCTCGAAGACGGCGGCGGCCCCCGACCCGTCCAAGATCAACACCGTCGCCGCGCAGTCCCTCCAGGCCAACTCCAAGGCCGCGGCCAACACGAAGATCGCGCTGACGATCTACAAGGCCCCGGACAAGGCCCAGGTCCCGCCGGTGCAGAACCTCAAGCTGTCGGACGCCATCGCGGCGCTGTCGAAGGCCGGCCTCGGCTACAGCGTGATCGGCCCTCAGGACCCGAACGCGATCGTCCAGATGAGCACCCCGGGGGCCGGCACCCCGCTGGACCCGAACACCCAGGTCCAGCTGCTCACCAAGCCGGCCGACCCCCCGAAAGGGGGCGACCCCACCACCCCACCCGCCAAAGGGGACCACTAGGCCTCCGATATTCCCCTGGTTCAACTGAACCGGGGACCCGGAGCCCGGTAGGGCCGGACAGCGACGCCCGAGGGCCCGCCGCAGCGGATGCGGCGGGCCCTCGGGCGTTCTCGACCCCCATGACGCCCCACGAGGCCCCACCAGACCTCACGAGGCCTCAGGAGTGGCGCAGCTCCGGCGGCGGAGTGCGCTTGGCGTCCATGTCGTCCACCCGCACCAGGCTCCCCCAGACCGCCATCCGGTAGCGCGAGGTGTAGACCGGCGTGCAGGTGGTCAGGGTGATGTAGCGGCCGGGGACGGCGTACCCGGAGCGGGCCGGGACGGGCGCCACGATGCCGGTGTCGAACTTGGACGTCTCCGGCAGGGTGCTGTCGACCTTGTAGACGTACCACTTGTCCTTGGTCTCGACGACGACCGCGTCGCCCTTGTGGACGGCGTCCAGGTCGTGGAACTTGGCGCCGTGGCCGTCCCGGTGGGCGGCCAGCGCGAAGTTGCCCGCCTGGTCCCAGGGCAGCGCGGCCTTGTACGGCTGCTCGTAGACGCCCGCCACACCCTCGTCCAGGACCTCGGTGGAGGTGCCCATCCGGATCAGCACCTGGAAGTCCCTGCCCATCGCCGGGACGTGCAGGAAGCCCACGTCGTCCCCGGCCGCGAACTGCGCCGGCCCGGGCGGGGCGCCGGGGGCGGGGGTGGTCCCGGGCGCGGCCGAGGGGGCGGCGGTCGGGCCCGCGGCCCAGGCGCCGCGCAGCCGGTCGGCGGCCTCCGACGCCGAGCGGTCGGCCTGCACGTTGGTCCACCACAGCGAGTAGGCCACGAACAGGCCGAGCACCAGGCCCAGGGTGATCAGCAGCTCGCCGAACACCCCGAGCGCGGCCAGCGCCCGGCGCCTCCCGCGCCCGGCCCGCTGCCCGGGCTGCTGCCCGGGCGGGGGGAAGGCGTCCTGCCCCGGTTCGGCCGACTGCGCGGCCTCGTCGTCCTGCATGTGCGGTGCTCCCCCTCCGGGCCGGGCGTCCGGGCGGCTACCCGCCCGTGATCGCCGCCGGCTTGCCTTGGCTGCGCGGCCGTTCCTCGATCATCTTCCCAAAGACGATGAGACGGAACTTGGAGGTGAACTCCGGGGTGCAGGTGGTCAGCGTGATGTAGCGGCCGGGGCCGGCGTACCCGGCGCCGTTCGGCACCGGCTTGATCACGCTCACGTTGCTGGGGGAGGTCTCCGGGATGCCCCCGGTGATCTCGTAGGTGTAGTACCCGGCGGCGGTCTCCACCACGACCTTGTCGCCCTTGGAGAGCTGGTTGATGTACCGGAACGGCTCGCCGTGGGTGTTGCGGTGGGCGGCCAGCGCGAAGTTGCCCGCCTGGTCGCCGGGCATCCCGGTGCCGGGGTAGTGGCCGACCAGGCCCTTGTCGAGCACCGCCGACTTGGAGGTGCCCTCGGCGATCGGGAACTTCAGCCCCAGCTTGGGCAGGTAGATGATGGCGAAGCCCTTGCCGGGCTCGAACACCTCGGGCTTGTTCGGGTCCGGAGCCGGCTGCCCCGGCTGCGCGGGTGCCTGGGCCGCGTCGAACTGCTGCTCCAGCTGGTTGCGGGCCCCGCTGGCGGCCGCGTCGGCCTGCACGTTGGTCCACCAGAGCTGGTAGGCGACGAAGAGCAGCATCACCACGCCGAGCGTTATGCACAGCTCGCCGACGGCTCGGGCGGCCACGACGACCGCGGACTCCTTGGGGCGCACCCGTCCGGCGGCCCGGCCGCCCGCCCGGCGCCGCCCGTTGCCCGACCGGATCGCCGGACGGCCCTGGGCGGCCCGTCGACGCTCGGCCCGGCCGCCGGTGGGCGGGGCCGGCTCGGCGGCCGACGCGCCGACCCCGGCGGGCAGTCGCAGCTGGAGGGTCTGGTCGGGCAGCCAGGGGTACTCGGGCCCGCCCGCGAGGGGCTCCTCGGCCTGCTCGTAGACGCCCCAGGCGTCCTCGGGCGCGGTCTGGGCCGGGAACGCCTGCTGGTACGGGGCGGTGCCGGTGCCGTCGCCGTACTGCGGGCCCGCATACGGCTGGGCGCCGTCGAACTGCCGCGCGCCGCCGTACGGGTCCGCCTCCGGCTGGTAACGCCCCTCCGGACGCAGCGTGGTCACGCCGCTCAGCCCCGGCCGATCACCGGGGCGAGCCCGGCCGACCGGTCCACGGCCTGCGGGAAGCCGCACTCGGCGAGCCAGTTGGCGAGCATCCGGTGCCCGCCCTCGGTGAGCACCGACTCCGGGTGGAACTGCACGCCCTCGACCGGCAGTTCACGGTGCCTCAGGCCCATGATCACACCGCTCTCGGTCCGCGCGGTGACCACCAACTCCGCCGGAACGGTGGACGGTTCGACCGCGAGCGAGTGGTAGCGGGTCGCGGTCAGCGGCGAGGGCAGGCCCTCGAACACCCCGCCGTCCTCGTGCTCGACCAGCGAGGTCTTGCCGTGCAGCAGCTCAGGCGCCCGGCCGACCACCGCACCGTACGCGACCGCGAGCGACTGCAGGCCCAGGCAGACGCCGAACACCGGCAGCCCGATCCGCGCGCAGTGGTGCACCATCTCGATGCAGACCCCGGCCTCCTCCGGCGCGCCGGGCCCGGGGGAGAGCAGCACCCCGTCGAAGCCCTCCGCCCCGGCGCGGCGGACGGCGTGCTCGACGGTCACCTCGTCGTTGCGCACCACCTCGCAGGTGGCACCGAGCTGGTACAGGTACTGGACCAGGTTGAAGACGAAGCTGTCGTAGTTGTCCACCACCAGGATGCGGGGCGGGTTCGACTGGGTGGTCATGCGCGCGTGGTCTCCGTGGGATGCGGTGCCGGATGGCGGTGCTGGATGGAGGTGCCGGGGCCGCCGGTTCAACCGGCCGCGGCGCCGTCGCCGCCGTCCACTGTGACGTCACCGAAGGGGAGCAACGGTTCCGCCCACGGGAAGACGTAGGTGAAGAGCAGGTAGACGATCCCCAGGATGAGGAGCACCGAAAGGACGGCCTTGATCAGGGTGTTCCCCGGGAGGTGACGCCAGATGAAGCCGTACATGGTGCTCCCTCGTCGTAGCAGGCTGGGTCAAGAGTAGACCCGGCTTCCACGGCCGCGAGGCCGGTCCGCTACTGCCCGCCCGCCGACCGCAGCTCGGTGGTGCCGGAGTAGCCCGGCAGCGTCAGGTCGCCGCTCTCCTGGACCTTCCAGCCCAGCCCGTACGCCTGGACGTACTTCAGGTAGTTGCGGATCGTCGGGTCCGCGTCGACGGCCGAGCGCAGCGCCTCGGTCTTCCCCACCGCCTTGACCACGTACGGCGGGGAGTAGACCCGGCCCTGCAGCAGCAGGGTGTTGCCGACGCAGCGGACGGCGCTGGTGGAGATCAGCCGCTGGTCCATCACCTGCACGCCCTCCGCGCCGCCCCGCCACAGCGCGTTGACCACGGCCTGGATGTCCTGCTGGTGGATGACCAGGTCGTTGACGCCGGGCTCGGGAACGCCGGGGATGCGCGCGGTGGCGTTCGGCGGGGCGTCGTTGAGGGTGACGCTCAGTCCGCCGCCCTGCAGCGGCTCCAGGGCGGCGCCGAGCCGCAGGCCGTCCAGCTGCGCCGCGTCGGCGGGGCTGTGGCCCTGCTGCTCGGTGAGGTCCTGGGCACGGGCCTGGAGGTCGGCGAGCTGGGACTGCGCCTGCTGGTTCTGCGCGCTGCGCTGGCGGATCACGTCGCCGAGGCTCAGCAGCGAGTTGTCGGTCCGCAGGTCGGTGCCGCGGGCGGTCTGCGCGCTGATGTAGAAGAGCAGTCCGGCGAGCGCGAAGACCGCGCAGGTCAGGGCACGTCCGACAATTCGGATATCGGAGCGGCGGGTACGGACCGGCTCAGGGGGAATCGACAAATTAGTCACCGTACCCTTATCTCCTCAGGACCCGCCGAGCCACTACGCTAACGGACGCCGGTGGCACGTGCGGAGCGTCCCTCAGTGCGTTCCCACGGCCGACCGCCGACCGACTCACCCGCTGCACCCCTGCGCGGTCTTCCAGCGCATCGACAGGAGAACCCCTCGTGCCGAAGTCTCGACTCCGCAAGAAGTCCGACTACACCCCGCCGACCGCGGCCGCGGTGAAGATCAGCTCGGGCCGCGGTTGGGTCGCGCCGCTGATGCTGGCACTGTTCCTGATCGGCCTGGTGTGGATCGTCACCTATTACGTGACCAGCGGCACCTACCCGGTCGAGAGCTGGCGGAACTGGAACATCCTGGTCGGCTTCGGCTTCATCGCCGCGGGGTTCGGCGTCTCCACCCAGTGGAAGTGACGACCCGCTCGTCCTGAGGCCCGGAAGGGCCGATTCCCGCCGCTCCGGATCGCTCGTCCCGGGGCGGCGGTCAGGCGTGCCCGGACGCGGGCGGGCATCCGGTCGGTTATCCCCACCATCGGACTGTCAGGCTTATCCACATGGTTATCCACACTGGGGAAAAGTCTCCCCAGCCTGTGGATAACTTTCCCGGGGGAACCGCCCACAGCCGTGCGCACCATCCCGGGAACCGGGGAAATCGCACAGCAGGACACGCGTAGAACAGCCGTCCGCACCGGGGGCGACGCACAGCCTGTGCACAACCCCGCACCCGCTGTGGACAAACGCCCGAGTCCTCAGGCGCCGTAGAGCGACATCCCGATCAGCAGCATCCCCGCCTCCAGGGCCAGCGCCCCGGCCACCGTCAGCCCCTGGACCAGGCCGCGGCGCTCGCGCGGGGCGTACATCAGGCCGGCCGCGGTCAGCGCGCCCACCGCCAGGCCGCCCAGGTGCGCCCGCCAGTCGATGCCGGGACGCGAGAAGGTGACGACCAGGTTGAAGACCAGGAACGCCATCACCATGGCCAGCGGGCCCTTGTTCCGCAGCTGCATCACGATCGTGGCGCCGATCAGCCCGAAGATCGCCCCGGACGCCCCCACCGAGTTCATCAAGTCGCCGGCCACCAGGAAGCCGAAGGTGCTGCCGCCCAGACCGGAGAGCAGGTAGAGGGCCAGGAAGCGGAGCCGGCCGAGCGCCTCCTCGAGCGGCGGACCGAGCCGGAGCAGCACCAGCATGTTCAGCCCGATGTGCCACCACTCCAGGTGCAGGAAGGTGGCGGTCAGCAGCCGGTACCACTGGTCCGGGCCGTCGGCGAGGCCGGCCGGACCGCCGAGGACGTCCCGTCCGGCGCTGAACAGCGACCAGGTCTGGCCCAGCCGTGGCGTGAGCACGTAGGCGGCCAGCAGCCAGACCACCACGTTGGTCCCGATCAGCAGCCTGGTGACCAGCCCGCCGTCGACGGTCGGCGCCCCGCCGAACCGGGTGGTCGCCCGCCGGGTCCCCGCGTGCCCCGTGCCGACGCACTCGGGGCACTGGAAGCCCACCGCGGCGGTCACCATGCACTGCGGGCAGATCGGCCGCTCGCAGCGGGTGCAGGAGACCCCGGTGGGCACCTGGGGGTGTCGGTGGCAGCCGGGCAACCCGGCCTCCGGGGACCGATCGGCCGACGACCGCGGCTCGTCCGGGCGCATCAGCGGGTCCCCTTCCGGTTCACGACCTCCAAAAAAGTCAGCCTACTGCCGCACCCCCGCCCCACGGCCCGCTCCGCCGCATCCCGCCCCACCCGAACGCCCCACCGAGCCACAGCTCCCGGGGGACCGCGTACGGCCCACCCGACGTGCCATCGGACAAATCAGGATGCATGATCAGCATTCAGGTGGATATGTGCATAAAGGACGCCACCCAGGAGGAGAGACTCGTGAGCTTTTCGGACTCAGCCCGTGAGACGGCCACCAGGACCCGGGACACCGCCGCACAGGTCGCGGAGGGCGCCAAGCAACGCCTCGGCCCCGCCCTGGACGCCCTCGGACCGATGGCCACCCAGGCCGGCCACAATCTCCGCGTCCAGTACGACAAGCACCTCGCCCCACAGTTCGGCCATGCCTTCGCCAGCCTGCCGCCGGAGGCCCAGCAGCAAGCCCTGAAGGCCCTCCACCGGGCCCAGGAGGCCGCCCTGGCGGCCCGCATCTCCGCCGCCCGGGCCGCGGACCAGGCGCGCACCACGGTCGTCCCCAGGGTGGCCCAGGCGGTCGACGACGCCCGCGCCGCGGTCGTCCCGGTCGCCCAGGAGGCCCAGACCCGGGGAGCCGCCGCGCTGACCGCCCTGCACGGCCACGTCAGCTCGGCCGAGATCAGCGAGCTGGCCGCCCGGAACGCCCGGAAGGAACGGTGCAACGGCTGGGCCACCGGCCTCGCCGTGGCCGGCCTTGTGGCGATCGGCAGCGGCCTGGTGGCCTGGCAGTGGTGGCGCCGGCACAGCAACCCGGAGTGGCTGGTCGAGCCCCCGGCGGCGCAGGAGTCCCGGCCGGCCGGCGCGCACGCCGCCACCGCCCCGGTGAACGGCTCCGGTCCCGAGGCCGAAGCCGTCGAGCCCGGCAAACCCGTCGACGACGAGGGCCCCACGACGGACTGACCGTGCGGAAGACGCGGCGAGGCCCGGAAACGCCGATCGGCCGCTGACCAGGATCCTGGTCAGCGGCCGATCGGCGACTGCTGTGAACTGTGGAGCATAGGAGACTCGAACTCCTGACATCTGCCTTGCAAAGGCAGCGCTCTACCAACTGAGCTAATGCCCCTCGACGGCACCGCCGGTGCCAACGGGCACTAGCGTACCGGGTTCCGGCGCGTTTCCCAGCGCCGTCCCCTGAAGGGGACCGGCCGGTCCGGTCGGTAGACCGGGCCGGCCGGCCCGGGAGGCGCGGGTCGGCGCCTCCGAAGACCGTCGATCGTCAGATCGCCCGGGGCTCAGCGACCGGCCGGGACCGGGTCGGTGGCCTCGGTCCACAGGTCCTGCTCGGCGCGGTCCGCCTGGACCTGACGGTAGACAAAGAAGCCGCCGAGGGCGACCAGGGCGACCAGGAGAAGCTTCTTCACCGCGGGACCTCGTCCTTCTTGCGTTGACGGACTCAAGAGCCGGATCCGGCCGGATTGACCGGTCCGACGAGTCCAGATGTGTTTCGAGCGCAAACGGGCGGCCGGGTGCCAGACTGCCCTTGCGGCCGATGATACACACCGGTATCCCAATCGTGACCAGCCACCGGTGCGGCCAACCCGGCGGTCCGGTCCGAGGATTGACGCAGCACCTTCTGCCGGGCGCCGCGCCGGCGTGCGGCCGGCCCGGGAATCCCCGGTCAGGCCCGGTCCGCCGGGCCTCCCGAGGGGCACGAGCGGGCGGGAACGCCGAAGGGCCCGGAGTGGATCACTCCGGGCCCTTCGGGGAGGTGGGCCTAACAGGACTTGAACCTGTGGCCTCTTCCTTATCAGGGAAGCGCTCTAACCGTCTGAGCTATAGGCCCTCGCCGAACAGAGAGCGTACCGGAATCCGCCCGATCCGCGAAAACGTCGAAGGCCCCGGAGTGGATCACTCCGGGGCCTTCGCGGTGGTGGGCCTAACAGGACTTGAACCTGTGGCCTCTTCCTTATCAGGGAAGCGCTCTAACCGTCTGAGCTATAGGCCCTTGCCGCACTGAAAGATTAGCGGACCGACGGCCGATCCCCCAAATCCGGGTCGGCCCGGCCTGCGGCGTGGATCCCGGCGGTCGGCCGCGGCGGGAGGGCGGCGGGTCGCAGCAGCCACTGCTCGCGGGTCGACGGGAGGCCCGCCGCGCCCTCCTCGGTGCTGCGGACGGCGAGGACCTGGTTGATCCCGATCCGGTTCTGCTCGAAGGCGAGCGCGCAGGCCGTCATGTACAGCCGCCAGACCCGGGCCCGGCCGCGGCCGACCAGCCGGACCGCCTCCGTCCAGTGCGCCTCGAGGTTGGCCACCCATTCGCGCAGGGTCAGCCCGTAGTGCTCGCGCAGCGACTCGACGTCCCGGACCTCGAAGCCGGCCTCCTCGAGCCGGGCCACGGTGGAACCGACGGGGGAGAGCTCACCGTCGGGGAAGACGTAGCGGTCGATGAAGGGGCTGGCGCGGTACGGCTCACCGGGGTGGTCGGGGCGGCGGGCGATCTGGTGGTTGAGCAGCCGGCCGCCGGGCGCCAGCAGCCGGTACAGGCCCTCGGCGTAGACCCGGTACTGCTCGGCGCCGACGTGCTCGGCCATCCCGACACTGGAGATCGCGTCGAACGGCCCGTCGGTGATCTCCCGGTAGTCCTGGAGGCGGACCTCGACCCGGTCGGCCAGGCCGGCCTCCTCGACCCGCGCACGGGCCAGCGCGACCTGTTCCCTGGAGATGGAGACGCCGACCGCGGTGACGCCGTAGTGCTCCGCCGCGTGCAGCAGCAGCGATCCCCAGCCGCAGCCGACGTCGAGCAGCCGCATCCCGGGCCGCAGGCCGAGCTTGCGGCAGATCAGGTCGAGCTTGGCCTCCTGGGCGGCCTCCAGGCTCTTCGCCTCCGGCGTCCAGTAGGCGCACGAGTAGACCATCGAGGGGCCCAGCACGAGGCCGTAGAAGTCGTTCCCGACGTCGTAGTGGTGGCTGATGGCCGCACGGTCCCGGTGGCGGCTGTGCAGCCGCCCCTCGGCCTTCCTGACCTCCTCCTGGGGCGGGGCCGGCTCGGGGCCGAGCGCCCCGGCCCGCAGGAGGGCCGCGAGGACCTGTCGGCCCTTGGCGCCGACGACGTCGCGCGGCCCGAGGTGGAGCGTGCGGATCTCCGGCCGCTCGGCGAACCGACCGACCACCGAGAGCACCTCGTAGAGGTCGGTGCCGGGGGCGATCTCCAGGTCCCCCGAGACGTAGGCCCGGGCCAGGCCCAGCTCGCCCGGCTGCCAGAGCAGCCGGCGCAGTGCCCGGCGGTTGCGCAGGACCACGGTGGGGGCCCCCGGCGGCCCGGCGACGCTGCCGTCCCAGGCCTGCACCCGCAGCGGTGCCGGGACCCCCAACAGCCCGTCCAGGGCCTCGACCAGTTGACCTGCGAGCTTCGCCACCGCGCGCCTCCGTCCAGTCGTCCTGCTGAACCTCTCCTGACCCGGCCGTACGGACCGGGGGCGGCCTGCGGCACTCCCAGGCGCGGAACGGGCGCCACCCAGCAAATCCCACCGCGGCCGACCGGATTCCGGGCGGCACGCCGCGGGGTGCCGGCTGTCACCCGAATGCCGACGGGCCCCACCGGCTGCAACAGTCGGTGGGGCCCGTACATTCCGTCCGTGGACGGGAAACTGAGTGTGAGTCAGGATCCGGCCGGGATCAGTCCTCCTCGGCCAGGGTCAGCTCGATGCCGCCGGTGAAGCCGGCCGCCGCGTTGTAGATGAACGCGGAGAGGGTGGACAGGGCGGTCAGCAGGACGACGTCGACCACGGCGATCAGCGTGGTGAAGGTCATCACCTTGCCGAAGCCGACGTAGTCCATCAGGTTGAGGCCGCCGTTGCTGTCCGAGCCCGTGACGTCCTTGAGGGTCTTGGTCAGCGAGTCGAAGACGCCGAGCGAGTCCAGCGTCATCCACAGCACCGCCGAGGCCACGATGATGATGATGCCGACGGCCAGCGACAGCAGGAAGCTGACCTTCATCACCGACCACGGGTCGACCTTGGTCACCCGCAGCCGGGCCTTGCGGGTCCGGCCGAGGCCCGCGGCGGCGGCCGCCGCCGCGGGCGGGGCCGCGGGCGCTCCGGCGGGGCGGCGCGCCGCTCCGGGAACGGGGGTGCCCCGGGGCGGGGTCGGCTGCCCCTTGGCGTACGTGGTCGGCTGGGAGAAGCCCCCCGAGCCGGCCGCCGGGGAGCCCCCCGGCGGCGGGGGCGTCTGGCCACCGTAGGCCGCGCCGCCCTGACCCGCGCCGCCGGCCTGCGGCATCAGCGAGGTGGACGCGGTCGAGTGCTCGGTCGGCGGCTGCGGGACGCCGTACGAACCCCCGCCCTGCGCGCCCGGACGGCCGCCGGAGGTCCCTCCCGCAGCACCCGTGGCTCCACTCACCTGGTCCTCCCGCACTTCCCACCAGGGCGGCGGCGCCGCCCTGCTTCGTCACTCGTCATCCAGCGCCCGGCGGGATTGCCCGGAACTGGTCGGCGTCCGGTGTCGCCACGCCCACTGTGGGGGACGCGGCGACACCGGTCTGCGGTTCGGTTCAGGCCTCGACGTCTCCGTCGACCGCCGTCTCCGCACCCTCGGCCGGCTCGGTGGACTCGGTGCCGGCGATCTCGTCCTCCGCCGGCTCCTCGTCCTCGGCTTCGGCGTTGCGGGCCATGCCCACGACAGCGTCGCGCTTTCCGAGGTTGATCAGTTGGACGCCCATCGTGTCACGTCCGGTTTCACGAACCTCGGAAACCCTCGTGCGGATCACCCCACCCGAGAGGGTGATCGCCATGATCTCGTCGGTTTCGTCGACCACGAGCGCGCCGACGAGCGAGCCCCGGCCCTCGACGATCTTCGCCGCCTTGGTGCCGTAGCCGCCGCGTCCCTGGACACGGTACTCGTCCACACCGGTGCGCTTGGCGTACCCGCCGTCGGTGGCGGTGAAGACGTAGGTTCCCGGGCGGACGACGTTCATCGAGAGCAGCTCGTCGTCCTCGCGGAAGGCCATGCCCTTGACGCCGGAGGTGGCGCGGCCGGTGGAGCGCAGGGCGTCGTCGGTCGCGGTGAAGCGGATCGACTGGGCCTTCTTGGAGACCAGCAGCAGGTCGTCCTCGGCGGAGACCAGCTCGGCGCCGATCAGCTCGTCGTCCCGGCCCTCCTCGTCCTGGCGCAGGTTGATCGCGATCAGGCCGCCGGAGCGCGGGGAGTCGTAGTCCTTCAGCGCGGACTTCTTCACCAGACCGGCCCGGGTCGCGAGGACCAGGTACGGCTTGTCCTCGTAGGTCCGGACGGCCATCACCTGGGCGATGTGCTCCTCCGGCTGGAAGGCCAGCAGGTTGGCCACGTGCTGGCCGCGGGCGTCGCGCCCGGCGTCCGGCAGCTCGTAGCCCTTGGCGCGGTAGACCCGGCCCTTGTTGGTGAAGAACAGGATCCAGTTGTGGGTCGTCGTCACGAAGAAGTGGTCGACGATGTCGTCCTGCTTCAGCTGGGCACCGCGCACGCCCTTGCCGCCGCGCTTCTGCGAGCGGTAGAGGTCGGAGCGGGTCCGCTTGACGTAGCCGCCACGGGTGATCGTGACGACGATGTCCTCCTCGGCGATGAGGTCCTCGATGGAGAGGTCGCCGTCGGAGGGGATGAGGGTGGAGCGCCGCTCGTCGCCGTACTTCTCGACGATCGCGGTGAGCTCCTCGGAGATGATCTCCCGCTGGCGGGTCGGCGAGGCCAGGATCGCGTTGTACTCGTCGATCTTGCGCTGCAGCTCGTCGTGCTCGTCCATGATCCGCTGGCGCTCGAGGGCGGCCAGGCGGCGCAGCTGCATCTCCAGGATGGCGTTGGCCTGGAGCTCGTCGATGTCGAGCAGGCCCATCAGGCCGGTGCGGGCGGCGTCGGCGCTCGCCGAGGCCCGGATCAGCGCGATGACCTCGTCGATCATGTCCAGGGCGCGCAGCAGCGCGCGCAGGATGTGGGCGCGCTCCTCGGCCTTGCGCAGGCGGAAGGTGGTGCGTCGGACGATGACGTCGACCTGGTGGTTGACCCAGTGCCGGATGAAGGCGTCGAGCGAGAGCGTGCGCGGCACGCCGTCGACCAGGGCCAGCATGTTGGCGCCGAAGTTGGTCTGCAGGTCGGTGTGCTTGTAGAGGTTGTTCAGCACGACCTTGGCGACGGCGTCGCGCTTGAGCACGATCACCAGGCGCTGGCCGGTGCGCGAGGAGGACTCGTCGCGGACGTCGGCGATGCCGGCGACCTTGCCGTCCTTGACCAGGTCGGCGATCTTCAACGCGAGGTTGTCCGGGTTGACCTGGTACGGCAGCTCGGTGATCACCAGGCACTGGCGGCCCTGGATCTCCTCGACCTCGACCACCGCGCGCATGGTGATCGAGCCGCGCCCGGTGCGGTACGCCTCCTCGATGCCGCGGCGGCCGACGATCAGGGCGCCGGTCGGGAAGTCCGGGCCCTTGATCCGCTCGATCAGGGCGTCCAGCAGCTCCTCGTTGGAGGAGTCCGGGTGCTCCAGCGCCCAGAGGGCACCGGAGGCGACCTCGCGCAGGTTGTGCGGCGGGATGTTGGTGGCCATGCCGACCGCAATGCCGGTGGCACCGTTGACCAGCAGGTTGGGGATGCGCGCGGGCAGGACGGTGGGCTCCTGCGAGCGGCCGTCGTAGTTGGCGGCGAAGTCGACGGTCTCCTCGTCGATGTCGCGCATCATCTCCATGGCCAGCGGCATCAGCTTGCACTCGGTGTAGCGCATGGCCGCGGCCGGGTCGTTGCCCGGGGAGCCGAAGTTGCCGTTGCCGTCCACCAGCGGCATCCGCAGCGACCACGGCTGGGCCAGGCGGACCACGGTGTCGTAGATCGAGGTGTCGCCGTGCGGGTGGTAGTTGCCCATCACGTCGCCGACGACGCGGGCGCACTTGTAGTAGCCCTTCTCGGGGCGGTACCCGCCGTCGTACATCGCGTAGAGCACGCGCCGGTGCACCGGCTTGAGGCCGTCGCGGACCTCGGGCAGCGCGCGGCTCACGATGACGCTCATCGCGTAGTCGAGGTACGAGCGCTGCATCTCGGTCTCGAGCTCGATCGGCTCGACCCGGGACACGAAGCCCGCCTCGCTGTCAGACAGGGTGGTGGCGGTGCTGGCGTCCGGCTGCTCGCCGTCGGGACGGTTGTCGTCGACCACTGGTGGTCAGTTTCCTTTCACGCGTGACTGGACCGTGCTGGCAGGGGCGGGCCCCGTCACACGTCCAGGAAGCGGACGTCCTTGGCGTTGCGCTGGATGAAGGAGCGGCGGGCCTCGACGTCCTCGCCCATCAGGACGGAGAAGAGGTCGTCGGCACGGGCCGCGTCCTCCAGGGTGATCTGCTGCAGCAGGCGGTGGGCCTGGTCCATGGTGGTGATCCGGAGCTCCTCGGCGTTCATCTCGCCGAGACCCTTGAAGCGCTGGATCGCGTCGTCCTTGGGCAGCCGGCGCCCGGCCGCGACGCCTGCCGCGATGGTGGCGTCGCGCTCGCGGTCGGAGTAGACGTAGTCGAAGTCGTCCTTGCCCCACTTGATCTTGTACAGCGGCGGCATCGCCAGGTACACGTACCCGGACTCGACCAGCGGCCGCATGAAGCGGAACAGCAGGGTCAGCAGCAGGGTGCGGATGTGCTGCCCGTCGACGTCGGCGTCCGCCATCAGGACGATCTTGTGATAGCGGAGCTTGGACTCGTCGTAGTCCTCCTGGATGCCGCAGCCGAAGGCCGAGATCAGCGCCTGGACCTCGGTGTTCTGCAGCACCTTGTCGATCCGGGCCTTCTCGACGTTCAGGATCTTGCCGCGGATCGGGAGGATCGCCTGGATGCGCGGGTCGCGGCCCTGCTTGGCCGAGCCGCCTGCGGAGTCACCCTCGACGATGAAGATCTCGCACTCGGACGGGTCCTTGGACTGGCAGTCGCTCAGCTTGCCCGGCAGCGAGGCGCTCTCCAGCAGGCCCTTGCGCCGGGTCAGGTCGCGCGCCTTGCGGGCGGCGACGCGCGCGGTGGCGGCCTGGATGGACTTGCGGATGATGTCCGCGGCCTCGTTGGGGTTGCGGTCCAGCCAGTCGTTCAGCTGCTCGTGGACGACCCGCTGGACGAAGGTCTTCGCCTCGGTGTTGCCGAGCTTGTCCTTGGTCTGGCCCTCGAACTGCGGCTCGCCGAGCTTGACCGAGATGATCGCGGTCAGACCCTCGCGGATGTCCTCGCCGGAGAGGTTGTCGTCCTTGTCGCGGAGCAGCTTCTTGTCCCGCGCGTAGCGGTTCACCAGGCCGGTCAGCGCGGCGCGGAAGCCCTCCTCGTGGGTACCGCCGCCGTGCGTGTGGATGGTGTTGGCGAAGCTGTAGACCCCCTCGGTGTACGAGGAGTTCCACTGCATGGCGACCTCGACGGAGATCGTCTTGTCCTTGTCCTCCGCCTCGAAGTCGATCACCGAGGGGTGGATCACCTCGCCCTTGCGGGAGTTGAGGTGGGTGACGAAGTCCGCGATGCCGCCGTCGTACTTGTAGGTGACGGAGAGCGGGTTGCCGTCCTCGTCCGCGTGCTCCGGGCGCTCGTCGGTCAGCGAGATGGTCAGGCCCTTGTTGAGGAACGCCATCTCCTGGAAGCGCCGGGAGAGCGTCTCGAAGGAGTAGACCGTGGTCTCGAAGATGTCCGGGTCGGCCCAGAACGTGACGATGGTCCCGGTGCGCTCGGTGGCCTCGCCCTTGACCAGGGGGGCGACCGGCGCGCCCATCTTGTAGTCCTGGGTCCAGCGGTGGCCGTCCCGGAGGATCTCGACCGCGAGGCGGGTGGAGAGCGCGTTCACCACGGAGACGCCGACGCCGTGCAGACCGCCGGAGACCGCGTAGCCGCCGCCGCCGAACTTGCCGCCCGCGTGCAGCACGGTGAGCACGACCTCGACGGCCGGCTTCTCCTGCCCGGGGACGATGTCGACCGGAATGCCTCGGCCGTTGTCGACCACCCGGACCGCGCCGTCGGCCATGATCGTGACGTCGATGGTGTCGGCGTACCCCGCCATCGCCTCGTCGACGGAGTTGTCCACGACCTCCTGCACCAGGTGGTGCAGGCCGCGCTCGCCGGTGGAACCGATGTACATGCCGGGGCGCTTGCGGACGGCGTCGAGGCCTTCCAGCACCTGGATGTTGCTACCGGTGTAGGAAGCCTGGTCGGACTGGTCTGGGGTCTGGCTGGGGTTGCCGGAATCGGCCACGAAGCGCCCTCTCTGGCACAGCACGGGCCGCATCCCCGCCCCGTGCGGGCGAGCGTGCGACCACGGCGTTTCGACTCGGTTGCCACTAGCA
Organism: Kitasatospora sp. NPDC033851; assembly: GCF_055576085.1. Taxonomy (NCBI): domain Bacteria; kingdom Bacillati; phylum Actinomycetota; class Actinomycetes; order Kitasatosporales; family Streptomycetaceae; genus Kitasatospora; species Kitasatospora sp. NPDC033851. The sequence continues at coordinate 286,168 of NZ_JBVIRL010000003.1, read as the reverse complement.
ACAGTGTTTGGCTTTCAGTCTACCGGTACGACTGACAGAGATGGGCGTTTGGCAGCCCTTGAAGGCAGATACGCCGCCCTGAATCCCCTCTGCACATGTCCCGATACTCGCCCGGGGGCCCCAGAGCTCCTGGGAGGGCTGTCAGGGGTTCCGGAAGATCGCCGTCCGATCCGCGCCGCCGCCGACGGACCGGCGTTCCGGTCACCCCCAGGTGTCGCCCGGCCCCTTGCTCCCCGGCGCACGCAGCCGGCCGTAGCCGCGGGCGGGCGCCGCCGGGCCCAGCACCTTGATGGTCTTGACCGTGCCGTGGCCCAGCTCGTGATTCAGACGGGCCACCAACTGCCGCGCCAGCCACCGCAGTTGAGTGGCCCACGCGGTGGAGTCGCACTGCACGGTGAGCACCGCGGCGGCCTCGTCGTAGGAGGAGGGGTGGCAGTGCGCGGCGATGTCCGGGCCGACGATCTGCGGCCAGCGGCCCATCACCCCGCCGACGGCGGCCGAGGACTCCCAGCCGCGCTCGGTCAGCAACCGGTTCAGCGCCGCGCCCAGTGGGACCGGGTCGCGTCCGTCCGAACGGGCCCCGCTGCGCAGGCCGTGCCGCTTGGCCTCGCGCTTCTCCCGGACCTGCTCGCCGCGCTGGCGGGCCTGGGCGCGGGCCGCCCGCAGCGCGGAGCGGGCGAGATCGGCACCGGTCGGCTCGGGGGTACCGGGGGTGCCGGGCTGGGGGGAGTTCTCCGCCGGCTCGCTCACGGCGATCTCCTTTCCCCAGCCTGTGGACAACGGTCGCGGTCGCACGCCCGCCGAGCCCTCCAGCCTACGGGAGCGCTCGGCGGCCGCGGATCGCGGCGGGGGTCGTGGAACGGGTGCGCGGTCAGGCGTCGATGCGGCGCACGGCGCCGTCGGAGACCGTGAACCGGGCACCGGCCAGCGCCTTCGGCACGTCCTCGGCGACCGCCGCGGTCACCAGCACCTGCTCGCCGTCGGCCACCAGTTCGGCCAGCCGGTCCCGGCGGGCCGCGTCCAGCTCGGCGAACACGTCGTCCAGGATCAGCACCGGCTCACCGCCGTCGGCGCGCAACAGCTCGTACGAGGCCAGCCGCAGCGCGAGCGCGTACGACCAGGACTCGCCGTGGCTGGCGTAGCCCTTGGCGGGCAGCGGGCCGAGCTTGAGCACCAGCTCGTCCCGGTGCGGGCCGACCAGCGTGAGGCCGCGATCGACCTCCTGCTTGCGGGCCGCCTGCAGCGCCCCCAGCAGCTGCTCCTCGGCCTGCTCGCGGCTGGTCGGCAGCTCGCCCTCGAAGGAGCTGCGGTACTCCAGGGTGGTCTCGCCGCCGCCGGGGGCCAGCTGCCCGTACGCGGCCGTCACCAGCGGCTGCAGGGCGGCCACCAGCTGGATCCGGAAGGCCGTCAACTCGGCGCCGGCGCGCGCCAGGTGACCGTCCCAGACCTCCAGGGTGGACAGGTCCGCGCCCTTGCCGCCACCGGCCCGGCGGGCCATCGCGGCGGTCTTCAGCAGGGCGTTGCGCTGCTTGAGCACCCGCTCGTAGTCCTGCCGCACGCCGGCCAGCCGGGGCGCGCGGGCGGTCAGCAGCTCGTCCAGGAAGCGCCGGCGCTCGCCCGGGTCGCCCTTGACCAGGCTGAGGTCCTCGGGGGCGAACAGCACGGTGCGCAGCAGGCCCAGCACGTCGCGCGGGCGGACGTTGTCGGAGCGGTTGATCCGGGCCCGGTTGGCCTTGCCCGGAGTCAGCTCCAGCTCGACCAGGGTGGATCGGCCGCGGTCCACCACCGAGGTGCGGATCACCGCCCGCTCGGCGCCCAGCCGGATCAGCGGGGCGTCGGTGGCGACCCGGTGGCTGCCCAGGGTGGCGACGTAGCCGATCGCCTCGACCAGGTTGGTCTTGCCCTGGCCGTTGGGCCCCACGAACGCCGTCACGCCCGGGTCGAGGGGCACCTCGACCCGGGCGTACGACCGGAAGTCGGCGAGCGACAGATGCGCGACGTGCATGGCTGTGGACTGCGCCCGCCTTCTGTGGATGGAGCCGGGGCCTGCGCCCCGGGTGGGGCCTGCGCCCCGATAGGGACTACTTCGACTCGACCGCGTGGCCGCCGAACTGGTTGCGCAGCGCGGCGATCATCTTCATCTGCGGCGAGTCGTCCTGGCGGGAGGCGAAGCGGGCGAACAGCGAGGCGGTGATCGCCGGCAGCGGCACGGCGTGGTCGATCGCGGCCTCGACGGTCCAGCGGCCCTCGCCGGAGTCGGCGGCCCAGCCCTTGAGCTTGGCCAGGTGCTCGTCGTCGTCCAGGGCGCGGACGGCCAGGTCCAGCAGCCAGGAGCGGATGACGGTGCCCTCCTGCCAGCTGCGGAAGACCTCGCGCACGTCGGTGACCTCGGGGGCGGCCTCCAGCAGCTCCCAGCCCTCGGCGAAGGCCTGCATCATCGCGTACTCGATGCCGTTGTGGACCATCTTGGCGAAGTGGCCGGCGCCCACCGCGCCCGCGTGCACCGAGCCGAAGTCGCCCTCGGGCTTGAGCGCGTCGAAGACCGGCTTGGCCTTGGCGACGTGCTCGGCGTCGCCGCCGTACATCAGCGCGTAGCCGTTCTCCAGGCCCCAGACGCCGCCGGAGACGCCGCAGTCGACGAAGCCGATGCCCTTGGCGGCCAGCGACTCGGCGTGCTTGATGTCTTCCGTCCAGCGGGAGTTGCCGCCGTCGACCACCACGTCGCCGGGGGAGAGCAGCTCGGCGAGCTCGTCGACGGTCGCCTGGGTGGCGGCGCCGGCCGGGACCATCACCCAGACCACGCGCGGGCCCTGCAGCTTGCTGACGAGCTCCTGCAGGCTCTCGACGTCGGAGATGTCCGGGTTGCGGTCGTAGCCGATGACGGTGTGGCCGGCGCGGCGGATCCGCTCGCGCATGTTGCCGCCCATCTTGCCGAGACCGATGAGGCCGAGCTCCATGACCAAGTCCTTACCTGTGGTGACGTGCCTGCCGGCGGCGCCGTTGCCGCGCTCCTTGAGCCTACGCGCTGAACCGCCGTGGCCCGCCTGCGGTCGGGCCGACCGGGGGAGACGTCCACAGGCTGTGCACAGCGGGTGTGCACAGCCTGTGGACGGTCACGCGGAACGGGATCAGCCGATCCTCGGCATCAGCCGGAGAGGCGGACCGGCATGATCAGGTACTGGTAGGCCTTGTCCTCCTCGGCGTCCACCGAGACCTTGCCGCTGAGCAGTGCGGGCTTGGTCGGGGTGGTGAAGCTGAGCTGGGCGTAGGCGGAGTCGATGGCCTTGAGGCCCTCCTCCAGGTAGCCCGGGTTGAAGGCGATCGAGATGGCGTCGCCCTCCAGGGAGGCCTCGATGCGCTCGGTGGCCTGGGCGTCGTCGCCCGAACCGGCCTCCAGGGTCAGCACGCCCTCCTCGAAGTTGAGGCGGACCGGGGTGTTGCGCTCGGCGACCAGCGAGACGCGCTTGAGCGCCTCCAGGAAGGGCTGGGTCTGGATCGCGGCGATCGCGTTGAACTCGGTCGGGAAGAGGCTGCGGAACTTGGGGAACTCACCCTCCAGCAGCCGGGTGGTGGTCCGGCGGCCGGCGCCCTCGAAGCCGATCAGGCCCTCGCCCGCGCCGCCCGAGGAGAGCGCGATGGAGACGGTGTCGCCGCTGCCCAGGGACTTGGCGATGTCCTGCAGGGTCTTGGCGGGGACCAGGGCGACCGCGGAGATGTCCGACTGCTCGGGCTTCCACAGCAGGTCGCGGACGGCGAAGCGGTAGCGGTCGGTGGCGGCCAGGGTGATCCGGTCGCCCTCGATCTCGACCCGGACGCCGGTGAGCACCGGCAGGGTGTCGTCCCGGCCGGCGGCGACGGCGGCCTGGCTGACCGCGGAGGCGAAGACGTCCCCGGAGACGGTGCCGGTGGCGGTCGGCATCTGGGGCAGGGCCGGGTACTCGTCCACCGGGAGGGTGGGGAGGGTGAAGCGGGAGCTGCCGCAGACCACGCTGACCCGCTGGCCGTCGGTGGAGATCTCCACAGGCCTGTTGGGAAGGTTGCGGGAGATGTCGTTCAGCAGTCGACCGGAGACCAGGACGGTGCCGGCCTCCTCGACGTCCGCCTCGAGCTCGACCCGGGCCGAGACCTCGTAGTCGAAGCCGGACAGGGCCAGGCTGCCCTCCTGTGCCGTCAGCAGCAGGCCGGCCAGCACCGGCACCGGCGGCCGTGCCGGGAGGCTGCGGGCAGCCCAGGCCACCGCCTCCGCGAGGACGTCACGCTCCACCCGGAACTTCACCGGTAACCGCCTCCTGGATCGAGCGCTCCCGCTCGCACTCTGGTTCGTCTGATCTTGATCGTCGGTTGGGCTGTCCGCCGAGCTCTGCTCACTCCGCTTCCAGTCGCAAGGACAGTCTGACGTACTCCGCCGACAGACGGGGCAGACGGGCGGAAGCAACCCGAACAGATGTCGGGGAGCGGTTGTCCACAGATTTGGGGCCCACCCACTTTGAAAGCAGGTTCATGGTCTAACTGTGTAGTGGTAGTAGTAGGGCCTGTGGAAACCGTGGATAACCTCGTTTCCGCAGGTCAGGGCCCGAATTTTGTCCACAGTGGGTGTGGACGGCGGCTGTGGACGGGCAGGCCGCGCTGTGGACAGCCGAGCGTTACCCACAGGGCACGCTGGGTATCCACAGGTTATCCCCAGGGCTATCCCCAGATCCGGGCCCGGTTATCCACGGGCGCCGGTCAACTTTTCGTGACGCCTTTCACACCAGGGTATGAACACCGGCACACGGTTGTCGAACTGTGGACGATGCTGTGGACAACCTGGGGATAACCGCCTCCAGCCTGGGGACAACCGGTGGACAACCCGGATGGCCCACTGGCAGGCCGTCAATTGTCCACACCCTGTGGATAACCGTTGTGCACAAGTCCACAGGCACCTGACCTGCGCGGAAGAGCGTAGCGGCGACCGGCCTGTGGACGAATTCTGGATAACTCCGGACGCCCCGGCCTGTGGACTACGGGGAAGGCGTCCGTCCTGTGGACAACGGCCTTGCGCGCCCCGGGTTTTCGAATCACCGGTCAGTTGTTCGGCGCGGGCTGTGGACTGGCACATCATCCGTCGACCACATCCCTGCCCAGCCGGCGCCGGATACACACCCGTGGATATGCCGAAAGGGCGTCAGGATCGCTCCTGACGCCCTCCGGGCAGCGCTGTGCGGAGGTGTCGCGGCGGGTGTCGCGACGGTGTGCCGCGGCGGCTAGCTCTTGATGCGGTTGGTGAGTTCGGTGACCTGGTTGTAGATCGAGCGGCGCTCGGCCATCAGCGAGCGGATCTTGCGGTCCGCGTGCATCACCGTGGTGTGGTCGCGGCCGCCGAACTGCGCGCCGATCTTCGGCAGCGACAGGTCGGTGAGCTCCCGGCACAGGTACATGGCGATCTGGCGGGCCGTCACCAGCACGCGGCTGCGCGAGGATCCGCAGAGGTCGTCCACGCCCAGGCCGAAGTACGCGGCGGTCTGCTGCATGATGACCTGCGCGGTGATCTCCGGGCCGGCGTCCTCGTCCCCGCCCGGGATCAGGTCCTTGAGGACGATCCCGGCCAACTCCAGGTCCACCGGGGCCCGGTTGAGGTTGGCGAAGGCGGTGACCCGGATCAGGGCGCCCTCCAGCTCCCGGATGTTGCGGGTGATCCGGGACGCGATGAACTCCAACACGTCGGCGGGAGCGTTGAGTTGCTCCTGGATCGCCTTCTTGCGCAGGATCGCGATCCGGGTCTCCAGCTCCGGCGGGGTGACGTCGGTGATCAGACCCCACTCGAAGCGGTTGCGCAGCCGGTCCTCCAGCGTGGTCAGCAGCTTGGGCGGCCGGTCCGACGAGAGGACGATCTGCTTGTTCGCGTTGTGGAGGGTGTTGAAGGTGTGGAAGAACTCCTCCTGCGTGGACTCCTTGCTCGCGAGGAACTGAACGTCGTCCACGAGCAGGATGTCCATGTCCCGGTAGCGGCGGCGGAAGGTGTCCGCCTTGCCGTCCCGGATCGAGTTGATGAACTCGTTGGTGAACTCCTCCGAGGACACGTAGCGCACCCGGGTGCCCGGGAAGAGGCTGCGCGAGTAGTGCCCGATGGCGTGCAGCAGGTGGGTCTTGCCCAGCCCGGACTCGCCGTAGATGAAGAGCGGGTTGTAGGCCTTGGCCGGAGCCTCGGCGACCGCCACCGCCGCCGCGTGCGCGAAGCGGTTGCTGGCGCCGATGACGAAGGTGTCGAACAGGTACTTGGGGTTCAGCCGGGCGGCCGGCTCGTCCTTGCGGGAGCCGCCGGCCGGGGGAGCGCCGGGCGGGGCGGGCACGCCGGGGACGCCGGGACGGTCGCCGGACCGCTCCGGGCCGGCCTTCTCCGCCGGGCGGCCGCCGGAGGGCCGGGAGCCCGCGGACCGGCGGCCGGCGCCGCCGCGGGGCTGCTCGTTCGGGCCGGGGCCGTAGGCGCCGCCGAAGAGGTCGCCCTGGGTGGTCGCGGGCGGGCCCGGGAGGGGGCGCGGCGCCGGACGGGCCGCGGGCTCGTCGGACTCGTAGTGGCCGGGCCCCTGCTCCTGGTAGCCAGGCCATCCCTGCGGGCCGCCGGACGGGCCGCCGTACGGTGCCGGGCGCTGCTCGTAGCCGCCGGTGTCGTAGCGGGGCCGCTCGTAGTCCTGCCCGTAGGGCTGGTCCTGCTCGTACGGCTGGCGCTGCTCGTAGGGCTGGTCCTGCTCGTACTGCTGCTGGTAGTCCTGGCCGCCGTAGCCGCCGGTGTCCTCGGCCGGGCCCGGGTACGGCTCAGGGGCCTGGGGGGCGGGGGTGGTCGGTACGGCGTTGGCGTCGACCATCACGGCGATCCGGACCGGTCGGCTGAGCTCGCGGCTGAGGGCCTCGGTCAGCTGCGGCAGCAGCCGGCCCTCGAGCACCTGCTTGGCCCGCTCGTTCGGGGTCGCCAGCAGGGCGGTGTCGTGCATCATCCACATCGGCTGGGTGCGCTGCACCCACTGCTTGTCCATCTCCCCGACATCGGGGTCGTTGACCAGCCGCTCGACGACCCTGGCCCAGACCGGGACGAGGTCGCTGTTGACATCAGCCACTGGTGCACGCTTTCCAAGAACAAACCAGACAAGTTCTGCAACGGTAGTCAGCGAACAGGGCCGGATCAAGTCGTTGTCCACAGGCTGTGGGTAAAGCGGGTCGCAGACGGCTGGTTTGACCCTCGGCCCTCGTCCCGCGTACCGTAACCAGGTCGAGTTGTCGATGGCCGCTGCCGCATGTCCGCGGGTCCACCCGCTCCATAAGGCGCGCAGCACGGGCGCCGTGGATTGCCTCAAACCCCAGCCGAACTGGGGCGATGGGCCGGATTTCCGATATCAGGGGAGATCACGCGGACGCACGGTGACGGCCAAGCGACTTCCCGTCATCCTACGATTCACCTCAGGAGCCCCCGAGTGAGCAAGCGCACCTTCCAGCCGAACAACCGTCGCCGCGCGAAGACCCACGGCTTCCGGCTGCGTATGCGTACCCGCGCCGGCCGTGCCATCCTGGCCGCCCGCCGTGGCAAGGGCCGCACCAGCCTGTCCGCCTGATCCGCGCCAGAGTCTGTTGTGCTGCCCTCCGAGAATCGGCTGCGGCGGCGCCAGGACTTCGCGACCGCGGTGAAACGCGGTCGCCGGGCAGGTCGGCCCCTTCTGGTCGTCCATCTCAGCAGAGATGGTGACCCCCAGGGGCAGACCGACCGGACCAGCGACTCCCGCCCGCACGTCGCCGAGGGGACTCCTTCGGCGCGTGCGGGTTTCGTCGTGAGCAAGGCCGTTGGCCCGGCGGTCGTCCGCAACCTGGTGAAGCGCAGGTTGCGCCATCTCGTTCGTGATCGTCTGTCCAGGCTGCCCGCCGGTAGCCTGATAGTGGTGCGTGCGCTGCCCCAGGCCGCGTCCGCCTCGTACCAGGATCTCGAGCGTGACCTGGACGCGGCGCTGAAGCGGTTGCTGAAGGCCGAGCCCGCTGCCACGGTGCCGACGGGAGCAGGGCGATGAAGTACCTGCTGATGGGTCTGATCAGGGTCTACCAGTGGACGATCAGCCCACTGCTCGGTCCGGTGTGCCGCTACTACCCCTCCTGCTCGCACTACGGCTTCGAGGCCGTGAAGGTGCACGGGGCGGTCAAGGGCGGCGGACTGACCGCCTGGCGCATCCTGCGCTGCAATCCGTGGACGCCCGGCGGGGTCGATCACGTCCCGCCGCGTAAGCATCCGGTGTGGCACCGGCGGTTGCGAGACTGGCTGAAGAGCCGGTCCGCCACCGGAGATCCGGTGACCGCCACCCCCGCCGGTCCGGACCCCGAGGGCCCGGCGACCATTGGTCCCGTGCGGCCAATCCACCTGTCCAAGGAGCCTGACCGGTGACCTTCTCCTTCCTGAATCCCCTGTACACAGCGGTGTCCTGGATCATCGTCCAGTTCCACTCGCTGTACAGCAACGTCTTTGACCCGGACGGTGGCTGGGCCTGGGGTCTGGCCATCGCCTCGATGGTGGTCGTCATCCGGATCTGCCTGATCCCGCTCTTCGTGAAGCAGATCAAGGCGACCCGGGCCATGCAGGCGATCCAGCCGAAGATGAAGGCCATCCAGGAGCGCTACAAGAACGACCGGCAGCGCCAGTCCGAAGAGATGATGAAGCTGTACAAGGAGGCGGGTACCAACCCGTTCTCCAGCTGCCTTCCCATCCTCGTGCAGGCGCCGTTCTTCACCGCCCTCTACGGCGTGCTCGCCAAGGTCGCCAAGGGCCACGACATCGGCGTCATCCACGGCGACCTGCTGGTGAGCGCCGGCAAGGCACACATCTTCGGTGCCCCGCTCTCCGCGACCTTCGTCAGCAGCAGCGAGACCAGTGTCAAGATCGTCACCGCGGTGATGATCATCATGATGTCGCTGTCGCAGTTCGTCACCCAGCGCCAGCTGATGACCAAGAACGTCGACCTCACGGTGAAGACGCCGTTCATGCAGCAGCAGAAGATGCTGATGTACGTCTTCCCGGTCATGTTCGCCGTGATGGGCATCAACTTCCCGGTGGGTGTCCTGGTCTACTGGCTGACCACCAACGTGTGGTCGATGGGCCAGCAGCTGATCGTCATCCACAACAACCCGACCCCGGGCAGCAAGGCCTTCCAGGAGCGCCAGGCGCGGCTGAAGAAGGCGGGCCGACTGCGTCCGGACGGCACGGAGATCAAGGGCGCGCTCTGGGGCATGCTGCCCCCGTCCAAGGAGGCCATCACCGCCGCGGCGACCGCCTCCGCGGTGGTCGAGGAGTCGGTGCAGGCACGTCGCCAGCAGCCCCGCCGGCAGTCCAAGTCGCAGCGCCAGCAGGGCGGACACCCGACGGCCGAGCTGAGCAAGGACACCGAGGCCGAGGAGCCCGTCGACGCCGTCCCGGTCGAGCCGGAGGCCAAGCCCGAGGCCGCCAAGCAGGGCGCGGCCAAGCCGACCGGTACCAAGCAGGGCACCCGGCAGCAGCCGAAGCGTGGCGGCGGCCAGCGGCCGAAGAGGAAGTCCTGACCGGCCCCGGGCCGGTCAGGACAGCCGCGAAGAGCTTCGTTCCCGGCCCGCCAGACGGGCCCATCTCCGAAGGAGTCCATCAGTGACGGAAGGCACCACCTCCGCCGTCGAGGCCGAGGCCGTCGCCAGCGCCGACGAGAGCGTCATCACCCGCCTGGAGCAGGAGGGGGACATCGCGGCGGACTACCTGGAGGGTCTGCTCGACATCGCCGACCTCGACGGTGACATCGACATGGACGTCGAGGGCGACCGCGCCCTGGTCTCCATCGTCGGCGACGGCAACGACCGCGCGCTGCAGCGCCTGGTCGGCCAGGACGGCGAGGTGCTGGAGGCGCTGCAGGAGCTGACCCGGTTGGCTGTCCACCGGGAGACCGGCGAGCGCAGCCGCCTCATGCTGGACATTGCCGGCTTCCGGGCCCGCAAGCGCACCGAGCTGGCCACGCTCGGCGCCGAGGCCGCCGAGCAGGCGAAGAGCAGCGGCGAACAGGTCAAGCTGCGTCCGATGACGCCGTTCGAGCGCAAGGTCGTCCACGACGCGGTCGCCGCGGCCGGTCTGCGCAGCGAGTCCGAGGGCGAAGAGCCCCAGCGGTGCGTGGTCGTGCTGCCGGCCTGAGGCCGGCTGTCGATGACCGGCCGCCGAGGCGGCCGGAGAGCTTCACCGGACGCGACCCCGTCCGCCTCGTGCGGGCGGGGTCGTCGTCCCTTCCGCGGGGAGCGACCCGCGGGAGACGTTTCACGTGAAACAGTGCGTTGAGCGGGTCGGTGGATCCGGGGATCGGAGAGGTCGAGATGGACACGGAGAACGCGGCTGCCGGCCGGCCGGGGGCGGACGTGGACCCGGCCGCCGAGGGGCGGGCCGCCGAGGTGGCTGAGCCGAGCGAGGTGGCCGGGCCGGGTGAGGCGCCGGCCGCCGCCCAGGAGGTCTTCGGCGATCGCTTCGACGCCGCGGTCCGCTACACGGAGCTGCTGGCCACCGCGGGTGTCCAGCGCGGGCTGATCGGGCCGCGCGAGGTGCCCCGGCTCTGGGACCGCCACGTGCTCAACTGCGCGGTGCTGGCCGAGCTGCTTCCCGGCGGCATCACCCTGTGCGACGTCGGCTCCGGCGCCGGGCTGCCCGGCATCCCGGTGGCGCTGGCCCGTCCGGACGTCTCGGTGACGCTGCTGGAGCCGCTGCTGCGCCGGACCACCTTCCTGGAGGAGGTCGTCCGGGAGCTCGGGCTGGACAACGTCACGGTGCTGCGTGGTCGCGCCGAGGAGATGGTCGGCAAGCTCGCGGTGGACGTGGTGACCGCCCGGGCGGTGGCGCCGCTGGAGCGGCTGGCCGGCTGGGGCATGCCGCTGCTGCGCCCGCACGGTCAGATGCTGGCGCTCAAGGGGGACAGCGCGGAGCAGGAGCTGGCCGACTCGCGCGCCGGGCTGGCCAAGCTGGGCGCGGTCGAGTGGAGCGTGATCTCGGTCGGCGAAGGCACTCTGGAGACTTCGACCCGGGTGGTCCAGGTCAAGGCGGGGGAGAGCCCCGGCGGTGTGAAGGCCGCGACCCGGCGGGCCAAGGCGGCCCGGGCGGGCCGCAACGCGACCGCCCGCAACGGCGAGCGGGGCGCCCGGGGCGGGCGGCGCCGCACCCGCTGATCCGGGCGACACCGGACACGAACGGAGACGGGCGGACGGGCCTCCTGAACGGGAGGAGCGTCCGCCCGTCGTCGTTCGGGTGACCGACGGACCCGGTCTCCCCAGGCCTCCGGCCGGGAGGCGCCCCGGGGAGACCGGAGTGTCGCAACGTCAGATTTCCGGCATAGCGGGCATGGTGTTTCACGTGAAACGTCGCTCCTTGCTCTCGGACAGTCTTGATCTGCGGCTCCGCCGCGGGCTCGGCCTCTTCCGGGCGGCGACTGTTGCCGCTCCGGTTTCACGTGAAACACTGACCCCCATGCAGGACTCGGAGACCATCGACCAGATCGATGACACGCCCATCGCACGGGCTGCCCAGGCTGCGGTTCAGGCGATCGGCCGAGCGGGTGAGGGGCTGCCCCGGCCCGCCGCGACCCGGGTGATCGTGGTCGCCAACCAGAAGGGCGGGGTGGGCAAGACCACCACCACCGTGAACATGGCCGCCTCGCTGGCCATGCACGGGCTGCGCGTCCTGGTCGTCGACCTCGACCCGCAGGGCAACGCCTCCACGGCGCTGGGCATCGACCACCACGCCGAGGTGCCGTCCATCTACGACGTCCTGGTGGAGGGCAAGCCGCTGGCCGACGTGGTGCAGCCGGTGCACGACGTCGAGGGACTGTTCTGCGTCCCCGCCACCATCGACCTGGCCGGCGCAGAGATCGAGCTGGTCTCCCTGGTGGCCCGGGAGAGCCGGCTCCAGCGTGCCATCGCGGCCTACGAGCAGCCGCTCGACTACATCCTGATCGACTGCCCGCCCTCACTGGGCCTGCTGACGGTCAACGCCCTGGTCGCCGGCCAGGAGGTGCTGATCCCGATCCAGTGCGAGTACTACGCGCTGGAGGGCCTCGGCCAGCTGCTGCGCAACGTCGAGCTGGTGCGCGCGCACCTCAACCCCGCGCTGCACGTGTCGACGATCCTGCTCACCATGTACGACGCCCGGACCAGGCTGGCGGCCCAGGTCGCCGAGGAGGTCCGGACCCACTTCCCGCAAGAGGTGCTGAGCACGGCGATCCCGCGCTCGGTGCGCATCTCGGAGGCGCCCAGTTACGGGCAGACGGTGCTCACCTACGACCCGGGCTCGACCGGGGCGCTCTCCTACCTGGAGGCCGCCCGCGAGCTCGCGCTGCGTGCGGTGGGCGAGGGCGGCTCGCTGGTGAGTCAGCGGCGGGACGGCCAGCAGGGGCACGGCGCCCCGGTGGCACAGCACGGCACGACGGAGGGTCATCAGTGAGTGGTCGCAGGGGTCTGGGTCGAGGGCTGGAGGCGCTGATCCGCCCCGCCGCGCCGGTGGACGGCGAGGCGGCGGCGAAGTCTGCGACAGCCGCGCCCGCACCGGCCCCGGTGGGGGCGAACGGCGGGACGGCGCCGGCCTCGGTGCCGCCGCTGCCGAGTGGCCGCGGCACGGTGGCGGCCCGGGCGGCCGCGGAGAAGCAGGCCGAGCAGGCCCAGCCGGCGGGTGCCTACTTCGCCGAGCTGCCGCTGGACGCGATCACCCCCAACCCGCGCCAGCCGCGTGAGGTCTTCGACGAGGACAAGCTGGCCGAGCTGGCGACCTCCATCAAGGAGGTCGGTCTGCTCCAGCCGATCGTGGTGCGCCAGGTCGGTGTCGACAGCTTCGAGCTGATCATGGGCGAGCGCCGCTGGCGTGCCTCCCGGGAGGCCGGGCTGGAGCGGATCCCGGCGATCGTCCGGGCCACCGAGGACGACAAGCTGCTGCTGGACGCCCTCCTGGAGAACCTGCAGCGCGCCGAGCTGAACCCGCTGGAGGAGGCCGCCGCCTACGACCAGCTGCTGCGGGACTTCTCCTGCACCCACGACCAGCTGGCCGACCGGGTCGGTCGCTCGCGCTCGCACGTCTCCAACACGCTGCGGCTGCTGAAGCTGCCGCCGACCGTCCAGACCAGGGTGGCGGCCGGCACCGTGATGGCCGGGCACGCGAGGGCGCTGCTGGGCCTGTCCGCCCCGGAGCGCCAGGAGCAGGTGGCGGCCCGGATCAACGCCGAGGGCCTGAGCGTGCGCAACGTCGAGGAGATCGTCATGATGATCAATTCGGCGGCGGAGACCGAGGCGGACAAGCCGAGGCGCCAGGCCCCCAAGGCGGGCAAGCTGCTCTCCCCGGCCTTCAACGACCTCGCGAGCCGGCTGTCGGACCGTTTCGACACCCGGGTCAAGGTCGAGGTCTCGCAGCGTGGCGGCAAGCTGGGCAAGGGCAAGGTGGTGCTGGAGTTCGGTTCGGTGGAGGACCTCAACCGGATCCTGGACAGCATGGCCCCCGGCGAGGACGGTCTGCGGCTGTCGCAGGGTTGAGCCGGACTTCGGGGCCGAGGGCACCGACCCGATGGGTGCATGCTTCACGTGAGCGCTGTTTCACGTGAAACATGCACCCATCGGTGTTCGTGGGGGAATGCTCGACGGTGAGGTGGAGGAGGAGGTACGGGCAATGGGACGCCGGATGGCTCCGCTGACGCTGGACAACCTCGGGGACCTGCCGAACGGCTGCCGTTCCTGTGTGTTCTGGGAGCTGGACCCGGTCAGTGCGAAGGAGGCGGTGGAGTCCGGGAAGCCGGAGCTGGAGAAGGAGGGGTGGATCTCCACGGTGCTGCTGGAGTGGGGCTCCTGCGGTCGGATCGTCTATGTGGACGACCAGCCCGCGGGGTTCGTGCTCTACGCGCCGCCCGCTTACGTCCCCCGCTCGCAGTCCTTCCCGACCAGCCCGGTCTCGCCGGACGCCGTTCAGCTGATGGTCAGCCGGGTGCTGCCGGGCTACCAGCGCCAGGGGCTCGGCCGGGTGCTGGTGCAGACGGTGGCCAAGGACCTGATCGGGCGCGGGGTGCGGGCGATCGAGGCCTTCGGCTCGGCCGGACGGCTGCCGACCAGCTGTGTGCTGCCGGCCGACCACCTGCTCGCGGTCGGCTTCAAGACCGTCCGGCCGCACGTCCGCTACCCGCGGCTGCGGCTGGAGGCGCGGACCACGCTCTCCTGGCGGGGGGACGTGGAGGGGGCGCTGGAGCGGCTGCTCGGCGGCGGGCGCAAGGAGCCGGCGCTGCGACCGTTCTGAGCGCGGGCGGTGCGGGAGGCGGAGGAACGAGAACGGCGGCGGGGGGGCCCGGGGGGGGGCCCCCCCCCCCGGGGGGCGGCCGTGCCACCCCCCAGATGAACACGGCCCGCTAGCGCCGCCCCGC